>CAXTEJ010000004.1:0-139440 GCA_964243295.1 uncultured Actinomycetales bacterium | reverse complement strand
CGCCAGCCCACCCACGAGCCAGCCCCCCAACACTCACAGATCATGCAATCCCGGCTCGGCGGGCGGTGCGGGCCGGCTCGGTCCGGACGCCGGCGCCCTCCGGCCCGCTGTCGCAAGCTCCTTGACGCGGACCTGCGGGCACCGACGCCCGGCCCGGTTCGACGTCGTCCGGTCATCGTCACGGCGTGGAAGCCCTCAGTCTTCGTGATCATGCAATCCCGGCTCGCCCTCCGGGGCCACGTCGCAACCACGGCCGTCATCACGGTGGACGACGGCCGCCGACGTCCGCGGTGCGGTCCCCGATTGCATGATCACGCTGAGGTGAGGCGCACGCACCGCTCACGCCGCACGCCGCACGCACGGCTCGCACGTCGCACGTCGCAGGTCGCAGGTCGCACGATTGGCGCACAGATGGAGGGGTACCCCGCCGCCATGGCATCGCGTAGCGGGGCAGGTCTGGTGGGCGCTGGGGTCGTCGCGACCGGCGTAGGGGCGCTCGTCGTTCGGGCGAGGCGGGCGAAGGCTCGTCACGACGACCCGCAGAAGTGGCGCGTGGTCACCGTCCTGCGCGAGCAGTCGGACGTCGGCGCCGGCGGCAGGTGGCCCGCGCCGCTCGACGAGCTGGACGGGCTCGAGATCGAGACCACGCCCGCCCCCGGCGACAAGGGCACCGAGCTGCGAGCGCGGTACGCGACGGCACCCAAGGGCGACGCAGCCGACGCGACGCGCCGGCTGCGCACGGCGCTGCGCGAGGCCAAGCAGCTGCTCGAGGTCGGTGAGGTGCTGCTCCCCGACGCGCCGAGCACCACGCGACCCACCGCGACGAACGCGGCGCTGCGCTGGGCCACCGCCAACGGACGAGGGGAGGGGCGGCTGTGAGAGCGCTGACCTGGCAGGGCGTGAACGAGCTGAGCGTCGAGACGGTGCCGGACCCCGTCCTGCGCAACAGCCACGACATCTTGGTCAAGGTGCGGCGCACCGTCACGTGCGGCTCCGACCTGCACCTGCTCGGCGGCTACATCCCGTTCCTTGAAGCCGGGGACGTGCTGGGCCACGAGTTCATCGGCGAGGTCGTCGCCTGCGGCTCTTCGGTCACGAAGCACAAGGTCGGTGACCGCGTCGTCGTGGCGTCGTTCATCGCGTGCGGCCACTGCTGGTACTGCAAGCGCGAGCTGTTCTCGATGTGCGACAACGGGAACACCAACCCGGCGATCACCGAGGCGCTGTGGGGCTCCCACCCCGGCGGCTGCTTCGGCTACTCGCACGCCATGGGCGGCAACGCCGGCAGCCACGCCGAGTACATCCGCGTGCCCTACGGCGACGTCGGCGCGTTCACCATCCCCGACGACGTCAGCGACGAGCGCGCGCTGTTCGCGTCGGACTCCGCGGCAACCGGCTGGATGGGCGCCGACCTGGGCGGCGTGAAGCCCGGGGACGTCGTCGCCGTCTGGGGCGCGGGCGCCGTCGGCCAGATGGCAGCGCGGGCGGCGATGCTGCTCGGCGCCGCTGACGTCGTCGTCATCGACCGGCTGCCCGAGCGGCTGGCGCAGGTCGAGAAGCACATCGGCGCGGCGACCCTCGACTACACCGCGACGAACATCGGTGACGAGCTGCTCGAGCGCAGCGGCGGCCGCGGTCCGGACGTCTGCATCGAGGCCGTCGGCATGGAGGCCCACACCACCGGACCGCAGTTCCTCTACGACCAGGTCAAGCAGCAGCTGCGGCTGCAGACCGACCGACCGGTCGCCGTCCGGGAGGCGATCTACAACTGTCGCAAGGGCGGCAACGTGTTCGTGCTCGGCGTGTTCGCTGCGGTCGTCGACAAGTTCCCGCTCGGCGCGCTCATGAACAAGGGCATCACCATGCGCGGCGCGCAGATGCACGGCCAGCGCTACATCCCGATGCTGCTCGAGCGCATGCAGCGCGACGAGCTGGTGACCGAGCACCTGGCCACCCACACCATGTCGCTCGAAGAGGGCCCGAAGGCCTACGAGCTCTTCAAGGACAAGCTCGACGGCTGCGTGCGTGCCGTCATGATCCCGTGACCGCCACACCGGCGCGGTGACCGACGACCAGCTGCTGAAGCGTCCGGTCGGGTGGTGGCTCAAGGAGGCCGACGCCCGGCTCGACGCCGCCTTCGACGCGGCCCTCGCCGGGAGGGACGTCGACCGGCGGGGCTGGCAGGTGCTGGCCTCGCTCGCGCGCGGGTCGACCCCTCGCCGCGACCTGGTGGGAAGACTCTCGCCGTTCGACGAGCCGGCGCGCGTCGGGGCGGTCGTCGACGCTCTCATCAAACGCGGGTGGGTCGGCGAGGCCCAGGGGGTGCTGCAGCTGACGTCGCAGGGCGCGACCGCGCAGGCCGCACTCGCGCCGCTGGTCGACCAGGTGCGCAGCGCTGTGGCGCAGGCCCTCCCGGGGGACGACTACGTGACGCTCGTGCGACTGCTCGCCAGGCTCGTGGCGGCTCTGCCGGAGACTTCCGGCTGAGTGACTCGCGGGCGAAGTCTCTGTTGCGCGGGTGATCTTGCTCCCGGCCGGTTAGCGTCGGTCCGAGTGGATCCTGGCCAGCGGGGTCCGACCGAGGACGGGCGTGCGATGAGCAACTCGATAGGTGTGACCACGGTCACGCAGGTGAGCAAGCTGCCGCTGTGGCGCTGGTCGATCGAGAAGCAGGGGCAGGTGGTCGCTCGGGGGGTCGCCGTGACGCAGAAGCGTGCGTGGAGCGCCTCGATCGCCAAGGCCCCCAAGGCCGGCTGATCGGCCGGTCCGGCGTCCGGCCACGGCTCGCTGGGTGTAAGCCGGTCGGTCAGGATCGGCCCGGACGACGTCCAGGACCGGCACGGCTACCCTCCGGCCGCGTCGGCCAGCTGCACGACGACGGGTGCGTGGTCGCTGGCCCCCTTGCCCTTGCGCTCCTGCCGGTCGATCTCGGCGCCGGTGACGCGCGCGGCGAGGGCGGGCGAGGCGAGCACGAAGTCGATGCGCATGCCCTCCTTGCGGGGGAAGCGCAGCTGCGTGTAGTCCCAGTAGGTGAACTGGCCCTCGGTGTGAGGGCGCACGACGTCGGCGTACCCGGCGTCGACCACGGCCTGGAACGCCGCACGCTCGGGCGGCGAGACGTGGGTGGAGTGCTCGAACTTGGCCATGTCCCAGACGTCCTCGTCGCGCGGGGCGACGTTCCAGTCGCCCACCAGCGCCACCTGGGCCGCGGGGTCGTCGGTCAGCCAGCCGGCGCCGGCCTCACGCAGCCGGTCGAGCCACGCGAGCTTGTAGTCCAGGTGCGGGTCGCCCAGCTGGCGACCGTTCGGCACGTAGAGCGACCACACCCGCACCCCGCCGCAGGTCGCTGCCAGCGAGCGCGCCTCGTCGGCGGGCGGGTCGCCCCACTGCGGCTGCCCGAACGAGGTCTGGACGTCGGTCAGCCCGACGCGCGACAGGATCGCGACGCCGTTCCACTGGGAGTAGCCGTGGTGGGCCACCTCGTAGCCGAGGTCGGTGAAGCGCTCGGTCGGGAACTGCTCGTCCTTGCACTTGGTCTCCTGCAGCGCCACCACGTCGACGTCGCTGCGCTCGACCCACGCGACGATGCGGTCGATGCGGGCACGGGCTGAGTTGACGTTCCAGGTGGCGAGGCGCACCCCGCGAACCTACCGGTGCGGGCTGCAGCGCCACCGTGCGCGCCACCGCGCAGCGCGCCGTCCGCGTTCGCTCCGGACGGCGCCGGCTGTCGGAGGCGGTGGCTAGGGTCGCACCATGCCTCACGACAGGCCCGCCACCCCGGCCCCGACTGCCCTCGTCACCGGGGCGACCGTCGGCATCGGCCTGTCGTTCGCCCGCCGGCTCGCGGCAGACGGCCACGACCTCGTGCTCGTCGCGCGTGACACCGACCGGCTCGAGGTCGTGGCCGACGAGCTGCGGTCGGCGTACGGGCGCCAGGTCGAGGTGATCGGCGCTGACCTCGCCGACCGCGAGCAGCTGCAGGCGGTGGCCGACCGGGTCGCCGACCGCAAGCGACCGGTCGACGTGCTGGTGAGCAACGCCGGCTTCGCCTTGTCCGACACGTTCCTGCGCTCACGGGTCGAGGACGAGGAGCGGATGCTCGACGTGCTGTGCCGGGCGGTCCTGGTCCTCGCGCACGCAGCGGCGTCGGCCATGGTCGAGCGCCGGCGCGGCGCGATCGTCAACGTCTCGTCGGTCAGCGGCTTCGTCGCGATGGGCAGCTACTCGGCGGCGAAGGCATGGGTGACGTCGTTCAGCGAGGGGCTCGCGGGTGAGCTCGCACCCCACGGCGTGACGGTCACGGCCATCTGCCCCGGCTTCGTCCGCACGCAGCTCCACCAGCGGGCGGGCCTGGACATGTCGCGCCTGCCGCGCTGGGCGTGGCTCGACAGTGACGACGTCGTGCACGCCGGCCTCGCCGACGTCCGCCGGGGCTCGGTCGTCAGCGTCCCGAGCCCGCTCTACCGCGGGCTCGTCGCACTCGTGCGGCTCGCACCGCGCGGGCTGGTGCGGCGGGGCAGCTGGGCGGTCGCGAGCGCTCGGTCTCGGCGTTGAGCCACCCGCCGGTAGGGTCGCGAGCGTGAGCGACGACGCGACGAACGGCGTGACCACCGACGGCACCGACCGCCCCGGGGGTGCTCGGGCGGCCTTGCTCGAGCGCGTGCTCGACACCGCTGTGGTGCACGGTGAGGTGACGCTGTCCAGCGGCGCCCGGGCCGACTACTACGTCGACCTGCGCCGCATCACCCTCGACGCGCTCGCCGCCCCGCTGGTCGGCCAGGTGATGCTCGACCTCGTCGACGACCTCGACATCGACGCCGTCGGCGGGCTGACGCTCGGCGCCGACCCGGTGGCCACGGCCATGCTGCACACCGCGGCTGCCCGCGGTCGCGCCCTCGACGCCTTCGTCGTCCGCAAGGAGGGCAAGGCGCACGGCCTCCAGCGGCGCATCGAGGGGCCCGACGTCGCAGGTCGCCGCGTGCTGGCCGTCGAAGACACCAGCACGACCGGCGGCTCGGTGCTGACCGCCGTCCAGGCGCTGCGCGAAGCGGGTGCGCAGGTCGTCGCGGTCGCGGTGATCGTCGACCGCGACACCGGTGCCCGCGAGCGGGTCGCCGCCGAGGGCCTGGAGTACCGCTTCGCCTTCGGCAAGGCCGAGCTCGGGCTCTGAGGTGAGCGGTGGCGTGGCGTGGCTCGGGGTCGTCCTGCTGCTCATCGTGCTGGCGGTCGCGGCCGTCGGCGTGCTGGCGCAGCGGCTGGTCGGGCTCCGCGACGCCACGGCCGACGCGAGGCGCCGGCTCGAACCGGCCCGCAGGCAGCGGCACGACCTCGTGGCGCCGCTGCTGAGCACCGTCAGCGCGTCAGCGCCGCACGAGCGCGCGGCGCTGGCCGCCGTCCGTGAGGCGCACGCCGCCGCGAGCGACGGGCCGGACGACGACCTCGGCGCCCGCGAGAACGCGCTGACCCACGCCGTCGACCATCTGGTCACCGTCGCACTCGGCTACCCCGACCTGCGCACCCATCAGCGGCTCGCGGCCCTGCACCGCGAGCACGTGCAGACCACCGAGGTGCTCGTCGCGGCCGGACGTCGGCACGACGAGGCCGCGGCCGCACTGGCCGCTGCAGCAGC
This sequence comes from uncultured Actinomycetales bacterium, assembly GCA_964243295.1. Lineage (GTDB taxonomy): Bacteria > Actinomycetota > Actinomycetes > Actinomycetales > Angustibacteraceae > CAXTEJ01. The sequence continues at coordinate 133,811 of CAXTEJ010000004.1, read as the reverse complement.
CGGGTGGCCCGGCAGCTGGGCAGCCCGGATGCGCGGCATCAGCCCGGTCGAGCCCCTCGAGCTGGTGGCGTCGACCCCGCCGCAGCGACCGCAGCCGCACGGCGCGACGCCGGCTGACGGTCGGCGTCCGCCGCCCGGGTCCTAGCGGTCGCCAGTGCTCAAGGTGACGCCCCGCACGCCCGACAGGACCCCATGCGCCGTCTCGTCGTGGTGGGGTCGGCCCTCGGGGCCAGCCTGTCCCTGGTCGTCGGCGGTCTGGCCGGAGCGGTTCTCGGGCTCGGGGACTCCGCCGGCAGCGCAGGCACCTGGCGACCTGCCGCCCGCGTCGCCCAGGCCATGCCCCACCACCTCGACGAGCCGGCTCCCGGCGTCGACGTGCGCGTGCGTCCCAGCACCGGGTCGCTGCTCGGCGCGCTGGGCGGCCTGCCCGTCCGGCGGCCCGGTGCCGACCTGCTGCGCACCGCCACCTCGGCGGTCGGCTGGGCGGCGACCGTCCCCCCCGGCACCGCGGTGCTCGGCGGGCTGGGCGCCCACGTGCCGCCGTCCTGCTCGGGCACGACCGACGGCAACCGGGTGCAGGTGCTCTACGTGCGCGAGGCGGCCACGCCCAGCCGCTACGCCCAGTTGCTGCCGGCGCTGCGGTCCTACGTCGCCGACGTCGACGACACCTTCGCCCTGTCCTCGCGGGCCGGCGGCCGTCGCGTGCGCTGGGTGCAGGACGGCGCGTGCACCCCCGTCGTCCCCGAGGTCACCGTGGCCGACGGCACGCTGACGCAGTCGCCCATCACGTCGCTCATCAGCGCGCTCGACGCCCAGGGCCTGAACCGGCCCGACCGCAAGTACCTGGTGCTCGCCGACGCCGCCTCGCTGTGCGGGATCGCGGAGACCTACCAGGACGACTCGCCGGGCAGCGGCAACGACAACGACGGCGGCGTCGCGATGTACGGCCGGGTCGACGCGCCCTGCTGGGCCGCCCACGCCGGCTACCACTCCGCGCCCGCGCACGAGCTGATGCACATGCTGGGCGCCGTGCAGCCCAGCGCGCCGCACCCGACGCGCTACGGCCACTGCACCGACGAGTCCGACGCCCTGTGCTACGACGACGGGTCGGGGCAGGCGATGGTCGCCACGTGCACCACGCCCGGGTCGGAGGCGCTCTACGACTGCAACCACGACGACTACTTCGACCCCGGCCCGGCACCCGCGGGCTACCTCGCCCGCGCCTGGAACACCGCGCGCTCGTCCTTCCTGGACGTCGTCCCCGCCCTGGGCGGCGCCCCCGCCCCCGCTCCCGCACCGGCACCGAGCCCTGCACCCCGGCCCCCGGCTCCTGCCTCGGCGCCGCTCGCGCCCGTCGCGGTCAGCGTGAGGCTGCGCGCCCCCGCCACGGCGTACGTCGGCACCGACCTCACCGTGACGGCCACCGTCACGGTGGCGACCGGCGCCGCGCCGGCGACCCAGATCACGCTGCAGCAGGTGTCGGGCACCGGCACGTGGCGCACCGTGGCGACCGTGCCGTCCGTGGCGGGCTCGGCGCGGTTCACGCTGCGGCCGGGCGCCACCGGCCGGGTGGCGCTGCGCGCGGTCGTGCCGGCGTCCGCGAGGGTGCTCGCCGCGCGGTCGGCCGCCGCGAGCGTGCAGGTGCAGCGGGTGCCGACCAGCCTCACCGCCACGGCCCGCGCCGGTCGTCCCGCAGTGCTTAGCGCGCGCGTCGTGGCCGGTGGCCGCGCCGCCCCGGGCCAGACCCTCACGCTGCAGCAGCGTGTCGGCGCCGCGCCGTGGCGCACGCTCACCCGCCGGGTGAGCGACCGCACCGGCGCGGTCTCGCAGCAGGTCCGCCCGACACGCCCCACCGCCTACCGCTGGGTCTTCGGCGGCTCGGCGACGCTCGCCCCGGCCGTCAGCCGCACCGCCAGCGCGGGCTGAGCCCCTAGCGGCGGGTGCGGCGCCGACGTCCGGCCACACCCATGGCGATGGTCGCGAGCACGGACACCGCGGCCACCGCGTAGGCGGCGTGGCGCACCCACGACACCGAGTGGGCGACGTAACCGAGCACGATGAGCCCGGACCCCCACAGCAGTGCGCCCACCACGTTGGCGGCGAGGAACCGCGGGTAGGGCATCCGGGCGGCGCCCGCGACGATCGGGGCGAACGTGCGCACCCAGGGGACGAAGCGCGCGAGGACCACCGCGCTGATGCCCCACCGCCGGTAGAACTCCTCCGCGCGCGGCAGGTGCTTGGCCGCCCTGCCGGCCCGCCGCTCGACCCAGGGCCTCCCGAAGCGCCGGCCGGTCCAGTAGCCGACGGCGTCACCGGCGACCGCGCACACCGCCGTGCCGATCGCGAGCACCGGCAGCGACAGCTGCGAGCCCTCGCGCGCGGCAAGCAGGCCCGCCGTGAACAGGACGGTGTCACCCGGCAGCGCGAAACCCACGAGCAGGCCCGACTCGACGAAGACGAGCACGAAGAGCACCAGGTAGACCCCGCCCGCGCTCAGCGACGCGAGATCGGGGTCGAGCAGCTGGGACAGCCAGTCGCTCACGAGAGGTCTCCGGGACGCGGCGGGGCCTGCCGTCCGGTCGCCACCCCGGAACTGTAGCCCGCGGCCCGACGCGCGCCGCTGGGCCGACGCGGTCGCCGACCGGGCTCAGCGGTCGCGGTTGCGCCAGGCGATGCTGGCGGTGAGGACGGTCGCGAAGGCGCACCACAGCGGGTAGGGGGCGAGCGCGACGGCCGCGCGGCGGTCGGCGTGGGCGGTGCGGAAGGTCAGGTCGGCCGCGCTGATCGTGAGAGCCGCGCACTCGGCGGCGGCCAGCCACGGGCGCCGGGTGCGCCAGAACAGCAGCGACCAGCCGGCGTTGAGCGCCAGGTTGGTGCCGAGCACACCGCGGTACGTCGCGCGCTCGGCACGCCGGGCCGGGTCGGCCGAGAGCCGGTCGAGGGCGATGGCCGAGCTGACCGCGATGTCGACGTACAGCGGGGTCCAGACGAGCGGGAACGTGCTCGGAGGCGGTTGCCACGACGGCAGGTCGAGAGTGCGGTACCACCGGCTCGAGGGATCGGTGAGCAGGGCGCCGGCGACCGCGGTGGCGGTCGTCGCGGCGACGGTTCGGAGCAGGATCGGCCAGCGCATGGGCTCACTCTCACCTCCGCCGCAGGTGGGCACAAGGCGAGCCGTCCCCCGGACCGGGGCGCGCGGCAGGCGCGCGCAGACGCAGGCGCGGGGTAGGGGCGAGCGCAGGGCGCACGGCGCAGGGCAGGTGCAAGGCGAGGCGCGGGACGCGTCCAGGCGCAGCGCCTACCGTGGGCCGATGTCGTACGACGCCCCGCCCCCCGACGGCTTCGGCCCGCGGCCACCGGACGCGCCTGCGGGCACCGGCGTCCGCAGCGGCCCGGCCGACCGCTCGCCGCAGCAGGGCAGGGTGCCGCAGCCGGGCACGGTGCCGCGGCCGGGCACGGTGCCGCCACCGGGCACGGTGCCGCAGCCGGGCAGGGTGCCGCCACCGGGCACGGTGCCGCCGCCGGGCATGGCCCCGCCGACCCGGGCGCCGCGCCGCCGCGGCCGGCTGGCGCGCCGGCTCGTGCTGCTCGTCGTGCTGCTGCTCGTCGCCTACCCCCTGGTGCTGCTGGGGGTGGGGTGGACCGCACTGAACCGCACGGCGGCCCTCGGCTCGGCCACGGTCAGCACACCCGGGCGCACCTACCTCGTCGTGGGATCGGACTCGCGGGCCGGGCTGACCGCCGCCCAGCGCAAGGCGCTGCGCACCGGCAGCACCGCCGGCCAGCGCACCGACACCATCCTGCTGCTGCACGTGCCGTCCGGTGGCGGGCCGACGGTGCTGATGAGCGTGCCGCGCGACTCCTACGTCGCCATCCCGGGCCACGGCGAGAACAAGATCAACGCGGCGTTCTCGATCGGTGGCCCGGCGCTGCTGGCGCGCACGCTCGAGCAGGCCACCGGCATCGGGGTCGACAACTACGTCGAGATCGGCTTCGGTGGATTCGCCTCGATGGTCGACGCGGTCGGCGGGGTGCGGATCTGCCCGAGGACGGCGATCGAGGACCGCCGCGCCGGCCTGGACATCGCCAAGGGCTGCCAGGAGGCGGACGGCGCGGTCGCGCTCGGCTACGCCCGCGCCCGCTACTTCGACCCGCGCGGCGACCTCGGCCGGGTCGAGCGCCAGCGCGAGCTGCTCGCGGCGATCGTCGCCAAGGCCGGCAGCCCGACGACCCTGGTCAACCCGTTCCGCACCGTTCCGCTGGCCCGCAGTGGCGCCGGCGCCCTGACCGTCGACGGGGCGACCGGCCCGCTGGCGCTCACCCGGTTCCTGCTCGGCATGCGAGCCGGCGCGGGCGGGGGTGGGATCTCGCTGACGGTGCCGGTGTCGGGGACGGCTCGCCGCGGCAGCGCTGGGTCGGTGGTGCTGTGGGACGGGCAGCAGGCGGCCGCGGTCTTCACCGCGCTGCGCGAGGACGACACCGAGGCCGTACGACGTTTCGCGGCACCGGGCTGACCCTCAGCCGCGCACGTCCTCGTCGAGCACGTCCTGGCGCTCGTGCTCCTCGTCGTAGTCGGGGTGGCGCTCGCCGCGGCGCGCGCGCAGCACCTCCACGACCGCCGGCAGCACCGAGATGAGCACGATCAGCACCGCGATGGCCTCGAGGTTGTTCGCGATGAACGACACCGAACCCAGGAAGTACCCGAGCACCGTGACGCCGGTGCCCCACAGCGCCGCGCCGAGGGCTGACCAGGCGAAGAACTTGCGCCGGTCCATGCGCCCGACGCCCGCGGTCACCGTGATGAACGTGCGCACGACCGGCACGAAGCGGGCGAGCACGATGGCGCGCGGGCCGTGCTTGTCGAAGAAGGCGACGGTCTGGTCGATGTAGCGCTGCTTGAACAGGCGCGAGTCCGGACGCCGGAACAGGGCCGGCCCGGCCCGGCGTCCGATCTCGTAGCCCACGACGTTGCCGAGGAGGGCCGCGACCGACAGCACCAGGCACACCAGCCACAGCGAGTGGTGGATCGAGCCACGGCCGACGAGCAGGCCGACGGTGAACAGCAGCGAGTCGCCGGGAAGGAAGAAGACGAACAGCCCGCACTCGGCGAAGACGATGAGCGCGGTGCCCCACAGCGCCCAGCCGCCGAGGCTGTCGAGCAGGGACTCGGGGTGCAGCCACTCCGGGCCCAGGGTGTGCATCACCGCTCCAGGGTAGGCGAGCGGGCGGCGTCCACCCGACAGCGGCCTGAGCGCTCTTCGACCTGCAGCGGCGCGGCCCGGCCGTCCGGCGCCTGCGGACTTACGCTCGGCTCGTGGAGCAGCCTGCGCGCGAGGAGGTGGGGGTGGGCCCCTGGCCGGGCTCCTGGCCGGACGACGACCGGTACGACCCCGTGCTGCTGGCCGAGGGCGACCGCCGCAACGTCGTCGACCGCTACCGCTACTGGCGCGTCGAGGCCGTCGTCGCCGACCTCGACACCCGGCGCCACCCGTTCCACGTCGCCGTCGAGAACTGGCAGCACGACCTCAACATCGGCTCGGTGGTGCGCACCGCCAACGCCTTCAACGCCGCCGGCGTGCACGTGGTCGGCCACCGGCGCTTCAACCGGCGCGGCGCCATGGTGACCGACCGCTACCTGACGCTGCACCACCACGCGCAGGTGGGCGACCTGGCGGCCTTCGCGGGCGAGCGCGGGCTGCCCGTCCTCGGTGTCGACAACCTGCCGGGCGCCGTCCCGCTGGAGACCTACGAGCTGCCGCGCGCGTGCCTGCTGCTGCTCGGGCAGGAGGGGCCGGGCCTGTCGCAGGCCGCGCGCGAGGCCTGCGCCGACGTCCTGTCGGTGGCGCAGTACGGCTCGACGCGGTCGATCAACGCCGGCGCGGCCGCCGCCATCGCGATGCACGCGTGGGTGCGCCGGCACGCCGCGCCGCCGCCGGGCTGAGCGCGCCACACCGGCGGGCAGAAGTCGGCGCCGCGAGGCGGGTGGGTGCTCAGCCCGCGCGGCGAGGACGGCCTCTGCCCGCCGGTGTGGCGGTGGCCCCCGGCGGCGGGCGCCGTACGCTCGTCCGGTGACCGAGCAGCCGACCGCCGACGAGCCGCGTGGAGGCTTCGGGCGGCGGGTCTACGCCTTCCTGTTCCGCTTCCTCGGTCCTGCCCAGCTGGGCTCGCAGGACCAGCCGCCGACGCGACCCGCCGACCAGAGCTTCGCCTGCCCGGTGTGCGGGCACCCGATGGCCGAGCACACGTACTCCGAGAGCGACGGCCGCAAGCGCATGGTCTGCCCCGGACCGCCGCTGCACGCGCACGGCTGAGGGCGGGTCAGCGCCAGACGCGGCGCGTACGCCGGACGGCGGGCGGTGTGGTCTGGTCCCACACCCGGCGCCACCGGGCGGTGTCGGCCCCGGCCATGGACGGCGTGAGGCCCTGGGCGGCGCGGCGCGTGGCGTCCCACCAGGTCGTGGCGTCCTCGTCGACCAGCCGGGCGACGGCCTGCTCGATGCGCGTGCCCAGCTCGCGGGGGCCCTCGCCGGGCAGCGGCGTCAGCGGCTCACCGAAGCGCACGGTGACCGGCGGGCGCCCGGGCACCGGCCAGCCCCGGCCGCGCGGCATCGCGGCGTACGAGCCGCGGATGCCGACCGGCACGACGGGCACCTGCTGGCGGCTGGACAAGAAGGCGGCGCCGGGCTTGAACTGCCGGCTCCACCCGTCCGGGGAGCGGGTGCCCTCGGGGAACACCACGATGCTCCAGCCGTCGGCCAGCAGGTCGCCCGGCGTCGACGACATGGATCCCGACCGGCGCTCGATCGGGAAGGTGTTGAAGACGATCGCCGAGCTGGTGGCGCGCCACCAGGTGTCGAAGAAGTAGTCGGCGGCCGCGGCGACGGCGGTCCGGCGGCGCCAGGTCTCGGGCAGCGCGAGCAGGATCAGCGGGGTGTCGAGGTGGGAGGTGTGGTTGGCGACGAACACGACCGGCCCCTCGATCCGGTCGAGCACGTCCAGGCCGCGCACCGTGGGCCGCACCTGCGACTCGAGCAGCGGCCCCAGCCCGAAGCGCTGGATGCCCTCGCGCACGACGCTGGCGACCGGCGTCCGGGCCCAGGCGGTCGGGAACGGCTCGCTCGTGCGCGGCTTGACGAACGGCTCGGCCGAGCGCGGCACCATCGAGCGCCGTCCCCAGCGCCACCCGCGGGCGACCATGCGGAGGTCCTGGCGGGCGCCGCGCAGCATCGCGCCGGACGCGACGTGCTTCACGACGTGACCGACTGCGCTCATCGCACGTCCGCGAGCAGGTGCGGCGGGTTGTGCAGGTAGGTGATGGACGGCGAGCGGCCGACCGTGCCCGACACCATCTCCAGCGCGTCCTGCAGCGAGGACGCCGCGCGGAACCCCATGCGCTCCACCGCCTTGCGGTCGCCGCCGACCCACACGACGTCGCCGACGTGGTCCATGGCGTGCGCCGCCCAGTACCACATGTAGAACGGGTGGACCCCGTGGTAGGCGTGCGAGGTGCGGTAGAGGTGGACGTACCAGGGGTCGGTCGCGTACTGCTGCTCGAACTTGGCCTCGATGACCGCGGGGTCGGTGGAGGTGGCCAGCACCTCCTCGAAGAAGTCGACGTAGCTGGGGTGGTGCAGCTGGCTGAAGTCGGGCTCGACCGGGTGGTAGAGGATCACCGCGCCGCCCTTGCGGACGACCGGCTGGCCCCGGTAGCTGTTGAAGTAGTAGCCCAGTCCCATGCACGTGGCCAGGATTGGGTTCATCGTCGAGTTCACGTTGTAGGGGCCGACGTACGGCACACCCATCACCATGACGTCGCTCTGCCCCTGCACCTCGACGAGCTGCTGCTGGTGGACCTTGGCGACGGTCAGCTCGTGCACCGCCTCGGTCTCGCCGGCGTTGACCCCCGTCAGGCCGTACGGCGCGCGCATGCCCTGGAACACCTTGTGCCGCAATGACTTCGGCGCGACGGCCAGCCCGCGCCGGGCCGCCAGCATCGAGGCCTGGTCGCGCACGCCCCACTCCCACTCGCGCTTCATCAGGAAGCCGTAGGGCTCGGGAAAGACGTCGTTGTTGAGCGTCGTCTCGATCGTGAAGATCTTCAGGTGGTCGGCGAGCATCTTGCCCATGCGCCAGGCGCTCTGGTGCATCGCCGACCGGGTGTGGTCCATGAACGAGCGCGAGTTCACCATGGTGTGGCTGTTGTGGTGGTGGCGCAGGCTCTTGTAGCCGGCGAGCCCGATCGGCACCGACTTGTGGCCGCCGTCCATCGCCACGAGGTTGACGTTGACGTAGACCAGCAGGTCGCTCTGCGCCGCGCGCTTGTTGATCTCGACGACCTCGCCGCGGTCGGTCTCGCCGATGAGCAGCATGCCCTCGGGGTCCTCGGCGTCGTGGTTGTAGAGCGCGCCCTGGGGGAAGAACGAGCGGAACACCCGCTCGCCGACGATGTCCTTGAGCTCGGCGGCGGTGAGCCTGCGGTGCAGCGCGTTGGCCGAGACGATCTCGACGTCGTCGACTCCGGCCGCGGCGGCCAGGGTCAGCACCTGCTCGATGATGCGCTGGCGGATGTCGGGCTTGACCATCGGCGGCAGCGGCAGCGAGATGTCGTCGAACGCGATGGTGAGGCGCATGCCGGCGAACAGCAGCGTGGGCAGCGGGTCGCTGCCGACCGGCTCGAGCAGCGCGCGGCGGATCGCACCGTCGACGTCGCGGATGCCGGGCAGCGACTCGGGCGGGTAGATCACCCGCGTGCCGCGCGGGAACGTCTCGAGGCGGAAACCCTCGCCCTCGTGGACGACGAGCGGCGGGGTCCGGTCGTCGACCTCCAGCACGAATCCTGGGCGGCTCACGTGGTGCTCCTTGGTCGGTTCACGATGGGTCCGCGCGCCACCATCATGCGCGGCTGCGGACGTCGAAGCAGACCTTGACGGTGCCGAGACGGCCTGCGGAGTGGGCGTGGTCGAGCGCCTCGCGCCAGCGGTGCAGCGGATATCGCCCGCCGACCACGCCGTCGAGGGGTGCGTGCTGCGCGAGCTTCAGGGCGACGTCGAAGCAGTCGCCGCTGGAGGCGTAGGTGCCGGCGACCTCGAGCTCGCGGAACCACGCCGGCGACAGGTCGGCCGGGGAGGGCATGCCCGACAGGACGACGCGCCCGCCGGCGCGGGTCGAGCGCAGCACGGTGTCGAGCGACCCGGTCGAGCCGACCGCGTCGACGGCCACGTCGACGCCGCCGAGCAGCATCTCGCTCGCGCCGCCGGCCAGCCGGGCGGCGGGGGCGGGGATGCCCTCGGGGGCCACCCGCAGCGCCCGCGTCGAGCGCCGCACCGCCCGCATGGCCTCGTCGGGCGAGGCGACGTCGGTGGCGCCGAACGCGCGGGCCAGGTCGGCCTGGCGGCCGTGCTTGGCGATGACCGTGATGCGGCCGGCGTCGGTCAGCTCGCGCAGCGCCAGCGTCGCGAACAGCCCGACGGCGCCGGCGCCGGAGACGAGCACGCTGCCCCCGGTGGGCACCTGCGCCCGGCGGGCCAGCTGCACGGCGCAGGCCATGGGCTCGACCAGCACGGCGCGCTCGTCGCTCAGCTCGTCGGGCACGACGTGCAGCTGCGAGCGGTGGGCGACCAGCTGCTCGCCCCACCCGCCGCCGGTGTCGCGGCAGAAGCCGGTCTGCAGCCCGGGCGCGACGTGGCCCACCGTCACGTGGTCGCACAGGTTCGTGCGGCCGCTGCGGCACGGGGCGCACGGCTCGAGGCCGCGGGCGGCGCACGCGAGCACCGGGTCGACGACGACGCGGGTCCCCCGCGGCAGGTCCTGGCAGTCCTCCGCGAGCTCGCCGACGACCTCGTGGCCGGGCACGAACGGCATCGAGATGAGCGCCGAGAAGTACAGCGACGTCGAGCCGGTGACGGCCCCCAGGTCGGAGCCGCAGATGCCCGACAGCAGCGGGCGCACCCGGGCCCAGCCGTCGTGGCGCACCTCGGGCTCGTCGCGGGTCACGAGGCGCACGGGCGCCATCGGCCCGATCAGCAGACCGGGCATGCGCGACCCGATGGCCCGCGCCGCGGCGAAGCGGGGGATCGAGCGGAACAGCTCGAGCGCGAGCATCACGGCAGTGCGACCCCCGTGCGGTCGTGGCTCACGTCGGGCACCGTCAGCCGCCCGGTGCCGCTCGGCGCTCCCCACGTCTCGACCGGCCAGCGCGCCGTGCGGGCCGCGCGGAACAGCGTGACGTCGGGCGAGACGGCCGTGGGCTTGCCGACCGCGCGCAGCAACGGCAGGTCGGAGTGGCTGTCGGCGTAGCCGTAGGAGCGGGTGAGGTCGTAGCCGTTCAGCTCGGCGTAGCGCACCAGCCACGCCGCCCTCGACTCCCCCACCAGGGGCGGCGTCGACAAGAACCCGGTGGCCCGCCCGTCGCTGCCGACCGACAGCTCGGCCGCGACGACGTGGTCGAACAGCGGTGACAGCGGCCGGGTCAGCGGCCGCACCGCACCGGTCAGCAGCACGGTGTGGTGGCCGGCGGCGCGGTGCTCGCGCACCCGGCGCAGCGCCGCGCCGCTGACGCGCTCGAGCACGTGGGGGGTGACGACCTCGTCGACGAGCGCGTCGAGCTCGGCGAGGTCCGCGCCGGCGTAGCGCCGGTACACCGCGCGCAGGAAGCCGCCGCGGTCACGCCGCTCCGCTCCGATGTACGACGGCACCCGGCGCAGCAGGGCGCCGATCTCGCGGGCGCGGGCGGCGCGGTCGAGCTCGGGCAGCCGCAGCCACAGGTAGGTCTCGATGACGTTGCTCGACATGAGCGTGCCGTCCATGTCGAAGACGGCCAGGACGCCCGAGGGGTCGCCGTCGATGCGGCGCGGCGGTGGCTCGCCCGCGGCGGCGCGGCGCTTGCGGACCACGTCGTACTTGCGGACCGGCGCGGTGACGGCGGGGCAGTGGATGTCGCGGATGTACACCGTCCAGTCGACGACCGCGGTGTCGAAGCCGAACGGCTCGACGTCGGCGGGGTCGAGGGCGCGGTGCAGCGCGAGAGTGCGGTCGTCGACGAACTGCAGCTCGACCTGGGTGTAGGAGCGGTAGAGCTCGAGGTAGCGGCGCAGGAACTCCAGCCTGCCCTTGGTGCGGTCGAGCTCGCGGGCGAGGTCGCGCACCCGGTCGCTGCGGGGGGCGAGGCTCAGGGCCCGCTCGGCGAGGCGGTGGGCGGTCTCGCCCTGCGTCAGCGCGCGCTCGACGCGCACCGACCCCGGGAACCGCCAGGTCGGCAACCGGACGGCGCCGCGCTCGCTGAGGTCGAACGGGTGGGCCTCGAAGTGCTCGCGCACCAGCTCGTACAACCGCCGGAAGGTCAGCGCGTTGCGCCCGCCGGAGGAGACGTGGAAGTACTGCGGTCGGCCCGGCTCGGGCGTGGTCGCGCACACGGCCAGGATCGCGTTGACCACGAGGTCGACCGGCACGATGTCGACGACCGAGTCGGGGGCGGCGGGGAACTCGGGGAACTCACCGCGGCCGTAGGCCAAGATGACCGGCTCGGCCATCTTGAAGCCCTCGATCCACCCCGGGTGGGGGTGCACGAGCGCGGACTCGATGATGCTCGGCCGCACCACGCTGACCGGCAGCGCCGGGGCGCCGGGGGCGTCCGTCGAGGTGCCGCTGGTGAGCTCCTCGACGACCCGCTCGCCCATCGCCTTGGTGAAGGTGTAGACGTCGGTCCAGCCCAGCGAGCGGGCGCGCTCGCCGCCCGCGGCCTTCTGCTGGTCCTTGACCCACTCGCGGCGGCGGCGCTCGGCGTCCTGCGCGGACGTGATCGGCCCGGCCCGGCCGTGGTCGCGCTCGGCGTCGGCGCGCAGGCGGGTGAGGTGCGCGGGGGTGCGGGAGTCGTCCTCGATGCGCTCGGCCAGCCGGGCGCCGGCGGCCTGCTCGACGCGCCAGTCGACGTCGTGGTCGACCGAGCGCTCGGGCACGGCCCCGCGGCGGCGCCCGCCGACGTACGCGGTGGACACGTGGACGTAGTGGGGCGTGCGCCCGGTGGCGACAACGGCCTCGAGCAGCCGCAGCAGCAGGCCGCGGGTGCCGGCGACGTTGGTGCGGAAGGCGTCCTGGATGGGCGGGTCGAACGACACGTCACCGGCGCAGTGGACGACGACGTCCAGGTCGCGGGGCAGCTCGGGCAGGGCGTCGAGGTCGCCCTCGATGACTTCGACCCTCGCGAGCAGGGCCGCCGGGCTGCCCGCGCGCTGCAGCGCGGTCGCGAAGGTGGGCTTGCGCAGCAGCGCGGCGACGCGGTCGCGGCCGGTCTGGCCGGCCTTCGGGCGCACGAGCACGACCGGGACGACGCCGGGCAGGTCGGTCAGCATGCGCTGCAGCAGCGCCTCGCCGACGAACCCGGTGACGCCGGTGAGCAGGACGCGACGTCCGTCCAGCCGGTCCCGCAACCGCACTGTGAGTCCTCCTGTGCCAGCCCGCCGTGCGAGCCGTCGCGATGGTGTGTCCGTGGCTGCTCGCGCGTGCTCACGGGGCCGGTACGAGCCTCCCTACCGACCCCGATATCCAACCACCTCCCGCGGGCGCGCCCGTCCGTCGTGGTCCGGCGACGCGCTCCGGCCTCACAGTCGCCTCCCACGTGGCTGGCATCACCGTCCGAGCGCAGCACGCCAACGTCTGCGGTGTGACGCACACCCTCGAGCCGCCGCGCGGCGCCGACGCCGGCCCCGTCAGCGGGCCGGCGCGCCCGCTCACGCCACCCACCGTCGTCCGCCGACAGGTCGTGGCGCCGCGCTGGTGGCGCGACCTCGGTGCTCGCCGACGGCGCGGTCGAGGCGTCGCCCGGGCTCGACCTGGAGCCCGTGCGCACCCGCTGACCGGCGCGCGTCAGCCGACGGGTGCGTGGCTCGTCACGAGCTCGACGACGTCCGCGATCGAGTCGACGACCCTCGTCGGGCGGTAGGGGAACCGCTCGACGTGCTCGGCGCGGGTCGAGCCGGTCAGCACCAGCACCGTGCGCAGCCCCGCCTCCAGCCCGCTCTTGACGTCGGTGTCCATGCGGTCGCCGACCATGACGGTGGTCTCCGAGTGCGCCTCGATGCGGTTCAGGGCGCTGCGCATCATCAGCGGGTTCGGCTTGCCGACGAAGTACGGCTCGACGCCGGTGGCGCGGCTGACCATCGCGGCGACCGAGCCGGTGGCGGGCAGCGACCCGTCGGGGGACGGGCCGGTCGCGTCGGGGTTGGTGGCGATGAAGCGCGCCCCGCCCTCGATGAGCCGGATCGCCCTGGTGAGCGACTCGAAGGAGTAGGTGCGGGTCTCGCCGAGCACCACGTAGTCGGGGTCGCGGTCGGTCAGCACGTAGCCGTTCTCGTGCAGCGCCGTGGTGAGCCCCGCCTCGCCGATCACGTACGCCGACCCGCCCGGCCGCTGATCGTCGAGGAACTGCGCCGTGGCCATCGCGGAGGTCCAGATCGACTGCTCCGGGACGTCGATCCCGCCCTGCAGCAGCCGGGCGCGCAGGTCGCGCGGGGTGTAGATCGAGTTGTTGGTCAGCACGAGGAACCGCAGGCCCGAGGCCTGCAGGGCCGCGATGAACTCGCCGGCCCCGGGGATGGCGCGCTCCTCGTGCACCAGCACGCCGTCCATGTCGGTCAGCCAGCAGTCCACCGGTCGCTCGGTCATGGCCGCCATGGTGGCAGGTGCCCGTGTCGCGGTGGCCGGCCGTGGGCGGGTTACGGTCGCGGCATGCGGCTGGTCGTGGTGGGGGCGGACGCGGCCGGCATGAGCGCGGCGCACCAGGCGCTGCGCGAGGCTCGCCGCCGAGGCCGCGACCTCGAGGTCGTGGTGCTCGAGCGCACCGGGCACACGTCGTACAGCGCTTGCGGGCTGCCCTACTGGATCGCGGGCGACGTCGCGTCCGGCGACGCCCTGGTGGCGCGCACCGCCGAGCAGCACCGCGCGGCCGGCGTCGACCTGCGGATGGGCGCCGAGGTGACCGCGCTCGACCTCGCGTCGGGCCACGTCGAGGTGCGCGCGGACGGCGCGACCACCCGGCTGGGTTTCGACGAGCTGCTGCTCGCCACCGGCGCCGAGCCGGTGGTGCCCGGCTGGGCGCGCGACGTGCCGGGCGTGCTGCCGGTCAAGACCCTCGACGACGGCGCGGCCTGGCGCGCGCTGGTGCCCGGCGCCCGCACCGCCCTGGTGGTCGGCGGCGGCTACATCGGCGTCGAGATGGCCGAGACCTTCGCGAGGCGCGGCCTCGCGACCACGCTCGCCACCCGCAGCGACGAGCCGCTGGCGTCCTCGCTCGACCCCGAGCTGGGCGCGCTGGTGCGCCAGGCCCTCGAGCGCGCAGGCGTCACGGTCGTGACCGGCACCGAGATCACCGGCCTCGACCGGTCGCCGTCCGGGCAGGTGTCGGGCGTGTGCGTGGGCGGTGACGAGCACCCGGCGGACGTGGTGGCGCTCGCGATCGGCGTCCGGGCGCGCACGTCGCTCGCGACCGACGCCGGCATCGCGCTCGGTGAGCGCGGGGCGCTGCGGCCCGACGACCACCAGCGGCTGCAGCCGGGCGTGTGGGCCGCCGGGGACTGCTGCGAGGTCTACGACCGGGTCGTGCGCAGCCACTGGTTCGTGCCGCTCGGCACCCACGCCAACAAGGCCGGCCGGGTCGCCGGCACCAACCTCGGCGGTGGCGACGCGGCGTTCGAGGGGGTCGTCGGCACCGCGATCACCCGGGCCGCCGACCTCGAGGTCTCGCGCGCCGGCGTCCTGTCGTCGTGGGCCGCCGAGCAGGGCTGGGACGTCGAGGTCGTGACCCTCGAGTCGACGACCGCCTCGGGCTACATGCCCGAGGCCGACCCGGTGACCGTGCGGGTGCTCGCCGACCGGGCAGACGGCCGGCTCGTCGGCGTCCAGGTCGTCGGTGGCCGAGGCGCCGGCAAGCGGGTCGACATCGCCGCGATGGCCATGTGGGCCGGGCTCGGTGTGGCGGACGTCGCCGCCGCGGACCTCGCCTACGCCCCGCCGTTCTCGCCGGTGTGGGACCCGGTGCAGATCGCCTGCCGCAAGGCCGCCGAGCGGTTGGCCGAGGCCCGTATAGGTTGAGCACCGAGCAGCACAGCCGTCGACCACGCACCGCCGGAGGAGCCCCCCATGCCCATCGCCACCCCCGAGGTCTACGCCGCGATGCTCGACGGCGCGAAGGCCGGCCAGTACGCCTTCCCCGCGATCAACGTCACGTCCTCGCAGACCCTCAACGCGGCCATCGCCGGCTTCGCCGAGGCCGAGAGCGACGGCATCATCCAGATCTCGACCGGTGGCGCCGAGTACCTGTCGGGGCAGTCGGTCAAGGAGATGGTGGCCGGCGCCTCCGCGCTCGCCGCCTTCGCCCACGAGATCGCGAAGAAGCACGACGTCAACATCGCGCTGCACACCGACCACTGCCCCAAGGACAAGCTCGACAGCTACGTCCGCCCGCTGCTCGCGATCTCGAAGCAGCGCGTCGACCGCGGCGAGGACCCGCTGTTCCAGTCGCACATGTGGGACGGGTCGGCCGTCGAGCTCGAGGAGAACCTCTCGATCGCCCGCGAGCTGCTCGAGCTGTCGGCGGCCGCCAAGATCGTGCTCGAGATCGAGGTGGGCGTCGTCGGCGGCGAGGAGGACGGCGTCGAGGGCGAGATGAACGAGAAGCTCTACACGACCCCCGGCGACGCGCTCGCCACCGCCGAGGCCCTCGGGCTGGGCGAGAACGGCCGCTACATGGCCGCCCTCACCTTCGGCAACGTGCACGGGGTCTACAAGCCCGGCAACGTCAAGCTGCGCCCGGAGATCCTGCGCGACGCCCAGCAGGCCGTCGGCGAGAAGTACGGCAAGGACAAGCCGCTCGACCTGGTCTTCCACGGCGGCTCGGGCTCGCTGGCCTCCGAGATCGCCGACGCCGTCAGCTACGGCGTCGTGAAGATGAACGTCGACACCGACACCCAGTACGCCTTCGCCCGCCCCGTCGCCGACCACATGCTCCGCAACTACGACGGCGTCCTGAAGGTCGACGGCGAGGTCGGCAACAAGAAGATGTACGACCCCCGCGTCTGGGGCAAGGCCGCCGAGCTCGGCCTCACCGCCCGCGTCGTCGAGGCCTGCCAGCACCTCAGCAGCGCCGGCCACCGCCTGCGCTGACCGCCACCCCCTCGGCGCCGCGTCGCCGGCGCCAGCGTCGGCGTCCACCGCCGGTGTTGGTCCTTCGCGGCGGCGCCCCGGGCGACCGTGATCACGTTACGTAGGCGACGACTTGCTTCCCCAGGCTCGGACGCCGGGGGAGGCGGGTCGTCGTCGCGTGAAGGGGTCTCCGTCTCAGATGGCGGACGTCGCGCAGTGGGCCAGCGGGTGTCGCGTGGCCGCGGAGCGCGGGCTGCAGTGATCACGTTACGTACGTGACGACTCGCTTCCCGAGGTTTGGACGCCGGGGGAGGCGGGTCGTCGTCGCGTGAAGGGGCGGTTGTCCCGGATGGCGGACGTCGGGCAGTGGGCCAGCGGGTGTCGCGTGGCCGCCGGGCGCGGGCTGCGGTCACCACGTCACGTGGTGTCGTGTCGCTGGGTCCCGTCGTGACCGCCTGACCCGGACCCGCCGTGGTCGGCTACGGGCGACGTCCCGGCGTGCCGACGTCCATACCCAGGTGCAGCTGCGTGGGCGTCGTCGTCCACAGCCGACAGCTGGGCGCACACCGTCCACAGGCTTGATGCAAGCCGTCGACATGAGGGACGGCGGACCGAAGGCTCACCGCATGACCCTTCCTCCATCACTTCGGCTCCTGGCCAGTGACCAGGCCGGCGTCTTCACCACGGCGCAGGCGCGGACGGCGGGCCTGTCCCCGCTGGAGATCGCGCGCCTCGTGCGCACGGGTGACTGGACGCGCATCAGACGCGGCGCCCTCACGGACCTGCCGTGGTCTGCTCTCGACATCGAGCACCGGCACAGGCTCCAGGCCCGCGCCGTCCTCCTGCGGCTGACAGCGCCGTCGGTGCTGAGTCACCACAGCGCGGCGGTCCACCACGGGCTGCGCCTGCACGAGGTGCCGCTCGATGTGGTCCACGTGACCCACCCGCTCGGACGTGGGTCGCCGCGGCGCGAGGCCGACGTTCAGCACCACGAGGCGGACCTGCCCGACGACGACGTCATCACGCTCGAGGGACTGCGCGTCACCAGTGCGCCGCGCACCGCGCACGACCTCGCCCGCTCGGTCGAGCACGCCTCAGCCGTGGTCGCGCTGGACGGTGTGCTGGCCTCGAGCGTCGCACGTGCCGAGCTGCTGGCCCTGCACACGCGTCACCTCGACTGGCCAGGCTCGCGTGCAGCGGGGCGCGCGCTGGCCGCGGCGGACGGCCGGTCGGAGTCGGCGGGCGAGACGCTGCTTCGGGTCGACCTCACGACCGTCGGCTGGGCGCCCGAGGTGCTGCAGCTCCGCATCGCGACCGACGTGGGCGTGGTGCGCGCCGACATGGCCTGGCGCTCGCTGCGGCTCGTCGCTGAGTTCGACGGCCGCATCAAGTACAACCGTCTGCTGCGGCCTGGCGAGCGAGCTGAGGACGTCGTGGTCCGTGAGCGCCGTCGCGAGCTCGCCATCGAACGAGCCGGTTGGTGCGTCGTCCGCTTCGCCTGGTCCGACCTGGGCCACTTCGATGAGCTGCGGGCGCGGATGGCGGCTGCAGCAGCGCGGGCACGGCGTGTGGCCAGCTGACGTGCCGAACAGCTCGAGCTCACGGTCGAGGGATTCCGACGACCAACCGACGAGCACATGCGCGTGGGCTGGACGTGGCGCCTCGTGGTTCGCCGGCCACGTCGGCGCCCGGCTCCGGGTTGCCGTCGTCCCTCGAAGAGCGCGCTGAAGAACGGTGACCCCGAGCTCGACCGTCCGCTGCGACTGCCGGCCGGTGCACGTTGGCTCGCGCCGAGGTCCTGGTCAACCGCGGCCGTGCTCCGACGTCCGGATGGGGGGACGCCGCCGCCTTCCCGCGGTGGCAGCCCACCTCACGCGGCGTGCATGCCACGGGAAGCGCGTCGTAACCTACGTAACGTGATCACGCTCAGCGGAGCACCGGCGGCGCATCAGCGGAGCACCGGCGGCGCAGCGGCTCGGACGTCGGACCGCGGCCCGCGCTCCGACGTCCGGATGCTGGGATGCCGCCGCCTTCCCGCGGTGGCAGCCCGCCTCACGCGGCGTGCACGCCACGGGAAGCGGGTCGCAACCTACGTAACGTGATCACGGTCGGGTCACGGGACGTGCGAGCCCGGGCGGGAAGGGGAGGCAGGATGGGGGCATGAGCCACCCCAACCTGCTCGGCGGCCCCGCGCCCACGCTGCTGCCCGCCGAGCCTGAGCAGACCGTCACCCAGGGCCTGGACGCCGGGCAGACCGCCACCGAGCTGGCGGCGGCGCACCCCGCGGCGAGCCTGCCCTGGGCGGTGCTGGGCGAGCAGGCGCTCGTGGGCGGGCGGGTGATCGAGGCGTACGCGTACGCCCGCACCGGGTATCACCGTGGCCTGGACGCCCTGCGCCGCAGCGGCTGGAAGGGCCACGGGCCGGTGCCGTGGGAGCACGTGCCGAACCGCGGGTTCCTGCGGGCGCTGCACGTGCTGGGCCAGGCGGCGACGGCGATCGGCGAGCAGGACGAGGCCGAGCGCTGCACGACGTTCCTGCGGGACTGCGACCCCGCCGCGGTCACCGCCCTGTCCTGAGAACGCCGGCCCGAGGACGCCGGCCGAGGACGCTGGCCCCGAGGGACGCCGGCCGAGGACGCTGCCTGCGGACGCTGCCCGGACGCCGCCCGAGGACGCTGGCCGGAGGGCGCTGTCCGAGGCTGCTGCCCTGCGACACGCCGCACTGACGACCCTCCGGCGGCGACGCGGCGACGCCCGACCGCCGGGCCGGCACGCGGTCGCGGCACCGACCACGTGGTCGGTGCCGCGACGCCGGCCGCCTCGATGACCCCCTGCCCCATCGAGGCCGCGACCGACCGTGCGCCCGGGGGCGTGCGGTCGGCGCCGGCGCCATCCCCTCCGCGGTGCCGGCCGCAGATGGAATCATGCCCGGTGACCGCGGCGTTCGCTGGCTGGTCGTTGCCAATGGCAGTAATGTGCCAGCCGCGACATCGTCCGATGTCACATCGGGTGGCGCGTTCGCGCGACAGCGCCGAGGAGCTCCGTGAGCCTGCTGCAGGCCATCGGCATCGAGCCGGACGCCGAGTCCCTCTACCGCAGTGTGCTGCGCAGCGACGGGCTGCCGCTCGCCGACCACGCCACCGCCCTCGACTGGACGCCGGACCGCGCCGGGGCCGCGCAGCAGGCCCTGGTCGCCGAGGGGCTGGTGGTCGTCACGGCGGCGCCGCACGGCGGCGACGCCCTCGTGTCGGTCGACCCGCGCGGGGTCATCGGGCGGATCGTCGAGCGGCAGGCGCACGAGCTGGAGGGCCGGCGGCGGGCGCTCGACGGGGTGCGGGCAGTCGTCGACGAGCTCGTCGCCGACCACCACGCCGGTCGTCACGGCAGCGGCCACGCCCGGCAGACCCCCGTCGGGATCGAGCTCGTCCCACCCGACCAGGAGTCCACCGCCGTCAGGGAGCTGCTGCGCACCACGACCGGCGTGCTGCGGTCGATGCACCTGGAGGTGGCGACCGGGCCGGCCAGCGACCCGGAGGTCTACCGCCTCGCCCGCAGCCAGATCGCCCAGGGACGCGAGGTGCGCTCGGTCTACCCGACCAGCGTCATGGACGACCCGGCCGCCCTCGAGTGGGTCGTCAGCTGGGGCGCCGTCGGCGAGCGCCAGCGCGTCGGCGCCCCGGTGCCGCACGAGTTCGTCGTCTTCGGCGCCGAGGCCGTCGTCGCCCCGCCCCGGTGGGGCAGCACCTCCGGCGGCACGGTCGTGATCAGGCTGCCGCTGGTGGTGCACGCCTTCACCCGCGTCTTCGACGACGCCTGGACCCGCGGCGTGGCGCTGCCCGGCTCCACCGCGGGCTCGGACGACGTCTCCCGGCTGCTGTCGCTGCTGGCCGCCGGCCTCAAGGACGAGGCGATCGCCCGGGCGCTCGGGGTCGGGGTCCGCACCGTGCGGCGCCGCATCGCCGAGACGATGGACGAGCTGGGGGTGCGCACGCGGTTCCAGCTGGGGGTGGCCGCCGAGCAGCGCCAGCTGGCGGGGCCGACGGCGCCGTCGTCCGACTGAGCCGCGGGCCGCAGCCGGTAGCCTCGCTGCGGCCCGGCGTCCCGCCACGGCCGACCCGAGGGGGAAGCAGGTGCACCCATGCCCGCGATCGTGCTGCTCGGCGCCCAGTGGGGCGACGAGGGCAAGGGCAAGGCGACCGACCTGCTCGGCAGCCGCGTCGACTACGTCGTGAAGTTCAACGGCGGCAACAACGCCGGCCACACGGTCGTCATCGGCGACGAGACCTACGCGCTGCACCTGCTGCCGTCGGGCATCCTCACGCCAGGCTGCACGCCGGTCATCGGCAACGGCGTCGTGGTCGACATCGCCGTGCTCTTCGAGGAGCTCGACGGCCTGCAGCAGCGGGGGATCGACACCTCGCGCCTGGTCGTCAGCGCCAACGCGCACGTCATCCCGCCGTACAACCGGGTGCTCGACAAGGTGACCGAGCGCTTCCTCGGCAGCCGCCGCATCGGCACGACCGGCCGCGGCATCGGGCCGACGTACGCCGACAAGATGAACCGCGTCGGCATCCGGGTGCAGGACCTGTTCGACGAGAAGATCCTGCGGCAGAAGGTCGAGGGCGCCCTCGACCTGAAGAACCAGGTGCTCGCGAAGGTCTACAACCGCCGGGCGGTCACCGTCGACGAGGTCGTCGACGAGCTGCTGTCGCACGCCGAGCGGCTGCGGCCGATGGTCGTCGACACGGCACTGCTGCTCGAGAAGGCCCTCGACGACGGCGCCACGGTGCTGCTCGAGGCGGGCCAGGCGACCCTGCTGGACGTCGACCACGGCACCTACCCGTTCGTCACGTCGTCCAGCGCGACCGCGGGCGGCGCCTGCACCGGCTCCGGCATCGCGCCTACCCGCGTGAGCGGTGTCGTCGCGATCCTCAAGGCCTACACGACCCGCGTCGGCGAGGGCCCGTTCCCGACCGAGCTGCTCGACGACAGCGGCGAGTTCCTGCGCAAGACCGGCGGCGAGTACGGCACCACCACCGGCCGCCCCCGGCGCTGCGGGTGGTTCGACGCGGTCATCGGCCGCTACGCGCGGCGCATCAACGGCGTCACCGACTTCGTCGTCACCAAGCTCGACGTGCTGTCGGGGCTGGAGAAGGTGCCGGTCTGCGTCGCGTACGACGTCGACGGGGTCCGCCACGACGAGATGCCCATGACGCAGTCCGACTTCCACCACGCGACGCCGATCTACGAGGAGCTGCCCGGCTGGTGGGAGGACCTCTCGGGCGCGCGCACCTTCGAGGACCTTCCGGTCAACGCCCAGCGCTACGTGCTGGCGCTGGAGGAGATGGTCGGCCAGCGGGTCTCCGCCGTCGGGGTCGGCCCGGGCCGCGACGCGATCATCAGCCGCCACGACCTGCTCGGCTGACCGCCGTGGCGCACGCACCCGACGGCCGCGCCCTGGTCGGTGACGTCGTCCGGCTCGACACGGTGACCGCGGACGACGCCGCCGGGCTGCTCGCCGTGCTCGACGACGAGCGGGTCTGGGCGTCGGGCTACAACGGCGGACCGGCGGCGCGCCCGACCGACCTCGCGGCAGCCCAGCGCATCGTCGGCGCGGGCGTCAGCGACCTGGCCGCCGGCACCCGCGTCATGTACGTCGTCCGGCTGGCGGCCGACGGCGGCCTCGGCGCGGCCGGCACGGTCGTGGGCACCTCGAGCCTCGGCGACCTGGTGCTGGACGACGAGCGCGTGCACCTGGGCTGGACGGCGTACGGCCCGCGCTGGTGGGGCACGGCCGTGAACCCCGCGTGCAAGCTGCTGCTGCTCGGGCACGCGTTCGACGACTGCGGGCTGGGGCGGGTCAAGATCCAGACCGACGCCGTCAACGAGCGCTCGCAGGCGGCGATCGCCAGGCTCGGCGCCACCCGCGAGGGGGTGCTGCGCCGCCACAAGCGCCGGGCGGACGGGTCCTTCCGCGACACCGTCGTGTTCTCGGTCATCTCCTCGCAGTGGCCCGTCGTCCGTGACGGGCTCCGCCGCCGGCTGGCGGACCACTCACCGGCCCGGATGCCTTCCGCGGCTGAGCCGGTCGACCTAGATTGGGCGCCATGACCACCATCGCGGGCCGCCCGACCATCGCCTCCCTGGCCCCGGCCACGCCGCCGATCGACGCGGCCGCGATGGCGGCCGCCTACGCCGACGACCGCGCCCACGTCTTCCACTCGTGGTCGGCGCAGCGGGCGCTCAAGCCGCTGGTCGTGGCCGCCGCGCAGGGCAGCTGGCTCTGGGACGCCGACGGGACGCCGCTGCTCGACTTCTCCAGCCAGCTGGTCAACACCAACATCGGCCACCAGCACCCCGCGGTCGTCGCCGGCATCAAGGCGCAGGCCGACCTGCTGTGCACGGTCGCGCCGCAGCACGCCAACGCCGCCCGTAGCGCCGCGGCGCGGATGGTCGTCGAGCGGGCGCCCGGCGACACGCTCAACCACGTGTTCTTCACCAATGCCGGCGCCGAGGCCATCGAGCACGCAGTGCGCATGGCGCGCCTCCACACCGGCCGCCCCAAGGTGCTGACCCGCTACCGCAGCTACCACGGCGGCACGCAGACGGCCGTCAACATGACCGGCGACCCGCGCCGCTGGGCCAACGACACCGGCACCGCCGGCGTGCAGCACTTCTTCGGCCCCTACGCCTACCGCTCGGCCTTCCACGCCACCGACGAGCAGCAGGAGTGCGAGCGGGCGCTGGCCCACCTCGAGCAGGTCGTGCAGCTCGAGGGCCCCTCGACCATCGCGGCCATCGTGCTCGAGACCGTGCCGGGCACCGCCGGCATCATGGTGCCGCCGGCCGGCTACCTCGCCGGCGTGCGCGCGATCTGCGACCGCTACGGCATCTGCTGGATCGCCGACGAGGTCATGTGCGGCTTCGGCCGCACCGGCGCGTGGTTCGCGCTCGACCACCACGCCACGGCGGACGGCGGCCCCGTCGTCCCCGACCTGGTGGCCTTCGCGAAGGGCGTCAACAGCGGCTACGTCCCGCTCGGCGGAGTGCTGCTCAGTGACGCGGTCTACGAGACCTTCGCCGAGCGGGTCTACCCCGGCGGCCTGACCTACTCGGGCCACCCGCTGGCGTGCGCGGCCGCCGTCGCCACGATGACGGCGATGAGGGACGAGGGCATCGTCGAGAACGCCGCCCGCATCGGGTCGGACGTGCTCGGCCCCGGGCTGCGGGCGCTGGCGCAGCAGCACCCGGTGATCGGCGAGGTGCGCGGGCTCGGTGTCTTCTGGGCGCTCGAGCTGGTCGCCGACCGCTCCACCCGCGAGCCGCTGGTGCCCTACAACGCCTCGGGCGCGGCCAACGCGCCGATGGCGACGCTGCTCGGCGCCTGCCGCAGCCGAGGGCTGCTGCCGGTCGTGGCGATGAACCGGCTGCACGTCGTGCCGCCGTGCACGGTGAGCGAGCAGGAGGTGGTGCTCGGCCTCGAGCTCCTCGACGGCGCGCTCGGCGAGCTGGAGGCGAGCCTCGCCTGAGCCGGCCCGGCGGCTAGAGCCAGCTGCGCCGCGCGGCCTGCACGCCCGCCTGGAACCGCGTCTCGGCGCCCAGCCGGTCGAGCATGGCGCGCACCCGCCGCTCGACGGTGCGGGTGCTGAGCCCGAGCTGGCGCGCGATCGACTCGTCGGTGGCGCCGCTCGCGAGCAGCATGAGCACCTGCAGGTCGCGGGGCGCGGGACGGTCGACGTGCAGCGGCGCGTCGGTGGCCTCGAGCGCGCGAGGCAGCGGCACGGCCAGCCGCCACAGCGTGTCGAACAGGATGCTGAGGGAGTCCAGCAGCGGTGAGCGGCGCACCAGCATCGAGCCGCGCCACACGTCGTCGTCGGTGCGCACCATCACCAGGGCCGCGTCGTCGTCGGCCAGCACCATCTTCATGGGGACGCCTCGCAGCACCCGCACCTGCTCACCGGCCGCCAGCAGGTCGGGCAGCGCCGCCATCGGGTCGGGGCCGTCGGTGACCGTCACGTCGTAGACGGACAGGAAGCGCACGCCCTCGGCGGTCTGCTGTCGCTGCACGTCGGGGACGGCCTCGCTCAGGCCGGCGTACGGCGGCCGGTCGAGACCGCGCACCTGCACCCGGGCACCGCCGAGCAGCTGGCGGAACGAGCGCTGCACCTCATCGCGCTGGGTGAGCATCTCGATCTGCTGGTCGCCGGCCCGGGCGGAGCGGGCCTGGTGGTAGATCACCGCCAGCTCGTCGGCGACGGCGCGGATGCGCAGCGCCTCGCGCTCGAGCTGGCCGGCGCGGGCGGGCAGCGCGATGTCGGGTGGTGGCACGTGCACCGAGCCGTCCGGGTGGAGCAGGATCGAGCCGTGCGAGGCGAGCTCGTCGAGCGTGCCGTCCAGCGTGGCGCGGTCGGTGCCGAGCAGCCCGGCGAGCTCGTCGCGACCGGCGTCGGGATGGGCCAGCAGGGTCAGGTAGGTGCGGCTCGACCCGGTCGTCGCGGTGGTCACCTGGTCGTCGTGGCTGGTGCCGTCGAGCGTCGGCATCTCGTCGACATGGTCCCCCGCGCCCTCCCCATGATGCCGCCGGCGCTGCCGCCACGCGTCCCCGTGCTGACCCACGGTGAGCATGGGGCACAAGAGGTGTCGGATGGGCGACATTGGCCGCTTCCCGTCAGCTCGGCTTGCTGGTGGCCCCGTCGGCGGTCTGGCATCGTCGCCGGTGCCGGTTCGTCCGGTCACGCAGGGGCTACCGGACGCGACCCCCCGAAGCGACCCGCCCTCGCGTGCGAGGCCCCCGTGAGTAGCCCCCCTGCCTCACGGGGGCTTCGTCATGTCGGCACCGCGACGAGGTCCGCCGATCGCGCCGCCGCAGACCCGACCGGCGCCAGCGACAGCGAAGACCGGCCGTCCGGGGCCGCCCCAGCCATGACGTGTTGCCGACACGGCGGCGGTGTGGCACCACTGCCCGGCGGCCCGACGCACGGTGAGGTGCGTCGGCTAGCCTCGCCGCGTGAGGGTCCTGGTGCTGGGAGCGGGGGCGCGTGAGCACGCCCTCGTCACGGGTCTGCTGCGCGACGCCGCGGTCACGGCCGTCGCCGCGGCGCCCGGCAACCCCGGGACGGCGTCGGTGGCCGAGCAGCACGACGTCGACCCGCTCGACGGGCCGGCGGTCGCTGCGCTGGCGACGACGTGGCGGGCCGACCTGGTGGTCGTCGGCCCGGAGGCCCCGCTGGTCGCCGGTGTCGCCGACGCCGTGCGCGCCGCCGGCATCGCCTGCTTCGGCCCGTCCGCCCAGGCGGCCCGGCTGGAGGGCAGCAAGGCCTTCGCCAAGGAGGTGATGGCCGAGGCGGGCGTCCCCACCGCGATGGCACGTGTCTGCCGCGACGTCGACGGGCTGGCGGCGGCGCTCGACGCCCTCGGGCCGACGTACGTCGTGAAGGACGACGGGCTCGCCGCGGGCAAGGGCGTCGTGGTCACCGACGACCGCGACCTGGCGCTGGCGCACGGCACCGCCTGCCTGGCCCGGTCCGCCGGCCCGGACGGCGGGATGCACGGCGGCGGCACCGTCGTCGTCGAGGAGTTCCTGGACGGGCCCGAGGTCTCGCTGTTCTGCCTCACCGACGGCACGACCGTGCTGCCGCTGGCCCCCGCGCAAGACTTCAAGCGGCTCGGGAACGGCGACGCGGGCCCCAACACCGGTGGCATGGGCGCCTACTGCCCGCTGCCCTGGGCGCCGGACGACCTCGCCCAACGCGTGGTGGTCCGCGTGGCGCAGCCCACCGTCGACGTCATGCGCCACCGCGGCACGCCCTTCGCCGGCGTGCTGTACGTCGGCCTCGCGCTCACCGGCCGCGGCCCGCGGGTCATCGAGTTCAACGCCCGCTTCGGCGACCCCGAGACCCAGGTCGTGCTGGCCCGGCTGCGCACGCCGCTCGGCGGGCTGCTGCACGCGGTGGCCACCGGCGCGCTCGCGCAGGCGCCCGCGCTCAGCTGGTCGCGGACGTCGGCCGTCACCGTCGTCGTCGCCTCCGCCGGCTACCCGGCCGGGCCGCGCACCGGCGACCCCGTCGGCGGACTCGCCGAGGCCGCGGCCGTGCCGGGCGCGACGGTGCTGCACGCCGGCACCGCGCTGCGCGGCGGCGAGGTCGTGTCGGCCGGGGGCCGGGTGCTGTCGGTCGTCGGCACCGGCGACGACCTCGAGGCCGCCCGGCGTGCGGCGTACGAGGCGGTCGACCTCATCACCCTGCCCGGCGGCCAGCACCGCACCGACATCGCCGCTACCGCTGTGGCGCAGGTCTCGGCGTGACCGCCGACCCGGTGCTGCTGCCCGGCTGGCAGCACGTCTACTCGGGCAAGGTCCGCGACCTCTACCGCAGGGCCGACGACGCGTCGCGGCTGCTGGTGGTCGCCACCGACCGCATCTCGGCCTACGACCACGTGCTGCCGACGCCGATCCCCGACAAGGGCGCCGTGCTCACGCAGCTGTCGCTGTGGTGGTTCGAGCAGCTGGCCGACATCGTGCCCCACCACGTGCTCGACGAGCCGGTGCCTGACGCCGTCCGCGGCCGAGCCGTGGTGGCGCAGCGGCTGGAGATGTTCCCCGTCGAGTGCGTCGCCCGCGGCTACCTCACCGGGTCGGGCCTGGTCGAGTACGCCGTCGGGCAGGCGGTGTGCGGCGTGCCGCTGCCGCCCGGCCTGGTCGACGGGTCGCGCCTGCCCGAGCCGATCTTCACGCCCGCGACCAAGGCCGAGCTCGGCGAGCACGACGAGAACGTCACGTTCGAGCACGTCGCCGGCACGATCGGCGCGGAGGCCGCGGCGCAGCTGCGCGACCTGACCCTCGCCGTCTACGCCCGCGCCGAGCGGGTCGCGCGCGAGCGCGGCATCGTGCTCGCCGACACCAAGCTCGAGTTCGGCCGCGACGCCAGCGGCCGCACTGTGCTCGGCGACGAGGTGCTCACCCCCGACAGCTCGCGCTTCTGGCCGGCCGAGAGCTGGTCGCCCGGCCGCTCGCAGCCGTCGTACGACAAGCAGTACGTCCGCGACTGGCTCACCTCGCCGGCGTCCGGCTGGGACCGCGCCGCCGACGTCCCGCCGCCGCCGCTGCCGGGCGACGTCGTCGAGGCCACGCGAGCGCGCTACGTCGAGGCCTACGAGCGCCTCACCGGCCGCACCTTCCGACCGCCTTCTCCGGCGTGATCATGCGATCGCGGCCCGCCCGGCGTGGCAGGCTGCGTCCATGCGGATCACCCACCTCGGCCACGCCTGCCTGCTCGTCGAGGTCGACGGCGCCCGCCTGCTGCTCGACCCCGGCACCTTCTCCTCCGGCTTCGAGGAGCTGACCGGCCTCGACGCCGTCGTCATCACCCACCAGCACGCCGACCACGTCGACGTCGAGAAGCTGCCGGTGCTGCTCGAGGCCAACGAGGGCGTGCTGCTGCTGGCGGAGCCGGAGACCGCCGCCGACCTGAGTGCGGCCGGCATCGCGGCCCGCGCGCTGCACCCGGGCGACCGCCTCGAGGTCGCGGGCGTGCCTGTCGCGGCCCTCGGCGGGCAGCACGCCGTCATCCACCCCGATGTACCGCGCATCGGCGACGTCGCGGTGCTCATCGGCACCTCGCGGGCGGACGGCGGCAGCGGCCTGCTGATGCACCCCGGCGACTCCTACGACGTGGCTCCCGAGGGCGTCGACGTGCTGGCCCTGCCGCTGAGCGCCCCGTGGGCGAAGGTCAGCGAGACGATCGACTTCCTGCGCGCCGTCCGACCCGCCGTGGCCGTGCCCGTGCACGACGCCCTGCTCAGTGCCACCGGGCGGGGGCTCTACCTGAGCCTGTGCGGCAACCTCGGGCCCGAGGGCACGCAGCTGCGCGACCTCGCCGGCGCCGGCGCCACCGAGCTGCCCTGAGCACGGACCGCCGGTCGGTAGACTGGGGCGTACCGCGCCTTTCCCGCCTCTCCCACCTTGGAGCACCCGCATGGGACGCGTCGTCGTCGAGGTCATGCTCAAGCCCGAGATCCTCGACCCGCAGGGCCAGGCGGTGCTCAACGCGTTGCCGCGCTTGGGTTTCCACGGGTTCACCGGTGTTCGGCAGGGCAAGCGGTTCGAGCTGGACGTCGACGGCGAGGTCACCGACGAGGTGCTGGCCCAGGTGCGTGAGGCCGCGACCACGCTGCTGAGCAACCCGGTCATCGAGGACGTCGTCGAGGTGTCCGCAGCGACCTCCGCGGCCGGCCCGACGGTGGCCGCCTGATGGCCGGCGGAGTCCGCATCGGGGTCGTCACCTTCCCGGGAACGCTCGACGACCGCGACGCCGCCCGCGGTGTGCGCCTCGCCGGTGCCGAGCCCGTCCGGCTGTGGCACGGCGACGCCGACCTGCACGGTGTCGACGCCGTGGTGCTGCCCGGCGGCTTCTCCTACGGCGACTACCTGCGTTGCGGGGCGATCGCGCGCTTCGCGCCGGTCATGGGCGCCGTCGTCGACGCCGCGCGCGGGGGCATGCCGGTGCTGGGCATCTGCAACGGCTTCCAGGTGCTGTGCGAGTCCCACCTGCTCCCCGGTGCCCTGGTGCGCAACATCCACCGCAGGTTCGTCTGCCGCGACCAGGTGCTGCGCGTCGAGAACGCCGACACCGTCTGGACCCGCGCCTACAGCCAGGACGAGCAGGTCGTCGTCCCGCTCAAGAACGGCGAGGGCGGCTACGTCGCCGACGAGCGCACCCTCGACGAGCTCGAGGCGCAGCACCGCGTCGTGGTGCGGTACGTCGGCGAGGACCCCAACGGGTCGTACCGGGCGATCGCGGGCATCAGCAACGCCGAGGGCAACGTCGTCGGCCTGATGCCCCACCCCGAGCACGCGATCGAGCCGCTCTTCGGCCCCGACCCGCGCAGCGGCACCAGCGGGCTGGACGGCCTGCGGTTCTTCACCTCCGCGGTCGCGGCGCTGTCCGAGCGGGTCGGCGCGTGAGCGTGCGGTCGCGGGTCGACACCGTCGAGCAGGCCACCCAGGCGCCGGACGTCGAGCAGCCCTGGGCGGCGCTGGGGCTCAAGGCCGACGAGTACGACCGCATCCGCGAGATCCTCGGCCGCCGGCCCACGTCGTCCGAGCTGGCGATGTACAGCGTCATGTGGAGCGAGCACTGCTCCTACAAGTCGAGCAAGGTGCACCTGCGCCAGTTCGGCGACAAGACGACCGACGCCATGCGCGAGAAGCTGATGGTCGGCATCGGCGAGAACGCCGGCGTCGTCGACATCGGCCAGGGCTGGGCCGTGACGTTCAAGGTCGAG
Source organism: uncultured Actinomycetales bacterium (assembly GCA_964243295.1). GTDB lineage: Bacteria > Actinomycetota > Actinomycetes > Actinomycetales > Angustibacteraceae > CAXTEJ01. The sequence continues at coordinate 104,396 of CAXTEJ010000004.1, read as the reverse complement.
AGCCACAACCACCCGTCGTACGTCGAGCCCTACCAGGGCGCAGCCACCGGCGTGGGCGGCATCGTGCGCGACATCATGAGCATGGGCGCGCGACCGATCGCGATCATGGACCCGCTGCGGTTCGGCGCCATCGACCACCCCGACACCCGGCGCGTGCTGCCAGGGATCGTTGCGGGAGTAGGGGGCTACGGCAACTGCCTCGGCCTGCCCAACATCGGTGGGGAGGTCGTCTTCGACCCCTCCTACCAGGGCAACCCGCTCGTCAACGCGCTCTGCGTCGGCTCGATGCGACACGACGACGTCCACCTCGCGAACGCTTCTGGCGCAGGCAATCTCGTCATCCTGTTCGGCGCCAAGACCGGCGGTGACGGCATCGGTGGCGTCTCGGTGCTGGCCTCGGAGACGTTCGAGTCGACCGGCCCCAGCAAGCGCCCCGCGGTGCAGGTGGGCGACCCGTTCGCCGAGAAGGTGCTCATCGAGTGCTGCCTCGACCTGTTCTCCGCCAAGGTGGTCGAAGGCATCCAGGACCTCGGTGGCGCCGGTCTGTCGTGCGCCACGAGCGAGCTCGCGAGCAACGGCGACGGCGGCATGCGGGTGTGGCTCGACCGCGTGCCGCTGCGCGACGCGACCCTCAGCCCCGAGGAGATCCTCATGAGCGAGTCGCAGGAGCGCATGATGGCCGTCGTGCGCCCCGACCGGCTCGAGGCGTTCATGGCGGTCACCGACCGCTGGGACGTCGAGGCGACCGTCGTCGGTGAGGTCACCGAGACCGGCCGCCTGGTGGTCGACTGGCACGGCGAGACCGTCGTCGACGTCCCGCCGCGCACCGTCGCCCACGACGGTCCCGTCTACGAGCGTCCGCTGGCCCGACCGGCCGGCCAGGACGCGCTGCAGGCCGATGCCCCGACTGCGCTGCGGCTCGCGCGGCCGACGTCCGGCGACGAGCTGCGGGCGACGCTGCTGCAGCTGCTCGGCTCGGCGAACCTCAGCAGCCGCAGCTGGGTGACCGACCAGTACGACCGCTACGTCATGGGCAACACCGCGCTGTCGATGCCCGACGACGCGGGCGTCGTGCGCGTCGACGAGCAGTCCGGTCTCGGCGTCGCGATCTCGACCGACTGCAACAGCCGCTTCGCCGCGCTCGACCCCTACGCCGGCGCCCAGCTCGCGCTGGCCGAGGCCTACCGCAACGTCGCCACGACCGGCGCCTCACCTCTCGCGGTCACCGACTGCCTCAACTTCGGCTCGCCCGAGGACCCCGGGGTGATGTGGCAGCTCGCGCAGGCTGTGACCGGCCTCGCCGACGGCTGCCGCGAGCTCGGCGTGCCGGTCACCGGCGGCAACGTCAGCCTCTACAACCAGACCGGCGACGTCGCGATCCACCCGACGCCCGTGGTCGGCGTGCTCGGTGTCATGGACGACGTCACGCGCCGCACGCCGTCCGGCTGGCGCGAGCCGGGCCAGGTGCTCTACCTGGTCGGGGCGACGCGCGACGAGCTCGGCGGCTCGTCCTGGGCCGACGTCGTGCACGGCCATCTCGGCGGGCTGCCGCCGGCGGTCGACCTGCAGGCCGAGCGGGTGCTGGCCGAGATCCTCGTCGCCTGCTCGCGCGACGGCATGGTCGACGCCGCCCACGACCTCAGCGACGGCGGCCTCGCCATCGCGCTGGTCGAGGGCGCCCTGCGCTACGGCGTCGGCGCCCGGGTGTGGCTCGACGAGCTCGTCGAGCGCGACGGCATCGACCCGTTCGTCGCGCTGTTCAGCGAGTCGACCGCGCGGGTGCTCGTGTCGGTGCCGCGCTCGGAGGAGATCCGCTTCACCGACGTGTGCTCGGCTCGCCAGGTGCCCCACCTGCGCATCGGTGTCGTCGACCAGACGCCCGACGACACCGATGACCCGGTGCTCGACGTGCAGGGGCTGTTCGCGCTGCCGCTCAGCGAGCTGCGCGCGACGCACGAGGCGACGCTGCCCGCGCACTTCGGCGGCTGACCCGCACCGTCAGCACGGCGGTCAGCGCCGACGCGCACGTGACGACGGCGATGACGACCGCCATCGACAGCGACGGGTCGCTGCCGAGCCCGACGAGCGGGGCGGCCGCGGCGCCGGCGGCGAACTGCCCGAGCCCGAGCAGCGCGGACGCCGACCCGGCCGTCGCGCCGTGGTTCGCCAGCGCCAGCGTGGTCGTGTTGGGGAAGACCATGCCCATGCCGGTCACGCAGCAGAACAGCGCGGGCAGCACCAGCGTGAGGCTGCCGCTCGTCACCGTGGCGACCAGCAGCAGCACCCCGCCCGCGGCGATGATCGACGCTCCCACCACGAGCAGCGGCGCGGGGCCGGTGCGGTGGACGAGCCGGCCGCTGATCTGGCTCAGCACGGTCAGGCCGATGGTGTTGGTGGCGAAGATGCCGCTGTAGGCCTGCGGCGACAGGTGGTGCACGTCCTGCAGCAGGAACGGCGAGCCCGACAGGTAGCCGAACAGGCCCGCGCTCGCGAGCAGCAGCGTGAGCATCGGCAGCGCGAAGCTGCGGTCGCGCAGCAGCACGCCGAACGTGCGCAGGGTCGGCGCCAGGCCGACCGGGCGCCGCGCCGAGACCGGCAGCGTCTCGGGCGTGCGCCGCCAGGTGGTGAGGAAGATCAGCGCACCCACCCCGGCGAGCAGCGCGAAGATGCCTCGCCACGACGTCAGCTGCAGCAGCTGGCCGCCGAGGATCGGCGCGGCGACCGGCACGACGCCGGTCACGAGCATGAGCGCCGCGAGCAGCCGCGCCATGGTCGTGCCGTCGCTGATGTCGCGGGCCACCGCCATGGCGGTGACCATCCCGGCCGCGCCCGCGATCCCGAGCGCGAAGCGCGCCGCGACCAGCACCGTGACGGTCGGCGCCGTGGCGCACACCAGCGCGGCCACGACGAACAGCGCGATGCCCGCGAGCAGCGGGCGCCGACGTCCGTGCGAGTCGCTGAGGGGACCGAAGACGAGCTGGCCGACCGCGAGGCCGGCCAGCGTGGCGGTCAGCGTGAGCTGCGTCGCGGACGTCGAGGCGTCGAGGTCGTCGGCGATGGCGGGCAGCGCCGGCAGGTAGGTGTCGAGCGAGAGCGGGCCGAGTCCGCGCATGCAGGCCAGCAGCACGACCATGCCGAGGGGCACGGTCAGCGAGGGTCGGGCGGACGAGCGCACAGCGGGCCGGGGGGCGGCTTGGGAGGTCATCAATTCCTTCGCATAGGGCAAGTACCTCCAGTGTGAGGCACCGGCCGGTGCCACCGCCACGCGTCGGCGTGGCGCCACGGCGGTTACAGTGCCGACGTCCGCCGCACGCTCGGGCAGCGGCGTCCGCACCGGGCGTCCACGCGAGCCGGCGGCCCTCGAGCACAACCAGGAGGCGACGTGCCGGCGAGCATGTCCGACGTCGCTGCCCTCGCGGGGGTGTCGCAGCGCACCGTGTCGAACGTCGTGCGCGGCTACGTGCACGTGCGCCCCGAGACCCGCCAGCGGGTGCAGGCCGCGATGGAGGAGCTGCGCTACCGCCCCAACGCGAGCGCCCGCGCGCTGCGCGCCGGGCGCACCGGCATCATCGCGCTCGCCGTGCCCTACATCGCCTCGCCGTACTTCGCCGAGCTGGCCGAGCACGTGCAGCGGGTCGCGGCGCGCGAGGGGCTGACGATGCTCATGGACCAGACCGGGGGCGACCCGGCGCGCGAGGCGCTGGTGCTCGAGGGCTACCGCACGCACGTCATCGACGGGCTCATCTTCAGCCCGATGGCCCTGAGCGCGGCCGACATGGGCCAGCAGGCGCCCGACCTGCCGGTGGTGCTGCTGGGCGAGGAGGTGCGCGACAGCCGCTTCGTCACGGTGGCGATCGACAACGTGGTCGCGGCGCGCGAGGCGACCGAGCACCTGCTCGCGAGCGGCCGCCGCCGCATCGCGGTGGTCGGGGCCGACCTCGACACCATGCGCGGGGGGGCGGCGCGCGGGCGCCTCGCCGGGTTCTTCGAGGCGCACTCGGCGGCGGGGCACGGGGTGCACCCGCGCCTGATGCGGACGACGACCGACTGGTTCCGATCAGCCGGCTACGCCGCCGCGCACGAGCTGGTGGCCGAGGGCATCAGCTTCGACGCGCTGCTGTGCCTCAACGACGTGCTCGCCTTCGGTGCGATGCGGGCGCTGTCCGAGCACGGCATCACGATGCCGGACGACGTGGCCGTCCTCGGCTGGGACGACGTCGAGGAGGCCGCCTACACGACCCCTGCGCTGACGAGCGTCGCTCCCGACAAGCTGGCGATCGCCGAGGCGGCGGTGAGCCAGCTGCTGCAGGGCATCGGCGGCACCGCGTCGCCGGCCGACGACATCATCTGCGACCACAGCGTCAAGGTGCGCGAGAGCACCGGGGCGCCGCGCCTGACCGCGGCCGCGAGGCGCTGACCGGCCTCGGGCAGCGGCCGGCACCGGGCGGCCCGCGCACGGGCCGCCCGAACCTCAGGTGCTCGGCGAGCCGGTGTGCGTGTGCTCCGAGGCGTGCCGCGGCCGGCGCTGCCCGCTGAGGTCGACGCCCTCGCCCAGGACGATCGACCGGATGGTCTCGACCGGCAGCTTCGGGCGCCGGTGGGGGTCCGTGAGGCCGTTGGCCTCCTGGTCGGTGTCGGACAGCTGGGTGTAGCAGAAGCCGGCGAGCACGGGGCTGCGCTGCAGAGCGCTGAACAGCTCGCGCAGCGCGGTCTCGAACGCCGAGGCCTCGGACGCGGTGGTGTAGCCCCAGGCGGGCTTGGCGTGGGTCGGCGCGAAGCTCACGCCGCCGAACTCGGAGACGATGTGCGGCTGCCCACGGTCGGCGCCGGGCAGCAGCTTCATGCGCCGCCCGAGCGGGCCGAGGCCCGCCATCATCTCGTCGAGGACGGTCTTGTCGGTGTAGCGGGCCTCGAGCTCGGCGCCGGTCTCGCTGTAGTCGTGGATGGTCCAGATGTCGGAGTCCGCGTGCTGCCAGCCGTCGTTGGTGATCACCGGGCGGGAGGGGTCGAGCGTCTTGGTCAGGTGGTACAGCATCTGGGCGTAGCTGAGCTGGCGCGGGTCGTGGCCGATGTGCTGCACGCCCCAGCTCTCGTTGAGCGGCACCCACGCCATCACGCTCGGGTGGGAGACGTCGCGCCGGATGACGTCCATCCACTCGCGGGTCATGCGCTCGACCGCGGTGACCGAGAACTCGTAGGCGCTGGCGCCCTCGGCCCACACGAGCAGGCCCAGCCGGTCGCACCAGTACAGGAAGCGGGGGTCCTCGATCTTCTGGTGGACGCGCACGGCGTTGAAGCCGAGGCTCTTGATCAGCAGCACCTCCTCGCGCAGGGCGTCCGCGCTCGGCGCGGCGAGGTGGGTCTCGGGCCAGTACCCCTGCGCGAGGATCGCGCGGATGTAGCACGGTCGGTCGTTGAGCATGACGTGCCCGTGCGACCAGCCGACGCTGCGAAGACCGAGGTAGGACTGCACCACGTCGCTGCCATCGGGGGAGTCCAGCGGCGTCACGGTGACCGTGACGTCCAGCAGGCGCGGGTGGTCCGGCGACCACAGCAGGGTCTCGTAGGCCTGCCCGTTCGACTGCGCCGGCAGGTCGATGACCGTGCGGCTGCGCGGCTGCCACTGCGTGATGGCCACGTCGGCGAGCCGGCGGCCCTCGAAGTCGATGGCGACGAACACGGTCGCGCCACCCGTCGGCCGGTGGTCCAGCTCGAGCGACAGCAGCACCGAGCTGGCCGAGGCGTCAGGGGTCCAGGCGACGTCGGTGACGAACAGCGTGGGCACCGCCTCCAGCCAGACGGGCTGCCAGATGCCCGTGGTGCGCTGGTACCAGATCCCGTGGGGCTCGAACTGCCAGTCCTGCTTGCCGCGGGGCTGGGAGACGTCGTGCGGGTCGTCCTCGGCCCGGACGACGAGGCTCCACGACGTCTCGTCGGCGCCGAGCAGGGGCGTCACGTCGAAGTGGAACGGGGTGCTGCCGCCCTCGTGGCGGCCGACGTGCTGGCCGGCCAGCCAGACGTCCGCGACGTAGTCGACGGCGCCGAAGTGCAGCAGCACCCGGTCGCCCTGGTCGCCGTGCCCGGCGGCGCTGAGGTCGTCGCGGGTGACGACGCGCTGGTACCAGACCACGGGGTGGAAGCCGGTGTCGGCGATGCCGGACCCCACGGCCTCGGGCGGGAAGGGCACGGTGATCGTGCGGTCGAACGCCGAGGTGTCGGTGTGCCAGCCGTCCCGGCGTCCGCGGTCGTCGTCGTCGACCGCGAACAGCCAGTCACCGCCCAGCTCGACCCAGTGGCGACGCGTGAGCTGCGGACGGGGGTGGACGACCTCCCCGCCGGCGGCGCTCGCGTCGCGCAGTGTGCGCTGCTCGGCGTCGGTCTGCTCGGTCGTGGCCACGGGTCGCAGGGCATTCGCGTCGACGGTCATGACGCCGATGATGGGCCCAGCCGCGTCCCGTTGCAACGTAGCAACGCATTCGGCCGGCCCGTCCCGCGACACCGTCGGCGCTGCCCCGCGGTTGACTCTTGCCACGTGGCAAAAGTGGTGACACAGTCGCGCCATGCAACGGAGCACATCGCGGCCCTCGGCCGACGGTCGACAGGCTGGACCCTCGCGTCGTCAGTTCCTCACCCTCGGCGGCGGGCTCGCCGCGGCAGGTGCGCTGTCGGCCTGCGGGTCGCCCATCGCGACCAGCCTCACCGGCGGACAGCCGGCCACGGCCGACGTCATCTTCTGGCACCTGTTCGGCGGCGGCGACGGCGCCAACATGGCCACCATGGTCGGCGACTACCAGAAGGCGTCCGGCCGCTCGGTCGAGGCGACCCTGCTGTCGTGGGGAAACCCCTACTACACCAAGCTCGCGCTCTCGACCTCCAGCGGGCGCCCGCCGGACGTCGCGATCGCCCACCTGTCCCGGCTGCCGCTGCTGGCGCAGGCCGGGCTGCTCGAGCCGATCGGCGAGCAGTTCGCCGCGGCCGACATCACCAAGGACAAGTTCACCCCGGCGGCGTGGCAGAAGGCCACCGTCGACGGCACGGCCTACGCCGTGCCCATCGACACCCACCCGTTCGTCCTCTACTACAACACCGCCATCGCCAAGAAGGCCGGGCTGCTCGACGCCGACGGCAAGAAGCTCAAGCCGATCAAGGGGGCCGACCAGTTCCTGGCCGCCGTCCAGGCCATGAAGGAAGCCGCTGGCGGCGACTACGGCGCCGTGGCCACCATCACCGCCGACCCGTCCACCTGCTGGCGCTTCTTCATGATGGTCTACTCGGGCCTCGCCGGACCGCTCGTCTCCGAGCTCGGGACGAAGGTCGACATCGACGCCCCGGCGATGGAGCAGAGCTTCGCGTTCCTGCAGCAGCTCACCGGCTCCAAGCAGCTGATGCCCAAGACCGCGACGGCGACGACGTCTTCGAGCCTGTTCAGCCAGGGCAAGGTCGGCTTCCTGTTCGACGGCGTGTGGCAGCTGCCGACCTACCGCGACGTCAAGGGCCTGACCTTCAACATCGAGCCCTTCCCGGCGCTGCTGGGCGACAAGCCTGTCGCCTACGCCGACTCGCACTCCCTGGTCATCCCGGCGAGCACCGTCCGCTCGGCCGCCCGCACCGACGACGCCGTCAAGTTCGTCAAGGGACTGATCGACCGGAGCCAGATCTGGGCTCAGGGGGGCCACGTGCCGGCGTACCTGCCGGTGCAGCAGAGCGCCGAGTTCGCCAAGCTCGACCCGCAGAGCAACTACACCGAGGCCGCCTTCAACGCGGTCTACGACCCGCCCGCCTGGTACACCGGTGCGGGCTCGGACTTCCAGACCGCCATGGGCTCGGTCGTCGCGAGCGTGCTCACCGGTGGGCTCAACCCCAAGGCCGGCGTCGACGCGATGCGCACGAGCCTGCAGAAGTTCTCGACCGCCCGACCGCCGGTAGGGGAGACCACATGAGCACCACGAGCGCCCTCGGTACCACCGTCCGGCGGGTTGACGCCTCGGCGCAGACGGCGTCAAGCCGTCGCGGCGGGCCGCGCGGGGAGAACGCCCCCGGCTGGCTGTTCGCCACGCCGTTCCTGCTGCTCTACCTGGCGTTCCTGATCGGCCCGGTCATCATCGGCACGATCATCAGCCTGTTCAACACCACGACGGTGAGTCCGGGGCTCGGCGACTTCGTCGGGTTCTCGAACTACGCCGACGTGCTCGGCAGCGGCGACTTCTGGTCCTCGATGTGGCACTCGGTGCTGTTCACGCTGCTGTCGACGCCGCTGCTGGTGCTGCTGCCGCTGATCTTCGCCGTCCTGGCCTCCCGCATCTCGCGGGCGACGTGGTTCTACCGGCTCGCCTTCTTCGCGCCCTACGTCGTCCCGTCGTCCGCGGTCTGCCTGATCTTCGCGTTCATGTACACCCCGCAGACCGGTCTGATCAGCAACGCCTTCGGGTGGTTCGGGCTGACCGCCCCCGACTTCTTCGGCAGCACCAACGGCGCCTGGTTCGCCGTCGTCCTGCTCACCGTGTGGTGGACGTTCGGATTCAACTTCATCCTCTACACCGCTGCGATCCAGGAGATCTCCGAGGAGGTCTACGAGGCGGCGGCGATCGACGGCGCCGGCCCCTGGCAGCAGATCAAGGCCATCACCGTCCCGCTGCTGCGGCCGACGATGAGCCTGGTGCTGATCCTGCAGGTGTTGGCCTCGCTCAAGGTGTTCGACCAGATCTACATCCTGCTGGCCGGTGGGCCGGCCTACTCCACGCGCCCGGTGATCCAGTACATCTTCGACACCGGCTTCACCTCCTACCGGGGTGGCTACGCCGCAGCGGCGACGATGGTCTACTTCGTGATCCTCGTCGCGGTGTCGGTCGCGTGGCTCCTCCTCCGTCGGCGCTCCACCGCCCCCACGAACGCCTGAGAGGGAAGACGATGGCAACAGCTGTCTCCGCGCCCGCCACGGTCGATGCCAAGCCCGTCCTGCGGCGCGGCCACACCAACGAGGGCGGTAGGGCGTTCAACCGCCTGGCTGCCACCTGCGTGACGTTGTTCGCGCTGATCTGGCTGATCCCGTTCGCGTGGGCGGTCATCACCTCGCTGCGCGCCAACGACGCGATCGCGGCCAACCCCACGGGGATCTTCTCCGGGGCGCTCAGCTTCGACGCCTACCGCACCGCCTGGAACTCGAGCCCGCTCGGGTACTGGTACGTCAACAGCTTCATCATCTCGACGCTGGCGGTCGTGTTCACCGTCTTCGTCTGCTCGATGGTCGCCTTCGCGCTGGTCAACCTCAGCTTCCGCGGCAAGGCCGTGATCTACGCGATCATCCTGGCCGGGCTGATGCTGCCCACCGAGGCGCTGGTGCTGCCGCAGTTCATGGAGTTCCGTGCCCTGAGCCTGCTCGGCACCTACTGGGCGATCGTGCTTCCCGGTATCGCCCTTCCGGTCGCGGTGTTCGTCTTCCACTCGTTCATCAAGGGCATCCCCGTCGCCCTGATCGAGGCGGCCCGCGTCGACGGCGCCAGCTGGTTCCGCATCTACTACCAGATCGTCATGCCGCTCTCACGGCCGGCGATCTCGGCGGTGGCCATCTTGACGTTCATCACCTCGTGGAACGCCTTCCTGTGGCCGCTGCTGGTGCTCACCCAGACCAAGTCGCAGACCATCCCGGTCGGGCTGAGCAGCCTGATCGGTGGCGCCGCGATCCAGTACGCCGAGACGATGGCCTCCGCGGTCCTCGGCATCCTGCCGCTGCTCGCGGTGTTCCTGCTGCTGCAGCGCCAGATCGCCCAGGGCGTCGCCAACACCGGCATCAAGTAGGCCGAACGCCAGAACGCGAAGAACGGGCACCTCCACCACGGAGGTGCCCGTTCTTCGCGTTCTCGCCGCCCCAGCCCCCCGGCGATCATGCGATCGCGGCCCGCGGGCGGGCGCCGGCCGCGGAGCGCTCAGGGGCGCAGCAGCGTCTTGATGGCGCGCCGCTCGTGCATGGCGGCGTAGCCCTCGGCCACGTCGTCGAGCGGCAGCGTCAGGTCGAAGACCTGGCCGGGGTCGATGGCGCCCGACAGGACGTCGGCCATGAGCTCGGGGAGGTACTTGCGCACGGGCGCGACGCCGCCCGCGATGGTGATGTTCTGGGAGAACATCCTGCGGATCGGCAGCTCCACGCCGTGGGGGACGCCGACGTACCCGACGGCCGCACCGGCCCGGACCGACTCGACGGCGGTGGTCATCGACTCGCCCGTGCCGACGCACTCGAGCACCGCGTCGGCGCCGACGCCGCCGGTGAGCTCGCGCACCGCCTCGACGGCCGCCTCGCCGCGCTCGGCGACGACGTCGGTGGCACCGAACCGGCGGGCGAGGTCCTGGCGGGAGGCGTGCCGCGACATCGCGACGACGCGCTCGGCGCCCATGGTGGCCGCCGCGAGCACGCCCGAGAGACCGACGGCGCCGTCGCCGACGACGACGACGGTCTGGCCGGGCTTCACGCCGGCGCTGACCGCGGCGTGCCAGCCGGTGCCCATGACGTCGCTGAGGGCCAGCAGCGAGGGGATGAGCTCGTCGTCCGGGACGGTCGGCGTCGCGACCAGGGTGGCGTCGGCGAAGGGGACGCGCACGGCTTCGGCCTGGCCGCCGTCGAAGCCGCCGGCGCCCCAGGCGGTGCCGTTGTCGCAGGCGCTCTGCACACCGGCCTGGCAGCTCGGGCAGGTGCCGTCGTTGAAGGTGAACGGCGCGACGACGAACTGGCCGACCTTGATGGTCGAGACGTCGGACCCGACGGCTTCGACGATGCCGACGAACTCGTGGCCGATCCGGCGCGGCTCGGTGACGGGGTTCTCACCGCGGTAGGGCCACAGGTCCGACCCGCAGATGCAGGAGGCCGTCACGCGCACCAGGGCGTCCGTGGGGTCCTGCAGGCCGGTGTCGGGCACCTCCCCGAGGCGGACGTCGAAGGGGGCGTAGATCGTGGTGGCGCGCATGCTGATGATTGTGGGCCACGGCCCAGCGTCGCGCGCAGGCGAGGGCGGCGCGCCCGTCAGCCCGCGGCCGCGGTCGCCGCGCCGCTAGCCTGCGGGGGCGTACCGGTCGACCCAGGGGAGAACCATGTCCGTACCTCGTCCGTCGCTGCGCCCGCGTCCGTGGCGGGGGGCGCTCACGCTCTGCGCGCTGGTCGCCGCGTCGTCCTGCACCGCCGGCTCCTCCGACGACCGCCAGGCGGCTCCGACCGCCTCTGCCGTGCCGAGCACCGGGCGCAGCTTCGAGCTCGCGGGGTTCTCGCCGCTCACGGTTGCCGTGCCCGACGAGCCCGTGGCGACAGCACCGACGTCCGTCCCGGGCACCGACCTGACGGTGTACGTCGTGCAGCGCGCCGGCCAGGCCGTCACGGTCGTCTTCGGCCTGCGGACGACCACGGCGCCGGCGAGCGGCGACAAGTCGGTCGGCCCGCGGCTGGGTGAGAGCTACATCGACTACACCGTCGGTGGGGTGACTCTGGTCGACCCGGTGGGGCTCAAGCAGTACCTCACGCTGCGCCCCGAGGACTTCGAGATCACCGCCACCGGCCCAGTCCAGTGCGCGTGCTCGTCGACGCGGGGCGGCAGCGAGCTCGAGCCCGGTCACGAGCAGGTGTTCGCGGCCTCGCTCGCCGCCCCGCCCGCCGACGTCACGTCCGTGTCGCTGGTGACCCCGATGGGCACCGTCCCCGGGCTGACGATCACCGGTGGCTAGGGCCGGGCGGGCGACCTTGGCCGCCCTCGTCGCGCTCGCCGTCGCCGGGTGCGGCGCGGACGCCGGAGCACCCGGCTCGTCGCCGAGCACCTCGCCCACGACTCCGGCGACCGAGCCGGTGGCGACCCCCCGGACGCTCGACCTGCCGGGCCGGGTGGTCGAGCTGCCCGCCCGGTCCCTCACGCTCGTGCCCCGGGTGCTCGACCTGCGACCGCGGGCCGAGCGCGGCGCGGTGGCCCTCGACGCCGATGTGCTGTTCGAATTCGGCTCCGCCACGCTCAGTCCGAGCGCGGCGGTCGTGCTGGCCCAGGTGGTGCCGCGCGTCGCCGCCGCGAGGGGACGCCGGGTGGTCGTCACCGGGCACACCGACGCCGTCGGCACCGACGCCGACAACCTCGCGCTCTCCCGCCGCCGGGCCGAGGCGGTCCGCGCGTTCCTGCAGGGCCGGGCGCCCGGCGTCCGGCTCGCGGCCGCTGGTGTGGGCGAGAGCCAGCCCGTCGCCCCTGACGCCATCGGCGGGGCCGACAACCCGTCCGGCCGACGGCTCAACCGGCGGGTCACCATCACCGTCGGCTGAGACCAGGCGCGCGCGCTGCCGCGCTGAGCGGTGGGACGATGGCACGGTGCCCCCCAAGCGCCGCACCGACGTCGCCGCCGGTCGGGCGGCTCTCACGTCCTGGCTGCGCGACCCGGCCGCGGCCGACCGCCCGACCACGGCGACCGCCGTCCGCTACACGCTCGAAGAGCTCGCCGAGCGCGCGCCCGGCCACACCGTCGAGGTGCGCGTGCCGCCGTTCGGCGTGACGCAGTGCCTCGAGGGCCCTCGGCACACCCGCGGCACACCGCCCAACGTCGTCGAGACGGACGCCGGCACCTGGCTCGCCCTCGCCACCGGAGAGCTCGCCTGGGCGCAGGCCAGGGCGGCCGGAGCCGTCCGGGCGAGCGGTGAGCGGGCCGACCTGTCGACGCTGCTGCCGCTCGTGCCCGCTCGCTGAGCCGTGTGCCGCGCCTCACGGTGGCAACCGGGCCGGACCGTCGCCGGGGGGCCGCGGCAGCACTAGCGTGGACGGCGTGAGCGAGCAGACGCCCCAGCAGGGCCGCGTGTGGCGGGCCAAGGTGCGTCGCGCCCCGCGGTACGAGGTCTTCATCGGCGCCGGTGTCGTGCTCGGTGTGCTCGTCGGCGTCATCGGTGGTCTCACGGGAGCGGCCGAGCCCGACACCGGGCGCGCCCGGCTCGTCGCCTACCTCGCGGTCGGCTGCGCGATCCTCGGCGCCCTGCTCGCCGGCCTGGTCGCGGTGGCGATCGAGCGGTTCGGGCGCGGCCGGGGCTGACCCTCGCGGTCGTCGCGGCGGTCGCCCGCGACCGGGTGGTCTGTGGGACACTGGAGCGGTGGCACGAGGCGATGGACGGCTGACCCATGACCTGCTGCCCGGCGAGAAGGGTCCGCAGGACGCCTGCGGGGTGTTCGGCGTCTGGGCCCCCGGCGAGGACGTCGCCAAGCTGACGTACTTCGGCCTCTACGCGCTGCAGCACCGCGGGCAGGAGTCCGCCGGCATCGCGGCGAGCGACGGCGAGCGGCTGCTGGTCTACAAGGACATGGGCCTGGTGTCGCAGGTCTTCGACGAGACCGCGCTGCACTCGCTCAAGGGTCACCTCGCCATCGGGCACAGCCGCTACTCGACCACCGGTGCGAGCAACTGGGAGAACGCCCAGCCCACGCTCGGCAACACCGCCGGGGGCACGGTCGCCCTCGCCCACAACGGCAACCTCACCAACTCCACCGAGCTGCGCGCGCTGGTGCGTGAGCGGTACGGCGTGCCCGGCGCCGGCGAGATCAGCCGGGGCAACACCACCGACACCGCGCTCGTGACGGCGCTGCTCGCCGGCGACCCCGACCGCAGCCTCGAGGCCACCGCGCTGGAGGTGCTGCCGCTGCTGCGCGGCGCGTTCTCGCTGGTGTTCATGGACGAGCGCACGCTCTACGCCGCCCGCGACCCGCACGGCGTCCGGCCGCTGGTGCTCGGCCGGCTCGAGCGCGGCTGGGTGGTCGCCAGCGAGACCCCCGCGCTCGCGACCATCGGCGCCAGCGTCATCCGCGAGATCGAGCCCGGCGAGATGGTCGCCATCGACTCCGACGGCCTGCGCACCCACCGCTTCGCGCCCGCGACGCCCAAGGGCTGCGCCTTCGAGTACGTCTACCTCGCGCGTCCCGACGCCACCATCAGCGGTCGCGTCGTGCACGAGGCGCGCGTCGACATGGGACGCCGGCTCGCCGCCGAGCACCCCGTCGAGGCCGACCTCGTCATCGGCGTCCCCGAGTCGGGCGTGCCCGCCGCGATCGGGTACGCCGAGGCCAGCGGCACGCCGTACGGCCAGGGCTTCGTCAAGAACTCCTACGTCGGCCGCACCTTCATCGAGCCGACGCAGACGATCCGCCAGCTCGGCATCCGGCTCAAGCTCAACCCGCTCACCCACGTCATCAAGGGCAAGCGGCTCGTGGTCGTCGACGACTCGATCGTCCGGGGCAACACCCAGCGCGGCATGATCCGGATGCTGCGCGAGTCGGGAGCCGCCGAGGTGCACGTGCGGATCTCGTCGCCGCCGGTGCGCTGGCCCTGCTTCTACGGCATCGACTTCGCGAGCCGCGCCGAGCTCATCGCCACCGGCCTCGGGGTCGAGGAGGTGCGCGCGAGCATCGGCGCCGACTCGCTGGGCTACATCAGCGAGGAGCACCTGGTCGCCGCGACGAACCAGCCGCGCGAGAACCTCTGCACCGCCTGCTTCAGCGGCGTCTACCCCATCGAGCTGCCGCCGCAGGCCCAGCTCGGCAAGCACGTGCTCGAGACGCTGCCCGGGCTCGAGGTGGGCGGCCACCCGCTGCGCGACGCCGACGGCGTCGTCACGGGCGCCGGCGCCGGCGCCGCGGACGCGCTGCGGCGACCGTGAGCGACCTGCCGCTGACCTACGCGGCGGCAGGGGTCGACGTCGAGGCGGGTGACCGCGCGGTCGAGCTGATGCGCGACTGGGTCGCCAAGACCCGGCGCCCCGAGGTGGTCGGCGGCCTCGGCGGGTTCGCCGGTCTGTTCGACGCCAGTGCGCTGCGGGACTTTCGACGGCCGCTGCTCGCCACGAGCACCGACGGCGTCGGCACCAAGGTGCAGATCGCGCAGCGCCTCGACGTCCACGACACGATCGGCTTCGACCTGGTGGGCATGGTCGTCGACGACATCGTCGTCTGCGGCGCCGAGCCGCTGTTCATGACCGACTACATCGCTTGCGGCGCAGTGGTTCCCGAGCGCATCGCGGCCATCGTCAAAGGCATCGCGCAGGCTTGCGTGCAGGCCGGTTGCGCGCTCGTCGGCGGCGAGACGGCCGAGCACCCTGGCCTGCTCGGCCCCACCGAGTACGACGTCGCCGGCGCCGCGACCGGCGTGGTCGAGGCCGACGCCGTCCTCGGCCCCGAGCGCGTGCGCCCCGGCGACGTCGTCGTCGCCATGGCGTCGTCGGGCCTGCACTCCAACGGCTACTCGCTCGTGCGGCGCGTGGTCGAGCGCGCCGGGTGGGGGCTCGAGCGCCACGTCGACGAGCTCGGCCGCACCCTCGGCGAAGAGCTGCTCGAGCCGACGCGCATCTACTCCCTCGACGTGCTCGGCCTGGCGCGCGCCGACGACGTCGACGTCCACGCCGTCAGCCACGTCACGGGCGGCGGTCTCGCGGCCAACCTCGCGCGCGTGCTGCCCCGCGGGCTCGAGGCGGTCGTCGACCGGTCGACCTGGACGCCGGCGCCGGTGTTCGGGCTGGTGCGAGACCTCGGCCAGGTGCCGGTGCCCGACCTCGAGCGCACCCTCAACCTCGGTGTCGGCATGGTCGCGGTCGTCGCCGCCGACGACGCCGGCCGGGCGCTCGAGCGGCTGGCTGCGCGCGGCGTGCCGGCGTGGGTGCTCGGCGACGTGCGCGAGGCGCGCCCGCCGGGCCGCGACGACGTCACCCAGGGGGCCAAGGGCGTCGACGGTGGCAGCGTGCGACTGGTCGGCTCCCACCGCTGACGCGGCCGTCACGGCCCGTGATTGGCGCCCACGACCGAGGGTAGGTCGTGATCACGTCGGGGGAGCCCCCGGCGCCGACGTACGAAGGAGCACGCGTGACGACGCACGACATGGACGGCCGCACGGCACTGGTCACCGGCGGCGGCAGCGGTCTGGGCCGCGCCACCACCCTCGAGCTCGCGAGCCGCGGTGCCCACGTGGTGGCCGCCGACATCGACCTCGTCGGCGCCGAGGAGACCGCGAAGCGCGTCGAGCAGGCCGGGGGCAGCGCCGAGGCGGTGCAGCTGGACGTCACCGACTCCGCCGCCGTCGACGCGCTGCTCGGCGCGACGTTCGCGAAGGCCGGAACCGCCTTCGACGTGCTGGTCAACAACGCCGGCACCGACCGCGGCGCCGACATCCCTGACGTCAGCGACGAGCAGTGGCACGCCGTCTTCGGCGTCAACACCCACGGGCCCATGCACACCTCGCGCGCGTTCGTGCGCGGGGTGCTGGCGGCCGGCGAGCGCGAGCGGCCCGCCGACATCGTGTCGGTCGTCTCCATCTCGGCCCTGACCGTCGGGTCGGGAGCCGGTGCCTACAACTCGTCCAAGGCCGCGCTGCTCAAGCTGACCGAGGTGCTGCAGAGCGAGTCGCGCGAGCGCGGCTGGCCGATCCGGGTGTGCGCGCTCAACCCCGCCGCGATGGCGACGCCGATGATGGACCAGTGGGGTCTGCCGCCGGAGAAGATGATGGACCCGGCGCAGGTGGCCCGGATCATCGCGATGGCCGTGACCCTGCCCGGTGACATGGTGCTGCAGACGGCGGTCGTGACGACGCGGGTGGAGCAGTATCCCCGCTGACCCACGCTCCGCACGTTCTCGCGCTCGGCTGCCGGTGGGGAGCCGAGCGCGATCAGCGTCGGGTCAGCGCTCGCCCGCGGCCCAGGGGCGGTCGTCGTCCTCGTCCTCGACCGGCTCGGGCGTGCGACCCGCGACGAGCTCGTCGAAGCGGGACGGACCGTGCAGCTCTGCCTGCAGGGCCGACAGATCGGTGCTGGGGCTGTAGTACTTCAGCTCCCGGGCGACCTTGGTTTGCTTAGCCTTGGCTCGGCCGCGACCCATAGCGTCCACCCTCATGCGTTGACCAGGGCGGCTCGCGCGGCCCCGGGATCAGTTGTCTGTCGTGCCCTCCACGCTACATCGTCGCGGGAGGATGCTGCGACTCGCCGCCTCGAACGGCCGACCACCCGCGGTGGCGCGGTGCGGTGGCTCAGCGCCCGGGCAGCCACGTCCGGCGCAGGCCGCTGACCGCGCTGATGCGCTCCTCGGCGAGCCGCTCGGCCGCCACGGACGGTGCGGTGCCGGCGTCCAACGCGGTCTGCAGCACCTTCGCGGTGGTGTCGTAGACGCCCAGCGTGCGGGCGTGGGCCCGCTCGAAGGAGAAGCCGCGGCGCTCGTCGGCCACCTGGATCACGCCGCCGCAGTTGACGACGAAGTCGGGTGCGTAGGTGACGCCGGCCTCGAGCAGCAGGTCGGCCACGTGCGGCTGCGCCAGCTGGTTGTTGGCCGCCCCGCACACGACGCGCGCGCTCAGCCCGGCGACCACCTCGGGGGTGAGTGCCCCGCCCAGCGCGCAGGGCGCGTAGACGTCGAGCTCGAGCCGCACCAGGTCCTCGGTCGAGGCGACGACGTCGACCTGCGGGTGCTGCGCGCGCACCCGGTCCAGCGCGGACGACGACACGTCGGTCACCACGACGCTGGCCCCGTCCGCGAGCAGCAGGGTGGCCAGCTGGTGACCGACCTTGCCGACGCCGGCGATGCCCACCCGTCGTCCGGCCAGGGACGACGTCCCGAACCGGTGGGCCGAGGCCGCGCGCATGCCCTGGAAGACGCCGACCGCCGTGAGCACCGAGGAGTCGCCCGCCCCGCCGTCGCTCTCGCTGCGCCCGGTCACGTGGTCGCACTCGCGCGCGACGACGTCCATGTCGGCCACGTAGGTGCCGACGTCGCACGCGGTGACGTAGCGACCGGACAGCGACTGCACGAAGCGGCCGTACGCCCGCAACCTCGCCTCGGTCTTGTCGGTCGCGGGATCGCCGATGATGACGGCCTTGCCGCCGCCGTGGTCGAGCCCGGCCAGCGCGTTCTTGTAGGTCATGCCGCGCGAGAGGTCGAGCACGTCGGCGAGCGCCGCCTCGAGGTCGGCGTAGGGGTGGAACCGGGTGCCCCCGAGGCCCGGGCCGAGCGCCGTCGAGTGCAGCGCGATGATCGCCCGCAGGCCCGTGGTCTCGTCGTGGCAGAACACCACCTGCTCGTGGCCGCCCAGCTGATCACCGAGCCTGCTGGGCGTCGCGTGGGCGAGGTCGGGCAGGGACGGGTGGGGGCCGGTCGTCACACCCGCCACCCTAGGGTGGGGCCGGGGTGGCACCCTTGGGCCGTGCCCGACAGCCGACGCCCCGACCGGCCAGGCCCGAGCGGTCGCTCGGCCGGCAGCAGGCGCCCCCCGTACGTGTCGTACCTGCGGGTCCTCGAACCCGTCGAGCACCTGCCCGAGCAGGCGCGCGCCCGCTGGACGGCGTACGCGCTCACGCAGCCCGACCGCACGGCGCTCGAGGCCGAGGAGTTCGCCGCGGCCGTGCGCCGGCTCGCCGGGCGCCCGCCGGTCCCCGTCCCGCCGGTGGAGAGCACCGACGCGCTGGTGCTGACCGTCGGCGAGGCGACCTACGTGTGCCCGCAGCAGACCCGGCTGCGGGTGTGGCGCCAGCTCGCCGCCACCGACGGCGGGGCCACCGCACTGGCGGCCGCGCTGGGCGAGCCCTCGCCGGTGCTGCGCGAGCAGGCAGCCGCCGACCTCGCCGAGTACACCCGCGAGGGCGGCGAGCCTCGCGTCTTCACACGGGCGGCGACCTGGCGGGTGCCGGTGTCGTGGTTCGTCCCCTTCACCGGCGACGAGCGCGACCTGGTGCTGGAGGGTGAGCGCCACCTGCGCTACCGGACGGCGATGTCGTCGGCCCGCCGCCGGTGCGCCCACGGGCTGCGGTCCGCCCGCGCCCACCTCGACGACCTGGACGTGGTCGCCGAGATCGAGGCCGTGTCCCGCTGGCTCGAGCAGTTCGACCACCGCAGCCTGGTCGAGCTCGACTACGCCGGGCTGGTCGACCTGCTCGACGACGCGCACCTGCGCGGCGACGACTCGGCGGACGACGTCGCGCAGGGGCTCGCCGCCCTCGTCGAGGGCGACGCGCTGTCGGCGGCCGCGGCGTACCGGCGCTTCTCGACCCGGTGGCAGCGCGTCGCCCTGCTGGCGCGCGCCAGCTGAGTGACTAGTTAGTGCGTGCGCAAAGATGGCTCGCCCGACTTGTTCCCCTCAGGGCATCGATGATCGATAGTGGATCTCGACCGCGCTCCTCCCGGTGCCGGCGCGACGAAGGAGAGACCATGGTCACGCGGAGCCCCGACGCGGAGTCGCTGCTCACCCCCGCGGAGGTGGCCGCCCTCTTCCGGGTCGACCCCAAGACGGTCACCCGCTGGGCCAAGGCCGGCAAGCTGACGTCGATCCGCACCCTGGGCGGCCACCGCCGCTACCGCGAGGCCGAGGTGCGCGCACTGCTGTCGGGAATCCCCACGCAGCGCAGCTGACCACGTTGAGCAACCCGCTCGCCCCGGGCGCTGCGGCACGGGTTCGCCCCGCTGACACGACCGGGCGGCGCGCACGAGCGCTCCCTGTCCGCCCCACCCCCGTGACCATGCAATCCCGGCGAACCCCCGCTCCGGTGTCAGCCATCGAGGCCCCCCGGCGGCCGCTGGTCCATCGACCACGCACGTTCAGGGCACCTGAGCGGCACAGCTGCCCCGAACGCGCGGTCTCGCTGACGTGGCGGGCGGGGATCGCATGATCACGCCGGGGTGGGGTCAGGTCAGCGACGTGGTCTCGTCGAGGTGCACGAGCACCTTGCCGTGGTCACCCGACGCGCACATGGCGAAGGCCTCCGACACCCGTTCCAGGGGCAGGACGTCGGTCACGACGTCAGCGGCGCGCACGGCCCCCGACGACAGCAGCCGGATCGACTCGGCGTAGTCCTCGGGCAGGTAGGTCGCGCTGCCCTGGATGCGGATCTGGTGGTCCTGGATGATCGGCAGCGGCAGGGTGAGCGGGCGGGTCGGCACCCCGACGACCACGACTGTGCCGCCCCTGTCGGCCAGGGCGACGGCCTGGTCGACCGTGGGCTGGGACGACACGCAGTCGAAGACGACGTCGGCGCTCTCGCCGAGCGCCTGTCGGATCGCGGCGACCGCGTCAGGTGCCGTGGCGTCGACGGTCGCGTCGGCGCCGAGCCGGGCGGCCCGCTGGCGCTTGGCCTCCAGGACGTCGGTCACCACCACGGCGCGGGCGCCGTGAGCGCGCAGCACCGCCAGCACCAGCAGCCCGATGGTGCCCGCGCCGAGCACCACGACCGCCTTGCCGCGCACGTCGCCGGCGATGCGGACCGCGTGCACCGGCGTCGACAGCGGCTCGATGAGCGCCGCGGTGGTGAGGTCCATGTGGTCCGGTACGACGTGGAGCCGGCGCGCGGGGACCGTGAACCAGTCGGCCATGCCGCCCTGCTCGTAGCCGCACCCGAAGAACGTCAGGTTCTCGCAGAGGTTCTCGCGCCCGGTGGTGCACATCTTGCAGTGCCAGCACGGCAGGTCGGGCTCGACCGTGACGCGCTGCCCCGTCGTCCACCCGGTGACGTCGCCGGCTGAGCGCTCGACGACGCCGACCACCTCGTGTCCCGGGTGGTAGGGCAGCGGGACGAAGGGGTGGCGGCCCGCGGCGGCGTGGGCGTCGGAGCCGCAGACGCCCGTGACGACCGAGCGGACGAGCACCTCGCCGGGACGCAGCACCGGGACCTGGTGACGGGTCACCTCGATGCCGTCCGCGGACACGACGACGCGGCGCATCGTCGAGCCCGCCGCCCCGGCGGCAGCGGGGCCGGTCATGGTCTCGGTGCTCACGGTGGTCTCCTCCGGGTGGTCGGTAAGGGCCGGGGGCCCCCGTCGCCGTGCCCGTGAGTCAAGACACCCGCCGGGGTCGATGCAAGGGCGTGCCCCGAAACGGGCACCCGTGTCGCCCATTCGGGCACACCTGCCCGTGGGTCTCCCCCGGCCGGGCGAGAAGGGACGGGTGTGGCGGCGGGGCGCCTCGTCGCAGCTGCGCTGCGCGGGTCACACCCCGGAGGGTGGACGAGAGGTCGCCCCGCCGTCAGTGATCGTGCCCAGGGGCGGCGGGCTCAGTCAAGGGGTCTGGGTCGTTGGGCCCAGCGTGATCGCGCACCGAAGCTGCCCCGGTAGGCGACATCCACCGGTCATCACGCCGCGCTAGGGTGCGCAGGCCGTCGTCCCCTCCTCGGGCGCCGGGCAGGCAGCCTGGGAGGAGCGAGGCCGTGAGCAGGTCGAGCGGGTCGGCCCCGACGCTGGAGTCCGTCGCGGCCAGGGCCGGCGTCTCGCGCGCCACGGCCGGCCGCGTCCTCGCCGGCTCGCCGCGGGTGAGCGAGCAGGCCCGCGCCGCCGTCCTCGCCGCCGCCGACGAGCTCGCCTACGTCACCAACCAGGCGGCTCGCTCGCTGGTCACCCGGCGCAGCGACTCGGTGGCCTTCGTCGTGGTCGAGCCGGAGGAGCGGTTCTTCGGCGACCCGTTCTTCTCGCTGGTGCTGCGCGGGGTGCACGCGGCGCTGGCCAAGGAGGGCAGCCAGGTGCTGTTCGTGATCCTGACCGACCAGCAGGACCGCGACCGCTTCGAGCGCTTCGCCCGCGGCGGTCACCTGGACGGCGCGATCTTCGTCTCGCTGCACGGCCCGGACCCGCTGCCCGAGCGGCTCGCGCGCTCCGGCATGCCCGTGGTCCTGTCGGGACGCCCGTACGAGGCGGCGAGCACGCTGCCCTACGTCTCGACCGACAACACCGGCGGGGCCCAGCTGGCGACCACCACGCTGCTCGAGCGCGGCTGCCGCAGGGTGGTGAGCATCGCCGGTCCCGCCGACATGACGCCCGGGCTCGACCGGCTCGAGGGCTACCGTCGCGCCCTCGGGCGCCACGGCATGCGGCCGCGGCAGCGCGACGCCGTGCACGGCGACTTCTCGCTCGAGTCCGGCCGCGCCGCGATGGTGAAGCTGCTCGCGCAGGTGCCCGACCTCGATGGCGTGTTCGTCGCCAACGACCTCATGGCGATGGGCGCGCTGCAAGCCCTCACCGCGGCCGGCCGTCGGGTGCCGGACGACGTCGCCGTCGTCGGCTTCGACGACATCCCGCTGGCCGCGTCGTCGCAACCCTCGCTGACGACGGTCCGCCAGCAGATGGACGTGCTGGGCCAGGAGATGGCGCGCCTGCTGCTGCACCGCATCGGTGCCGAGCCGGACGCCGTACCGCCGGGCTCGGTGGTCGTGCCGGCCGTGCTGGTGCGTCGCGACACCGCCTGATCCCCCGGTCGTCGGCGGTACCCGGCCTCATCGAGATCGGTTTCGCGCCAGCCGCAACAAACCCTTGACACCGGCTCGTGACGTGAGTCACTCTCACTGATCAGTGAGAGCGCTCTCATCACCGAGTGCCTCCTCCTCAACGTCGAGCGAAGGGTTGACCAGCCATGCGCGGTTCACGGAGCACCACCTCGATCAGCATCGCGGCGGTGGTGAGTGCGTCACTGCTGCTCGCCGCCTGCGGTAGCAGCGACAGTGCCGAGCAGGTGGCCGCCGGCCAGCCGGTCGAGCTGTCGGTCAGCCTCTTCGGCACGTTCGGCCTGCAGGAGGCCGGCCTGTTCGACGAGTACGAGAAGGCCCACCCCGGTGTCACCATCAAGTACGAGAGCACCCAGGGCGAGGACAAGTACTGGCCCGCGCTGCAGACCAAGCTCGCGTCAGGCACCGGGGTGTCCGACATCCAGGGCATCGAGGTCGCGCGCATCGCCGACGTCACCGCGAACCAGTCCGACAAGTGGTCCGACCTGAAGAAGACCAGCGCTGGTGCCGCGGTCGCGAACTACGTCGACTGGAAGGCGGCGGCCGCCACCACCAAGGACGGCGCGGTGCTCGGCATGGGCACCGACATCGGGCCGATGGCCCTGTGCTACCGCAGCGACCTGATGGCCAAGGCCGGGCTGCCGGCCGACCCCGCGAAGCTGAGCGCCGAGCTGGGCAGCTGGGACGACTACCTGGCGCTGGGCGAGAAGTACAAGGACAAGGCCCCCAAGGGTTCTGCCTGGACCGACTCGGCCGGCGGCCTCTACAACGCCATCATCTCCACCGAGAAGGAGATCTACTACGACGAGGCCGGCAAGGTCGTCTACGACTCGAACCCCGCGGTGAAGAAGGCCTTCACGACGGCTGCGGGAGCGGCGCAGAGCGGTCTGACCGCCCGCCTCGAGCAGTTTGTCGACCCGGGCTGGGACGCCGGCTTCGGCAGCGGCACCTTCGCCACGATCGCGTGCCCCTCGTGGATGATCGGCTACATCAAGGGAAAGGCCGGCGCCAAGGGCGAGGGCAAGTGGGACGTCACCTCGCTGCCCGGCGGCGCCGGTGGCAACTGGGGCGGCGCCTACCTCGCCATCCCCGAGGTGAGCAAGCACAAGGCGGCCGCGGCCGAGCTCATCACGTGGCTCACGGCGCCCGAGCAGCAGGCCAAGGTCTTCGCCAAGGCCGGTGCCTTCCCGTCGACCACCAAGGGCATCGAGCTCGTGGCCACGACGACCGACCCCTACTTCCACGACGCGCCGATCGGTGAGCTGTTCACCAAGAGCGCGAAGGCCGCCCCCACGCAGATCCTCGGCCCGAACGACGGCGTCATCAAGAGCAAGCTCGTCCAGGCGCTGCTGTCGGTCGAGGCGAACGGAGTCAGCCCCGACAAGGCCTGGGCCAACGCCGCCAAGGAGATCGACAACCAGATCGGCTGACCGCTGCTGGGGCGGTGGCCCACGCCACCGCCCCGGCGACAGCCCGACCACCGGCTCGACCTCGGAGGAGACGACCATGAGCGCGCCGACGCAGGACCTCAGCACGCGGGACGACGAGCAGCAGGGCGCCCTCGCGGCCGCGCCCGTGCCGAGCACGACCCCACGCCGCCGCCGGTGGTGGACCGGGGAGAGAGCCGCGCCGTACGCCTACGTCGCACCCTTCTTCGTGGTGTTCTTCGCCTTCGGGCTGTTCCCGCTCGTCTACACCGCCTACATCAGCTTGCACCAGTACCGCCTCGGCTCCGACATGACGTGGGTCGGCCTCGACAACTACCGCTGGCTGTTCACGAACGACAAGTTCTACAACTCGTTGTGGCGCACCATCACCATCGGCATCCTGTCGATGGTGCCCCAGCTGTTGGTGGCGCTCGGGCTCGCGCACCTGCTGAACTACAAGATGCGCGGCCGCACCTTCTTCCGGGTGGCCATGATCATGCCGTACGCGACGTCGGTCGCGGCGTCCACGCTGGTGTTCCTCCAGCTGTTCGGCCGTGACGCGGGTTTCGCGAACTGGCTGCTCTCTTTCGTGGGCATCGACGCGATCGACTGGCGCAACGGCGACTGGACGGCGCAGGTCGCCATCGCGGTCATCGTCACCTGGCGCTGGACGGGCTACAACGCGCTGATCTACCTGGCCGGCATGCAATCCATCTCCTACGACCTGTACGAGTCGGCGATGCTCGACGGCGCGAACCGCTGGCAGCAGTTCCGTCACATCACCCTGCCGGGCGTGCGCCCGACGATCCTGTTCACCGTCGTCGTGTCGACCATCGGCGCCACCCAGCTGTTCGGTGAGCCGTTGCTCTTCGGCGGTGGCCAGCCCAACGGCGGTGCGCTGGGCCAGTTCCAGACCCTGGGCCTGTTCATGTACCAGCAGGGCTGGCAGTACGGCAGCCTCGGTCGCGCGGCGACGGTCGCGTGGGTCACCTTCGTCCTCATCATCGTCCTGGTGGCGCTCAACACGGCGCTGGCCCGTGCCCGCGGGCGCTCCTCCGACCGGAAGGCCGCCTGATGAGCATCGCCGCCCCCCGCTCCGTGCTGCACGTCGTGCCCGCGCCGCGTCGCGGTCGTCGGCCTGACCAGGCCGGCTGGATGACCTACGCGCTGCTGGTCGTCGCCGGACTCACCTTCGTGCTGCCCTTCTACTACATGATCGTGGCGGGCAGCAGGCCGATGTCGGAGATGGCTCAGCAGCCCCCGCCGCTGCTGCCGGGTCCCGACCTGTGGTCGAACATCGTCAAGGCGGTCGAGCAGCAGAACATCGGCACGTCGATCGTCAACTCGTTCATCGTCGCCGGTCTGACCACGGTGGGCACGCTGCTCTTCTGCACCCTGTCGGGTTTCGCGTTCGCGAAGCTGCGGTTCAAGGGCAAGAACCTGCTGTTCGCGCTGACGCTCGGCACGATGATGATCCCGCCGACGCTGGGCGTGGTGCCGCTCTACCGCATCATGTCCGAGCTGCAGCTGACCGGTCGGCTCGAGTCGGTGATCCTGCCGTCGCTGGTCACGGCGTTTGGCGTGTTCTTCATGCGCCAGTACCTCATGCAGTCGCTGCCGGACGAGCTGCTCGACGCCGGCCGCGTCGACGGTGCCTCGTCGTTGCGGCAGTTCTGGAGCATCGTGCTGCCGATCGCCCGGCCGGGCATGGCGGTGCTCGGGATGCTCACCTTCATGGCCTCGTGGAACGACTTCTTCTGGCCGGTCATCGCCCTGAACTCGTCCAACCCCACCGTCCAGGTGGCGCTCAACAACCTGGGCAGCGGCTACGTGCCCGACACCGCCGTCATCATGGCCGGCACGCTGGTCGGCACGCTGCCCGTCATCGTCGTGTTCCTGCTGCTCGGCCGCCAGATCGTCAGCGGCATCATCGCCGGCGCCGTCAAGGGCTGACCGCCCATCACCCAGCCCGAGAGGAGCGGGGCGCCCGGCGTCCCTCCACACCATGAGCACCACCACAGCCAGCAGCATGCTCGAGCAGATCACAAGCGTTGCGCCGCAGCGGGTCCGGCGTTCCTTCCCCGTCGGCTTCGTCTTCGGCGTCGGCACTGCGGCATACCAGATCGAGGGCTCGCCCACCGCCGGCGGCCGGACGCCGTCCATCTGGGACACCTTCAGCCACACCCCCGGACGGGTGCGCGACGGCGACACCGGGGACGTCGCCGCAGACCACTACGCACGGTTCCGCGAGGACGTCGCGCTGATGCGCGAGCTCGGCGTGCCGTCGTACCGGTTCTCGGTCTCGTGGTCGCGCATCACGCCTCAGGTCGACGCCTCCGGGCTCGGGCCGGTCAGCGAGCAGGGTCTGGCCTTCTACTCCGACCTGGTCGACGCCCTGCTGGCCGAAGGCATCGCGCCCATGCCGACGCTCTACCACTGGGACCTGCCGCAGGCCCTCGAGGACGCCGGCGGGTGGACGTCGCGCCGCACCGCCGAGCTGTTCGGGGAGTACGCCGCGGTCGTCGCCGGCCGGCTCGGCGACCGGGTCGGCACCATCACGACGCTCAACGAGCCGTGGTGCTCGGCCTACCTGGGGTACGCCAGCGGTGCCCACGCACCCGGCCGCACCGAGCCGGCCGCCGCGCTGGCCGCCGTCCACCACCTCAACCTGGCGCACGGCCTGGGCGCCGCGGCCATCCGCGCCGTCGCACCGGGGGTCAAGGTCGCCGTCACCCTCAACCTCGCGTGGGTGCGCCCGGCCAGCGGGTCGGCGGGTGACGCCGAGGCGGTGCGCCGCGTCGACGGCCTGCAGAACCGGGTGTTCCTCGACCCGCTGCTGCACGGCCGCTACCCCTCCGACGTCCTCGCCGACACCGCGGGTGTGAGCGGCTGGGCTTTCGTGCAGGACGGCGACCTCGAGCTGATCCACCAGCCGCTCGACGTGCTGGGCGTCAACTACTACAGCCCGACGCTGGTGCGGCTGTGGTCGGGGCAGGGCGAGCGCGAGCGCGCCGACGGCCACGGCAGGACGACGGCGAGCGCGTGGCCGGCGTGCGATGACATCGAGTTCCCGCAGCAGGCTGGGCCACTGACCGCCATGGGCTGGGCGGTCGAGCCCCGGGGCCTGACCGACCTGCTGCTGCGCGTGGCGGCCGAGCGGCCGGACGTCGAGCTCGTCGTCACCGAGAACGGCGCGGCGTTCGACGACGTCGTGACGCCGGACGGCCGGGTGCACGACACCGAGCGGGTCGCCTACGTGTCGCGTCACCTCGGCGCCGTGCTGGACGCCGTCGACGCCGGGTGCCGCGTCACGGGCTACTACCTGTGGTCGCTCATCGACAACTTCGAGTGGTCGTACGGGTACAGCAAGCGGTTCGGCATCGTGCACGTCGACTACCGGACCCAGGCGCGCACGCCCAAGGACAGCGCGCGCTGGTACGCCGGCGTGATCGAGCAGCACTCGCTGCCGCGATGACCGGGAGGCGGCTGGATTGGGCAGTGGTCGGCGCCGGAGCCATCGCGGCGAAGGTGCTGCCCGACCTGGTCGCCGTGCCCGGGGCCGATCTGGTGCTGGCGGGGGCGACCGCCAGCGACGTCGTCCCGCTGGAGGGGACGGTGGCGGTGATGCGGGTGCTCGACACGGCGCTCGACGCGATCCGCGTGCAGCGGTGCGTCGAGGGCTGAGCGGCAGCGGCCCCGAGCTCGTCGACAGCATCGGGCTCGAGGACGCCGATGACATCCTCTGGGACCACCTCGACCAACGGCGGGCTGCACCTGGCCGGCTTCGACACCGAAGTCATCAGCTCGCGACGACGCTGACCGTGCCGCCGCCGTCCACAGCGGGCAGGGTGCCCGTCGCGCGGTGTCGGACCCCCGTGCTGGACTAGGGCCGTGCCGAGCGATCTCCACGCCATCGCCGCCTCCCTGGGCCAGGTGACCGACGAGTCGCTGCGCCACGCCGTGGGCGACCGCAGCCTGCGGCTCGGCCGGGCTCTCGCCGCGCAGCACCGGGTCAGCTCGCTCGCAGCGGAGGGCGCCGACACGCTGTCGGCCACCGTCCTCGGCGACACGGGTGTCTACCGCTCGTACGTCGGCATCGCGGCGGACGGCGAGGTGCTCGGCAGCGAGTGCACCTGCCCGGTGGGTTTCGACTGCAAGCACGTCGCGGCCACCGTGCTGGCGGCGCAAGAGCTGTCCGGGCGCGGCGGCTCCGCGGCACGCGCGCCGTCCCACCTGCGTCTCGCGCAGCCCGTCGCCGCCTCGACGTGGGAGCGGGTGCTCGGCGAGGTCATCGCGGGGCAGGGCGACCGACCGGCGTACGTCCCGCTGGGCCTGCTCGTCGACGTGCGGCCGCGGCTGTCGCGCTCACGGCTCGCCGATCCCGAGGGACCGGCCGACCCGGGCGTGCCTGCCGTCCGGCCCGTCGTCCCGGGCAAGACCGGGTGGGTGCGCACCGGCGTCTCGTGGAACCAGGTGCAGCACACGGGGTACGGCGGCCCGGCCCTCGACCCTCGGCAGGTCGAGGCGCTGCGACGGCTGAACATCAGGAACGACCGGTACGGCTACTACGGCGGCTCGGAGTGGCTGCACCTGGACGACCTGGGCGAGGAGTGGGCCGACGCGCTGCGCCGCTGCGAGCGCACCGGCATCCGGCTGCTGGCCCACCAGAAGACCGGTGCCGAGGTCGTGCTGGCGAAGCAGCCGGCCACGCTCTCGTTCGAGCTCGCGCGCGCGGCCGAGGGTGGCATCACCTTGACCCCGACGCTGGTGCTGCCGCCCGAGCTGGTCGAGCGCGGAGCCGACGCCGCGGCCTGCTGGACGATCGGGTCGCCGCCGGTCGGGGTGGTCGGCCCCCTCGACGCGAAGGGCCTGCTGCTCGCCGCCCTCGAGCCGGCCCTCGACACCGCCGCCGCCCGGGCGCTCGCGCACGGCACGTTGCACGTCCCCGAGCCGGACGTCGGCCGGTTCCTGACCGTGGCGGCGCCGGCGCTGGCCCGCCGATTCCGGGTCGTCTCACCCGATGCCAGCGTCGAGCTCGCCGAGCCGCAGCCGCCACGGCTGCTGCTGGCCGTCGAGCACCAGCCGGGGCTGCGGCTGGCCCTGTCCTGGTCGTTCCGCTACCGCGTGGGTGAGCAGACGCTCGACCTGCCCGTCGAGCGCCCGACGCAGATGGCGCTGCGTGACCCGGCCGCCGAGGCGACCCTGCTCGCATCGGTGCTCGCGCTCGACCTGCCTCAGGCCCTCCTCAGCTCGGACGCCTTCACGACCGGCGCGCGGCTGGCCGCGCACGTGGTGCTCGAGGGCTTCGCCGTCGTCGACGCGCTCGAGCGCACCGTGCCGCAGGTGGCGGCGCTGGACGGCGTCGAGGTCGTCGTCAGCGGCGAGCCCGTCGCATACGCCGAGGCGCCCGACGCCCCCGTCGTGCACCTGGACCTCACGCAGTCGCCCGCCGGCGCCGACTGGTTCGACCTCGGGGTCGACGTCCGGGTCGGAACCGAGAAGGTGCCGCTCGGGCAGCTGGTGACGGCCCTCGCGCAGCGGCAGGAGCACCTGATCCTGCCCACCGGCACGTGGTTCCGCCTCGACCGGCCCGAGCTCGAGCAGCTGCGGCTGCTGCTGGACGAAGCACGCGCGCTGCAGGACAACGGTTCTGGCGCGCTCCGGCTGTCGGTCTACCAGGTCGACCTGTGGACCGAGCTGGAGACGCTCGGCGTCGTCCGCGAGCAGAGCGAGCGGTGGGCCGCGATGGTCGCCGGGCTGGGCGGGGCGTCGGTCGAGCCGGTCGCCGCCCCGGCCGCCCTGCAGGCGCAGCTGCGTCCCTACCAGCAGCAGGGTTTCGAGTGGCTGACGTTCCTGCGCCGCCACGAGCTGGGTGGGGTGCTGGCCGACGACATGGGGCTCGGCAAGACGCTGCAGGCGCTGGCGATGATCCTGCAGGAGCGTGACGACAACGCCGGGTCGGCCAGGGCCCCGTGGCTCGTCGTGGCACCGACGTCGGTGCTCGCGACGTGGGCGTCCGAGGCGGCGAGGTTCGCGCCGTCCCTCACGGTGCGGGTGCTGGCCGAGACCGCGCGCCGTCGTGGCGCACCGGTGCCCGAGTCGGTGGCGGGCGCGGACGTGGTCGTGACGTCGTACGCGGTGATGCGCCTGGACGCCGAGGAGCTCCGCTCCGTGAAGTGGGCCGGCGTGGTCCTCGACGAGGCGCAAGCGGTGAAGAACCACCAGTCCGCCACCTACCAGGCGGCGCGTCGGCTGCCTGCCTCAGCGCGGTTCGTGGTGTCGGGCACGCCCATGGAGAACAACCTCATGGAGCTGTGGTCGCTGCTGTCGATCGCGGCGCCCGGGTTGTTTCCGAGCCCGAAGGCGTTCGCCGAGCACTTCCGCAAGCCGATCGAGAGCGGCTCGGCGCCCGAGCGGCTGGAGACGCTGCGGCGGCGCATCCGGCCGGTCATGCTGCGGCGCACCAAGCAGGCGGTGGCGAGCGACCTGCCACCCAAGCAGGAGCAGCAGGTGCGGGTCGAGCTGGCGCCGGTGCACCGACGGCTCTACGACCGGGGGCTCGCGCGCGAGCGGCAGCGGGTGCTCGGGCTGCTCGACGACCCCAGCCGCAACCGCATCGCGATCTTCCGGTCGCTCACCCGGCTGCGGCAGCTGAGCCTGCACCCCGGCCTGGTCGACCCCGCCGACGAGAGCGTCGCGTGCGTGAAGATCGACACGCTGCTGGAGCACCTCGGCCCGGTCGTCGCCGAGGGGCACCAGGCGCTCGTGTTCAGCCAGTTCACCTCGTTCCTCAAGCTCGTGCGCGACCGGCTCGACGCCAGCGGCATGCCCTACGCCTACCTCGACGGCCGCACCCGGAGCCGTGAGCAGGCGATCGAGCACTTCCGCTCGGGCAGCGCGCCGGTGTTCCTCATCTCGCTCAAGGCCGGCGGGACGGGGTTGACGCTCACCGAGGCCGACTACGTCTTCCTGCTCGACCCGTGGTGGAACCCCGCCGTCGAGGCGCAGGCGGTCGACCGCACGCACCGGATCGGGCAGCAGCAGCCGGTCAACGTCTACCGCCTGGTCGCGGCCGACACGATCGAGGACAAGGTCGTGGCGCTGCAGGACCGCAAGCGCGAGCTGTTCGCCAGCGTGGTGGACGACGGTGCGCTCGCCGGTGGCGCCCTCAGCCCGGACGACATCCGCGGGCTGCTCGACTGACCGGTGGCCCCACAGGTGACCTCGGCGTGCAACCGAGGGATGGACGCCCAGGCCGCGCGCTCGGCCGCGCCGCGAAGGCCGCGATGGTGCGCTGCCGCTGGTGACCCGCTAGAGCGCTCGTTGCTCGGCCACCGAGTTGCCGCCGTCCACGACCAGGGTCTGCCCGGTCACGTAGGCAGCGCCGGGGGTGCACAGCCAGGCGACCGGCCAGGCGATGTCGTCGGGTGTGCCGCTGCGGCGCACCGGCGTGACGAGCCCCTCCCGCGCCTCGTCGGCGGTCTGCGACCCGGTGGCGATCCAGCCGGGGGCGACCGCGTTGGCCGTGATGCCGTCCGCCGCGAGGTCGACGGCCAGGGACCGGACCAGACCGACGAGCCCCGCCTTCCCCGCCGCGTACGCGGAGTCCTCACGCATCGCCATGACGGGCCCGGTGACGCTGGAGACCATCACGATCCGGCCCCAGCCCCTGCTCCGCATGACGGGCAGCGCCGACCTCGTCATCAGGAAGGCCGTGTCGAGATTGCGGCGCAGGCTGTGCTGCCAGGCGTCGTACGGCAGCCCGTCCACGCCGCCGGAGCGCGCGTCGTCGTCGCTCACGGCGACCATGCCGGCGTTGTTCACCAGGACGTCGAGCCGGCCCCACCGACGCAGGACCGCGGCGACGACGTCGTCGGCGGCAGCCGGCTGCGTGAGGTCCGCGACCAGACCCATGGCGTCGACGCCCGCTCGCTGCAGCTCGCCCGCCCGCTCGTCGACCCGGTCCGTGGTCGCGGTGAGCACCACCGCCGCGCCCAGCTCACCCAGCCTCCGGCACACGGCGAAGCCGATCCCGCTCGGGCTCCCCGCGCCCGTCACGACGGCGACGCGCTCGGCCAGGTCGAGTCCCGTGATTGTCATGCCACGGATGGTGCCGGACCGAGCCCGGCCCGGCGAGGTCGCGTCAGG
The DNA here is from genome assembly GCA_964243295.1 of uncultured Actinomycetales bacterium. GTDB lineage: Bacteria > Actinomycetota > Actinomycetes > Actinomycetales > Angustibacteraceae > CAXTEJ01. The sequence goes on along the minus strand of CAXTEJ010000004.1, from coordinate 72,596 downwards.
GACGCTCCGGTGGGCGGTAGCCGGGCCGGCCGCTCGTGCCGATGGCCCGCAGCGCCGACTCCCCTACGGCCCGGCCCGCCCGCGCGATGCCCCAGGGTGGCTCGGCGGTCATCGCCGGAGGCAGCACCACGACCGGGCAGCGCGCCCCGCTGATGATCCGGTGGGCTAGCAGCGACGCGGAGGACGGCGTCCGCGCGGCGTCGACGACCAGCAGGTCCGCGATGTCTGCCACGTTGCCAGCAGGCTGCGGCGCCGACCGCCGTACAGCACGCGGCACTCGGCCCCGTGCTCCGGCCCGAGGGCCTCGGCGACGTCGGCCGCGAGCTCGATCTGGTGCGTGGACCCGTCGTCGCTCTCGGGCGACGCGGTGCCGGACGCCGTGGGGGAGTCGGTGCGCTTGAGCACGCGCACGGCGATGAGGTGACCGTCGTTCGCCTTGGCCTGGGTGGCCGCCCACGACAGCGCGGCTGGTGACTTGGAGGTCGCGCTCACACCGACGACCACCGTGTAGGGCCTGCCGATCGCTGCATCAGACATGCGAGCCTCCTCAGACGGGCAGGTGGGTGATGAGCTTGCCCTGCTCGTCGTGCTCGGTCAGGGGCGGAGCGATCTCCTCGAGCGACTTGCCCTCGGCGTCGACACCCCACGTGATCGCGACGGCCGCGCCGATGAGCATGATGACGGTCGCGATCATGTATCCCCAGAACATGGGCTGCCGCTCCTCGCCCTCGCCGATCAACCAGCCGTAGAACACCGGGCCCAGCGAACCGAAGATCTGCGCGACGGCGAAGAAGTAGGAGATGGCCTGGCCGCGGACCTCCTGCGGGAAGATCTCCGACACGGTGAGGTACCCGGCGGAGGCGCCGGCGGAGGCGAAGAAGAACGCCACGCACCAGAACGCCGTGTGCGTCACCGGGGTCAGGTTGTCACCCACGAACAGGAAGGCGGAGATGCCCAGGATGATCCCGGACAGCGAGTAGCAACCGGCGATCATCTTGCGTCGCCCGACGGTGTCGAAGAACCGGCCGAGCACCAGGGGGCCGAGCAGGTTGCCGATCGCGAAGGGGAAGAAGTAGACGGCGGCCTCGGCGGCGCTGAGGCCGTAGAAGTTCTGCAGCACCAGCGCGTAGGTGAAGAAGATGGCGTTGTAGAGGAAGCTCTGCGTGATCATCAAGGTGGCGCCGAGCACCGTGCGGGTGGGGTAGAGCTTGAAGAACACGTAGGCGAGCTGCTTGCCGGTCAGGCCCTTGCCGGCCTTGATCCAGCGGTTGTCGGACTCCGGGTGGTTCGGAAGCTCCCGGCCCGAGTCGCGGATCTCCTTCTCGATGCCGCGGACGATCTTCTCGGCCGCCTCGTTGTGGCCGTGGGTGACCATCCACCGCGGGCTCTCGGGGATGTGGCGACGGAAGTAGATGATGCCCAGGCCGAGGATCGGGCCGACGAAGAACGCGACGCGCCAGCCGACGTCCTGCCCGAAGCGGTCGGTGTCGAGCAGGAAGGTGCTGAGCAGGGCGCCGAGGGCCGCACCGGCCCAGTACGTGCCGTTGATGGCCAGGTCGACGCGACCGCGGTGCTTGCCGGGGATCAGCTCGTCGATGGCTGAGTTCACCGCCGAGTACTCGCCGCCGATGCCCATGCCCGAGATGAAGCGGAAGAGCAGGAACAGCTCCATCGACGGCGCGGCACCGGACGCGGCTGCCCCGACCAGGTAGACCACCAGGGTCATGGTGAACATCTTCTTGCGGCCCAGCGTGTCGGTCAGCCGGCCGAAGAACAGTGCGCCGACGACCTGGCCGAGCAGGTAGATCGTCCCGGCGAGGCCGACCTGGGCGGTGCTCATGCTCAGGGTCTTCTCGAAGCCGCCCGCGGCGACGATCTGGATCTCGAGGCCGTCGAGGATCCAGGCGGTGCCCAGGCCGACGATGACCATCCAGTGGAACCTGGTCCAGGGCATGTCGTGCATGCGCGCCGGGATCATGCTCTCGACAGGCTTGGCCTGCTCGGTCGTCGCAGCGGTCATGCGTCCTCCTCGGCGAGGCGTCCGGATGCACGGCCACCGGATCGCGCCAGATTCTTAGCATCAGGGAACCAACCTGGCCACACGGGCATCCTGGCGACCAGCCCTCGGTGACGCGTTGGAGGCTGCCCGGGTGACGACGGCTTCAGGTCGACGGGTGCCTGCCGAGGATCCCCGAGTGGATGCGGAACAGCCCAGCAGCGTGACCTCGAGCACGCCGTTGACGCGCACGTTCGTCGCCGAGGCTCACCTGGACCGAGACCGACGGCTCACCGTCTCGCCGGACGGCGTCGCGTTCGAGCTCGGCATCGGCGTCCGGCACGTGCTCTTGTGGGCCGACTGCGCCACGGTGCTGCGCACCGGCAACCGCATCGAGGCCATCCTCGACGAGACCACGAGCGTCCTCGTCCGAGCAGGCGACTGGTACTGCGGCGACGAGGCGTTGGACCTGATCGAGCGGGTCGTGCCTGCGGACCTGCTCGTCGTCCTGCCCGGGGAGCCAGAGACCGATCCCATGCCGTTCCGGCTGTCCGGATTGGCAACGACCTCGTCAGTGGTGCACGGCATCGCCATCGCGGCCGCCATGCTGCTGGCGCTGGTCATCGTCGGGATCGGCGTCGACAACGGCTCAGTCGTGATGGTCTTCGTCGGTTGCGCCGTCGCAGCGTCATCCGTCCCGTTCGCTCTGGCGATGCGTCGCCGGCTCGCGGTCCCTCGTCGTTGGCGCCAGAGCGCCGCCGTAGCGGGACGGGCGCAGATCAGGATCGATCACGGCCTCGGCCGCCTGCCCGATGCCGGCCTCGACGCAGCGGTGTGGGGCTTGCCGCTGGTCGGTGTGCTCGGCTGCATCGCGCTCGTGCTGACGACCCACGTCTTCGCGTACTACCTGCTGGTCCTCGGCCTTGGCCTGGGGATACGCGCGCACGTCGAACGGCTTCGGCGCCGACACCGCTAGACGTGCCACGAGACAGCGGTGCCTTGAGGAGCCGCGTGCGTTTAGGTCGGGTGCCTTGGCATGGGGTGGGACCCGTGCGCCGACCAACGCTGGTGGCCAGGGGCGGGGTCGAACCGCCGACCTTCCGATTTTCAGTCGGACGCTCGTACCAACTGAGCTACCTGGCCCCGCAGCGCCTGACGTTCTGGCGGCGCTGTGGCGACCCCGACCGGACTCGAACCGGCGACCTCCGCCGTGACAGGGCGGCGCTCTAACCAACTGAGCTACGGGGCCTTGCTGTGTCACGAACTGCGACCCGGAGCCTACCGGCACCGGGCTGGTGCGTACCCCCAACGGGATTCGAACCCGTGCTGCCGCCTTGAAAGGGCGGTGTCCTGGGCCACTAGACGATGGGGGCGCGGACGCCTCCGGACGTGCCAGCGTCGAGGACGTCGGCAAGCATAGGGGACGCCCGTGGCAACGCCAAAGTCCATGCCGGACGCCGGACGCTGGGCTCCGCGCAACGGTCTCGGTCGAGCGATCACCGGCGATGTCGTCCATGCTCGTGAGACGTGACGACCAACGCCCCAGCCGACGCGCCCCCCACGACCGTCCACGGCCGCGAGGTGCACCCCGGCCTCGTGCTGGCCATCGTGCTGACCGCCGCGTTCGTGCAGCTCGTCGACGTGTCCATCACCAACGTGGCCGTGCCCAGCATCCGCACCGATCTCGACGCCAGCTTCTCGGCGGTGCAGCTGGTGCAGTCCGGCTACCAGCTCGCCTTCGCCTGCACGCTGATCACGGCGGCCCGCCTCGGCGACCTGTTCGGACGCCGGCGGCTGTTCCTGCTGGGCATGACGGGCTTCACGCTCGCCTCGATCCTGTGCGGGACGGCGACCGGCCCGCTGTTCCTGGTGCTGGCCCGGGTGCTGCAGGGCCTGATGAGCGGCCTGATGTACCCCCAGGTGCTGTCGGTGATCCAGGCGGTCTTCCCGCCCAAGGACCGGCCCAAGGCGTTCGCGGTGCTCGGCGCGACCATCGGGCTCGCGACGATCCTCGGACCGCTGCTGGGCGGCGCCCTCATCGAGGCCGACATCGCCGGGTCGCAGTGGCGCTCGATCTTCCTGGTCAACGTGCCGATCGGCGTCGCGGCCATCGCCGCCGCGCTGTGGCTGCTGCCCGAGTCCAAGGCGCCGTACGCCACCAAGCTGGATGTGCCCGGCGCGATCCTGTCGGCGCTCGCGCTGCTGCTGCTGATCCTGCCGCTCACCGAGGGCCGCGAGCGCGGCTGGCCGTGGTGGCTCATCGCCATGCTCGTGGCGAGCGTCCCGGTCGGCGCGCTGTTCTTCGTCGTGCAGCGGCGCAAGACCCGTGACGAGGACTCGCCGCTGGTCGACCTGCGGCTGCTCGACCTGCACGGGGTCCGCGTGGGCATGCCGCTCAGCCTGGTGTTCTTCGCCGGCGTCCCGGCGTTCTTCTTCACGTTCTCGCTCTACCTGCAGGTCGGCGAGTCGTTCAGCGCCCTCAGGAGCGGGCTGACGACCATCCCGTTTGCCGTCGCCTCAGGCATCCTGTCCTCGCGCAGCGCGGGCCTGGTGCGCAGGCTCGGCCGCTCGGTGCTGCTGCTCGGGTGCCTGCTGGTCGCGGCGGGCATGGCCACGGCCCTCGTCACGGTGCAGCTCGTCGGGGCGCAGCCCAGTCCCTGGCACTTCATCCCCGCCTTCGTGCTCGCCGGCGCCGGCCTGGGGTGCTTCGCCGCGCCGAACACCGCCGTGATCCTGGACGGCGTCCCGCCGCGGCAGGCGGGGCAGGCCAGCGGGGTGCTCGCCACCAGCCAGCAGGTCGGCGGCGCCATCGGCGTCGCGCTCGTGGGCATCGTCTTCTTCGGCGTCCTGTCGTCGCACGCGTCCACCGCCGCGGCCGACCAGTCGTCGACGCTGCGCACCCAGCTCACCGCCGCCGGGCTGCCCGCCGACCAGGCCGGTCCGGCGGTGCAGGGTTTCGAGCGCTGCTTCGTCGACCGGTCGTCGTCGTCCGACCCGTCGGCGCAGCCGCCGTCGTGCCGGGCCGTGCAGCGCCCCGGGTCACCGCCCGCCGTCACCGCCGCGTTCACCAGTGCTGCGGCGGAGGCGCAGTCGGCGACCTTCGGGCGCGCGGTGCAGTGGGGGCTCGCCTACGAGGTCGTGGTGTTCCTGCTCGCCGCGCTGCTGGTGCTGCGGCTGCCCCGGCGCTCCGAGCGGGCCGCGGACGAGGCGGCACCGGCCACCGGCGCGCCCGCCGGTCACGCCTGACGAGCCATCCGCGGAACACATCACCCCTCTGAGGACTTGACGCCCCGGACACCTACCAGAAGGAGCACGCATGCAGACGCGCACCATCGGCACCGTCACGGTCTCGGCCATCGGCCTGGGCGGGATGCCCATGTCGATCGAGGGCCGGCCCGACCGCGAGCGCTCGATCGCGACGATCCACGCCGCCCTCGAGGCAGGGGTCACGTTCTTCGACACCGCCGACGCCTACCACCTCGAGGCGACGGACGTCGGCCACAACGAGGAGCTCATCGCCGAGGCCGTGAAGAGCTTCGGCGGCGACACCTCGAAGGTGCTGATCGCGACCAAGGGCGGCCACCTGCGCCCCGGTGACGGCTCCTGGACCCTGAACGGCGACCCGTCGTACCTCAAGTCAGCCGCCAAGGAGTCCGCCCGCCGGCTCGGCGTCGAGGCCATCGGCCTCTACCAGTTCCACCGCCCCGACCCCGAGGTCGACTACGCCGACTCGGTCGGCGCCATCCGCGACCTGCTGGACGACGGCACCATCGTGCAGGCCGGCATCTCCAACGCCACCCCCGACCAGATCCGGCAGGCGAACGAGATCCTCGGCGGCCGCCTGGTCAGCGTGCAGAACCAGTTCTCGCCGGCGTTCCGCAGCAGCGAGCCCGAGCTCGAGCTGTGCGACGAGCTCGGCATCGCGTTCCTGCCGTGGAGCCCGCTCGGCGGCATCGCCAAGGCGGCCGACCTCGGCTCGGCGTTCGCGCCGTTCGCCCAGGTCGCCGAGGCCCACGGCGTGAGCCCGCAGCAGGTCGCCCTCGCGTGGCAGCTCGCGAAGTCGCCGATCGTCGTCCCGATCCCGGGCTCGAGCCGTCCGGAGACCATCCAGGACTCCGTCAAGGCCGTCGACCTGACGCTGAGCACCGATGAGATCGCCTCGCTGGACGCCGCGGGCTGATCAGCAGCACACCCTCGCGGGCGGCGGCCGAGCACCAGCTCAGGCCGTCGCCCGCAGCTGCGCCCGGGACCGGGCGGCCCGCCGGTGGGCCTGCGGGGGAGTGCGCAGCATCGCCAGTACGGCCTCCTCCATGGCGCCGTGCGTGGCCGGGTGGCCCTCCTGCGTCGCCTCGCCCAGGTGCCGCAGCGCGTGCTCGACGGTGATGCCGTCCTCGAACAGGTCGATGACCCGGGGGTCGACGTACGACGCCCGGGCGACGGCCGGGGTGTTGCCGAGGTACGTCGACACCTCCGTCATCGCCCGGCTGATCGCCCGCTTGCGCGCCGCCGGGGTCTCGGCGGCGTTCGTCGACACCGCGAGCGCGACGGCGGCCAGCACGGTGCCGTGCCAGGTGCGGAAGTCCTTGGCCGACACCTCCCCGCCGACGACGCCCTTGACGTACTCGTTGATGTCGGTGCTCGTGACGTCCCTCCAGCGCGAGCCGTCGCGATAGGCGAGCAGCTCGCTGCCGCCGCCGCGCCGGCGCTTGAGGGTCAGCACCGCCTCGGTGACCGCGGGGTCGCCCACGGCGATCATGCGGTCCTTGCCGGACTTGGCGACGTACTCGAAGACGATCAGGCGGTCCTCGACGCTGACGTGCTGCTTGCCGATGGTGGCCAGGCCGTAGCTGCCGTTCTGCTCGGCGTACGTCTCGCCGCCGATGCGGAAGAACCCGAGGTCGAGCAACCGGAACGCGGTGGCGAGGGCCCGCTCGCGCGGCATGCCCGGCAGCGCGAGGTGCTCGGCCACCAGCTGGCGCGCGCCGGGCAGGTGGGCGGCGACCTCCAGCACGCGGTCGTGCTTGCGCCGGTCGCGCTGCTCGCGCCACTGCGGGTGGTAGAGGTACTGGCGGCGTCCCTTCTCGTCCGACCCGACGGCCTGGATGTGGCCGTTGGGGTGGCGGCAGATCCACACGTCGCGCCACGCGGGCGGGATGACCAGGTCGCGGATGCGCGCCACCACCACCGGGTCGGCCACGCGCACGTCACCGTCGAGGTAGACGAAACCGCGGCCCTGCCTGCGTCGGGTGAGCCCTGGCTGGGCGGGAGAGACCGTGCGCAGGCGTGGCATGTCCTTGATCGTCCGGTTCGATCGCAGGGCGGGCAACCGGGAGGGTTGAGTCCGCGCCGCTGTGACCCGAGACTGCGGGGGTGCCCCGTCCGCCCGTCCCCCTCGCCGAGCTGGCCGCCCAGGTCATCGCCCACGCGTCGCTGGGCGACGTCGCGGCGGGCGACGCCGTCGTGGCGCACGCGCTGGAGCGGGCGGCGGACGAGCAGGGCGAGGGTGCCGCGGCCTTCTGGTACTCCATCGCGGTGCTCGAGCACGGCCGCGGTGACCTCGGGGCGCAGCAGCTCGCCGCCGAGCGGTGCCTGCAGATCGCGCTGGCGGTCGGCTCGCGCGGGTGGTCGAGCAACGCCCTGTCGATGCGGGCGATGGCCCTCGCCCGGGGCCGCGACATCGTCAGCGCCCTGACCGACCTCGCCCGCGCCGAGCTGGACGTCGACGAGTGCCACGACCCGGGGCTGTCGAACTGGGCGCACGTCGGCCTGGGCTACTGCTACCTCGAGCTGCGGCTCTACGAGCTCGCCGAGCCGCACCTGCTGATGGCCGCGCAGCTGCGCGGCGCCTCGCCCATGCCGCTCGCCGAGTCGGCGGTCATCGACATGATGAACCTCAGCGAGCTCTATCTGGCGTGGGCCGACGAGCTCGACCGGGTGCCCGGCTACGCCACCGCGGACGACGCCGCCAGGCACCGCGCGCAGGGCCGGCGCTGGGCGCACGAGGCGGTCGTCGAGGCGCGGCGCCGGCGGCTGGCGCCGTGGCTGCCCGTCTGCCGGGTGCTGCACCTGAGCGCCGCAGCCGAGGACCACCCGCTGCTGGTGCAGCCGCACCTGCGCCGGCTGCTCGCCGAGCCGGGCGGGCACCCCGGCAGCACGGCCCGCGTGCAGGCGGCGCTGGCGCGCGCGCTGCGGGCCTGCGGCGACCTGGAGCAGGCCCACTCGGTGGCCTCCGCCGCCGTCGAGCAGCTGGGCGGGGAGGTCGTCGACTGGCAGGTCGAGGTGGCGGTGCGCGACCTGCTGGTCAGCATCGAGGCCGACCTCGGCCGCCCGGGCGCCGAGAACGCGCTCGCCTACGTCCGGCTGCTCGGCCGGTCGAGCTGGCAGCAGCGGCTGCGCACCCTGCAGGGCGCCCGCACCGCGCTGGACGTCGAGCGGCTGCAGCGCGACGGCCAGGCCGCCTGGCTGGTCGCGCGCCGGGACCCGCTGACGGGGCTGGGCAACCGCCGGGCGCTCGACGAGGCGATGGGCGAGGTGGGGTCGGTGGCCGGCGACCGCCGCCAGCACACTCTGCTGCTGCTCGACCTCGACGACTTCAAGGGCGTCAACGACGACCACGGTCACGCGGTGGGCGACGCGGTGCTGTGCCGGGTCGGTGAGGTGCTGCGCGCCCACGCCCGGGACGGCGACCTGGTCGTGCGGCTCGGCGGTGACGAGTTCGTCGTGCTGGCCGTCGGTGCCGGCCCGGACGTCGGCGCCGAGCTCGTCCGCCGCTTCGAGCGGGGCATCGAGGACACCGACTGGGACGACGTCGCGCCCGGCCTGCGGGTCACCGCCACGGTGGGCTCCGCGACGACGGGCACGAGCGGCGACGGCCCGCACGGCCGCGGGCTGCTCGACCTCGTGCAGGCGGCCGACGCCGAGATGTACCGGCACAAGCGGCGCCCGCGCGAGCGCACCTGAGCCCGCTGACCGGCGTCCGGGAGGTGGACCGGTGTCCCGGATGGTGGGACGTGCGCAGGTGGTCACACCCCGTGTGCGACTCTGGCCCCGTGGAGATCGCCCTGCAGCGCCGCCTCGTGAGCCGACGCCACGTCGACCTCGGGCGCACCCGCAGCAGCATCTGTCGCCCCCGCTGACGCACCGCCCCTGACGACCCGCCGGTCGTCGACCCCGGGCGCGTGCCCGGACGCCGGGGCCTTCGCCGCCCGGGCCCGGGTTGCGCCCTCGCCGCTCGGACGAGGAAGCCATGACCACCACCACGCCGCGTGCCCCCGCGAACCTCGGACAGTGGGCCTCGGGTGACCGCACCCCGCTGAACGACAACGAGCGCTTCAAGGCCGAGGACGACGCGCTGAACGTCCGCGCCCGCATTGAGGACGTCTACTCCCGCAACGGTTTCGCGTCGATCACGTCCGACGACCTGCGCGGCCGGTTCCGCTGGTGGGGCCTGTACACCCAGCGCCGACCGGGCATCGACGGCGGTCGCACCGCCCAGCTCGAGCCGCACGAGCTCGAGGACGAGTTCTTCATGCTGCGCGTGCGCGTCGACGGCGGCGCCCTCACCACCGAGCAGCTGCGCACCATCGGGCAGATCTCGGTCGACTTCGGCCGCGACAGCGCCGACATCACCGACCGGCAGAACATCCAGCTGCACTGGGTGCGCGTGGAGGACGTGCCGCAGATCTGGCGGCGCCTCGAGGCCGTGGGGCTGTCGACCACCGAGGCGTGCGGCGACTGCCCGCGCGTCGTCCTCGGCAGCCCGGTCGCCGGCATCGCCAAGGACGAGATCGTCGACCCGACCTGGGCGATCGAGGAGATCCAGCGCCGCTACATCGGCAACCCCGAGTTCAGCAACCTGCCGCGCAAGTTCAAGACCGCGATCACCGGCATGCCGACCAACGACGTCGTGCACGAGATCAACGACGTCGCGTTCACCGCGGTCGTGCACCCCGAGCACGGGCCCGGCTTCGACCTGTGGGTCGGCGGCGGGCTGTCGACCAACCCGCGGCTCGCCGTCCGACTGGGCGCCTGGGTGCCGCTCGCCGAGGTGCCCGACGTCTGGGCCGGTGTCGTGGGGATCTTCCGCGACCACGGCTACCGCAAGATGCGCACCAAGGCGCGGCTGAAGTTCCTGCTCGCCGACTGGGGGCCCGAGCGGTTCCGCCAGGTGCTGGAGGACGACTACCTTCACCGGCCGCTGCTCGACGGGCCCGCCCCGGCGCCGACGTCCGACCTCGGCGACCACGTGGGTGTCAGCGAGCAGGTCGACGGCCGGTTCTACGTCGGCGCCGCGCCCACCGTCGGCCGGGTGTCGGGCACGATGCTGCTGCGGCTCGCCGACCTGGTCGAGAGCCACGGCTCGGGTCGCGTGCGGCTGACCCCGCACCAGAAGGTCGTCGTCCTCGACGTGTTGCAGGCCGAGGTCGAGCCGCTCGTGGCCGGGCTCGACGAGCTCGGGCTCCGGGCGCGGCCGAGCGTCTTTCGCCGCACGACGATGGCGTGCACCGGCATCGAGTACTGCAAGCTCGCCATCGTCGACACCAAGCGCACCGCGATCGCCACGGTCGCCCAGCTCGAGCACCGCCTCGGTGGTGTCGTCGAGGCGCTGGACGTGCCGATCACTTTGCACGTCAACGGTTGCCCGAACTCGTGCGCCCGCATCCAGACTGCCGACATCGGCCTCAAGGGCATGATCGTGACCGACGACGACGGCGCTCAGGTCGAAGGGTTCCAGGTGCACCTCGGCGGCGCGCTGGGCCTCGACCCCGGCTTCGGCCGCAAGGTGCGCGGGCTCAAGGTCACCTCGGCCGAGCTCCCGGCGTACGTCGAGCGCGTCGTCCGGCGGTTCGCCGCCGACCGCGAGCCCGGCGAGCGCTTCGCCACCTGGGCCGTGCGAGCCGACGAGGAGGCCGTGTCATGAGCACCACCCACCCGGCAGGCGCCACGGCACTGCCCGCGGCCGACCTGCGGCTGCGAGCCGAGCACGCCGGCCGTGAGCTGGACGGCGCACCCGCGCTCGAGATCGTCCGCTGGGCGGCCGAGGCCCTGGGCGGCAGCCTGGTCGTGGCCGGCAGCATGCAGGACGCCGTGCTGCCGCACCTGGTCGCGCAGGTCGCGCCCGGCGTCGACGTGCTCTTCCTCGAGACCGGCTACCACTTCCCCGAGACGCTGCTGACCCGCGACACCGTCGCCCGGGCACTGCCGCTGCGCATCGTCGAGGCCCTGCCGCGCCAGACCGTCCCCGAGCAGGACGCCGAGTTCGGCCCCCGGCTGCACGAGCGCGACCCCAACCTGTGCTGCTTCCTGCGCAAGGTCGAGCCGCTCGCCCGCTCGCTCGAGCCGTACGCCGGGTGGGTCACCGGGGTGCGCCGCGACGAGGCCCCCACCCGCGCGGGCACGCCGGTCATCGGCTGGGACGACAAGCACGACATGGTGAAGGTCAACCCGCTCGCGACCTGGACCGCCGACGACGTCGAGGCCTACCAGGTCGAGCACGGCCTGCCCCGCAACCCGCTCGTCGCGCAGGGCTACCCGAGCATCGGCTGCGCCCCCTGCACCCGCCGGGTCGCGCCGGGCGAGGACCCGCGGTCGGGCCGCTGGGCCGGCAAGGACAAGACCGAGTGCGGGATCCACACGTGAGCGAGGCGCTGCAGGTGGCGGCCGGACCGTCGTACCAGCTCGACCAGCTGGAGGCGCTCGAGAGCGAGAGCATCCACGTGATGCGCGAGGTCGTCGCGGAGTTCGAGCGGCCGGTGCTGCTGTTCAGCGGCGGCAAGGACTCGGTCGTGATGCTGCACCTCGCGGCGAAGGCGTTCTGGCCCGGGCCGGTGCCGTTCGCGCTGCTGCACGTCGACACCGGGCACAACTTCCCCGAGGTGCTGGCCTACCGCGACGCCACTGCTCTGCGGCTCGGCGCCCGGCTGCTGCTCGCGTCGGTGCAGGACTACCTCGACGACGGCCGGCTGCGCGAGCGCGCGGACGGCACGCGCAACCCGCTGCAGACGGTGCCCCTGCTCGACGCGATCGCCCTGAACCGGTTCGACGCGGTGTTCGGCGGCGGCCGGCGCGACGAGGAGAAGGCGCGCGCCAAGGAGCGCATCTTCAGCCTGCGCGACGAGTTCGGGCAGTGGGACCCGCGCAACCAGCGGCCCGAGCTGTGGAACCTCTACAACGGGCGCCACCGGCCCGGCGAGCACGTGCGCGTGTTCCCGCTCAGCAACTGGACCGAGCTCGACGTGTGGCGCTACGTCGCCCGCGAGGGCATCGAGCTGCCGTCCCTGTACTACGCCCACGAGCGGGAGGTCGTCGAGCGCGACGGCATGCTGCTCGCGGTCGGGCCGTACTCCCAGCCGCGCGACGGCGAGCAGGTGCGCACCGTGCAGGTGCGCTACCGGACGGTCGGCGACATGTCGTGCACCGGGGCCGTCGAGAGCGACGCCACCGACGTCCAGGACGTCGTCGTGGAGGTGGCCGCCACCCGCATCACCGAGCGCGGCGCCACCCGCGCCGACGACCGCATCACCGAGGCCGCCATGGAGGACCGCAAGAAGGAGGGTTACTTCTGATGGCGACGCTGCTGCGCCTCGCGACCGCCGGGTCGGTCGACGACGGCAAGTCGACCCTCGTCGGGCGGCTGCTGCACGACACCAAGTCGGTGCTCGCCGACCAGATGGACGCCGTCGAGCGGGTCAGCCGCGACCGCGGGCTCGCCCAGGCCGACCTCGCGCTGCTCACCGACGGCCTGCGCGCCGAGCGCGAGCAGGGCATCACGATCGACGTCGCCTACCGCTACTTCGCCACCGCCGTGCGTTCGTTCATCCTCGCCGACTGCCCGGGGCACGTGCAGTACACCCGCAACACCGTGACCGGCGCGAGCACCGCCGACGCCGTGCTGGTGCTCGTCGACGCGCGCAAGGGCGTGCTCGAGCAGACCCGTCGCCACCTCGCGGTCGCGTCGCTGCTGCGGGTGCCGAACGTGCTGGTGGCGGTCAACAAGATCGACCTCGTGGGCTTCGACGAGGACGTCTACCTGGCCGTCTCGGCCGCGGTCTCGGCGCTCGCGCACGACCTCGGGCTGCCCGACGTCCGGTGCGTGCCGGTCAGCGCGCTCGCCGGCGACAACGTCGTCGACCGCTCGCACCGCACGCCCTGGTACGACGGGCCCAGCGTGCTCGAGCTGCTCGAGCAGCTGCCCTCGGCCGACGACCCCCGCCAGGAGGCGTTCCGCATGCCCGTGCAGGTCGCGCTGCGGCCGCAGGGCGCTGCCCGCGACGCCTGCCACGTCGACTACCGCGGCTACGCCGGCCAGATCGCCTCGGGCGTCGTGCGCGTCGGTGACCACGTCGTCGTGCTGCCCGGCGGCGGCCGGACGACGATCGCGGGCATCGACACCGCCGACGGCACGCTCGAGGAGGCGTTCGCGCCGCGCTCGGTGGCGCTGCGCCTCGCCGACGAGCTGGACGTCTCGCGCGGCGACCTGGTGGCCGCGGTGCAGGGCGCCCCCGAGCCGACGCAGGATCTCGACGGGACGCTGTGCTGGCTGTCCGACCGCGATCTCGTCCCGGGCGCGCGCGTGCTCGTCAAGCACACGACGCGCACCGTGCAGGCCGTCGTCCGGGAGGTGCTGGGGCGGCTCGACCTCGACACCACGTCGCTGCAGCCCGCCGAGCGGTTGCAGCTGAACGACATCGGGCGGGTGCGGCTGCGGCTCGCGTCGCCGGTCGCGGCCGAGGAGTACGCCCGGCACCGTCGCACGGGGGCGTTCCTGGTGATCGACCCTCACGACGGGGCGACCCTCGCCGCCGGGATGGTCGGCGACCCGCTCGCTGCGCGGCCGACGTCCGAGCGAGCGGTGCTGTACTCGATCTGACCGGTGCGCGGCTGTGGCGCTGGTCACGTTCGTCCGACCGCCCGGCGAGCGCGCTGTGACCGCCAGGTGACGCCGTCGTTTCGGTCGGCCGCGCAGCCGTGCTCAGGGTGGGCCGAACGGCTGACGTCGGTCACGGCGGGTGACGAAGTCGTGCACATGACGTCCAGTCGAACGCTTCGTGCGTCGGTCGACACCGCCCGTTCGGGCTGATATCAATGACCTAGTCCTCACGCACCGTATCGACTCGTGCACGAGGCAGCACCACCCCTGGGTTCGCGGAAGCACTGCGTGCAGGTCGTCAACGACCTCGACACCGACCGCGACCTGCAGTTGACGCCCACTGACGCGCGTTGCTCTTCGCTCAGTCGCCGCCGACGCTCCCACGGATGAGGTAGCCCCCCCATGTCTGAAGCCGTCATGTCCAGCCTGCTCACTGATGCCACCGTCGCCGACCTCGAGGCCGCCGCCAGGCTGGCCAGCCCGCGCGACACCCGCCGCCTGACCGCCGTGCCCGACCGCCTCGGCGTCGAGCGCGAGCTGTTCGGGTGCCGCTTCCAGGTGCTCTCCTCGGTCGAGGAGGCCGCAGAGCGCATCGCCGACACCGTCGGCACCGACGCCGCTGGTGGCGTCTTCACCTGCAACGTCGACCACGTCATGCTGATGCGCAAGCACCGGGCCTTCCGCGCCGCCTACCGGCGCAGCGCCTTCGTGACCGCCGACGGTTCGCCGATCGTCAGCACCGCCAAGCTCGCAGGCCAGCCCCTCGGCGTCCGGGTGACCGGGGCCGACCTGGTGCCGGCGCTCGCCCAGACCGCCGCTCGTCGCGGCCTGCGCGTCGCCTTCGTCGGTGGCGCCGAGGGCGTCGGCGCCGAGGCGGCCCGCCGGCTGCAGGCCGACAACCCCGAGCTCGAGGTCGTGCTGACCGCCTCGCCGGCGATGGGCTTCCAGGACGGTGACGAGGCCGACCGGCAGCTCATGCAGCAGCTGCGGTTCACCCGCCCCGACATCGTCGTGGTGTGCTTCGGCGCGCCCCGCCAGGAGCTGTGGATCGACGCACACGCTCCGGCACTGCCCGGCACGGTGTTCCTGGGTGCCGGTGCGGCGCTCGACTTCGTCGCCGGTCGTCAGCGCCGCGCGCCGCGCATCATCCAGCGCCTCGGCATCGAGTGGATGCACCGCCTGGTCACCAACTTCAGCCGGCTGTGGCGCCGCTACCTCGTGCAGGACTCGCAGTTCGTCTTCGTGGCGGCGCGCGAGCTGGTGCGCCAGCGCGCCTGAGTCTCCCCCGTCACGCCGAGCGCCGTCGTCCCCGCCGGGGCGGCGGCGCTTCGGCGTCCCGGTAGGTGCAACCGCTGACCGCGATCACGTGACGGGCAGCCCGGGTTCGCAGCAGCCGGCCTTGCGCGTGGCCTCGCGACTGTGCCGGGATCGCATGATCACCGGGGTTGGGTGGGGCGGTGGGTCAGGAGAGGAGGGCGGCGAGGGCGGCGGCGTTGGGCTCGGGGGCGTACGTCGCGCGCACGCGCTCGGCGCCGGCGAGGGCGAGGCGGCGTCGCAGCTCGGTGTCGGCGCCGACGTCGACCAGGGCCTCGGCGAGGGCGTCGGCGCGGCCTGGGGCCACGAGGACGCCGGTGACGCCGGTCTCGACGAGCTCGGGGATGCCGGCGATCTGGGTGGTGACCACGACGCAGCCGGCGGCCATCGCCTCCATGATCACGACGGGCAGGCCCTCGGCGAAGCTGGGCAGGGCGAAGACGTCGGCCCAGGCGTACTGCGCGGGCAGGTCCTCCTGGCCGAGGGGTCCGACCAGGGTCACCGCCGTGCCGAGGCCGCGCGCGTCGACGTCCTGCTGCAGCGCCTCGCGCAGCGGTCCGTCGCCGACGACGCGCACTTCAACGCTGCCCTCGGGCAGCAGCGAGGCGGCCTCGACGAGCACGTGCGGGCCCTTCTCGGGCACGAGGCGGCCCACGAACAGCACGCGCAGCGGTCGGTCGGGTGAGGTGTCGCGGTGGGCGACGGCGAAGCGGTCTGCGTCGACGCTCATCCGCACGAGCGCGAGCTTGCCCCAGTGCGAGGGGTCGACGAGCGCCATCAGCTGGCTGCGGCAGTAGTCGCTGATGCACGCGACGAACGACGCAGCGCGGACCTTCGCGGCCAGGTCGTAGCCGGTGACGTCGGAGAACTCGGTCGGGCCGTGCATGGCCATCGACCACGACCAGTCGCCGCCGTAGACCTCGCTGCCGAGCGGCACGGCCAGCCGCGCCACGTCGGCGCCGTTGTTGGCCAGGTGCACGTGCACGTGCCGCAGCCCGGAGGCTTGCATCTGCTGCACCAGCACGCCGGCCTCGAGGGCGTAGAACCCCTGCCACACCCGCGAGCGCAGCGTCGGCGCGCCGGTGCGCAGCGCCCGCAGCAGCCCACGGCCCCAGGCCTTCGCGTCCCTCGCGAGCAGCGGCGCCTGCGCCAGCAGCAACCGTGCCGGCGACTGCAGCAGCACGTCGGTCGTGGCGGCCTCGTCACGGTCGCGCTGCGACAGCAGCTCGGAGTCGGGCGTCGAGCGCACCGAGAACGTCCGGACGACGGCACCGCCCTCGCGCAGGGCTCGGATCTCGCGCTCGATGAACGCGTGGCTGAGCTTGGGGTACTGGCTGACCAGGTAGGCCACGCGCGGCGGGTGGGTCCACGTCGGTCCGGGCATCGGTGCGGCTCCTGCGCTCGGCGGGCCTTCGCGGCGTGCTGCCGGGGCTCGTCGACCCTACCGGGGACGCCCACCACCAACTGGGTCACCAAGGCTCGCGGAGAGTCACCTGAGTGCCGGATACTGCCGTCCATGGTCGGTTCCGGCGGTGAAGGTGAGTGCCTCGTGACCGCCGCCCTCGAGCTCGAGCTCACCACCACCCCGCGGGAGGTGGCGGCGGCCAGGCGGTTCTCGGTGGCCGCCGTCGCGGGGCTCGGCGGTGACGTCGGCGCCCAGGACCGCGTGCGCATGCTGGTGTCGGAGCTGGTGACCAACGTGGTGCTGCACGCCGGGACGCCGTCCGTCGTGGGCATCGAGGACGACGGCGACTGGGTGCGCGTGCTCGTCACCGACGGCAGCCCGGTGGCCGCCCGGACGCTGCAGCCGGGCAGCGACAGCACCACCGGTCGCGGGCTGCGGCTGCTGCAGGCGCTGAGCACCGACAGCGGCAGCCGCTCCAGCGACCGGATCAGCCCGGCGGGCAAGACGGTGTGGTTCACCGTCCACAAGCACACCCCGGACGACGCCGAGGAGTCGGACGTCGGCGCCCCGCTGGTGCCGGCCGGCCCGGTCGCGGCGCTGACGATGACCCAGCCCGACCCTCGCGTGGTCGTCACCATCCCTGACCCACCGCACGACCCGCCGGACGACCGAGCCGGGCAGTGGCCGCAGGTCCGCATCCTGCGGGCACCGGTGCGGCTGTGGGACCGGGCGGCGCAGCACACGGCCGACCTCATCCGCGAGTTCACCCTGCTGCAGATCGGCCGCGACAACGGCACGACCAGCCGTGAGGTGCCCGACGAGCTGCTGCGGCTCGTCGCCGACCTGCGCGCCCGCTACGCCGGGAGCAACACGGGGCAGCAGGCGCAGTTCCGGGCTGCCCTCGAGTCGGGACAGCCGACGCTCGACGCGGTCCACCCGGTCCCGCCCGGGGTCGCCGAGGCATGCCAGACCCTGCTCGAGCTGCTCGACGCCGCCGACGAGTACTGCGCCGCCGGCGCCGAGCTGCTGACGCTGGTGTCGCCCCCGGACCAGCAGGCCTTCCGGCACTGGTACCTGGGTGAGTTCGTCCGCCAGGTGAACGGCCACCCGCCGCAGCCGTGGCCGGGCCCCACCAGCTGACCGGGGACACGAGGACCCTGGACCACGAGGTCGGCTTCAGACGGGGCGAGCCGGGATGCCGACGACGGTGGTGCCCGGGGCGACGTCACGGGTGACGACGGCGTTGGCTCCCACCCGGCAGCCCTCGCCCAGCGTGATGGGACCGAGCACCTTGGCGCCGGCGCCGACGTACGACCGGTCGGCGAGGTGGGGAGCCTGCATACCGCCGCGCACGCCGAGCGTCACCTGGTGGAACAGCGTGACGTCGCGCCCGAGCGTGGCGGTCGGGAAGAGGATCAGCCCGCGGCCGGCGTGCCGCAGGATCAGCCCCGGACCGGCGGGGACGCTGCGGGGCAGCTCGGCGCCGATGACGATGCGCGTCCACAGCAGGTCGAGGACGCCGTGCAGCCGGCGCAGCGCGAAGCCGGCCGGGCCGGGCACGCCGTGAGCGGCCTGCCCGAGCCGCCACACGGCGATGGTCGTGCGCGCGTCGGTGGGCTCGTTCGCGGCGAAGTCGGCCCGCAGCACCCGCACCATCTCGCGCAGCCGGCCGCCGACCGTGGGTGTCGCGCCGTTGCGGGCTACGTCGTCGGGCACCGCGACAGCATGCCAGTCGGTGGCAGCTGGCACCGCCCGGATGGCTCAGACCTCGAGGCCGGCGAGGCGCAGCAGCGAGCGGCGGTAGGCGTCGGGGCTGTACTGGTCGAGCACGACCTCGCGGGCTCGGACGCCCATGGCGGCGTAGTGGTCGGCGCGCGCAGGATCGAGCAGGTCGGTGAGGGCCGCCCGCAGGGCCTCCACTGTCGGCGCGACGACGACGCCGGTGACGCCGTCCTCGATGTGGTCGCGCACCCCGAGGCCGTCGGTGACCACGACGACCTTCCCGAGCGCCATGGCGTTGAGGTAGGTCTGCTGCCCGGCGCTGCGGGTCGACTCGGCGATGGGCAGCACCATCGCCCGGCAGCCCTTCAGCAGCTCGACGAAGCGCTGGTGCGGCACCGGCTCGGCATTCAGCCACGGCCGCTCGGCGTCGGGGCGCCAGCTCGTGGCGACGACGACGTCGACCCCCAGACCCTCGGCCGCGTCAGCGAGCAGGTCGTAGCGGCGCAGGCTGTTGCCGCCCGAGAACAGGTAGTCGCCCGCCGTCGCGCCCTCGCGGTCCTGCGGGGAGTGCAGCGTGTGGGAGAACGGCGTGAACGTGATGTGGTCGCGCGGCACCCTCCAGGCGCTGGCGAACGAGTCGACCTCGGCCCTCGACAGCACGCACCAGGTCGTACGTCGGCCGTCGGCTGCCCGCACCAGCAACCGGGCGAGCAGCGGCAGCAGCGGCGCCAGGCGTCCGAGCCGGTCGGCCAGTGCCCGGCTGCCGGGCTCGATCGTGGCGTCGCTGACCACGACCCGCACCGGAGAACGGGTTGCGCGCAGGACGATGGCAGCCAGCAGGTCGCGGTAGCGCTCCTTGAGGGTCACCGTGCCGCGCAGCACGACCGCGCGACGGCCCCGCGACTTGCGCACGACGTCCGCGAGGAAGGCCACGAGCCACCGGTAGTGGCGCGCGTCGATCACCTCGACGGTCTGGTCCCACAGCGGGTCGTTGCCCGCCCACATGGTGCTCAGCACCGGCCGGGTCGAGGGTGGGGCGCTCATGCCGGCCGTGAGCCGATCGGCCGGGCCGGCACCCCGGCGACGACGGAGCGGGCCGCGACCGGTCCCCGGACGACGGCACCAGCCGCGACCACCGCACCCTCGCCGATGACGCTGCCCCGCAGGATCACCGCACCGGCACCGATCCACACGTCGGAGCCGATGACGATCGGGCTGACCAGGAAGCCGTCCCGGCCGTCCGCGCCGGTGGCGTGGTCCTCGTCGTGCACCGACACGCGCTCACCGAACCGCACCCGGTCGCCGACGGTCAGCCCGCCGTACACCGCGACGACGGCGCCGCGGCCGACGAAGACCGAGCTGCCGAATGCCGCGGCGGCGAAGAACGTGCCGGCGAAGCCGTCCTCGAGCACCAGCCCGGCCCCGCGGCGCAGCGTGCCCTCGGCGCCGAAGACGAACGACGAGCGGGGGCCGAGCATGATCGGCGGCCCTCCGCGCAGCGCCGGGTGGGCGGCTGACGCGGCCAGGAAGCGGGCGCGGCCGCTGACTCGCCGCACCTGGTGCTGCCAGGTCGGGCCCGGGGCCGGCGGCACCCACCACTCGCGGGGGGCGGTCGACGGGGGCGTCGTCATGTCGTCCTCTCGCCGGGTGCGTGGGGCGGTCAGGTGGTCGCAGGTCGCCGGGTGAGCGAGGGGGGCCTCGCGGGTCGAGGTCGTAGTCTGTCAGCACCGCACGTCCCCTCCGCGCACGAGCGCGAGCACCCGCTAGGAGCCTCCGCGTGCCCGAGCCGTCTGCACCCGTGCCCGCCTCCGCACCGGCAGCGACCACCGGCGCCCGGCTCGCGGACGTGACCGTCGTCATGCCGGCCCGCGACGGCGCCGACACCGTCGCCCGGGCCCTCGCGTCGGTGAGGGCCCAGACGGTGCGAGCCGCCCGCGTCGTCGTCGTGGACGACGGCAGCACCGACGGCACCGCGCAGGCCGCCCGCGACGGCGCCGGCGACCTCGACCTCACCGTGATCGTCAACGAGCAGTCCCGCGGCAGCGGCCCCTCGCGCAACGCCGCGATCGACGTGGCGACGACCCGCTGGATCGCCTTCCTGGACTGCGACGACGAGTGGCGCCCGGGGCACCTGGAGGCGGCTCTCGCCGCGGCGGAGGGGCACGTGCTGGTCACCGCGCCCGCGGTCGACAGCCAGGGCCATCCCCGCGGCAACACCTCCGGCCGGGTGCTGGCGGTCGGGCCCGCGCGCTGCCTGGTGCCGGAGAACCCGGTCATGACCAGCGCCACCATCGCCGACAGGGCCGCTATCGGGCGCGCCGGCGGCTTCCGAGCGCTGCGACGCGCCCAGGACCTCGACCTGTGGGTGCGGCTGCTCGAGCAGGGCACCGGTGTCGCGCTCCCCACCGTCGGCGCCGTCTACCACCTGCGCCCGGCACCCCCCGACCAGGCCAGCAACGACGTCGACCGCAGCTGCGTCAAGGCGATCCTCGACGACAGCGCCGACCGGCCGTGGATGTCGCCGCTGGTGCGCGACGGCTGCCTCGGGCGCATGGAGTGGGACGACCTGCGCCTCGCCCAGCGTGAGCGCCGCTGGCCGGACGTCGGCCGGCACGCCGCGTGGTTCGCCCGCCACCCGGCCGCGCTGCCGGGCCTGCTGCGCATGTTCGCTGTCCGGCGCCAGGCCCGCCAGGTGAGCGCCGTCCTCGCGAACTTCACCGCGTGAACCAGGCGGTCAGCGGCGCCACCCGCCCCACGGTCGTCCTCTACGAGGACCGGCCGCGCGACCTGGTCGGCCTGCAGCTCGCCGTCGCGAGCCTGCTGCGCCACAGCCCCGGCTGCCCCGTGCGGGTGTCGGCCCCCGGTGCCCCGCCCGAGCTGCTGCGGTGGTTCGAGGGGCAGCCGTCGGTGACGGTCGTCGACAGTGACGACCTCGCCGGCAGCGGCTGGAACATCAAGCCGCAGCTGCTGCGCCGGGCCCTGCGCGACGGCCACGACACCGTCTGCTGGCTCGACTCCGACATGCTCGTCACCGGCGACCTCGCCGCGGCACTCGCCACGCGCTCGCCCGGTGCGCTGCTGGTCACCGACGACTTCTGGTACGCCCGCGAGCGTGGTTCGCTGTCGCGCACGCTGGCGTGGGGCCTGCCGCCCGGGAGGGTGCCGGGCTGCTCGGTCAACACCGGCCTGGTGCGCGTCACGAGCGGCCACCTGCCGCTGCTCGACGCCTGGCAGGGGCTGCTGGAGGACCCGCGCTACCTCGCCGCCCAGGCGACGCCGTATGACGAACGGCCGCTGCATCTGCTGGGTGACCAGGAGGTGCTGGCCGCCCTGCTGGGCAGCAGCACCTTCGAGGACCTGGCCCTCGCGTGGCTGCGCCGCGGCCGCGACGTCGCGCAGTGCTTTAGCTCTGCCGGGTTTTCGCCCGCCGAGCGGCTGGCCGCGTGGTCGCCGTGGGCCCCGCGCCGACGTCCGCTGCTGGTGCACGCCATGGGACCCAAGCCGTGGGCCGTGCTGCGCGACCCCGCCGCCGACCCGCGCGAGCGCACCCACATGCGGCTCAGCCCCTACACCGCCCTCGCGGCCGCGTACGTCGGCCAGCTCGGGAACGCCCTGAGCTGGGCCACCGCCGAGCCGCGGAACGCCCTCGAGCGCGTCGCGCTGCGCCTCGACCCGGCGCTGCGCGAGCTGCCGCTCGCCCTGCCCGAGGGCGCGGTGTGGCAGGCGCGTCGCTGGGCCGGGCGCGCCAGGCGGGCGCTGACCTGACCGGAGGTCAGCGGGTGGTGACGTCGCGCTGCCAGGCGGCGGCCGAGCGGCCGCGGGCGCGCCGTCGTGCGGCGGCCACCACGGCGACGTAGACCGCCGCGGACGGCGCGAGCGAGGGCGTGGCCCGGACGAGGTCGGCCAGCGCCCTGACGGTGTCGCCGGTTGACTCGCCGAACTGCTCGTCGTCGCCGTAGGCACCGGCGAGCTCGCTGTTGCCGTAGGCGACGCGCGTGCGCACCGCGACCAGGGCCGCGAGCGTGCGCGGGGTCTGAATCGTGAACTCGTCCTCGGTGACCACCCGCTCGTCGGGGGCGAACAGCCGCTGGGTGAATAGGTCGTCGGCGGTCAGCGCCGGGAACTGCTCGAAGCGCGCGCGCCCGGCGGCCGAGACGGCGTAGACGCCGAGGCCGACGAGGTTTCGGCGCACGTAGGGCAGCTTGAGGTAGACGCGGTAGAAGGCGCGCACCGCCCACGGCCGCCCGGCCAGCTCGAAGCGCGGGCGGGGGGCGGCCACTCGGGGCAGCGGGCCCTCGAGCGCGGCGACCAACCGGCGGACCGTGGCGGCGTCGACGACGATGTCGGCGTCGAGGTAGACCCGGGGCAGGGAGCTCACCGCGGCGTCGCCGGCGTTGAGCGCACCCGGCTTCCCGCCCTCGGCCAGCTCGACCACCTGCACGCCGGGCACCGTCCGGGCGACCTCAGCGGTGCGGTCGGTGCAGCCGTTGGCGACCACGACGACCTCGGCCTCGCCGGGGCCGAGGTCGGCCACGAAGGCGAGGCAGCGGCCGATGACACCGGCTTCGTCGTGGGCGGGGACGACGACGGAGAACATGCGTCGAGCCTGTCACAGCCCCCGGCTCACGAAATCGGCGTCCGACTGCCGGATGTGGCACGGTGTCGCTGACCGCCCACCCGCGCCGACGCAGCCGCGCCCGCTCCCGAGCGTCCGGAGATCTCGTGCACGTCGTCCTGGTCGGCCTCAGTCTCACCTGGCCCTGCTCCATCGCCACCCGCGCCCGCCACGAGGCGCAGGCCCTCGTCGACGCCGGTCACCGCGTCACCGTCGTGACCGACGAGCCCAGCAGCGATCCCAGGCTCGTGGCCGAGCTGGTGGCGGTCGGTGCGGTGGTCGACCTGGTGCCGACCTTCGTCACCGGCAAGAAGGGCATGTGGTTCGTCAGCCGCGAGGTGTCGTTCGCGGTCATCGCCCAGCGGCGGCTGCGCGGTCTGCTGCGCCGCGAGCGGGTCGACCTCGTCGTCGCCCACTCCAGCGGCGTGTGCGTCGGCCTGCCGACCCTGACCCGTCGGGCCGGCACGCGCGCCACGCACGTCATCCACGGCCTCGCCGAGGAGCGCCGTCGCGCGGGCGCGAGCCCCTACAACTGGCAGACCGAGACGTTCTACGTGCTCAGTGACCGGTGGGCCGCGCGCTTCATGCCCACGCACCTCCCGGTATCCAAGGCCATGGTCGACGAGATGGTGCGCATCGGCGCTCGCCGCGACCGGTCGCTCGTCAGCTACAACCCTGTCGAGCTCACCCGGTTCGCGCCCGACCCGGCCGTCACCAAGGACGTCGACGTGCTGTACGTCGGCCGGCTGGCGGTCGAGAAGGGCGTGACGCACCTGCTCGAGGCCCTCACCCGGCTGCCCGAGCTCGAGGTCGTCATCGCCGGCGAGGGTCCGCTGCGAGAGGAGCTCGAGGAGCAGGCCGCGTCGCTGCCGCGCCCGCCGCGCTTCGTCGGTCGCCTCAGCCACGACGAGCTGCCCGGCCTGGTCAACCGCGCCCGGCTGCAGGCGGTGCCCTCGCCGTCCGAGCCGTTCGGCATGGTGGTCATCGAGGCCATGGCCTGCGGGACGCCGGTCGTCGCGAGCCGCGTCGGCGGGATCCCGGAGATCCTGGAGGACGGCCCTGGGGAGGGCGCCAAGGGCGGATGGCTGGTGCCCCCGATCGACCCCGCCGCCCTCGCGACCACCATCGCCGCCGCGCTCGCGGACGACGACGAGCTGCACCGCCGTGGCGCCGAGGGGGTCGTGCGCGCCTCGGACTTCTCCCAGGAGCGCTTCGAGGAGCAGGTCGTCGAGACCTTCGGCGAGCTCAGCCGCGGCCCGCAGCGAGCCGGTCGTAGACGGTCTCGAGCTCTGCAGACTGCCTGACGACGTCGAACGAGCGCTCGACGCGCTCGCGCCCGAAGGCCCCGAGTCTCGCCCGCAGGCCCTCGTCGTCGAGCACCCGGCGCAGCGCCGCCGACAGGGCAGCGACGTCGCCCTCCGGCGCGAGCAGGCCGCTGCGCCCGTCGGCCACGGCCTCCGGCGTGCCGCCCGAACGGTAGGTCACGACCGCCGTCCGCACCGCCGCGGCCTCGGCGAAGACCATCCCGAAGCCCTCCGCGTCACCGCCGGCGGCCGTCCTGGACGGGACGCACAGCACCGCCGCGGTGCGCATGTGCTCGGCCACGACGGCAAACGGCTGCGCCCCCAGGAAGCGGACGTCGACCCCGGCTGCGGTGGCGCGCTGCTCGAGGTCGGCGCGCAGCGGGCCGTCGCCGATGACCGTGACCGACGTCGAGCGCAGGGGGTCGGGCAGCTGCGCCACCGCCTCGACCAGGTCGGCGCAGCCCTTCTTCTCCACCAACCGCCCCACGAAGAGCACCCCGGAGCGTGCGACACCCTCGCCCGGGTCGGCCGGCACCGGGATGCCGGTGTAGTGGAGCCGGATCTTGGAGGCCGGCACGCCCAGCTCCACCAGCCGGTCGCCCAGGAACTGCGACACCGGCAGGAACAGCGCGGTCGACCGGACGAACGCGCGCCACGCCAGCGGGTGGTCACGGCGCAGGTGCGGCGCGGACTCGGTGACGTCGTACCCGTGAGCGGTCACGACCAGCGGCCGTCGCGCCGCGGCGACGCTCGACCAGATGCTGGTGGCGTCGGTCAGGAAGTGCGCGTGCACGACGTCGGCGCCGAGGTCGTCCAGGACCGCCCGCATCGAGGTGCTCCAGCCAACCCGTGAGGCGCCGCCGCGCTGCAGCCGGTTCCACCCACCGTCCGGGTCGAGCAGCCGCACGTCCGCCGGTGCGATCGACGGCTCGATGCCGTGGACGCCCACGAGCCGGCCGCGCCAGCGCTGCAGCGCCTGCACCTGGTTGAGGATGAAGGTCTCCGACACCGGCAGCTGCACCCGGCGGAACACCGCCACCACCCCGCCCGCACCGCTCATGCCGCCTCCTTGCTCGTGCGCCGTCGTGGTGCCGTCGGTGCTCACCCTCGCCCCAGCCTCGCCCGCAGGCGCGGGCCGACCTGCGCCCACGTCTCGCGAAGCCCGAACGTCATCGCGACGTACACGAGCAGGCCGGGCACGGCGAGGGCGCCGCACAGCAGCAGCCCGACGGCCCCCCGCGGTATGACCGGCCGGGCGAGCAGCTCGAGCCCGACGGTGACGGCAGCGGTGACCAGCGACGCCAGCACCGGCACCTCGCGGAAGAACGACGGCACCTCGGCGGTCCACCGGGTGCGCACCAGGTGCAGCAGGTAGAAGCTCGCGCCGATCTGGGCGAGCGCCGACGCGGCCACGGTGCCGTAGAGGCCGAAGGCGAGGACGAAGGGCACGGTCAGCACGATGTTGGCCATCGTGGTGACGAAGGCGTACTTCAGCTCGAGCCCGGCGCGGTAGGTCGACTGCAGCAGGACGGTGAGGTTCGCCGTCCACAGGTTCACCGCGTCCGAGGACAGCAGGATGATCGCGATGACGCCGGAGGCGGCGAAGTCGGGGCCAAGCCATGACGTGATGCCGAACCAGGCTGCGGCCACACCCGCTGCCGAGAATCCGGCGACCCCCTTGACCCACAACCGCTGCAGCGGCACGAACTCGCGCAGCGCCTGCTCGTCGCCGCCGGCGCCGTAGGCGCGGCTCAGCACCGTCTGGATCGGCGCGATGGCGTTCATCGGCAGGCTGCGCAGCTGGAAGGCGAACGTGCCGCCCTGGTTGTAGAGGGTCACCTCGCGCAGCCCGAGGAACCCGCCGACGACGTAGGTGTCGATCTGCGCCGAGACCAGGTTGCTGAGGCCGACCGACTGCACCCGCAGCGAGAAGCGGAAGAACTCCTTGACCTCTCCCCACGGCAGCAGGCCGATGCCACGGCGGTCGAGGTATCTCAGGGACGCCGGCACCAGCACCACGGTCGAGATCGCCGTCTGCGCCACGAAGGTCAGCGCCATGCCGCGCAGGCCCGTCTCGTAGCGCACGCTGAGGAACAGCCCGATGGCGTAGGCGAAGTAGGAGATCGTGTTGGTGATGCTCGGCAGCGCGTAGATTTGGTGGGCGCGCAGCTGGGCCACGAACAGGTTGCGCAGCAGCGAGATGCCGACGATGCCGCCGAGCACGCGGAACAGGAACAGGCCCTCGCCCCGCAGTGCCGGGGGGACGTCGAAGACCCGCAGCACCAGCGGCGAGATCGCGAACAGGATGCCGACGATGACCGCGCCGAGCAGGACCACCACGCCGGAGAGCGTCGTGAGCAGCCGGGTCGCCTTGATGGCGTCGCCGGCCCCGGCGTACACCGCGAAGTAGCGGCCCGCGGAGGCGCCGATGCCGCCGTCGAAGTTGCCGAGGAAGCTGGTGATGGCGACCAGCACGAGATAGACGCCGAACCGCTCGGTGCCGAAACCTTGCAGCACGTACGGCGTGAGCCCGATGTTGACGAGGATCGGCACGACCTGGCCGAAGGCGTTCCACGCCCCGCCGCGCAGGATCGTGCGCACCGAGCCGCGCGTGCCGCCCGAGCTGTCCGAACCGCTCGACGTCGTCGCTGCCACGCCCGCGGGCCCGTCGGTCGCGGCGTCCGCGTCAGCCACCGCCTCGGCCAGCCGGACGTCGTCCGCGTGGTCACCGGGGAGGGTGCCGTCGGTCGCGGCGTCGTTGCCCCGGTGCAGCTCGGGACGCGCGCGGGGCGCTGGCGGGTCGTCCTCGTGGTGCACGGGGTCCTCGTCGGTCGGGCGCGGTCACGCGGTGGGGCCGTCGACGGCGGCGTCGCCCAGCGGGGGTCGGGTCCGGCTCAGCGGTCCAGCGGAGCGTCGTCAGGGTAACGCGCACCCGGTGCTGGGCCGTCCGTGGTCACCGTGCGTTGTCGACCCCGCGAGGGCGCAGGTGCTTCACTATCGTTCGGACGACCGGCCGGCGCCAGCAGTGCCCGACCGCTGCCGAGCACGGCACCGACGACCGACCAAAGGATGACCTCGACGTGGTTGACCAGGCAGGCGCTCGGACCCCGCTGGAGGCGATGGCGCGGGTGTGGCCCGTCGTGGTCCTGTGCGCGCTGATCGGTGGCGGGCTCGGGGTGGGCGCGGCGCTGGCGCGACCGACGACCTACACGGCGTCCGCGCGGCTCGCCGTCGGCGGATCGAGCCTCGCGGCTCAGGCCGTTCCCGGCTTCGCGGACGCCTCCAAGCAGCTGGCCTCCAACTACGCTCGCTTCGTCGAGACCGAGCCCGTCGTCGCGGCCCTGTCGCCGTCGGACCGCGGCGCGGTGCACACGGTGTCGGCGAGCCCGGTGCCCGACTCGAACGTCGTGCTGCTCGAGGCCACCGCGAGCACCGAAGGCGCCGCGACGCGCGCCGCCCAGGCCGGCGCCACACAGCTGCGCGCCGAGGTCGCCGACGCCACCGCGGGCACCTCGCCCGAGGACGCGCTGGCGCTGTACACCGACGTGAGCACCCAGGTCGCGCAGGCGCAGCAGCGGCAGGTCAGCGCCCAGGCGGCCTACGACCAGCTGCGCTCACGTGTCGGCACGGTCGACGCGCCCAGCCAGACGCAGCTGGACCGCGCGTCCAGCGCTGTGGCGCAGGCGTCGTCCGCGCTCGCCGTGCTGCAGGTGCAGCAGAACGCGCTCGGCACGAAGTACCAGGACGCCGTCAACGCGCCCGCCTCGCAGAGCCAGCTCGAGATCGTGCAGCCGGGCACCCCGGAGTTCAATGACCGCCGCAGCAAGGCCGAGCGCTACGGCCTCGCGGGCCTTGTCCTCGGCCTGCTCGTCGCGGCCCTCCTCGCGGTGCGGCTCGACCGCCGCGCCGCCAGGCGTCTCGCGGCGGACGACCGCGCACCAGCTGACCCACGCCCCGCCTCGAGCAGCGGGGCCAGCGTCACGACGCCGGCCCGATGACCCTCCCCGAGCAGCCGTGACGAGCCTGTCGGGGGCGACCGCCCTCGGCGGCGCGGCGGCACCGGACTCTGTTGGCGAGACCGGGCGGGTCGGGGCTCCGGCCTACGTCGTGCTCATCCTCGCCGGGGTGGTGCTCAACATCTTCTCCGGCCAGAGCGCCTTGCTCGGGGTGCCGATCAGCCCCGACCGGATCTGCTTCGCGGCCGGGCTCGGTCTGCTCGTGCTCGACCGCTCGGCGTGGGCAGGGCTGCGGCTGCGGTTGCGCCCGGTGCACGCGCTGATCGCGGCGACGCTCGCCCTGACGGTGTGGTCGGCTGCCAGCCACGGCAGCCTGCTCGACTCCTACGGCCTCTACGCGCTGCTCGACCGGATGGCGCTGCCGTACCTGTTCTTCGTGCTCGCGCCAGTCATCTTCCGCACCCCCCAGCAGCGCGACCTGCTGCTGAAGGTGCTGACGGTGCTGGGGCTCTACCTCGGCGTCACGGCGTTCCTGGAGATCGCCGGCCCGACATCGCTGGTCTTCCCGCGCTACATCATGGACCCGTCGGTCGGCATCCAGTTCGGCCGCGCCCGCGGGCCGTTCCTCGGCTCCGAGGCCGATGGGCTCGTGATGCTGGCGTGCGGGTTCGCGGCCGCCTACGGTGTCGCGCGCTGGCGCGGGCTGTGGCGCCTGGTCGCCGTGCTCACCGTCGTCGCGTGCGCGCTCGGAGCGCTGCTCACCCTGACCCGCTCGATCTGGGTGGGTGGCGTGCTCGGCGCCGTGCTCGCGTTCGGCCTCGACCGGCGGCTGCGCCGGGCGCTGCCCGTGCTGGGCGCGGTGCTGGTGGTGGCGGTGCTCGTGGCGCTGGCCGTCGTGCCGGGGCTGCGCGAAAGCGTCACGGCGCGCGCGGGCACCCAGCGGTCGGTCTACGACCGGCAGAACACCAACGCCGCCGCGCTGCGTGTCATCGAGCAGCACCCCCTCGACGGCCTCGGCTGGGTGCAGTTCCTGGACCAGGGCGAGCTCTACGTCCGGCAGGACCCCACCTACCCGATCACCAACGTCCACATCGAGGTGCACAACGTCGCCCTCGGCCGAATGGCCGAGCTGGGCCTGCCGGGAGGGTTGCTGTGGGTCGGCACCGTGCTCGCCGGCCCTGCCTACCTCGCGCTGCGGCGCCGACGTCCGGCCGTGCCCGGGGCGCAGCCAGAGGACGACGACGCGCACGGCTGGCGGCTGGTGCTCGTGGGTGTGCTGGTGTCGTGGGGTGTCGCGGCCAACCTGAGCCCCCTGCCCTACCCGCTGCCGAACCTGCTGGTGTGGCTCGTGGCCGGGGTCGCGTCGGGGTCCTACCTCGTCGAGCGCGTGCCCGCGCGCGCGGCTCGTTGACGTGGGCGCCCCGGGAGGCGACGGCCAGCCGACGCGCGGGCTGTCGGTGCGGCGTGCGGCGGCTGCGGCCGCCTACCTCGGTTTCGCCCGGCACCTGCCGTGGTCACCGCGCCCTGGTGGCCGGGTCGCGCGCCGTGCCCGGGCGCTGCTGGGGCAGCAGATGCTCGACGCGTGCGGCCTCGACGTCAACATCGAGCACGGCGCGTGGTTCGGGTCGGGGAAGGGCATCCAACTGGGTGACCGCTCCGACATCGGCATGGACGCGCTGGTGATCGGGCCGGTCGAGATCGGCCGCGACGTCATGATGGGCCCGCGCTGCATCCTGCTCTCGAGCAGCCACGAGGTCGGCTCGGTCGACCTGCCGATGAACCAGCAGGGCTTCAAGCCCGACCGCCCCATCGTCATCGAGGACGACGTGTGGCTGGGTGCGGGGGTGACCGTCCTGCCCGGACGCCGGATCGGCCGGGGCAGCATCATCGGCGCCGGCTCCGTGGTCGCCGCGGACGTCCCGCCGTGGAGCATCGCGGCCGGCAACCCGGCGCGCGTCGTCCGCGACCGGCGCGCCGACCCTGGCACCACGCCCGGCGTCACCGACCTGGGCTGAGGTCCATCGGCGCGTCGTGCGAGGCCGCGTAGAACCGGTCGAACGCGTCGAGGGCCGTCGCGGCCGCCGTCCTGCGCTCGGCTGTCGTCCACGGGCCGTCGAGGATCGCCTGCAGCTTGGTGCGGAAGCCGGCGTACGTCGGCAGGTCGTCGCGGCGGTAGACCACCGTGGCGTCGTCCGACCCGAGACCGGCCGCCAGCTCGGAGAGGCTCGGCAGCCCGTAGGCGCCGGGCGAGCCCTGGTCGAACAGGTCGATGAGCACGCGGATCAGCAGCAGCCGGAACTGCGCGTCGTGGAAGGCGCCTTCGGGGCGCTTGGTGAACCGGCGGTAGGTGCTGATGACGTAATTGAAGTGCACGAGGTCGTCGCCGAGCTCGTGGACGCCGATGCGCCCCTGCGGGGTGTGGCACTGCGCCCAGAAGGTGGTGTCGAAGGTGTGGCGCTCGCCGAACAGGTCGCTGTCGTGGCCGATGAGGCGGTGCGGCGGCTGCGAGCGAAGCCAGTCGGTGCGGGCCGTCATCTCCCAGGTCGCCGCGAGGGTGAGGCCGTGCTGGGCGTACCAGGCGTCCCAGGACGGGCTGACGCCGAGCACGTCGAGGTCGCCGTCGAGGGCCCGCCGGTACTGCTGCTCGTGGGCGTCGGGCTGCAGCAGGAACAGGTCGGCGTCGTGGAGCACGACGTGCGTGGATCGGGTCGCGCTGACCCCGGCGATGATCTGGGCGCCGTGGTTGCGGCCGGGGTCCTTCAGCCGCGGCAGCAGCACCCGCTCGGGAGCCGACAGCTCGAGCAGCCGCAGGTCACCGGGCCAGCCCGGTCGGGCACGGTCGACGGCCTCGCGCACCTGCGGGGTCATGACGTCGGGCACCACGTACGTCGCGACCCGAGAGGTCGGGTCCTGCAGGCGGCAGACGGCGAGGCTGAGGTCGAGGAACACGGGAAGGTCGCCCGGCACCGGCACCAGCAGCGTGTAGCCGGGGCGCTGCGGCGGCCGCTGCGGCCACCGCGCGTAGCGCATCCGCCAGTACTGCGCGCCCACCATGGCCCGTCCCGCCTCTCGTCGATGCCGCCGCCAGTGGCCCAGTCTGCCGCACGACGCGAGGCTCGAACGGGCTGGTGCCTCAGCCGGTCGGCTTGCCGTAGTCCTTGGGCAGCACCTGCAGCTTCGACCAGGGGAAGCCGGCCATGATGCCGTAGCTGGGGGTGCCGGCCATGAGCCCGTTCCAGGGGTTGACCCCGGTGTGGGCCTCGGCCGACAGGCCGCCCTCGGCGGACACCCCGACGGTGCCGGCCTTGTCGGTCACGATGAAGCCGTAGGTCTGCGCGGCCCGGGCGATCATCTTCGCGATCGGGTGCAGCTTGAGGGAGTCGACGTCGACCGCGGGGTCCAGCCGCAGCCGCGACCCCTCGGGGATGGCATCGGGGCTGTTGTCGCTGCCGCCGTCGGAGCGCTGGGCGGGCCAGCTGACGACCTTCCAGCTCGCGACGTTGACGAGGGCGAGGCTGAGCGCGTGGTCGATGCGCCCGGCCCGGACGTCGGCGATGTTCACCATGCCGCCCTCGCCGGCCAGGCCGGTCGCGGTGGTGCCGAAGCCGCCCTCGAAGTAGCCGGGGCTCTGCGAGACCTTGTCGACGCGCCCGCCCCAGCAGGCGTGCCAGCCGTCGGCGGCCTTGCGCAGCTTCCAGTAGCTCCACAGGGTGTCGGTGCTGGGCTGGTAGATCGAGATGGACGAGTCGTTGCCTGCGGAGCCGCCGGCCACCGCGGGCACCGGGACCGACACGAACTGCCCGCCGTCGCCGTACAGGCCGCGAGGCAGGTAGCCCTTGCCCTGGCAGTCGTCCCACTTCAGGTCAACGCGGGCCTGCGTCGCGCCGACGGTCCAGAAGTTGCCCTGGTACTGCCAGACGTTGAACGCCGCGTTGCCGCCGTAGTAGCGCGCCACCTGGGAGGCGAGGTTGGCGACCATGATGTCGGAGGTGCTCGCGAGCGGGGCGTCGCGGATGTCGGTGCGCCACACGCTGGAGGGCCCGAACCCGCCGCCGCGCGGGGCGATGGGGTCGACGGTGAGCTTGCTGCCGAAGACGTTCTCGGGGCCGGTGAAGCCGGCGGAAGGGGCCGCCTCGACCGTGGGCACCGGGGCGACGACGGGCTTCTGGCGCAGGGCGGCCTCGGTCGCGGGCACCCACTGCACCAGCATGCTGGCGATCTTGGCGCTGTTGACCGACGCCGGCAGCGTCAGGGTGAGCGCGCCGTCGGTCACCGAGGTGGTGAAGCTCGAGGTCCAGGCGGTGTTGTAGCCGACGTCCTTGGCGACGTCGACACCGGTCAGGGCGGCGCGGCCCTCGGCGACGACGTCGAAGACCCGCTGGCCGGCGCGGCTGAAGGCGAGCTCGGCCTCGTTGAGCGTGACGCGGTAGGTGCCCTTGGCCGGAACCGGGATCGAGTAGCCCTTGACACCCCAGCGCTCGCCCTGGAACAGCGCGTCCTGTGTGGTGCCGCCGATCGCGGCGGTGCTCCGCCACGCCGTCCCGCCGTCGGCGTACCGGGCGTCGGGCGACCAGGTGACGCCGGTGCCGTCGGTCACCGCTGTGGTTCCGGCGACGACGCGGGCGACGACCGGCGTGGCGGTCAGGGGCTGGACGACGAGGCTGCTGATCTTCGAGCTGTTGACGCTGGCCGCGAGGTCGAGGTCGAGCACCCCGTCGGACACCGTGGTGACGAAGGTGAGCGTGTAGGCGGTGCGCGCGCCGACGGCCTTGACCAGGTCGATGCCGCTCGCGACGCGGGCGCCCTCGGCGCTGACGCTGAAGACCCGCTGGCTCGGTCGGTTGAACGTGATCTCGGCGGCGTTGATGGTCACCTTGTAGGCGCCACGCGCCGGCACGGGCACGTCGTAGCCCCTGACGCCCCAGCGCTCGGGGAGGAACAGGTTGTCAGCCGTGGTGCCGGCGACGTCACCGGTGCCGACGAAGGCCGTGCCGCCGTCCGCGAACCGCGCGTCGGGCGACCAGATGTTGCCCGCGGCGTCGACGACCGGCGTCGGTGAGGCGATCAGGCGGATGGCCTGCACCGGCTGCGTCGGGGAGGTCGCGGTCGGCTTGACCGGGCGCGCGGCCGCGGTGGCGGGCTCGGCGGCGTGCACGGCGGGCAGGACGGCCAGGGACAGGGCGGTGACGACGCCGAGACCGGTGCGGCGTGATCCCGGTCGGTCGGCGGGGCAGCGGTCGAGGCGGTGCATGGTGAGGTCCCCTGGTCGAGCGTGCGAAGGTGCTGACGCACAAGGGATCGACGTCCTCAGATCGCCCCACGACCTGCCGATCAGGTGCCGGTGAGGTGACCGAAGGTGTCGTCAAGCCACCGAACGGGTGCCCGACCGCGGCTGCCGTGACCTCGTCCGGGCCCATCCGACGTCCGGTCGCGTCAGATCGGTGCACGCAGCGACGACGAAGGCCCCGTGCGTGGTGCACGGGGCCTTCGTCGGACGGGGTGGCTCAGGGCGGCTCAGGACCTGCCGTAGTCCTTGGGCAGCGCCTGCAGCCGGCTCCAGGGGAAGCCGGACATGATCGCGTAGCTCGCCGTGCCGTTCATCAGCGCCGGCCACGGGTTGGTGCCCGTCAGCTGCTCGGCGGGGCTGCCGCTCTCGGCCGCGACACCCACCACGCCGGCTCGGTCGGTGACCACGAACCCGTAGGTCTGCGCCGCCCTGGCGATCATCTTGGCGATGGGGTGGATCTGCAGGGCGTCGACGTCCACCGCGGGGTCGAGGCGGAACCTCATGCCCTCGGGGATGGCGTCGGCGGCCGTCTCGCTGCCGTCGCCGCGCTGGGCCGGCCAGCTGAAGCCGCGGGCCGCGCGCAGGATCGCGAGCGAGAGGGCGTGGTCGATCCGGCCGGCCTGCACGTCGCGGATGTTGACCATGCCGCCCTCGCCGGCCAGGCCGGTCGCCGTGGCCCCGAAGCCATTGAGGAACCAGCCGCGGCTCGTCGAGACCTTGTCGATGCGGCCACCCCAGCAGGCGTGCCAGCCGTCGGCGTGCTTGGCGAGCTTCCAGAAGTCCCACATCGTGTCGGTGCTCGGCTGGTAGATCGACGCCGAGGCGTCCGTGCCGTTGGAGCCGGCGGCGTCCGACGGCAGCGGCACGCCGGTGAACTGGCCGCCGGCGCCGAGCAGCCCGGTCGGGACCGACCCCTTGCCCTGGCAGTCGTTCCACATGATGTTCACGCGCGTCTGGTTCGCCGGCACCGTGTAGACCATCCCGCTGTACTGCCAGACGTTGAAGGCGGCGTTGCCGCCGTACAGCGAGCTGACCTGCCCGGCGAGGTTGGTGACCAGCGCGGCGGAGTTGCTCGCGAGCGGGGCGCTGCGGATGCTCGTCTGCCAGATGCTGCCCGGGCCGAAGCCGGCGCCGCGCGGGGCGATGGGGTCGCTGGTGGTCGGCGAGCCGAACATGGAGGTCGTCGGCGGAGCGGGAGCCGGCGCGGGTGCGGGAGCCGGGGCTGCTGCGGCCGCGCCGCTCTCGACGACGAGGCTGGAGATCTTGGCGTTGTTGACGCTCGCCGGTAGGTCGATGCTGAGCACGCCGTCGGTGACGGTGACCTCGAAGCGGCCGGTCCAGGCGTTGCGCGCGCCGGCGAGCCTCACCAGGTCGACGTCCTTGAGCTTGGTCTGGCCCTCGGCGACGACGCTGAACACGCGCTGGCCGGGCTGGGTGAAGACGACCTCGGCCGCGTTGACCGACACCGTGTAGGAGCCGGCCGCGGGCACCGGGACGTCGTACCCCTTGACGCCCCAGCGCTCGCGCGCGAAGACGGCGTCGTCGGTGGTCCCACCGATGGGCGTCGTGCTGGTCCAGGCGGTGCCACCGTCCGCGAGCTGCTCGTCGGGCGCCCAGACGCGGCCGGCGGCGTCGGTCACGGGCTGGGTGCCGGCGGCCACGCGCGCGACAGCGCTGGTGGCGGTGAGCGGCTCGATGACCAGGCTGCTGACCTTCGTGTTGTCGACGCTGGCGGTCAGGTCGAGGTTCAGCACGCCGTCGGTGACGGTGGCCGTGAAGCTGGTGGTGTAAGCGGCCTTGGCGCCGGCGGCCCGCACCAGGTCGAGGTCGGTCACGGTGCGGACGCCCTCGGCACTCACGCTGAAGACCCGACGGCCGGTGCCCGTGAAGACGACCTCCGCGGCGTTCAGCGTGACCTTGTAGCTGCCCGACGCCGGGACCGGGACGTCGTAGCCGCGCACGCCCCAGCGCTCGCCCTGGAAGACGCGGTCGTTGGTGGTGCCGCTGATCGGCGCGGACGACGTCCACGCGGTGCCGCCGTCGGCGAACTGCGCGTCCGGTGCCCAGACAGCGCCGGACTCGTCGGTGACGGGCGCGGTGCCGGCGACCAGGCGGATCACCGAGGGTGCAGCCGAGGCGGAGGTCGAGCCGGTCAGCACCGGGAGGGTGGCGACGGCCACGGCGGTCACGCCCAGCAGGGCGGTGCGGCGCCGGGCACGGCGTGCGGGCGGTCGCGCGGTGAGGTCGGTCATGGCAGATCGAGGTCCTTTGCGCTGGTGCCGGTGCCGGTGTCGGTCGTGCCGGCGTCGTGTCCGTGCCAGGTGGCTCGGCCGAGGTGGTCGCTGCCTTGAGCCATGGGGACTAGGGAATGAGCCGGACTATGGCACGGACGGGTCAGGCGCGGATAGTCACAACGGACTACGACGAAGGCCCCGCCCGTGACCGGGCGAGGCCTTCGTGGTGAACCGGTCTCAGCTGCGGACGTCCCGGCGGGGGGCCGGACGACGGTCTGCACCGGGCCGGTCGGACGCGGGGCGGTCGGTGCCCGGGCGGGCGTGCGCCGGGCGGGCGGACGCCGGACGGCCGGCGTCACGCGGGCCGCCGTCGCGGCGGGCGCCGTCACGCGGACCACCCTCGCGACGTCCCTCACCGCGGAAGCCACCGCTGCGACGGGGGCCGCTGCCGGTGCGCGAGCGCGACGGCGGGAACAGCTCGCGCTCCTCCACCTTGACGCCGCTGGGCACGACGCCCCCGGTGACCGCGAGCACCGCGGCGTCGTCCGGCGAGACCTGCACGGCGCGGACGTCGACCCCGGCCAGGGCGGTCAGGCGCTCGACGGTGCGGCGCTGGTGGGGCAGCGCCAGGGAGATGACCATGCCGGTGCCACCGGCGCGGGCGGTGCGGCCGGCCCGGTGCAGGTAGTCCTTGTGGTCGGCCGGCGGGTCGACCTGCACGACGAGGCTGACGTCGTCGACGTGGATGCCGCGGGCGGCGACGTCGGTGGCGACGAGCACCGGCACGTGGCCGTCCTTGAACGCGCTCAGCGTCTTGTTGCGGGCGCCCTGGCCGAGGCCGCCGTGCAGCGCGGCGGCACGCACGCCCTGCTCGCGCAGCTGCTCGGCGACGCGGTCGGCGCCGAGCTTGGTGCGCACGAACACGACCGTGCGGCCCTCGCGGGCGGCGAGCGCGGCGGTGACGGGCGCCTTGTGGGCGGGCTTCACGAGCCACACGTGGTGCGACATGGTCGTGACCGAGGCCTGCGCGTCGCTCGTCGAGTGCGTGACCGGGTTGTCGAGGTAGGTGCGCACGAGCTTGTCGACGTCGCCGTCGAGCGTCGCGGAGAACAGCAGCCGCTGGCCACCCCGGGGGGTGTGGTCGAGCAGCTCGCTGACGGCGGGCAGGAAGCCCATGTCGCACATGTGGTCGGCCTCGTCGAGCACCATGACCTCGACGCGGTCGAGGATGCAGTTGCCGCGGTCGACGAGGTCGGTGAGGCGACCGGGGGTCGCGACGAGGACGTCGACGCCGCGGTCCAGAGCCTGGATCTGCTTGTAGTAGGGCAGGCCGCCGGCGACGAGCTTGACCCGCACGCCGAGCACGTGCGCCAGGGGCTCGATCGCGTCGTGCACCTGCATGGCGAGCTCACGGGTCGGCACGAGGACGACGGCGCGCGGGCGGCGCGGGGCGCTGGTCGTGCCGGCGAGGCGCGCGAGCACCGGCAGGCCGAAGGCGAGGGTCTTGCCCGAGCCGGTCTGGCCGCGGCCGAGCACGTCGCGCCCGGCGAGGGCGTCGGGGATGGTGGCGACCTGGATCGGGAACGGCGTGGTGATGCCGTCCTTGGCCAGGCGCTGGACGATCTCGGCGGGCAGGCCGAGGGCGGCGAAGCCGTCGGTGGGGCCGACCTCGAGGTCGGGGGTGGTGACGAGGGGGGACTGCGAAGACACGTGAGAGCTCATTTCGAACGCGGGCGCACCACCGGGCGCCGTCGTGCGGCACTCGTCGACACGCTGGGGTGCTCCAGGGGCACCCTTGGCACCGGGCGACAGCGGTTGCTGGCCGGTGGGGTGTCGGAGCGCCGAGATGGTGCGAAGCCTGGGGGCCGCCGTCTGCCTCGATGCAGGAGGGGGCGGCGCGCGCCGACAGGGTCGAGTCTACCTGCTCTCGCGGGTGCCTCGTGCCGCACCCGGGTTGGCGTAGCGTTCCTCCGGTCGCAGACGAGGGGAGCCCGGGTGCCGGACGGCGTGAGCCCGCTGGACGCACGGCGGACGGTGACCGCGCGGGCCGCCATCCGCGTGCCGGGCGACGCCGCGGCGGTGTTCGCCGTCGTCGCCGACGTCAGCCGCCACCCGCGGTGGTCGCCGAAGGCGCTGCGCATCGCGGGTCTTCCGGCGGGCGGCCCGAGCCAGGCCGGCTCGTCGTTCACGTCGTACGGCGTGCTGCCGGGCGAGCGCGAGCACCGCAACGACGTCGTCGTCACCCGCCTCGAGCCGCCCCACCTGCTCGAGCTGCGCAGCACCGACGCCAGCGGCACCTACGTCAACACCTTCCGCGTCGAGCAGGACGACGAGCAGACCGTCACCCTGGTGCGCGAGCTCACGATGCCGCGGCCGGACGGGCTGCTGGGCGCGACGGCACCGCTGTTCGCGCGGCTCGTGCTGGCCAAGGACCTGCGCAGGGGGTTGGCACGCCTCGCCGACCTGCTGCGTGGTCGGTTCTGACCGTGCGGGTCCTGCTCGCCCCCGACAAGTTCAAGGGGTCGCTTCGCGCGAGCCAGGTCTGCGACCACGTCGCGGCCGGCGTCCTGCGGGTTGAGCCCCGCGCCGTGCTCTCGCGCGCGCTGGTCGCCGACGGTGGCGAGGGCACGCTCGACGCGGCGCTCGCAGCGGGGTTCTCGCGGGTGCCCGTGCGCGCCCACGGGCCGACGGGTCTTCGCGTCGACGCGGCGATCGGCGTCCGGGCGGGGGTGGCGGTCGTCGAGCTCGCCACCGTCAGCGGGCTCGCGCAGCTGCCGGGCGGGCGCCTCGAGCCGCTGCTCGCCTCGAGCCGGGGTGTGGGCGACCTGCTGCTCGCCGCGCTGGACGCCGGGTGCCGCGAGGTGGTGCTCGGCGTCGGCGGCTCGGCGTGCACCGACGCGGGCGCCGGCATGCTGCAGGCGCTCGGTGCCCGGCTGCTCGCGGACGACGGCACCGAGGTGGGCCCGGGCGGCGCCGGCCTCGCGGGCGTGGCGCGCGTCGACCTGGCCGGGCTCGACCCGCGGCTCGCGGGCCTGCACCTGGTGCTCGCCACCGACGTCGACAACCCGCTCACCGGCGCGGCGGGCGCGGCCGCGGTCTACGGGCCGCAGAAGGGCGCGACGCCCGCCGACGTCGCGGTGCTCAGCTCCGCCGTCCAGCGCTTCGCCGACCTGGTCGGGCCGGCTGCAGCGGCCCTTCCCGGCGCGGGTGCGGCCGGTGGTGTGGGCTTCGCCGCGCTCGCCGTGCTCGGTGCCGCACGACGTCCGGGCATCGAGGTGGTCCTCTCGCTGGTCGGCTTCCCGACGCTGCTGGCAGAGGCCGATCTGGTCGTGACCGGGGAGGGCTGCCTCGACGCGCAGACGCTGCGCGGCAAGGCGGTCGCGGGTGTCGCCGCTGCCGCGCGGGAGGCCGGCGTCCGGTGCGTCGCCGTCTGCGGGCAGCGCCTGCTCGACGCGCCGACCCTGCGGGCCGCCGGCATCGCGGCCACCTACGCGCTCACCGACGTCGAGCCCGACGTGCGCCGGTGCCTCGCCGATCCCGGGCCGCTGCTCGAGCAGCTCGGCGAGCGGGTGGCGAGGAACGCGCACTGAGGCGAGTCGCTGCGCCGCAGCCAAAGTGGTCGGCCACAGGTACTTGTGGGGACCTTTCGCGGCTCCTACGGTCAGGGCCTTCCGGCGCGACCCCGACACGGGCCCGCTCGCGTGACCACCACCTGGAGCGTCATGACCGCGCAGCACAGCACGGGCCTTCGGCCGAACGCCATCGGACGGCGGGAGGTGCTGTTCCAGTCGATCACGGCCATGGCGCCGGGGGCGGCGA
This sequence comes from uncultured Actinomycetales bacterium, assembly GCA_964243295.1. Taxonomy (GTDB): domain Bacteria; phylum Actinomycetota; class Actinomycetes; order Actinomycetales; family Angustibacteraceae; genus CAXTEJ01. The sequence continues at coordinate 33,075 of CAXTEJ010000004.1, read as the reverse complement.
TCGCGGCGTCCATCCCCGCCGGCGCGGCCTTCGCGGGTGGCGCGCTGCCCCTGTCGGTGCTCGTCGCCCTGGTGGCCTGCCTGCTCGCGGCGTCGTCGATCGCCGAGCTGGCGCGCCGCCTGCCGGCGGCCGGTGGCGTGGCGACGTACACCAGCCAGGGTCTGCACCCGACGGTCGGCTTCCTGGTCGCGTGGGCCTATGTGTTCGTCGAGGCGCTCGTGCCGACCCTGCTGTTCCTGCAGCTGGGTTTCACCACCGCCGGCACGCTGCACCAGGAGTTCTCGAGCTACCCCGAGGACCTGTGGTGGCCGTGGGCGATCGCGGGCGCCCTCATCATCGGCGCCGCGGGCTACTACGGGGCCAAGGCCTCCGCGTCCCTCGGCACGGTCCTCGGCGCGTTCGAGGTGATCGTGTTCGTCGTCCTCGCGGTGCTCATGGTCGTGCGCGCGGGCGACGCCAACACGCTGTCGGTGTTCGGCACCAGCCACACGCCGGCAGACCACCAGGGCGTGGCCGGCGTCATCGCCGGGTCGGTCTTCACCGTGCTGGCGTTCTCGGGCTTCGAGGCGGCCGCGCCGCTCGCGGAGGAGGCCAAGGACCCGCGGCGCACGATCCGCTTCGCGGTGCTCGGGTCGACGCTCGGTATCGGGCTGATCTACGTCTTCACCACGTACGCCGCAGCGGTTTTCGTCGGGCCGGAGCAGTTCTCGCAGTTCTCGACGTCGGGCGCGTCGTCCTGGGCGGGCATCGCGCGCGGCTCCTACGGGTTGTTCTGGGTGCTCGTGTTCTTCGCGATCGTGAACTCGACCATCGCGAACGCCAACGCCGGCGCCAACGTGTCGACCCGCACGGCGTACGCGCTGGGCCGCATCGGGATCTTCCCGCGCGCCTTCACCCGCACCCACCCCGAGCACCGCTCGCCAGTCGTGGCGGTCGCCGTCCAGCTCGCCATCGCCATCGTGGTGACGCTGCTGCTGGGCTTCGCGTTCGACCCGGAGACGGCGTTCCTGCTCGTCGCCACGATCATCGTCATCGTGGTGGTGAGCGTCTACATCGTCGTGCACGCCGCGTGCATCGGGTACTTCGCCAAGCACCCGGCAGAGCGCAGCGCGCTGCTGCACGTGGTCGTCCCGGTGCTCGGCATCATCGCCTTCGTGCCGGCGCTGCTGACAGCCGCGGGGATCCCGGTGTTCTCCTTCGTCACCCAGCTGTCGTCGCCTATCTCCTACGCCGGCCCCGTCGTGGGCGTCTGGATGCTGGTCGGCGTGGTCTACCTCGCCTACCTGTGGACCAACCACCGCCAGCGCGTGGTCGACACCGGCCTCGTGCACCTCGACGAGGACGACGACACCGTCGTCCGTGACACGGCAGGAGCCCGCCGATGAGCGATCTGGAGGTGCGCGCTTTCCGGCCGAGCGCCGAGCAGTACGTCTGGACCTTCGGCGGCGCACCGCCGATGGCGCGCATCAAGCCCGGCACGGTGCTCGAGGTGTTCACCGAGGACTGCTTCGCCGGCCGCGTGCGCAGCATCGACGACCTGGTGTCGGAGGTCTGCGAGTTCCCGTTCCTGAACCCGCAGACCGGCCCGTTCTACGTCGAGGGCGCCGAGCCTGGCGACACGCTCGCGGTGCACTTCGTGTCGATCGAGCCGGCACGCGACTGGGGTGCGTCGACCACGGTGCCGCTGTTCGGCGCGCTCACCTCGACCCACACGACCGCGACGCTGCAGCCGCCGCTGCCCGAGGTGGTGTGGATGTGGCAGCTCGACCGCACCGCCCGCACTGCGCGCTTCGCCGCGCGCGACAACGACGTCGTGGTCGACCTGCCCATGGACCCGATGCACGGCACCGTCGGCGTGGCCCCCGCCAACCTCGAGGTGCGCTCGGCGCTGGTACCGGACGCCTACGGCGGCAACATGGACACTCCCGAGATGCGTGCCGGCGTCACCTGCTACCTCGGCGTGAACGTCGAGGGCGCGATGTTCAGCCTCGGCGACGGGCACGCGCGCCAGGGTGAGGGCGAGACCTGCGGCGTCGCGGTCGAGACGGCCATGGACACCGTGGTGATCGTCGACCTCGTCAAGGGCGCGCCCACCCCGTGGCCGCGGCTGGAGTCCGACGACCACCTGATGTCGACCGGCTCGGCCAAGCCGCTCGAGGACGCCTTCCGCATCGCCCAGCTCGACCTGGTGCAGTGGGTTAGCAGCGAGTTCGGGCTCAGCGAGCTCGACGCCTACCAGCTGCTGTCGCAGGCCGTCGAGTCGCCGCTCGCCAACGTCTGCGACGTCAACTACACGTCCGTCGCCAAGGTCCGCAAGACCTTCCTCCCCAGGCCCACGGCGTCCCGTGACACCCACGCCCGGCTGCGCGCCATGGCCGCCCAGTACCTGCGGGGCTGACTCCGCCGCTTCCCTGCCCGTCGCGGCAGCCGGCGCCGGCACCGCGGGACGTCCCGCGGTGCCGCGCCGCCACCGTGATCATGCGATCCCGGCTCGCTCGCCCGACGGTCCAACGGTTCTGAGGTCGGTCGCTCAGTCCGGCGGCTCGATGGCGCCGGCACCCGGCACCACGTCGTCCATGTCGCCGAGGCCGACGTTGGTGCCGTCGTCCACCGCGTCGGTGCTGTCGCCGCCGGACCCGCCGATGGCGCCGGTCGCGGCGTCACCGCTAGCGTCGTCGTCGGCGTAGGGCAGGTCGGGATGGGTGGTGTCGCTCTCCTGGCCGCGGACGGTGTCGCCGGAGTTCGGGCCCATCGCCGCGACGTCGTCGCCTGCTGCACTGCTGGTGTCGGTCATGGATCTCCCGTACCCGGTGCGTCCACGCCCATGCCGGTGGCGTCCTCCCGCCGGACGACGGCTGCCGGTCGCGCCGCCGGCTGTCGTCGGCGTGGAGTGGCTGACCGACGTGGGGCACACCTGCAGGCCGTCACGGCTCCCTTGCTCCTGACTGCGTCTTCCTCTAGCGTCGAGACCACTATGACAACGCTGTCACCTGACCCCCGCGCCCCGCTCGACACCTCCGCCTTCGCCAGGGACGACCTGCTGCTCGTCGACGACCAGGCCCTGCCGCGGGTGCGCTCGCTGCACGCCTACCTGCACGGTGTCGCCGCGTCGCCGTACGTGCTGTTCGGCCACCAGAACGACACCACCGACACGGTGATCACCCCGCAGACCGCGGCCCAGTGGTCGGGCGTCCACTCCGACGTCCACAACGCGGTTGGCGACTTCCCGGCCCTGCTGGGCTGCAGCCCGGTCGCGGTCGACGCCATCAAGGACGCCTACCGCAAGGGCATGGTCGTCTCCGTCGAGCACCACATCGACAACCTGGCGCGGGGCACCGGCCCGCACGGGGAGGGCGGCTTCTTCAACACCCTCGACCCCATCGACAGCGTGGCCCGGGTGCTGCCCGGCGGGTCGAAGCACGACAACCTCGTCGCGTACCTCGACTGGCTGGCCGACCTGTCGCGCGAGTGGGTCGACGACGACGGCGAGCTCATCCCGGTGATCTACCGGCCCTGGCACGAGCACAACGGCGACTGGTTCTGGTGGTGCACGTCCAACGCGACCGAGGGCGAGTTCATCGAGCTGTTCCGCTTCACCGTGCACTACCTGCGCGACGTCCGGGGCGTGCACAACCTCCTGTACGCGTTCTCCCCCAACGGTCACTTCGAGGACGAGGCCGAGTACCTCTACGGCTACCCCGGTGACGACTACGTCGACCTGCTCGGTGTCGACGTCTACTGGGACCTCCCGCAGGGCAACCCCGGCTGGTGGGACCAGCTCGTCCGCGACCTGCAGGTGGCCGTGACGTGCGCCCGCAGCCGCGGCAAGGTCGCGGCGCTCACCGAGACCGGGCTGCGCTGGAACGCCCAGGACGGGCTCAAGCTCGCCGGCGCCGAGTACCCGCTCGACTTCTTCACCACGCTGCAGCAGCGCATCACCGATGACCCGGTCGCCCGCGGCGTGGCCTACCTGCTGATCTGGCGCAACGGCGACCCCGCCCACTTCTGGGTGCCCTTCGCCGGCCACCGCGAGCACGGCGACCACGAGATGCTGCCGGACTTCCGGGCCTACGCCGCCCGCGACGACGTGGTGCTCAACGCGCGCATGGGCGACGACTACACCGCCCTGGTGACCGGCGAGCAGCCGGCGCCGCGGTCGGCTGCCGCGCTGACGCTCCACACGCCGGTGCTGCGTGAGCGGCTGGGCGCGACGACCACGGTGCGCGTGCACCCCCGCCCGGGCATCGTGCAGACCCCGGCCGGGCCCGTGGAGGTGGCTCCCCAGTCGGTCACCGTGCGGCTGGGTGAGGCGTCGGCGCAAGCCGTGCGGCAGCAGGGATCGCAGCTGTGGGTGGCTGAGCTGGACGTGCCGGCGGGCGAGGGGGTGCAGCGCCTCACCGCCGAGGCCGTCATGGCCGCGCCTGACGGGTCGACCCACGAGCTCACGACCGGCCACGACGTCCGCGTCGGCCCGGCGCCGTCGTCCGACGACCCGTTTCTGATCGACGACCTGTCGACCTACGACCCGGCCGGCGACGGGCGCACCGACGTCGAGCGCACCTGGTGGCGCACCGGCGAGACGATGATCGCGCTGCGGCTGCGCGACTCTTCCGACCCGACGGGCAGCGGCACCGGCCGGGCGTGGTCGGACGGCCGAGACACCGGCACCGTGCTGCGGGTCGCCTACGACGCCGTGCGCGGCGAGTTCGCGCAGGCCACGCGGGCGCTGCCGGACGTCGACTGGTCGACGGCCACCACGTTCGGTGCCCTCGTGCAGCCCGACGGCAAGGGCTACGACTTCCGGGTGCGCTTCACCGCGCTGGTCGACGGCGAGGAGCGCGAGTACGAGGCGAGCCTGGCCGCGGCGGCCCAGGGCTATGACCCGTCGCGGGTGGAGCCGCAGCAGGTCACGGTGCCGCTCGAGGCCTTCGCCGACGTCCGCACCGCTGAGGCTTCCTCACCCGCGACCCGCTCGACCGTGCGCACCTTCTCGCTGCGCTTCGTGCAGCAGGACGGCATGCCCGAGATGGCGGGACTCAACGCCCGCGAGCACTACTTCCTCGGCGACCTGCGCGTCAGCTGACGCGCGTCCCGAAACCGTTGCGACGAAAGGTTTGCCGTGCCCCAGCTGCTCACCGACCTGCCCCCCTACGTCTACGGCACCACGCGGCTCGGCGGTGACGACGTCGCACGTGAGCAGCAGCAAGCCATGGCCCACGCGGCCATCGACGCCGGACTGTGGCTGCACACCTCGCGTCAGTACGGTCACGCCCTCGAGCTGATCGGCGAGGTGCTCGCCGAGCGGTCCGAGACCGCGCCGCCGTTCGTCGTCAAGATCGGCGGTGGCACTGCGGACGACGTGCGCGCCGAGATCGTCACCAACATCACGCCGCTCGGCATCGACGGCGTCACCATCGGCCAGCTCAGCCCGGTCGAGGGCCTGGACGACGGCCTGGTCTCGGGCGAGGCGGTCGCCGGCCTGCAGGCGCTCAAGGACGAGGGCCTGGTGGGCCGCTACGTCCTCGAGATCTTTCCCTGGACGTCCGCAGCGCCCCTGGCGGCACTGCGTGCCGGCCACCTGGACGGGCTGGTCGACGGCTTCATCACCTACCTGAACCCGCTGCAGCGCTTCGCCTCCAACGAGCTGTGGGACGAGCTGCTGGCGCGCGATGCCAGCGTCATCGCCATGCGCACGGTGTCGGGTGCCCCGGTGCACACGCTGCGCGACGTGCCCGGCGCCGCGTGGCAGCCCTACCTGCAGCAGCGGGCCACCCAGGTGGCGCCGATCTTCGAGGCCTCGGGCATCGACAGCTGGGCCGAGTTCTGCATCCGCTTCGCGTTCAGCCACCCGCAGGTCGTGGCCACCGTCGGCTCCGCGAGCAAGCGCGAGAACCTCGACGAGCTCGTCTCCCGCACCCGCGAGGTCGCGCCGCTGCCGTCCGACGTGGTGGAGCAGATCCAGGCGCTGCAGCGTCAGTGGTCCGACGACGTCGACGTGCACGCCGAGCCCTGGACCATGTAGCTCGACCCGCGTGGGGTCGGCCGAGACGCGGCAGCCTCCGGCCCGCTGCTCGCAAGCTCGCTTGACGCGGACCTCCGGCCACCACGCCTCAGCCGCGGTCTACGCGGTCTGCCGATCGACCCCCGTGATCATGCGATTCCGGCTCGCTGCGATCTGGGTCGGCCGAGACGCGGCGGCCTCCGGCCCGCTGCTCGCTCGCGCTGCTAGCTCGCTTGACGCAGACATCCGCCACCGGCTCTCGGCTCCTGCCCGTGTGCGCCCCTGCACCGCCACACCAACATGCGCAACTGGTGATCGTGCGGCCGCTCGAGCACGACGTGCGCGGGGGAGTCCACATCTGCATGTCGGTGTGGCAGTTCACCGGCCGCACGACCCCACCGGACAGGTCGCCCGAGTCCGCAGGTGCGGCACGGCGGCCGGTAGCGCCCCGCCGGTGCACCGGCGTCCGGCTGCACGGGGACGCTGCGCCCACGAGGCCACCCCGGCAACGGAAGACGGGGAATCGAAGGACGAGGGCGGGTAGCCGGAGGGCCGCGTCAAGCGAGCTTGCGAGCAGCGGTCCGGAGGCTGCCGGCCCTCGTCCGGACCGAGCCCCGGGAGGACCGGCCGGGCCGCGATTGCATGATCACGGACGTCCGACGGGCCGCGATTGCATGATCACGGAAGTCCGACGGGCTGGGATCGCGTGATCACCGCGCAGGGTCAGGCGGGAAGGATGCCGAGCTCGCGCAGGAAGGCCAGCTGGTGCAGCGCCTGGGCGGCCCCGCCCCCCTCGTGGCCGGAGTACGGCCAGACCTGCATCCTCGCGGGCCCGGCGTAGTGGTTGTGCGCCGCGAAGACCGTCGAGGGCGGGCACACGTCGTCCATGAGGCCGACGGAGAACAGCGCCGGCGCCGTGGCCCGCTGGGCGAAGGTCACCCCGTCGAACAGCGCCACCGTGGCGAGCGCCTGCTCGACGTCGTCCGGGTGCATGCGAAGCCAGAGCCGCAGCTCCTGGTAGGGGAAAGCGTCGGTGATCTCGACCGCGCGCTCGACGTGGCACAGGAACGGCACGTCGGGCATCGCCGCGGCGACGTCGGGCACGAGCCCGGCCGTGGCCAGCGTGATGCCGCCGCCCTGGCTCGCGCCGCCGACGACGACGCGGGCCGGGTCGACCTCGGGCAGGCTGCGCGCGGCGTCGACCGCGCGGGCGGCGTCGGTGAACAGCCGCCGGTAGTAGTACGTCTCCGGCGACTGCAGCCCCAGGGTCAGAAAGCCGCTCTGGTGGGGCCCGGACGCCGGACCGAGGTCGGGGGTGTCACCCCGACGGTGGCCCGAGCCCTGGCCGCGCACGTCCATCACGAGCACGGCGGCGCCGGCCGCGGGCCAGAACAGCCACTCGTGCGGCAGGCCGCGCCCGCCGCCGTACCCCTCGAACATCACGACGCACGGCAGCGGACCGGTGGCCCCGAGCGGGCGCAGCAGCCAGCCGCGCACCCGCTGGCCGTCGTACCCGCTGAACGTGACGTCCTCGACGAGCACGTGCGGCAGGCTGACCGCCCACGGTGACCGCTCGACCGCGACGTCGTGGCTGCGCGCCGTGGCCAGGGTCGACGACCAGAACTCCTCGAACCCCTGCGCCGCAGGCGCTTCAGGCCGGTGCTCGCGCAGCCGCTCCAGCGGCATGTCGACCAGCACGGGTCACTCCACGGCGCTGATGTCGCGGACCTTGTTGTCGGACCACAGCAGCTCGTCGAGGTCGCCGAGCTCGTCGACGGTCACGGCCCGGTCGGTGCGGTGCACGGTGAACTCGTGCTCCTCACCGGCGACGAGCGTGGCGAGCTGGCCTTCGACGCGGTAGCCGAAGCCCCGAAGCTCGGCGAGCAGCGACAGGTCGCGCACCAGCGCACCCGCCACCACGCGCACCACGACAGCGCCGTCGCGCTGCTCGGCGGTGGCGGTGACGGACTGCGGCTGCAGCGCGACGATCGCGCGGTCGGGGCGCGAGGCACGCACCGTGCGGGGGGCGCCGGGCACGTCGACGACCACGAGCTCGTCCACGGAGGCGTCGACGCGTCGACCGGTGACGTCGGCGACGAGCACCCGCTCTGCGCTGCGGGGGGGCACCACGACGGTGAGCTCACCCTCGGCGAGCGTGCCGCCGACCAGCGCCTCGTGACGCACCCGCGCGGTCGCGTCCCACGGCTCGTCGGAGTCGTTGACGAGCGTGAGGCGCATGTCGCCCGACGGCACCGACAGCACCGCGATCCGGTCGGCGTAGGCATCGCGGATCGCGTGGTAGCCCAGGCGACGCTCACCGGCGACGTCGAGGACGGCCCACGACAGCGACGGCCAGCAGTCGTTGAGCTGCCACCACACGGTGCCCGAGCAGCGCTCGTACTGGCTGCGGAAGTGGGGGATGCCGAGGGTCACGGCCCGCGCCTGCAGCAGCTGGTTGGCGTAGTACCAGGCCTTGGGGTCGGTCACCGGGTCGAAGAAGTGCCGCTGCAGCCCGAGGGCCAGCTTGTCCTCGCCCAGTGCCTTCTGGTGGCTCTGCAGCACCGGCGAGGCGGGATCGATCTCGTCGGTACCGGTGGCGCGCAGCAGCGTCGGGTAGGACGCCGGAGCCTGGTAGCCGAACTCGGCCACGAACCGCGGCCGGTACCACTCGTAGTACTCGTAGTCGACCATGCCCCAGGTCGTCCAGATGTGGTTGGTGCCGTCGCGGCTGTCCTGCGGGTCGCCGTCGGGGGTGTTCGTGAAGGGTGAGCCCGGGATGTAGGGCCGGGTGCCGTCGAGCGCTGCGACGCGCTCGGGCAGCAGCGTGCGGTAGTAGTGCTCGCCCCACGGCCGGCCGTCGAGCGTCGGCTGCCAGCCCCAGTGCGCGTGGCCCTCGAGGCACTCGTTGCCGCCGCACCACAGGGCGAGCGACGCGCGGTGACGCAGCCGCTGCACGTTCTGGGTGACCTCCTCGGTCACCTCACGGACCGTCTGCTCGTCCTCGTCGTAGGCCGCGCAGGCGAACAGGAAGTCCTGCCACACCAGCAACCCGCGCTCGTCGCACTCGTCGTAGAAGTCGTCGGACTCGAACCGGCCGCCACCCCACACCCGCAGCAGGTTGGCGTTGGCGTCGACAGCGTGCTGGATGCGGTCGGCGTAGCGGGCGCGGTCGACACGGTGCGGGAACGGGTCGTCCGGGATCCAGTTGAAGCCCCGCACCCAGACCCGGCGGCCGTTCACGACCAGGGCGAAGGTGCGGCCCTCGTCGTCCGGCGTCTGGTCGAGCTCGATGCTGCGAAAGCCCACGCGCCGCTCGTCGCGGTCGAGCACGGTGCCGTCGGCGGAGCGCAGCTCGACGGCCAGGTCGTGCAGGGCGGGCTGGCCGTAGCCACGCGGCCACCACAGCGCGAGCGAGTCGTCCTGCAGCCGGGTGCTGCCGGCGCCGCCGTCGAGCACGAGCTCGGACGACGAGCCGGCCAGGGTCACGTGGGCGGTCAGCCCGGCCGGCGAGGAGCCCGGCGCGACCTGCGTGCGCACGGCCAGGTCGAGCGTCGGGACGCCGTCGACGACGCTGGCGCGCACGTCGACCTCGGCCAGCCGTGCCTCGCTCCACGAGCGCAACGACACCGGCTGCCAGATGCCGCTCGTCGCGGTGGTCGGGCCCCAGTCCCAGCCGTAGCTGCACGCCATCTTGCGCAGGTAGTTGTAGGGGAACCAGTACGGCCGCGGCAGCGTGCCGATCTCGGCCTCGCGGCGCTTGGCCTCCGGCATCGCGGCGTCGAAGTCGACGCGAAGCTCGAAGGAGTCGCCGGCGTCGGTCACGTCCAGGACGTGCTGGTGGAACATGTCGCTGCTGCGCAGCACCTCGCGGCCGTCGACCAGCACCGTCGCCAGGGTGTCGAGGCCCTCCAGCACCAGCTCGCGCACGGCGCCGGTCGCGGCTGTGGCGTCGACGGTCGCGGTGTAGCTCCAGTCGACGTCCTGCACCCAGTCCTGGTCGGTCTCCAGGCCGGTCAGGGCGATGTCGTCGATCAGCCCGGCCGCCACGAGGTCGGTGTGCGCGGTCCCCGGCACCGTCGCCGGCAGGTCATCACCCAGCCGCTCGACCTGCTCGGCTGGCGCACCGGACCGGGCGCGAAGGCGCCAGCCCTCCTCGACTCGCTGCACGTCCACCATCTGTGCCGACCTCCTCGTCATCGTCCGGGCGCTGGCACGGTCCCATCGCCTGCCAACGCTGTCAAAACGATCACGTGCGCCACGCAGATCGTCGTCCACCGTGGGGCGTTCCGCGATTGACAACGCGGGACATCGCGGGGGACGATCGGGACACGACGAGAGGTGGATGATGAGGGGGGAGCGCGCGGTGCGGCAGCATGTGATGGTGCCCGTCCCCGCCCACGCCACCCTGAGTGACGTCGCAGCCCTCGCGGGGGTGAGCTTGAAGACGGCGTCGCGGGTCTTCAACGACCACCCCAACGTCAGTGACGGCGTCCGGCAGCGGGTGCAGGATGCCGCCGCCGAGCTCGGCTACGTGCCGAACACCATCGCGCGCGAGCTGCGAGCTGGCGCGCAGTCGAACCTCGTGGGCCTGATCATCGGCAACCTCGGCAACCCGTTCTACTCCCGGCTGGCCGGGGGCGCGGAGGCCGTGCTCGTCGAGGCCGGCCTCGAGCTGCTCGTGGCCAGCTCGGGCGACGACGCCGAGCACGAGCGGCGCCTGGTGGCGTCCATGCTGTCCCGCCGCGTGCGCGGGCTGCTCGTGGTGCCCAGCGGACAGGACTACTCCTTCCTCGAGGCCGACGTGTCCCGCGGCACCTCCGTGGTCTTCGTCGACCGCCCGCCGAACGGTCTGCACGCTCCCTCGGTCGTGGTCGACAACCGTGCCGGGGTCCGGCAGGCGGTGACCCACCTGGCCGACCACGGGCACCGCCGCATCGCGCTGCTCGCCGACCACCTCGACCTGTGGACCGCCAGGGAGCGCGTCGAGGGCTTCCGTGCGGTCTGCGCCGAGCTCGGGTTGGACGACGACCCCCAGCTGGTCATCACCGGCCTCAGCACCACCGAGCAGGCGCGGCGCGCCGCGGCCGACCTGTACCTCGGGCGTCGCCCCCCGACCGCCGTGCTGCCCACCAACAACGTCATCGCTCTCGGCGCCATCGAGGCGATGCGCCGCACCCGCACCCGCGTCGCCCTGGTGTCGTTCGACGACTTCGACGCGAGCGAGCTGCTCGACGTCACCACGCTCAGCCACGAGCCCGGCGAGATCGGCGCCGTGGCTGCGCGCACGCTGCTCGGCGAGCTGCACGGACCCGCTCGAGGGAACGTCGCCGTCGTGCTCGAGACCGGCCTGGTGCTGCGCGGCTCCGGCGAGCGCGCCCCCGAGGCCGGCCACGCCGTCCCCAGCCCCCGCACCCCCTGACGGTCGCCCCCCGCGAAGGCGGGGAGGGACCCCGCGAACGACCCCGAAGGGGAGATCTTCCGTGCCCGACGTCATGAGCGACGCCCCACCTGCGCCCCGCACGGGTGCGCCTTCCGAGGGCTGGGGTGCCGCCGACCCCGGCATCACCCGCGACCACCCGGTGCGCTCGATCGGACGCCTGCTGGCGGTCGACCGGGGCCGCGTCGCCGGCGCGGTCTTCTTCTTCGTCATCAAGTCCAGCCCCGCCTGGCTGATGCCCTTCTTCACCGCGCGCATCATCGACGTCGTCGTGAGCCACGCGCCGGCCCGGCAGCTGTGGATCAACGCGGTGCTGCTCACGGTGCTGGTGCTGCAGAACCTGCCGACCAACATGCTCTACGTGCGGCTGCAGAGCCGTGCCATCCGCAACGCCGAGCTGCGGCTGCGCGCCGCGCTGACCCAGCGCATCCAGGAGCTGAGCATCGGCTTCTACGCCACCGCTCGGGCGTCGACGCTGCAGACCAAGGTGGTGCGCGACGTCGAGAACGTCGAGCAGATGCTGCGCCAGTCCTTCGACCTGGGCCTGCAGGCCGTCGTCACCATGATCGGCGGCATCGCCCTGACCGCGGTGCAGGCGCCGGCGCTCGTCGGGCCGCTCGTGCTGCTCGTCATCATCGCCGGGCTGAGCGTGTCGCTGCTGCGCCACCGCCTCACCCAGCGCAACGCGGAGTTCCGCCAGGAGGTCGAGCAGATGTCGGCCAAGGTCGCCGAGATGACCACCATGGTGCCGCTGACGCGCGCCCACGGCCTCGAGCAGCGCGAGGTCGCCCGCATCGGCAAGAGCATCTCCCGGGTGCGCACCGCGGGCCTCGACCTCGACCAGGCCAACGGCTTCTTCTCCGCCGCGGGCTGGATCAGCTACCAGCTGTTCTCGGTGGGGTGCCTCGTCGGTGCCGCCTGGCTCGCGTGGAGCCAGTGGCTGCCCGTCACGCCCGGCGACGTCGTCCTGGTGTCGTCGTACATGATCACGCTGACCGGCAGCGTCATCGCCATGACCGCCCTGGCCCCCATCGTCACCCGCGGCCTCGAGTCGGTGAAGTCCATCGGTGAGGTGCTCGCCACCGACGACCTCGAGCGCAACGACGGCCGGACGCCGGTCCGCAGCGTCCGTGGGCAGATCACCTTCGAGCACGTCTCGCTGCGCTACCCCGACGCCGCCGAGGACGCCGTCCAGGACCAGTCCTTCACCGTCGAGCCCGGCAGCACCGTCGCGCTGGTCGGGCCGTCCGGCTCGGGCAAGTCCAGCGCCTTGAACCTGGTGCTCGGCTTCGTCAAGCCCACCGCCGGGCGGGTGCTGCTCGACGGCCGTGACCTGCAGAGCCTCGATCTGCGCACCTACCGGCGGCACGTGTCGGTCGTCAGCCAGAGCACCGTGCTGTTCGACGGCACCATCCGTGAGAACGTCGCCTTCGGGCGCGCGGAGGTCGGTGACGACGAGGTCGTGCAGGCGCTGAAGGACGCCCAGGCGTGGGACTTCGTCAGTGAGACCGATCGAGGCCTCGACACGGTGGTCGGCCCCAACGGCGCCACGCTGTCGGGCGGGCAGCGCCAGCGCATCGCGATCGCGCGCGCCCTGGTGCGAGACCCGCGGGTGCTGCTGCTCGACGAGGCCACCAGCGCCCTCGACCCGCTCAGCGAGTCGCGGATCCAGCGCGCCCTCGAGGGCCTAATGGCCGGTCGCACGACCTTCGTGGTCGCCCACCGGCTGTCCACCGTGCGGACGGCGGACCGGATCCTCGTCATGGACCACGGCCGGGTCGTCGAGGAGGGCACGTACGAGGCCCTGATGGCGCGCGGCGGGCGCTTCGCCGAGCTGCAGGCCGGGGCCACGCTGCCGTAGTCGTTCGACGGGCAGCCGCCGCGGTCGGCGGTGCCCAGCCGGGCTTGCGCCGCTGCGTTGGCCCTCGCTGTCAGCGGTCCGGCGTGTCAGGCTCTGGCGTGCGTCCGCCCGTCGGCGCCCCACGGCCGGCGCAGGAGGTCACCTCGACGACACGGACGGGTAACGTTCCGGGCAGATCTTTTGCGGGAGCGTTGACAACGTGAGACACACGTGTTTCCGTATCTGTCGGCAGGGGTCACCCGAACCCCGCGATCGAGCGCCGCGACGAAGCGGCGGACGGAGGTAGTAATGGCCCTGACGAGGTTTCAGATCGCTTGTGGCGCCATGGTCGGCGCCCTGGCGCTGACGGCGTGCGGCGGCGGCAGCGCCGAGTCCAGCAGCGACGCCGGTGGCGACAGCAGCGCGGCCCCGAGCGGCACGATCACCGTGCTCACGCAGCGCACCGACCTGGTCAACAGCACGTTCAAGGACTACAAGAAGACCTTCGAGGCCAAGTTCCCCGAGGTCAAGGTCAACTTCGAGGCGATCACCGACTACGAGGGTGAAGTCCGCATCCGGATGAACACCAAGGACTACGGCGACGTCCTGCCGATCCCCAACTCGGTGACCGCCGACCAGCTCCCGACGTTCTTCGAGCCCCTCGGCACCGTCGACGAGCTGAAGCAGAAGTACCGCTTCATCGACGAGCAGGCCTACGACGGCAAGGGCTACGGCCTCGCGGTCGTCGGCAACGCGCAGGGCTTCGTCTACAACAAGAAGGTCTGGGCCAAGGCCGGCGTCAACGAGCTGCCGACCACGCCCGACGCCTTCCTGGCCGACCTGCAGAAGGTCAAGGCCACCGGCGCCATCCCGCTCTACACGAACTACAAGGACGGCTGGCCCCTCACCCAGTGGGAAGGCGACCGGGGTGCGATCTCGGCGAACGCCGACGCGGTCAACGAGCTCGCGACGGACGACGCACCCTGGGCGGAGGGCAAGGACCACTACGTGAGCGACAAGCTGCTCTTCGACGCGGTCAAGAACAAGCTCACCGAGCCCGACCCGACGACGACCGACTGGGAGTCCTCGAAGAACCTGCTCGGCACCGGCAAGGTCGCCACCATGCGACTCGGCTCGTGGGCCGTCACGCAGATGCAGGCCTCGGCGCCCAACAAGGCCGACGTCGGCTACATGCCCTTCCCGGTCCAGGTCGACGGCAAGTTCCACACGGTCATCGCGGGTGACTACAAGAACGGCATCAACCGCAACTCCGAGCACAAGGCCGCGGCTCGGGCCTGGGTCGACTGGTTCGCCAACGAGTCCGGCTACGCCGAGACCGAGGGCGGCATCAGCCCGGTCAAGTCCGACAAGCTCCCCGAGTCGCTGAAGGACTTCCAGGACGCGAAGGTCGAGTTCATCGAGCTCACCCCCGCGCCCGCCGGCAAGGAGTCGCTCGTCGGCAACATCGACAAGCAGGGCGAGATCGGCCTCTACGAGCCGACCTACCGCCAGCGCATCGTCGACGCCGCTCGCGGCGCCAAGGACGAGAGCCTCGAGGACATCTTCGGTGACCTCAACAAGCGTTGGTCCGAGGCCCGCAAGACGGCCGAGAGCTGACGGACGGACGTTGGGCGCGCCCGGTTCGCCGGGCGCGCCCGCTCCCCGTCCTGTAGGTGGCAGAGTCGCCGCCGAGGAAGGAAGACCCATGACCGCACCCACTACCGGCGGCGTGCGCGCCGCGGAGGCCGCCGTCGCGGTCTCGCAGACGGCGTCACCGCGTCGCGCGGGTTTCCGCCGCCGCTTCAGCAAGTCAGCGACGCCGTACCTGTTCCTGCTGGTCCCACTCGTCCTGCTCGTGGTGTTCACCTACGTGCCGGTCGCAAACATGTTCTGGTACAGCCTGACCGACTGGGACGGACTAGACCCGGTCAAGGAGTTCGTCGGCGCGGAGAACTACGTCGAGATCGCGACGCGACCCGCGCTGTTCAGCGTGTTCAAGGTCAGCCTGTTCTACCTCGGCGGTTCGGTCGTCCAGATGGTCCTCGCGCTCTACTTCGCGACGATCCTGAGCTTCAACACCAAGTTCCAGAACTTCTTCAAGGGTGTCCTGTTCTTCCCGTTCCTGGTCAACGGCGTCGCGATCGGGTTCATCTTCCTGTACTTCTTCCGCCCCGGCGGAACGCTCGACACCACGCTGGCGCTGATCGGTGTGTCCGACCCGCCGCAGTGGCTGGGCGACCCCTCGCTCATCAACTACTCGCTTGCCGGCACCTCGGTCTGGCGCTACATGGGCCTGAACTTCGTGCTCTTCCTCGGGGCGATCCAGTCGATCCCCTCGATGCTCTACGAGGCCGCCGCCATCGACGGCGCCACCCGCTGGCAGCAGTTCCGCTACATCATCCTGCCGGGCATCAAGCCGATCGTCGGGCTCTCGTTCATCCTCGCCGTCTCCGGTGCGCTGTCGGTGTTCGAGATCCCCTACATCATGACCACCGGCGCCAACGGCTCGAAGACCTTCGTCATCCAGGCGGTCGAGACCGCCTTCAAGTTCCAGAAGGTGGGCCTGGCCTCGGCCATGGCCGTCGTGCTGCTGGTCATCGTCCTGATCGCCACGCTGGTCCAGCGCCGCCTCGTCCCCGAGGAGAAGGTGAACCTCACATGACCGCCGTCACCACTCCCGGCGCCCCGACCACCCCGACCATCCCGACGATCCCGGCCGCCCACGGCGGGTCGAGGGTCCGCGGCCGGCTCGGTAGCGGATTCAAGTACACGTCCCTGGTCGCGGCGACGCTCGTCGTGATCGTGCCGATGCTGGTCATCCTCATCGCCAGCTTCAAGACGACCGAGGACTACCGCTCCTCGGGCCCGTTCGCCCTCCCGAAGCAGTGGACGACCGACAACTTCGTCACCGCCTTCAGCCAGGGCGCGATGGTCAGGGGCTTCCTCAACACCGCGATCATCCTGGCCATCTCGGTGACAGGCACGGTGCTGATCGGGTCGATGGCGTCGTACGCGCTCGACCGGTTCGAGTTCCGGCTGCGCAAGCTGGTCGTCGCGCTGTTCCTGACGGCCACCCTCGTGCCCGGCGTCACGACCCAGGTCGCGACGTTCCAGGTGATCAACAACCTGGAGCTGTTCAACACCCGGTGGTCGGTGATCGTGCTGTTCCTCGGCACCGACATCATCTCGATCTACATCTTCATGCAGTTCCTGCGGGGAGTGCCCAAGGAGCTCGACGAGGCAGCCGCGCTCGACGGCGCCGGCCACATCGCGATCTTCTTCCGCATCATCCTGCCGCTGCTGAAGCCGGCCATCGCCACCGTGGTCATCGTCAAGGGGATCGCGATCTACAACGAGTTCTACCTGCCGTTCCTCTACATGCCCTCGCCCGACCTCGGCGTCATCAGCACCTCGCTGTTCCGCTTCAAGGGCCCGTTCAGCGCGCAGTGGGAGGTCATCTCGGCGGGCGTCATCATCGTCATCGTCCCGACGCTCCTGGCCTTCCTGGCGCTGCAGCGGTTCATCTACAACGGCTTCACGTCGGGAGCGACCAAGTGACCCTGAGCCCCGACGCGTTGCAGCGCACCGCCTACGACACCGGGTGGCTGGACGACGAGTGCCGTCGGCTGCTCGAGTTCGGCCGGGGCTTCCCTCACCCGCGGGGTGGGTCGTCATGGCTGGACGACGACGGTGCCCCCGACCTGTCCAAGCCGTTGCACACGTGGATCACGGCGCGCATGGCGCACGTCTACTCGCTGGGCCACCTGCTGGGCCAGCCGGGGGCGGGTGAGCTCGCCGACCTCGCGGTCGCCGGGCTGACCGGTCCGCTACGTGACCGCGAGAACGGCGGCTGGTACCCGAGCCTTGGTCCCGACGGCGTCCCGGCCGAGGGGAAGGAGGCCTACGGGCACGCGTTCGTCGTGCTCGCCGCCGCCTCGGCCACCATTGCGGGGCGCCCGGGCGCACGGGCTCTGCTCGATGACGCGCTCGCCGTGTTCGACGAGCGGTTCTGGGACGACGCAGCCGGGCTGTGCGTCGACTGCTGGGACTCCGCCTTCAGCACGCTCGACGACTACCGCGGGGTCAACGCCAACATGCACGCCGTCGAGGCGTTGCTGGCGGCAGCCGACGCGACAGGAGATCGGCGCTGGAGCGACCGGGCCCTGCGCATCGCCGACTCGGTCGTGGGCTGGGCCCGCACCAACGGGTGGCGCGTGCCCGAGCACTTCACGCCCGACTGGACGCCACTGCCCGAGCACAACGTCGACAGGCCGGACGACCCCTTCCAGCCCTACGGCGCGACGGTCGGGCACGCCCTCGAGTGGTCGCGGCTGCTGCTGCACGTCGAGGCCACCCTCGGTGGCGAGGCACCCCCGTGGCTGGAGCCGGCGGCGCGCGAGCTGTTCGACCGGGCGGTGGCGGACGGCTGGCACGCCGACGGTGCGGACGGCTTCGTCTACACCACCGACTGGGACGGCCGGCCGGTCGTGCACGACAGGATGCACTGGGTCGCAGCCGAGGCGGTCGCGGCCGCCGGTGCTCTGCACCGGCGCACCGGTGACAGCCGCTACGCGGCGCTCGAGGCGAGCTGGTGGGGGTACGTGCGCACCCACCTCGTCGACACCGAGCGTGGGTCGTGGCACCACCAGCTCGACGCGCACAACCACCCCGTGGCGACCGTGTGGCCGGGCAAGCCGGACCTCTACCACGCCGTGCAGGCGACGCTGCTCGCACGCCTGCCGCTGGCGCCGGGGCTGGCCGCGTCGCTGGCTGCAGGTGCCCTGGCGTGACGTCGCCGGTCGAGGACCGGGTGCTGCAGGCGCTGCTCGGCACCGCCCGGCAGTCCTGGGAGCAGGGCGTGGCAAGCCACGCCCTGCTCGACCGGGGGCGGCTCGACCTCGTGCGGGTGCTCGCCCGTGACGCCCTGACGCGCCAGACGCCCGCCGGCAAGCTCGGCGAGATCGACGACTACGGCACCGTGAACTGCGCCGCGAACGGTGAGGCCGTCGCGTGGCTGGCCGAGGCCGGCGGCGACGACCGCGCCGGGAAGGGGCTGCAGCGCCAGCTGGACTGGCTGCTGCGCGACTGCCCGCGCGCCGACGACGGCACGCTGTTCCACATCGAGGGTGAGCAGCAGGTGTGGGTCGACAGCGTCTACATGGTCGTGCCGCTGCTGGTGCGCTGCGGCCTGTCCGACGAGGCACGCCGACAGCTCGACGGGCACCGCACCCGGCTGCGTGACGACTCGGGGCTGTGGGCCCACCAGTGGGACGAGGCTCGCGGCGAGGCCGTGCGCGACGTCCACTGGGGCAGCGGGAACGGTTGGGTGGCAGCGGGTCTGGCCCGCAGCGCCCGTCACGCCGACGATGCTTCCGCCTTCGGTGCGGAGGCCCGTGAGCTCATCGACGTGCTGCTGCCGCACCGCGCGGCGTCCGGGCTGTTCCACGACGTCGTCGACGACCCCACCACCTTCGAGGAGTGCACGCTGGCCCTGATGCTGGCGTACGCCGCCGCGGTCGGTGCCGCCGACGGCTGGCTCGAGCCCGGTTACGCCGACACCGCGCGCGACCTCGTGCAGACCGTCACCGAGCACGTGGACGAGGACGGCTTCGTCGTCCCCGCGTGCGGTTCCCCGCGTTTCGACCGGCCCGGTACCTCGGCCGAGGCGCAGTCCTTCTTCCTGCTGGCCACCCGCGCCCTGCAGGACGCGTGACGCTGACCCGTCGCGCCCGCCCCACCGTCCGACGACCCACCAACTGACCGGAGACGACGATGTCCACGTCACCACGGCGCGCCAAGCTGGCCGCCGCACTCACCGGGGTCGCTGCCCTGGTGCTGGGGCTGACCGCAGCCCCCGCCACGGCAGCGCCCAAGCCCGCGAGAGCGGATGACTCCTTCGTGACCCGCCACGGCGCCGACCTCAAGCTGGGCAACCAGCCGTTCCGTTTCGTCGGCACCAACAACTACTACCTGCACTACAAGTCGCCGCTGATGCGCGACGCCGTGCTCGACAAGGCTGCGGCGTCAGGCTTCGACGTCGTCCGCACCTGGGGCTGGTTCGACATCGGCAACGAGGACGGCTCGAACTCGGTCGCCGGGATCCAGGACGGCACCTACATCCAGTACTGGGACGCGAAGGCCCAGCGGCCGGCGTACAACGACGGCGCCTCGGGGCTGCAGAAGCTCGACGCCGTGGTGGCGCGGGCCAAGCAGGACGGCCTCAAGCTCGTCATCCCGTTCACCAACAACTGGACCGACTTCGGCGGCATGGACCAGTACGTGCGCTGGGCCGGTTTGGACAACCACGACGACTTCTACACCGACGCGCGCATCCGCGGCTGGTACAAGGACTACGTCTCCCACATCCTCAACCGCGTGAACACGATCACGGGCGTGAAGTACAAGGACGACCCGACGATCATGACCTTCGAGCTCGCCAACGAGCCGCGGTGCGTCGGGTCGGGGGGCTACCCCCGCTCATCGACCTGCACCACCGACACGCTGACAGGGTGGGCCGACGAGATGTCGACGTTCATCAAGTCGATCGACCGCAAGCACCTGGTGAGCATGGGCGACGAGGGCTTCTTCTGCATCGACCCGTCGCTGAAGGACGAGCAGTACGACTGCAGCAGCGGCGTCGACACGGTGCGCCTCGCGTCGCTGCCGAACATGGACGTCATGAGCTATCACCTCTACCCCGACAGCTGGGGCAAGACGGCGCAGTGGGGCACGACGTACATCCGTCAGCACACCGCGGCAGCCGAGCGCATCAACAAGCCGGTGATGCTCGGCGAGTTCGGCCTGCGTGACCAGTCGATCCGCAACGCGATCTACCAGCAGTGGACCAGTGCGGTCGCCGAGGGCGGCACCGACGGCGCGCTGTACTGGATCCTGTCCGACAAGCAGGACGACGGCACGCTGTACCCCGACTACGACGGGTTCACGATCTACTGCCCGAGCCCGACCTGCACCACGCTGCAGAACTTCGAGCAGCGCATGGACTCGCCGTCCAACAAGCGTTTCGCGCCCGTCGCCGACAACGACGCCGCGGCCGTGGAGTTCGGTGAGTCCGCGTCGATCGCGGTGACCACCAACGACATCGCCTACGCCCCGGGCGTTCTCGACCTCGCGTCGATCGACCTCGACACGGCGACGGCCGGGGTGCAGTCGACCATCACGACGTCGGCCGGCACCTGGACCGTCTCGGACGGCGAGATCACCTTCGTGCCGACCGAGGGCTGGTCGGGTCGCACGACCGCGAGCTACACGATCGCCGACACCAAGGGCAGGCGCTCGAACGTCGCGACCGTCACGGTCAACGGCAAGCCTTCGCCCACCGCGGCGCAGACGCTGTTCAGCTTCGAGGACGGCGTGCAGGGCTGGGCGCCGGGCAACTGGCAGACCGACGCTGGCACCGTCGCCACCGGCACGGGCTTCGCCAGCGACGGCACGCAGTCGCTGACCGTCAGCAGCAAGAACGCGTGGTTCGGCTCGGGACAGGGCGCACCGTTCGTCCTGACCGGTCGCAGCACGCTGTCGTTCGAGATGTCTCCGGCCCCGGCGTCGGTGCCCGTCTCGCTGCAGACCGGTGACGCCTTCACGTGGTGCCAGATCCAGGGCAACCGCACCGAGGGCAACACCATCGAGGTCGACCTGGCCAGCAGCACGTGCGACCTGACCGACGTCCGCGCGATCAACGTGTTCGTCAGCACCGGCACGGTCTCGATCGACGCGGTCCGCGTGAACTGACGCTCCACCTCACTACCAGCGGGGCCGGCGCCGATGCGCCGGCCCCGCTGTGCGTGCCCGGGAAGCAGTGGTGGCAACCTGACGGCGAGCCAGCCTCTCCCACGTCAGCGTGGTCGCGTCAGTCTCTGAGCCGGGTGGCTGGTGGGCTTGTCCCGTGCCACTCTCGCGTGGACGGTGCGCGCGGATGGCGGCACCTGGCGCCGTCTGACCGTGACGGGGGGCACGTGAGCGCGCGATACGCCGAGCTGGACTGGCAGCAGACGCCGATGGGGGCCATCAGCCTGCGCCGGCGCAGGCACCCGCTCCTCGACGTCGAGGTGTTCGAGGCCAAGCTCGACGACGAGCATCTGATGTCGACGCTGTTCACCGACGCCGAGGAGGCCCTGGCGCGCCTGGGCCTGACCGAGCTCACCGACGAGCGCGAGGGGATCGACGTCCTCGTGGGCGGTCTCGGCCTCGGCTACACGGCTGTCGCCGCGCTCGAGGACGCGAGGGTGCGCCACCTGGTCGTGGTCGAAGCGCTGCAGCCGGTGATCGACTGGCACCACCGCGGGCTGCTGCCGCTGTCGGCGCAGCTGCTGTCGGATGACCGCACCCAGCTGCTGTGTAGCGACTTCTTCCACCTCACCGACGACGCTGCGCTGGCCGCCACCAATCCCGGACGCCGCCGCTACGACGCGGTGCTGGTCGACATCGACCACACGCCGACTCATGTGCTGCACCCCTCGCACGCGCGGTTCTACACCCCGGACGGTCTGGCCCGGCTGCGCGGGCAGATCGCGCCGGGCGGTGTCTTCGGGCTGTGGTCGGACGGCGACCCCGACCCGAGGTTCCTCGACGTGCTGGCGGCGTGCTTCGCCGGCGCTGTGGCCGAGCGGGTCGAGTTCGCCAACCCGCTCACGCGCGGGATCTCCGCCAGCACCGTCTACCTCGCCCGCGTCAGCTCCTGACGAGGTCGGCGCCTGCCCCTGTGACGCGTCCAAGCGCCGACCGCCTCACCGGTAGCCTTGGCCCCTGTCCGGAGACGCTCCTGAACTCGAGGTTCGTCCCCGTTCGGGCCTCTAGCTCAACTGGCAGAGCAGCGGACTTTTAATCCGCGGGTTGTGGGTTCGATCCCCACGGGGCCCACCGGCGCTGACCTCCGTCCAAGGAGCTCGGCTGGAGACCCCTCGGTGGCGCGCCTCAGCCGCCGTCGGGTTGCTCACCGGAGGTCGAAGGCGGCGACGCCAGCTCATTGCCTGTTCCGGTTCGGTACGAACGGGCGACGATCTCTCGCAGGGCGCCATCGTCGACCTTCTCGACGTGCCTGACGTAGAGACATCCTTTCCCCGTCGTGTGAGGTCCGAGCTGGCCGAGCAAGTCGTGGTAGTCCTCGAGCTCGCCTGTCAGGTACAGCACAGACTGCGCCTTCCGGGGGGCGAAGCCCACCGCAACGGTGTCCCCTTCTCGGCCGGAAGGGTAGCGGTAGTGGCGCGAGCCGAAGCCGATGATCGCCGCTCCCCACATCACCGGCGACTCGCGCGTGACGTCCTGCATGAGTGTGACCAGGGCTTCGGCGTCCCGCCGCCGGTCGTCATCGGTGATGGACGAGACGAAGGCGCTCACATCGCTGTCGTTGACGGTTGTCTTGCCCGCGCTGTCGTCCACTCGGCCGCACTCCTCGCCCGTCGGTTCGCCGTCAGCGCCAGCAGACGTTACAGCCATGACGTGGAAACCAGTAGAGGCCGGCGAGGCCGCTGGGGGAGTCTGGGGCGATGACCAGCAGCGACCTGTGGGATCAGGCAGCGGCCGCGTGGTACGACGAGACCTCCGCGTTCATGTTCGCGCCCGAGGTGCTCGACCCGGCCGTCGACCTTCTCGTGGGCCTGGCCCGGGAGGGCGCAGCGTTGGAGCTCGCGATCGGGACGGGAAGGGTCGCGATCCCGCTGGCCGCCCGGGGCGTCGCGGTCAGCGGCATCGAGCTGTCCCAGCCGATGGTCGACCAGCTGCACGCGAAGCGGGCCGACGTACCGGTCGTGGTCGGGGACATGGCAACCAGCACGATGCCCGGGGAGTTCGCCCTCGTCTACGTCGTCTGGAACAGCATCAGCAACCTCCGCACCCAGGCCGAGCAGGTCGCCTGCTTTCGCAATGCGGCGCGTCACCTCGGGCCGGGAGGGCGGTTCCTCGTCGAGCTGGGGGTTCCGGGCCTCCGACGGTTTCCGCCCGGTCAAGCGGCGGTCCCGTTCCATGTAGGACAGCACCACGCCGGGTTCGACACCTACGACCTGACGACCCAGCAGGGCACATCGCAGCACTACTGGCGTCACGACGACGGGACGGTGACCTACGGCGCCAGCAGCTTCCGGTACATCTGGCCCGCCGAGTGCGACCTGATGGCCGAGCTCGCGGGGATGCGCCTCGAGAGCCGCAGCGCGGACTGGCTCGGCGGTCCGTTCACCAGTGACAGCGAGAGCCACGTCTCCGTCTGGCGCAAGGCGGCCTGAGCGTGGCCCGCACACCCGGCG
The DNA here is from genome assembly GCA_964243295.1 of uncultured Actinomycetales bacterium. Taxonomy (GTDB): domain Bacteria; phylum Actinomycetota; class Actinomycetes; order Actinomycetales; family Angustibacteraceae; genus CAXTEJ01. The sequence continues at coordinate 9,541 of CAXTEJ010000004.1, read as the reverse complement.
CGCGGAGGATCGTCGCCCAGATCTCCGGCTCCCCCGACGGGTACGTCGAGGCACATGAACGAGCTCAGGACGCGCGGCGCCTTCCTCGAGGGTGGGCAGCGTGCACGACGCCCGAGCCGTACCGCAGTCATGCCGGCAGCGCAGGAGCGCGGTCGCTTACGGCGCGAAGCGGCCCGCTCCCGCCGCCGAGTGAGGCAGCGGGTCGCCGACGGGGTGCCGGATCAGGGTGGCCGACCCGATGCTGGAGCTCCTGCACCGCGATCACCCCGGTCGCGACCACCGAGGAGGACCATGTCGCACCCGCTCTTCGACATCGGCGGCGCCACAGCGCTCGTGACCGGCTCGAGCCGCGGCATCGGGCTGGCGCTCGCGGCCGGGCTGCTGGACGCCGGCTGCACCGTCGTCGTCAACGCCCGTGACCCCGAGCGGCTGGAGGCGGCGCGTGAGCGGTTGGCGGCAGGCCACCCGGACGGTCGAGTCGTGGCCGTGGCGTTCGACGGCACGGACCCCGACGCCGTGCGCGCCGGCGTGGCCCGCATCGAGGCCGAGGTCGGGCCGATCGACGTCCTCGTGAACAACACCGGTGCCCAGCACCGGGCGCCGCTGCTGGAGTTCCCCGACGAGGCCTGGCACGGCCTGCTCGCGACCAACCTCACGAGCGCGTTCCTCGTCGGGCGCGAGGTCGCGCGGGCGATGGTGCCGCGCGGTCGAGGCAAGATCATCACCATCTGCTCGGTGCAGAGCGAGGTCACGCGCCCCGGCATCACGCCGTACGCCGCCACCAAGGGCGCGCTGAAGATGCTGACCAAGGGCATGTGCGCCGACCTCGCGCCGTCGGGCATCTGCGTCAACGCGATCGGGCCCGGCTACGTCGACACCGAGCTGACCGCGGCGCTGGTGGCCGACGAGACCTTCAGCGCGTGGGTGCGAGGCCGCACCCCTGCCGGCCGGTGGGGGAGGGTCGAGGACCTCGTAGGCGCGCTGATCTTCCTGGCCAGCCCGGCGTCCGACTTCGTCAACGGGCAGATCATCTACGTCGACGGCGGCATGACGTCCGTGCTGTGACACCGGCTCCCCAGCGGTCGTGGCCCTACCGTGCTCCCATGGAAACGCAGGTCACGGGCGAGGTGTTCTGCTGGCGCGGGCCGGCGCCGCACCACTTCGTGCGGGTCCCGGACGACGTGTGCGAGGTGATCGCGGACGTGTCGCCGGAGGTCACGTACGGGTGGGGCATGGTCCCGGTCACGGTGCGGATAGGGCGCACCACCTGGCCGACCTCGCTGTGGCCCAAGGACGGCCGCTACCTCGTGCCGCTGCGCAAGGACGCCCGGGTCAGGGCCGGCGTCGAGCTCGGTGACACGGTGACCCTGACGCTGGCCATCGACGTCCGGGTCTGAGCGCGCCGCCTGATGCTCGACGGTCGACCCGCGGTCGGCGCGCGCCCGTCGTCCGCGCGCGGCATGCTCGACGGCGTGAACGACCTCGGGCTGCAGCACTTCGTCGACGCGCAGGACGCCGGCGGCACCTACGACCGCGCGCTCGCCGAGCTGCGCGCCGGCGCCAAGCGCAGCCACTGGATGTGGTTCGTCTTCCCCCAGCTAGCGGGGCTGGGCCGCAGCGAGACGGCCCGGCGCTACGCGATAGCCGACCTCGACCAGGCGGTCGCGTACGTCGACCACCCGGTGCTCGGGCAGCGGCTGCGCGAGTGCGCCCGGGCGCTGGTCGACCTCGGCGGTGACGACCCGGTGGCCGTGCTCGGTGAGATCGACGCGACGAAGCTGCGCTCGTCGATGACGCTGTTCGCCACGGCCGCGCCAGGTGAGGCGGTGTTCGGGCAGGTGCTGCGGCAGTACCACCGAGGGGTGGTCGACCCGGCGACTGCTGAGCGGCTCGCGCCCGAGCGCTAGGTCAGGCCGACGCCGAGTCCGCCGTGCCCGCGCCGGCCTGCGGGTGGTCGACCGCGCTCTCGTCGCCCGCGGACGACTCGGCCAGCAGGGGGTCGCCCTGGTTCTGCGACGGCCCAACGCCGGCGTCGGTCGTGCCCTCCGTACCGCCCTTGCGGGCGCTCGCGACGGACTCGGACTCGCTGCTGGTCGTCGGCTCCTGGCTGCTCATGCGCCCAGCCTGCGCGCTCGGTGGCCACGCCGCACGCCCAAGGCCGTCGGAGCCGTCACGGCACGAGCGGTCGCACCTGCTCACCGACGAACCGGGCGAAGTCGGCGAGGTCGGGGACGTCGTCCCCGATCGAGTGCAGGGCGATGCGCGTGGCGCCGGCGTCGGCGTACGCCGTGACCTGCGCGGCGACGGTGCCGGCGTCCGGCCGCCCGGGCACGACGGCGAAGACCACGACGTCGCCGTCACCCTCGCGACCGAGAGCGGCCCGCGCCGAGCGGTGGCGACCGGCGGCCTCGCGCAGCGCCTCGAGGCTGGTCTCACCGGTGAGGATGACGCCGTCACCGAGCTCGCCGGCCAGGGCGACGGTCTTCTCGCGCACCGCGCCGACCAGCAGCGGCGGTGGCGGGCTCGGTGGCCAGTCGAGCCGGACGTCGGTGAGGCTGATGTAGCGGCCGGACGTCGTCACGGGCTCGCCGTGCAGCAGGGATCGCAGCGCTGTCGTGTACTCGCCGAGCAGCGTCATCGGCGACTCGGCTCGCGCCCCGACCTGCGCCATCCAGTCCAGGACGCCGTGCCCGACCCCGGGGAGCACCCGGCCCGGGAACAGCCGCTCGAGCGTGGCGAGCTCCATCGCGGTGAGGGCGACGTTGCGCAGCGGCACCGGCAGCAGCCCGATGCCCACCTGCATGCGCGTCGTCCACGCCAGAACCGCTGCGGCGCAGGCGATCCCGCTTTCCTTGAAGCAGTCCTCCCACAGCCACAGCTCGTCGACACCGGACTCGTCGGCGGCGAGCGCCACCGACCTCAGCTGCTCGGGCGGCAGGTCGGGCGGGAAGATCACGCCGAGGCTCGTCATGGGCGGAAGCCTGTCAGGGCGCCGCGCGCGCGTCGAGGGCGCGCAGCATGCGCTTGAGCGCCACCTCGCGGTACGACGACTCGACCAGCTCGGCGACCTCCTGCCAGTCGACGGGGGCAGCGTCGAGGTCGAGCGCGAGCCAGCCGGCCGCGCCGTAGTACGGCGGCGGGTAGAAGCGCGGGTCCTGCTCCAGCGGCGTCCGCTCGGCGGGGTCGGGCACGAGCAGCAGGGCGTGCTCGTGCACCTGGTCGCCGGAGTAGATCGCGAACATCTTGCCCGCCCGGAACGTGGGCCGCCCCCACGCCTCGACCTCGGTCGACTCCGGCAGCGCCAGGCAGATCTCGCGCAGCCGGACGAGCAGCGGGTCGGCGTCGTCGTACATGCGTGGGTGCGCCACGCAGCGAACCTAGCGCCAGCCGGACTGCGACAGAAGGCCTTCAGGCCAGGGCGGACAGCCCGACCACGCCGCCGACTAGGAGGGGGTGTGCCGGGTACCGGCCGGGCATGAGCGAGCAGAGCACAGCCGACGACGCGTCGCAGGTCGAGCCGCCGCGGCTGGTGGCCGACCTGGTGGTCGAGCGGCTGCGGGCGTGGGGCGTCGAGCGGGTCTTCGGCTATCCCGGCGACGGCATCAACACGCTGCTGGGAGCGATGCGCCGCGCGGGCGGTGATCCCGCGTTCGTGCAGGCGCGGCACGAGGAGAATGCGGCCCTCATGGCGGTCGGCCACGCGAAGTACACGGGCGAGGTCGGCGTCGTGATGTCGACGCAGGGGCCGGGGGCCGTGCACCTGCTGAACGGCCTCTACGACGCCAAGCTGGACGGCGTCCCCGTCGTCGCGGTCATGGGTCAGCAGGAGCGCACGGCGCTGGGATCGCAGTACCAGCAGGAGGTCGACCTCCACACGCTGGTGAAGGACGTCGCCGCCCAGTTCTCGGCGACCGCGACCACCGCCGAGCAGGTGCCGATGCTGCTCGACCGGGCGTTCCGCACCGCGCTCGCGACCCGTTCGCCGTGCGTCGTGATCCTGCCGCACGACGTCCAGCGGCTGCCGGCGCCGGACGAGCAGGCCCACGAGCACGGCGTCATCCCGTCGACGCCGCAGTGGCGGGCACCCCGGGTCGTGCCGCACGACGACGACCTCGCCGAGGCAGTGCGGGTGCTGAACGCCGGGCAGCGCGTCGCCCTGCTCGTCGGGCAGGGCGCCCGCCACGCCCAGGCAGAGGTCGTCGCCGTCGCCGAGCAGCTGGGCGCCGGCATCACGACCAGCCTGCTCGGCAAGCCGTACGTCGACGAGTCGCTGCCGCTCGCGGCCGGCGTCATGGGTCACCTCGGCACGACCGCCAGCGCCTTCGTGCTGGGCGAGTGCGACACCCTGCTGATGGTCGGCACCAACGACCCGTGGACCGAGTTCTACCCCGCGCCCGGTCAGGCGGCCGGCGTCCAGGTCGACATCGACGGGCGCCACCTCGGCGGTCGCTACCCGGTGCGGGTGGGGCTCACCGGTGACGCGGCCCTCACGCTGCAGGCGCTGCTGCCGCTTCTTGCCGAGCGGCCCGACCAGCCGTGGCGCCGCGAGGTGGAGCAGCACGTCGCCGCGTGGCACGAGATCAGCGCCGCCCGCGCCGCGACCCCGGCGAGCCCGCTCAACCCCGAGCTCGTCGTCCGCGAGCTGGGCGCCCGGCTGCCCGCCGACGCCCAGGTCAGCGTGGACGTCGGCTCGGTCGTCTACTGGTACGCCCGGCAGCTGCGGCTGCCCCGTGGCGTGCCGGCGCACCTGTCGAGCACCCTCGCGTCGATGGGGTCGGCGCTGCCGTACGGGCTCGCGGCGAAGCTGGCGTCGCCGGGGCGCCCGGTCGTCGCGATGCTCGGGGACGGGGCGATGCAGATGAACGGCGTCAACGAGCTCATCACCGTCGCCGACCGGTGGCGCTCGTGGGCCGACCCGCGCTTCGTCGTGCTCGTGCTGCACAACGGCGACCTCGCCGAGGTGACGTGGGAGCAGCGCGAGATGGAGGGCGACCCGCGCTTCGTCGACAGCCAGCGGCTGCCCGGCTTCCCCTACGCCGGGTACGCCGAGCTGCTGGGGCTGCGCGGCATCCGCGTCGACGCCCCCGCGCAGGTCGGCGCCGCCCTCGACGCCGCGCTCGCGGCCGACCGGCCCACGCTGGTCGAGGCCGTGGTCGACCCTGACGTCCCGCTGCTGCCGCCGTTCCCGGCCGGCAAGAGCAAGCTGGCGTCCTTCCGCGCCGGCATCGCGCAGGAGGGCGAGGCCGGCGCCGGCGCCGGCGCACTGCTCGACCGGTACGCCGCGCACGAGGGCGGCTGACCGGTCCCGGTGCCGCAGCGGCGGGCCGCGATCGCATGATCACGGGGGTCGTGGGGGCCGGGACGCCAGCAGGCCCCGCCGAGGACGACAGCAGGCCCCGCCGAGGACGACAGCAGGCCCCGCCGAGGACGGCGGGGCCTGCTGCGGTGCTGCTGTGGTGCTGCGAGCGGGGTGCGAGGTCAGCCGGTGACGGCCTTGATGAGCACCTCACCGGTGCCGAGGACGGCACCGCTCTCGCTTACGACCGACATGCTGCCGAACAGCTGGCGCCCTTCGGCGGCCGCGGCGTTCGCGGTCACGGTGCCGGTGACGACCTTCGAGCTGCCCTGGGGCAGGTCGAACGGCGTGCCGTCGACGGCCAGCGAGCCCAGCGCGTCGGCGAAGAACACGTCGCGGTAGTCGAACGTCGTCGTGCCCGCAGGCACGTCGTAGTTGTCGATCCGCACCGTGTAGGTGCCGGGCTCCGGGTCGGTGTAGCTCACCGACTCCTCCGAGTCGCCGTCCGCCGAGGACAGGTCACCGGAGGGACCGCTGACGAACAGGTCGAGGTCGGCCTGGGCGTCACTCGTGTTGCCGATCGCGACGTCCAGACGGCTCGCGCCCTCGGGCACCTCGACGGTGTACTCGACGTCGGCCCCGGTGGCCGTCGCCGTGCCCTGCAGCGAGCGGGACGACCCGAGCGGCCCGCCGTTCGCCGTGGCGGTGACGTCGGCGTAGTTGTTGGTCACGGTCCACTGCACCGGGGTGGCGACGCCCTTGGCGACGCTCTCGAGCGTGGTGGTGGCCGGGTCGACCGTCGCGCCGAGCAGCTTGGCGGTCAGGTTGAACGGGTTCTCGAGCAGCGGCGACGTGCGACGCGACTCGACCAGGATCTCCCACACGCCCGGCATGGGGTTGGTGTAGGAGCGTGCCGCGGGGTTGCAGCCGTTCCCGCCCTCGCCGTAGCTCGGGTAGCAGTTGATCGTGCTGGTCGGGTCGACCGGGACGCCGTACGGCGAGAACGCGAGGAACCGCGTCTGGCTGCCCTCGGCGAGACCGGACATGCCCAGCTCGAGCGCCTTGACGCCCTCGGGGACGGTGACGTAGTAGCGCTGCACCTCGTTGCGCTTGGAGACGCCGCTGGTGGTGATGGTGTTGCTCTCGGGGAACTGCTGGCCCGCGGCCACGACCATCATCATCGAGCCCTCGACACCGGCGAGCCTGGCGTCGTCGAGCTCGAGGACGGCGCTGTGCGCACCGGCCGCCGGCGTGGCGACCACGCGGATCGACACCGGGGTGTTGAGCGGCAGCCGCACCGAGCTCTGGGTGAGCCGGAAGGTGCCGTCGTCGCCCTTGAGCCGCAGTGCGTAGCGGCGGTTGCCCTCGGCGCCGGCGGTGCGGGTGAGGGTGACGGTGTAGACCTTGCGGCTGTCCGGTGCCTGGCCGCCGGCGTCAGCCGAGCAGCGGTTGTACAGGCCGGTGCCGATGTTGCGGCCGAGCAGGCCCCAGATCTCGGTGCAGACCGGCGCGGAGGTCTCGATGACCGTGGAGGTGTCGAGGCTCGTGCGCAGCAGCTTCCAGGCCGACGGGACGTCGATCTGGCCGTGGCCCTGCAGGAACGCCGGGATGGCGTCGTTGTAGGCGGCCGAGGTGTAGACGGCCGTGCGCAGCGCCGCGGGGGTGGTGTTGGTGACGCCGGCCTGGCGTGCCGCCGACAGCAGCAGCGTCATGGAGCCCGCAGCTTGGGGGGAGGCCATCGAGGTGCCCTGCAGCATCGAGTACCCCGAGCGCAGGTCGTAGCCGGCCTCGGCGACGGGGGAGCCGGGCAGCCACAGCGGCGTCGTGGAGATCGCGGCGCCGGGCGCCGTGATGTTCGGCTTGAAGCCGCCGTCCTCGCTGGGACCGCCCGAGCTGAACGGCATGATGTTCTCGTCGAAGTCGACCTCGGAGCCGTAGTTGGCCTTCCAGGTCTCCCGCGTGATGTCGGCGCCGACGCTGACGACGTCCGTGGCGACCGAGGGGTCGCCGACGGTGTTCAGCGCCGCGCTCGAGTTGCCGGCGGAGATCACGATCTGGACGCCGAGCTGGTTGATGATCCGGTTGTAGAGGTCGGCGCGCGCGTTGTCACCGTCGTTGAGCGCCGGCAGACCGCCGATCGACATGTTGATGATGTCGACGCCACGGTTGGTGGCGAGCTCGGCCATGCCGTCGGTGAGAGCCGCGGCGGTGCAGCCCGCCCCGAAGGAGCAGGCACGAGCCGAGACCAGCTTCGCGCCGGGCGCCTGGCCGTCCATCCTGCCGCCGAACATGTCGTTGGCGGCCGCGATGCCCGCGACGTGCGAGCCGTGCTCACCGGTGGTGATGCCCAGGTCGACGGCGGTGACGTCGCTGTAGGTCTCAGCCGGCAGCCCGAGGATGGAGTAGTCGACGTGCTCGCGGTAGTCGACGGTGAACGGCATGCTTTCGCGGACGTCGGTGCCGCGCTTGTCGGTGCCGAGGTGGCCGACCTGCCCGCTCGCGCGGTACGGCTGCATCGCCATCTCGTCGGTGAAGCTCTTGTCGTCGTCGCTGTCGACCCACACGGCGTGTGACACCGGGTCGTACAGGACGCCGATCCGGTCGGTCGTGTCGCCGTCGCGGTTGAGGTCGCCGCAGACCTCGCAGCCCTCGAGCTCGGTCCTCGCCTCGTCGACGGTCTTGATCTTGAAGGCGCCGGTGGCGGGCAGCGTCCACGACGAGCCGCGGTAGATGCCGGTGGCGGGGAAGGTCGGGCCGGTCGCGTCCTGCACCATCGCGAGCCAGGTGGGGTCGCCGCCGGCGACGAACTCGCCCTCGGTGACCGGGTCGGTCGCGGTGAACCAGTCGGTGATCTTCTTCTCGCCGGTGCTGGTGCGGGCGAGGGCCGGGTGGTCGAGGTCGACGCCGGAGTCGAGGATGCCGACGGTCACGCCGCGCCCGTCCCAGGTCGGGTGCGCCCTCTTGAAGGCGATCGACCCGGTGTCCTTGGTCGGCATGTAGGGGTTGCTGTTGGGCGTGCCCGCGTCGGGGCCGTCGTAGTCGACGCCGCTCGAGGCCCTCGCCACCGGCTCGGGCTGCTTCAGGGTCTCGTCGAGGTCGACCGACAGCACCTTGGCCAGGTCGGCGGTCTTGAGCACCTGCGCGGTGCGGACGACGGCGCTGAGGTAGCCGAGCTTCGCCGACTCGTAGCGCACGTAGCCGCCGGCGGCCCGGATGCTCTGGGCGACGTCGGCGCTGGCGCCGTCCTTGGTCACCACGATGATCGTCGTGGTCGGCTCGCCGGAGGCCTCGGCCTCGGCGAGCTTCTCGCGGTCGGCGTCGCCGAGCTTGTCGCCCTCCTCCCCGTCGGCCTTGATGGGGCCGTCTGCGGGGGCGGGGGTGTCGGAGGGGGAGTCGGTCGTCCCCGAGCCCTCCTGAGCGGTCCCGGTGTCGGCGGTGCGTTGGACCGCCACGGCCGGTGACGCTGCGGCGATGCCTGCGGTGAGCAGGCCGCCTGCGGCCAGGACCGCGAGCGCCTTGCGCGCCGCTCCTGGTGTCGATGAGTCGGGCAACGAAGTCCCCTTTGGGAAATGGTGTCGGTGACATGCGCCGTCCGGGATCGTCCCCTCACTGTGGGTGCCCCGGCCTGCGCGGTCAGTCAAGGGGAGGTCACTGCCGATTCCCAGATCTGGGTGACGATCGTCACCGTTTCGTGACCTGCGTCCGGATTGAGGGCGCCGGCCCCCTTCGGCGTGCGACGACGCGGCGGGTGGGATGGGATCGGGCCCATGGACTACGTCAAGCTCGGCAGCACCGGCCTCGAGGTCTCGCGCATCGCGCTCGGGTGCATGACCTACGGCGACCCCCAGCGGGGCAACCACACCTGGACGCTGCCCGAGGAGCAGAGCCGTCCGCTCATCCGGGCTGCGCTCGAGGCGGGGGTGACCTTCCTCGACACGGCCAACGTCTACTCCGACGGCTCGAGCGAGGAGATCGTCGGCCGGGCGGTGACGGACTTCGGGCGCCGCGAGGACGTCGTGATCGCCACCAAGGTGCACGGCCGCATGCGTCCGGGCCCGAACGGCCAGGGCCTGTCGCGGGTGGCGATCATGCACGAGATCGACGCGAGCCTGCGCCGGCTCGGGACCGACTACGTCGACCTCTACCAGATCCACCGCTGGGACCCCACGGTGCCGGTCGAGGAGACCCTCGAGGCGCTGCACGACGTCGTCAAGGCCGGCAAGGCCCGCTACATCGGCGCGTCGT
>CAXTEJ010000003.1:0-145536 GCA_964243295.1 uncultured Actinomycetales bacterium | reverse complement strand
CCAAGGCCATGGGCACCATGAGCAAGCCCGGCTCGGCCCCCGAGCCCGACGGCGAGTGATCGACTGATCGGACCCCGGGCGCCGGACTCGGGCGCCGGACTCGGGCGTCTCGGCTCCGCCGCTCGGCTCGGCCCCTCGGCTCGGGTCCCCGGGCTCGGGCGTCTCGGCTAGGGCCCTTGAGCTCGGGCCCCACGGCTCGGACCCCTGGGCTCGGGCGTCTTGGCTCGGGCCCCTCGCTCCGGCGTCTGGGTCGGACGTCGGCGCCGGACGCCTGACCCCGGACGTCTCGGGCGATGTCGCGCTGCATTGGGCGCGGTCGGCGCGGTGATGGTCGCCGTCGTACTCGACGGCGATCCGCAGCGTGCAGCGTGGGCCCCGGACAGGTCGGGGCGGGCCAGCCAGCCACCGTCCACGACGACGTCCCACCCGGCCACCGGCGGCGGCAACCCGGAAGGGTTAACCAGCAGCCGCAACCGCGGCTGCATGGGCGGCGCCACCACCACGCGCGCGGCGCTCGCGCGGGCTGACCGGCGGTTGAGCTGTCGATCCCACCCGACTGTGCTGATACGGCTGCTTCGACCGCCGCGAAGCAGCCTTTTCGGAGCAGTCGGCACACCGGCTCGCCCGTAGCCGTCGCGGCGGCCCGGCTCACCGAGACCGCACGGCCACGAGGCGGTGCAGCCGGGCGACGAGCTCGTCGGGGTGGCGCAGCAATGCTCAGATGTCCGAGCGGCCTGTCGTCCGGCCGCTCAGATGTCATAGTCCACGACCACGGGAGCGTGGTCGCTCCACCGCTCGGCGTACGTTGCGGCCCTGCCGACGTACGCCGAGCGTGCGCGGGCCCTGAGCGCCGTCGTGCCGAGCTGGAAGTCGATGCGCCACCCGGTGTCGGTGTCGAAGGCCTGGCCGCGCCAGCTCCACCACGAGTAGGGGCCGGGCCCCTCGCCCGCGAGCTCGCGGTGGACGTCGGCCCAGCCGCCGGCGAGCCAGGTGTCGATCACCGCGCGCTCCTCGGGCAGGAAGCCCGACTTCTTCAGGTTGCCCTTCCAGTTCTTGATGTCGCGCTGGCTGTGAGCGACGTTGAGGTCGCCGGTGACCACCGCGAGACGGGTCGGGTCGGCGGCGAGCATGCCCATCCGGTAGGTCATGGCCGACAGGAACCGCATCTTCTCGAGCTGGCGCGGGGTGCCGGCCTGGCCGGTGTGCACGTACGCCGACACGACCGTCAGGGGTCCGGCGTCGGTGGCGACGTCGGCCTCGACCCAGCGCCCCGCACCGTCCAGCCCCTCCGCGGTGAAGCCGGGGGCATCGACGCGCACGTCAAGGAGCGGCCGACGGCTGACGACCGCGACGCCCGCCCGACCCTTGTCGGTGGCCTCGGTGTGGGCGACGTGCCAGTCGCCGATGCCGCCCTGCTCCAGCTCGGCGGCCAGCTGCTCGTCGTCCGCACGCACCTCCTGCAGGCAGATGACGTCGGGCTCGGCGGCGACGAGCCACGCGAGCCCGCCGCGGCGGGCGGCGGCGCGGACGCCGTTGACGTTGGCGGTGACGACTCTCAGCACCCGCTCATCCAAGCAGCCGCCACCGACAGCGATCGGATCGCCGCTGCCACCCCCCGCGTGCGGCCCGTCGTACCGGCTGCGCGCCGGCATCACCGAACTCGTCGTTGACCCGTGCGGTGTGTCGACCTGGCCGGTCGGTGCGTCAGGCCCCCTGCGCGACGGTGCTGCGCTTTCGCGTGGCTGTCCGGCGAGCCGGGATCGCATGATCACGGCAAGAGAGCTGGGGGGCGCGCCGGCGGCGACATCGTGCGCGTGCTCGGCAGCGTCGCTGACGATCGCGGCGACTCCGCGGTCCCACTCGAACGAAGCGACGTCGGTCCCGACCACGGCAGCCAGCAGACCCCGATGACGCCGCACGACGCGCCGGCTGAAGCACGGAACCGCCGAGCGGCGGCGCCGTGCCCAGGGAGTGGCCCTCAGGCGCCACCCTCCTTCAGGGTCACGGTGAGGGGCTTGAAGGACGTGCCCGTGACGTCGGTGCCGTCCTTCTTGAGCGCGTCGAGGGCCTGCGTCATGTAGTCGTTGGTGTACGCGAGGCCTTCGGGCTGCTTGGTCAGGACGGTCTTGCCCTCGGCGTTCTTGGCGCCGCGGGCGATGGTGACGGTCTGGTCCCAGGCAGCGGTGTCGATGAGCCCGATGCCCTGCGACGAGGGCCAGATGAGCTTGTTGATCTCGTTCACCTGCCACAGCTGGTGGCTGGCGCCGAGCTTGGAACCCTTGGCCACCACGATGTCGCGGCACTTCTCGGCGTTGTCGCGGCAGTAGATCCAGCCCTTGGCGCTGGCGGTCAGGAACTTCACCGTCTGGGCCTGGTACGCGGCGTCGTTCAGCTTCTCGGTGTTGGCCCACACCGCGTCCTGAAGCATGCCGGTGCCCTCGTCCTGCCAGCTGATCGAGGTGAAGTCCTCGGGCGTGAACAGCTTGCCCGTCTTCGGGTTCTTCGCCTCGAGGACCTGCGCGTACTCGTTGTAGGTCGTGGCCTGCGCGGCGTCGATGTCACCCTTGAGCAGCGCCTGCATGTCGAACTGCTGCTGCACCAGGGAGACGTCCTGCTGGGGGTTCAGCCCGGCCTTGGTCATGCCGGCGAACAGCTCGAACTCGTTGCCGAAGCCCCAGTTGCCGACCTTCTTGCCCTTCAGGTCGGTCGCGCTGGTGATGCCCTTGTCGGCGAAGCTCACCTGGAGCGTCCCCGACCGCTGGAAGATCTGCCCGACGTCGGTGATGCCGGCGCCCTGCTCGCGTGAGGCGAGCGCCTTGGGCACCCAGGCGATCGCGTAGTCGGCCTGGTTCTGGGCCAGGACCGTCTGCGGCACGATGTCGACCCCACCCTCCAGGATCTCGACGTCGAGGCCCGAGTCCTTGTAGTACCCCTGGTCGACGGCTGCGAAGTAACCCGCGAACTGCGCCTGGGTGAACCACTGCAGCTGCAGCTTGACCTTCGTGAGGCCGCCCGAGGACGACGGCGCCGCGGCACCGGTGTCCCCGTCGTCGGTGGTGCCGCAGGACGCGAGGGAGGTGCTGAGGGCGGCAGCGGTCACGACGACGAGCCACCGGGTGCGGGTCGGACGGTTCACTTGATCTCCTTGGGGCAGTGGCGTTCGGACGGTGGGGGACGAGGGGTGTCAGAGGTCGAGCGGTGCGCGGCCGCGCATGGCGTAGCGCTCGGCGGCGAGGGCGACGACGTAGAACACCAGCCCGAGGACGATGGCGGCCACGACGTAGGACCAGGCGCGGGCGTAGGCGGTGTTGGAGGCCGCCGACGTGATCCGGCTGCCGAGACCGTTCTGCAGCCCGCCGAAGTACTCCGCGACGATCGCGGAGATCACGGCGAGGCTCGCTGCCACCCGCAGGCCGGTGAAGACGAAGGGCAGCGCGCCGGGCCAGCGCAGCACCCGGACGACCGCGAAGCCGCGGGCGTCGTAGCTGCGCATGAGCTCGAGGTGCACCGGCTCGACCTGACGCATGCCGCGCACGGTGTTGACGAACACCGGGAAGAACGCGACGGCCGCGACCACCACGCGCCGCGGCACGCTGCTGGTCGAGGAGAACATGGTGTTGAGCACCGGTGACATCGCCACGACGGGCATGGCGGCGAGGGCCGCGGCCAGCGGCGACACGAGCTCGTCGAGCAGCGACGAGCGGGCGGCGAGCCCGCCGACGGCGATACCCAGCAGCGCTCCGACGACCAGCCCGATCACCGCGTTGGCGCCGCTGACGGCGAAGGTCTCGGCGATGTCACCGAGGTTCTCGCCGACCTGGCCGGCGATCGCGCTCGGCGCCGGCAGCAGGTACGGCGGCAGGTCGCCCACGCGCACCACGGCCTCCCAGACGGCGAGGAACGCGACGCCCAGCAGCACCGGCGCCACGACGGCACGCACCGGGTTGCCGCCGCTGCCGATCCGCAGCCGGGGGCCGGCGGCGACGCTCATCGCAGGTCCGCCGCGCTGGCGCGAGCGGGGACCGACCGGCCACGCAGCGCCTCGCGCACCATCGTCACGCGCTCGAAGAACGCCGCGGACTCGCGCACGTCCTCGTCGCGCGGGCCGAGCGGCACGTCGACCAGGGCGGCGATCCGGCCCGGACGGGCCGACATGACGACCACGCGGTCGGAGAGGAACACCGCCTCGGGGATCGAGTGCGTCACGAAGACGACGGCGGCGCCGGTCTCGGTGCGCAGCCGCACGAGCTCGGACTGCATGCGCTCGCGGGTCATCTCGTCGAGGGCGCCGAACGGCTCGTCCATCAGCAGCAGCCGCGGTCGCTCGGCCAGCGCTCTGGCGATGGCGACGCGCTGCTGCATGCCACCGGAGAGCTGGTCGGGGCGGGCGGCGGCGAAGTCGGTGAGGCCCACCAGCTCGACGAGCTCGCGTGCCCGCTCGCGGCGTGCGCGCCGTCCGGCACCGTGCAGCTCGAGCGGCAGCTCGATGTTCTCCGTGACCGTGCGCCACGGCAGCAGCCCGGCCTGCTGGAAGGCGATGCCGTAGTCCTGGTCCTGCCGGGCGCGGCGTGGGCTCTTGCCGAACACCTCGACGGTGCCGGACGTCGGCTCGGCGAGGTCGGCGACCAGCCGCAGCAGCGTGCTCTTGCCGCAGCCGGACGGCCCGATCAGCGACACCAGCTCGCCGGCGGCGACGGTCAGGTCGACACCGGCCAGGGCGAGCACGTCAGAACCGTTGCCGCCGAACGACTTGGTGACATCCGTCAGCCGCACCGCCGGTGCGTGCACGTCGGGACCAGCGGCCATCAGGAGGCTCCTCGGGGACGGTAGCGGCGCAGGGACAGCTCGACGAGCGAGACCGCGGCGGCCGCGACGACGCCGAGCAGGGCCGCGCCGAGCAGGGCGGTGAAGGGCTTGGCGGGGTCGCCGGTGGCCGACTGGGCGTACTCGATGACGAGCCGCCCGACCCCGCCGCGGGTGCCGGTGGAGATCTCGGCGACGATAGCCCCGACCACCGACGCCGTGGCGCCGAGGCGCAGCGCAGGCAGCAGGTAGGGCACCGACGCGGGCAGCCGCAGCTTGACGAGCGTCTGCCACCAGGACGCCGCCGCGCAGTGCATGAGACCGGTCTGCACCGCGGTCGGCGACTGCAGGCCGCGCAGCGCGCCGACCGCGACGGGGAAGAACGCGAGATAGGCGGAGATGGCGGCGACCGACGTCCACGGCTGCCAGGGGTGGCCGAGGATCGTCAGCCGCCCGCCCCACCCGACGACCAGCGGGGCCAGCGCCACGAGGGGCACCGTCTGGCTCAGCACGATGTAGGGCAGCAGGGCGGCGCGTGCGAGGGCGAGCCGCTGCATCAGCACCGCGAGCAGCACGCCCACGACCGCCCCCGCTGCCCAGCCGAGCAGCGCGAGCCGGAAGGTGAACCACATCGCCGACAGCACCGAGACCAGCACGCTGCGGCTGCCCGCGGCCGACAGCTCGGGCTCGCCGTACCGCTGCGCCACCTGCCACAGGTGGGGCATCGACACGTCGTCGGCGCGGGGCAGCACCCGCACGCCGAGGATGCTGCCGCCGTCCGGGCTGCCGACTGCCTTGTAGGCCTCCCACGCCAGAGCCAGCAGCAGCAGGCCCGCCAGCACCATCGCGACCGGCCGCACGCGAGCGGACGTCGACCCGGCGCGCACTCAGCCCCTCGCCGTCTGCGTCGGCCGGACGGCGGGGATGACCGTCTCGCCGTACGCCTCGAGAGTCTGCGCCTTGCCGTCGTGCTGGAGGTAGACCGCGAACTGGTCGACGCCCAGCTCTCGCAGCTGCTGCAGCCGCTTGACGTGGGCAGCCGCCGGCCCCAGCACGCAGAACCGGTCGATGATCTCGTCGGGGACGAAGTCGGCGTGGGTGTTGCCGGCGCGCCCGTGCTGGTTGTAGTCGTAGCCCTGGCGGGCCTTGATGTAGTCGGTGAGCGCCGCTGGGACGGGCGCATCGGCGCCGTAGCGCGCCACGATGTCGGCGACGTGGTTGCCGACCATGCCCCCGAACCACCTGGTCTGGTCGCGCTGGTGCGCGAGGTCGTCGCCGACGTACGCCGGTGCCGCGACGCAGAACCGCACCGACATCGGGTCGCGGCCGGCGCGCTCGGCGGCCTCGCGGACGACCTTGATGGTCCACGCCGCGATGTCGGGGTCGGCGAGCTGCAGGATGAACCCGTCGCCGACCTCGCCGGTGAGGGCGAGCGCCTTCGGCCCGTACGCCGCGACCCACACCTCGAGCCGGGAGTCCTGCGCCCACGGCAGCCGCAGCGTGCCACCGTCGTGCTCGATCGCCCGGCCGTTGGCGAGCTCGCGGATGACGTGGATGCTCTCGCGCAGCGTGGCGAGCGTCGTCGGCGCCCCGCCCTGCACGCGCACCGCGGAGTCGCCGCGGCCGATGCCGCACACGGTGCGGTTGCCGAACATCTCGTTGAGCGTCGCGTACGTCGACGCGGTGACCGTCCAGTCGCGGGTGGCCGGGTTGGTGACCATCGGTCCCACGACCACCTTGCGGGTGGCAGCCAGGATCTGGCTGTGCACGACGTACGGCTCCTCCCACAGCATGTGCGAGTCGAACGTCCAGACGTGGCTGAAGCCGAGCGTCTCGGCCTGGCGGGCGAGCTCGATCACGCGCGATGCGGGCGGGGTGAGCTGCAGCACGACGCCGACGTCCACATGGTCTCCTTCTCGTTGCGGCAGTAAATGAGTTGAGCTCAGCGCAGGTACTGTGACAACCCGCGGCGCTGGAACCGGCCGTGGCCGGCGCGACCGAGGAACTGCCCGCCGTCGACGACGACCGAGCCGCGGGAGATCACGACGTCGACGTGGCCGTCGATCTCGTAGCCCTCCCAGGCGGAGTGGTCCATGTTCATGTGGTGGGTCTTGCCGACGCCGATGCTGGTGTGGCCGGCCGGGTCGTAGACGACGACGTCGGCGTCCGCGCCCGGCGCGATGACCCCCTTGCGGGGGTAGAGCCCGAACATGCGCGCCGGTGTCGTCGAGCACAGCTCGACCCAGCGCTCCTTGGTGATGTGCCCGTCGACGACACCCTGGAAGATCAGGTCCATGCGGTGCTCGACGCTGCCGATCCCGTTGGGGATCTTCGCGAAGTTGCCGACCCCGAGCTCTTTCTGCTCCTTGAAGCAGAACGGGCAGTGGTCGGTGCTGATGACCGACAGGTCGTTGGTGCGCAGGTAGCGCCACAGCTCGAGCTGGTGCTCCTCGGCCTTGGACCGCAACGGTGTGGAGCAAACCCACTTGGCACCCTCGAAACCCGGGGCGCCCAGCTGGTCCTCGAGCGAGAGGTAGAGGTACTGCGGGCAGGTTTCGCCGAACAGGTTGAAACCCTCGTTGCGATGGGCCTGCAGGGCCGCGACAGCCTGCTTGGCCGACATGTGCACGATGTAGAGCGGGGCGCCGGTCAGCCTCGCGAGCATGATGGCCCGGTTGGTGGCCTCGGCCTCGGTCTCCCACGGCCGGGTCAGGCCGTGGTTGATGGGGTCGGTCTCGCCGCGCGCGAGGGCCTGCTGCACCAGGACGTCGATCGCCGTCCCGTTCTCGGCGTGCATCATGATCATCGAGCCGTTGCTGGCGGCCTTCTGCATCGCGCGCAGGATCTGCCCGTCGTCGCTGTAGAACACGCCCGGGTAGGCCATGAAGAGCTTGAAGCTGGTGATCCCCTCGTCGACGAGCTCGTCCATGGCCTTCAGCGAGTCGTCGTCGACGCCGCCGACGATCTGGTGGAACCCGTAGTCGATCGCGCACTGCCCGGCAGCCTTGTCGTGCCAGGCGGCCAGGCCGTCCTGCACCCGCTCCCCCGTGCGCTGGATCGCGAAGTCGATGATGGTCGTGGTGCCGCCCCAGGCCGCGGCCCGGGTGCCGGTCTCGAACGTGTCGGAGGCCGACGTCCCGCCGAAGGGCATCTCCATGTGGGTGTGGCTGTCGACGCCACCCGGCACGACGTAGCGCCCGGTCGCGTCGATGACCGTGTCGACGCTCGAGGCGAGGTCGATGCCGAGGGCCGCCGAGCCCGGCTGCAGCACGGCGGCGATGGTCTCGCCGTCGACCAGCACGTCGAGCAGGCTCGAGCCGGTGGCACTGATGACGGTGCCGCCGCGGATGAGGGTCGTCGCCATGCGTGCTCCTCAGGGCCTGGTGGTCGCGGTGTAGGACTCGGGACGGCGGTCTCGGTAGAACTGCCAGTCGTTGCGCACCTGGCGGATGATGTCGAGGTCGAGGTCGCGGATGAGCACCTCCTCGTTCTCGCTGCTCGCGCGCTCGCCGACGTAGTTGCCGCGCGGGTCGACGAACTGGCTGGTGCCGTAGAACGGCACCGCGAGCTCGCCGTACTCGTTGTCCTCGCGCCCGACCCGGTTGGGCGCGGCGACGAAGTAGCCGTTGGCCGCGGCCGCAGCCGGCTGCTCGATGTCCCACAACCGGTTCGACAGCCCGGGCTTGGTGGCGTTGGGGTTGAACACGACCTCAGCGCCGTTCAGCCCGAGCTCACGCCAGCCCTCGGGGAAGTGCCGGTCGTAGCAGATGTAGACGCCGACCTTGCCGACCGCGGTGTCGAACACGGGGTAACCGAGGTTTCCCGGCCGGAAGTAGAACTTCTCGTAAAACTTGTCGAGGTGCGGGATGTGGTGCTTGCGGTAGCTGCCGAGGATGCTGCCGTCGGCGTCGACCACCACAGCGGTGTTGTAGTAGACGCCCGGCATGGCCTCCTCGTAGATGGGGAGCACCATCACCATGCCGAGCTCTTTGGCCAGCGCGCTGAACCGCTGCACCACGGGCCCGTCCGCCGGCTCGGCGTAGTCGTAGTACTTCGCGTCCTCGGTGATGCCGAAGTACGGCCCGTAGAACAGCTCCTGGAAGCAGATGACCTCCGCGCCCTGCGCCTTCGCGTCACGCGCGAACTGCTCGTGCTTGGCGAGCATCGATTCCTTGTCGCCCGTCCACGTGGTCTGCGTGATGGCCGCACGGATGCTGGTCATGGGTCCCTTCCTGACGGCTGCCGTCCGTCGCGGGAGGCGGCGGAGGACGAGTGGACAGCGTGAGCCAGCCAAGTGTGCAGGAGGTAACCAAGCCTGGTCGCGTGTTTCGGCCGCATGAAGTTTGTGTCGCCTTGCGGTCGTGGTCGGGCTTGGGTCCGGCCGAGGGTCGGCAGCCTCCGGCCCGCTGCTCGCAAGCTCGCTCTACGCGGACCTGCGGCTACCGGCCCTCGGCCTTCTCCGCGCGGTTCTCGCACCGCCCCCTGCCGTGATCTTGCGATCCCGGCCCGCTCAGGTCGGTCGCGGAACCGCCACACCGACATGCGGAGGCGCCCGCCACCGGCGACAGGCGTGCTCAGCCGGCGCCGCGAGGCCCCCGCGCATGTCGGTGTGGTCGTGCCCCCCGGGGACGACGACAGCGCCCCGCTCGCCGTGCGAGCGGGCGCTGCTGGCGTGTGGCGGCGACAGGTCAGCCGAGCGCCTTCGCGAGGTTCTCGTCGAGCGCCGCGAGGAAGTCCTCGGTGGTGAGGAAGTCCTGGTCGGGGCCGATGAGCAGCGCGAGGTCCTTGGTCATCTTGCCGCTCTCGACGGTCTCGACGCAGACGCGCTCGAGGGTCTCGGCGAAGCCGGTGACCTCGGGGGTGCCGTCGAGCTTGCCGCGGTGCTTGAGGCCACCGGTCCAGGCGAAGATCGACGCGATCGGGTTCGTCGAGGTGGGCTTGCCCTGCTGGTGCTGGCGGTAGTGACGCGTCACGGTGCCGTGCGCCGCCTCGGCCTCGACGGTCTTGCCGTCGGGGGTCATCAGCACCGAGGTCATGAGGCCGAGCGAGCCGAAACCCTGCGCGACGGTGTCGGACTGCACGTCGCCGTCGTAGTTCTTGCAAGCCCAGACGTAGCCGCCCTCCCACTTCATCGCTGCGGCGACCATGTCGTCGATGAGGCGGTGCTCGTAGGTCAGGCCCGCCTTGTCGAAGTCGGCCTTGAACTCGCGCTCGAAGACGTCGGCGAAGATGTCCTTGAACGCGCCGTCGTACGCCTTGAGGATCGTGTTCTTGGTCGACAGGTAGACCGGGTAGTTGCGCTGCAGGCCGTACGACAGCGACGCGCGCGCGAAGTCCTCGATGGACTTGGTGAAGTTGTACATGCCCATGACGACGCCGCCGTCCTCGGGCATGCGCACGACCTCGTGCTCGATCGGCGCGGAGCCGTCCTCGGGCGTGTAGGTGATCGTGACGGTGCCGGGGCCGGGCACCTTGAAGTTGGTCGACTTGTACTGGTCGCCGTGGGCGTGGCGGCCGATGACGATCGGCTTGGTCCAGCCCGGCACCAGCCGCGGGATGTTGCTGATGATGATCGGCTCACGGAAGACGACGCCGCCGAGGATGTTGCGGATCGTGCCGTTCGGCGAGACCCACATCTTCTTGAGCCCGAACTCCTCGACGCGCGCCTCGTCGGGCGTGATCGTGGCGCACTTGACGCCGACCCCGAACTCCTTGATGGCCTTGGCCGAGTCGACCGTCACCTGGTCGTCGGTGCGGTCGCGCTCCTCGATGCCGAGGTCGTAGTAGCGCAGGTCGACGTCGAGGTAGGGGTTGATCAGCCGGTCCTTGATGAACTGCCAGATGATGCGGGTCATCTCGTCGCCGTCGAGCTCGACGACGGGGTTCTGGACCTTGATCTTCGCCATGGGTGGCCTCTCTCGTCTCGCTGCCGATCACAGATCGCTTGACGTCAAGATATCGGACGTCGATCGGCGGGGAAAGCGCGAGCCCGCACCCGAGCGGTTGCTGGGGGCCCCACCTTGCTAGCGTCGGCGGGCCAGCGTCGCCGCCGTCCGAAGGAGCACGTCGTGAGCCCCACGCCCGTCAAGATCGCCGTCACCGGGGCGGCCGGCCAGATCGGCTACAGCCTGCTGTTCCGGATCGCGAGCGGCTCGCTGCTCGGGCCCGACACCCCCGTCGAGCTGCGGCTGCTCGAGATCACCCCGGCGCTGAAGGCGCTCGAGGGCGTCGTGATGGAGCTCGACGACTGCGCGTTCCCGCTGCTGTCGAAGGTCGAGATCGGTGACGACCCGAGCACCGTCTTCGACGGGGTCAACCTCGCGCTGCTCGTCGGCGCCCGCCCGCGCGCGAAGGGCATGGAGCGCGCCGACCTGCTGGAGGCCAACGGCGCCATCTTCACCGGCCAGGGCAAGGCGCTCAACGACCACGCGGCCGACGACCTCAAGGTCGTGGTGACCGGCAACCCGGCCAACACGAACGCGCTCATCGCGATGAGCAACGCCCCCGACGTCCCTCGCGAGCGGTTCACCGCCCTGACCCGTCTCGACCACAACCGGGCGATCGCCCAGCTCGCCGCCCGCACCGGCGCGGCCGTCACCGACGTCAGGCAGATGACGATCTGGGGCAACCACTCGGCGACGCAGTACCCCGACATCTTCCACGCGACGGTGCGCGGCGCGAACGCCGCCGAGGTCGTCGACGACCAGGCGTGGCTGGAGGGCGACTTCATCCCCACGGTGCAGAAGCGCGGCGCCGCCATCATCGAGGCGCGCGGCTCGTCGTCCGCAGCGAGCGCGGCCAACGCCACGGTCGACCACGCCCGCGACTGGGTGCTCGGCACCCCCGAGGGCGACTGGGTCTCGATGGCCGTGCCCTCCGACGGCTCGTACGGCGTCCCGGAAGGTCTGATCTCCTCGTTCCCGGTGACGGTGTCGGGCGGCAGCTGGTCGGTCGTCCAGGGCCTGGACATCGACGACTTCTCCCGCACCCGCATCGACGCCAGCACCGCCGAGCTGGCCGAGGAGCGCGACGCGGTCACCGCGCTCGGGCTGATCTGACGTCGGGCAGGACGACGCCGGACGGCCCTAGGAGGTCAGCTTCAGCGTCGAGGTCAGGACGGCGGCCCCCGCGGCCGCGAGCGCGAGGCCCAGCACGTCGACCGCCCGCGACCGCACCGCGACGGCGCCGACGGCGCGAGCGGGCAGCAGCAGCCGGGCGAGCGCGACGACCGCGAACGTCGCGGCGAGCAGGTAGCCGCCGAGCCGCACGCGGTCGGTGACGACGGCCACCAGCGCGACCGCCGTGCCCACGGCCAGCACCAGCCAGGGGCCGGCCAGCCGCTGCGAGGTCACCGAGCGCCGGCCCGCTCGGCCGCCTCGACGACGTTGCTCAGCAGCATCGCCCGCGTCATCGGCCCCACCCCGCCCGGGATCGGCGCGAGCCAGCCCGCCACCTCGGCGACCTCGGGGGCGACGTCACCGACTGGGCGCACCTTCCCGTCCGGACCGGCCAGCCGGGTCGAGCCGATGTCGACCACCACGGCGCCGGGGCGCACCATGTCGGCGGTGATCAGGCCCGGCGAGCCCGCCGAGGCGATGACGACGTCGGCACGCCGCGTGTGCGCGGCCAGGTCTCGGGTGCCGGTGTGGCACAGCGTGACCGTGGCATTCTCGCTGCGGCGGCCGAGCAGCAGGGCCATGGGTCGCCCGGCTGTCGGGCCGCGGCCCACGACCACCACGTCTGCGCCGTCGAGGTCGATGCCGTAGGCACGCATCAGCTCGACCGCACCGCGGGGCGTGCAGGGCAGCGGGCCGGGCTGCATGAGGGTGAGGCGGCCGAGGCTGGCCGGCGCGAGGCCGTCGGCGTCCTTGGCCGGGTCGACCAGGTCGAGCACCGGGCCCTCGTCGAGCCCGCGCGGCAGCGGCAGCTGGACGATGTAGCCGGTGCAGGTCGGGTCGGCGTTGAGCTCGCGGACGACGTCCTCGACCTGGGCCTGCGTCGCGTCGGCGGGCAGCACCCGCTCGATGGAGATCAGGCCGACGGCCGCGCAGTCGCGGTGCTTGCCGGCGACGTAGGCGTGGCTCGCCGGGTCGTCGCCGACGAGCAGCGTGCCGAGGCCCGGCACGACTCCCCGCTCGCGCAGGGCCGCGACGCGGGTCGTGAGGTCGGCGCGCACCGCCGCAGCGGTGGCCTTGCCGTCCAGCAGCCGTGCGGTCATGCGGTCTCCTTGGGGCGAGGGCGCTCAGTGCGCGAAGTGGCGGGTGCCGGTGAGGTAGAGCGTCACGCCGGCCGCCTTCGCCGCGGCCACGACGTCGTCGTCGCGGATCGAGCCACCGGGCTGGACGACGGCCCGCACCCCGGCGTCGACCAGCACCTGCAGCCCGTCGGCGAAGGGGAAGAAGGCGTCGGACGCCGCGACCGCGCCGCGAGCCCGCTCGGCCCCTGCGCGCTCGACGGCCAGCCGGCAGGAGTCCACGCGGTTGACCTGCCCCATGCCGACGCCGACGCTGGCGCCGTCGCGGGCGAGCAGGATCGCGTTGGACTTGACCGCGCGCACGGCGCGCCAGGCGAAGACCAGGTCGGCGAGCGTCGCCTCGTCGGCAGCCTCGCCGGTCGCGAGGGTCCAGGACGACGGGTCGTCGCCGGGCGCGTCGACCAGGTCTCGCTGCTGCAGCAGCAGCCCGCCGCTGATGGCGCGCGTCTCGGTCAGCGCGGGTGCGGTGCCGGCGTCCGAGCGGAGGACGCGCACGTTCTTCTTGCGCTGCAGCAGCTCGAGCGCCGCCGGCTCGAAGTCGGGGGCGACGACGACCTCGGTGAAGACCTCGGCCACCTGCTCGGCCATCGCGAGCGTGACCGGGCGGTTGGCGGCGATGACGCCGCCGTAGGCCGACACCGGGTCGCAGGCGTGGGCGCGGGCGTGGGCCTGCGCGATGTCGTCGCCCACCGCGATGCCGCAGGGGTTGGCGTGCTTGATGATCGCGACCGTGGGGCCATCGTGGTCGTGGGCGGCGCGCACGGCGGCGTCGGCGTCGACGTAGTTGTTGTACGACATCTCCTTGCCGTTCAGCTGCTCGGCGCCCGCGAGGCCGCCGGTGCCGTCGCGATAGAGGGCG
Organism: uncultured Actinomycetales bacterium; assembly: GCA_964243295.1. Taxonomy (GTDB): domain Bacteria; phylum Actinomycetota; class Actinomycetes; order Actinomycetales; family Angustibacteraceae; genus CAXTEJ01. The sequence goes on along the minus strand of CAXTEJ010000003.1, from coordinate 131,620 downwards.
GCGGCCTGGTGGGGGTTCTCGCCGTAGCGGAGCACCGATGCCCGCTGCCAGGTGGCGCCGACCCACGCGGGGACGGGTGCGTCGTCCGGGACGAGCACCTCACCCATCCACGAGGCCACGGCGACGTCGTACGCCGCGGTGTGGCGGAACGCCTCGGCAGCAAGAGCGCGACGCTGACCGAGGCTGAAACCGTTGCCCTGCAACGCCTCCAGTACCTGCGGGTACTGCGCCGGCGAGGTGACGACGGCGACGCTCGGGTGGTTCTTGGCTGCCGCGCGCACCATCGAGGGCCCACCGATGTCGATCTGCTCGACGCACTCGTCGGGGCTCGCGCCCGAGGCGACGGTCTCGGAGAACGGGTAGAGGTTGCTGACCACCAGGTCGAACGGCTCGATGCCGAGCTCGGCGAGCTGGTCGACGTGGTCGGGCAGCCGCAGGTCGGCGAGGATCCCCGCGTGCACCCGGGGGTGCAGCGTCTTGACCCGGCCGTCGAGGCACTCGGGGAACCCGGTGAGCTCCTCGACCGGCGTCACCGGCACGCCCGCGGCCTGGATGCGCGAGGCCGTCGAGCCGGTCGACACGATGCTCACCCCGGCCTCGTGCAGCGCGCGGGCGAGGTCCTCGAGGCCCTGCTTGTCGTAGACCGAGATCAGTGCTCGGCGCAGCGGCCGCTCGTCGCTCACGGGATGGTGACCTTCCTGTCGTCGATGGTCCAGCCGCTCCTCGCCATGGCGCCCACGAGCTCGACGAGCATGGCGCGCTCCTGCACCTTGATCCGCTCGTGCAGCGAGGCGACGTCGTCGTCGTCGGCCACCTCCACCGTCCGCTGGGCGATGATCGCGCCGGTGTCGACGCCCTCGTCGACCACGAACAGCGTCGCGCCGGTGACCCTCACACCGTAGGCGAGCGCGTCGGCAGCGCCGTGCATGCCGGGGAACGCGGGCAGCAGCGCCGGGTGGGTGTTGACGTAGCGGCCGCCGAAGCGGGCGAGGAACGCCGGCCCCGCCAGGCGCATGAACCCGGCCGACACCAACAGATCGGGATCGTGGGCTGCGACGAGCTCGGCCAGCTCGCGGTCCCAGGCGTCGCGGTCGGCGGCGTCGGCGACGCGGTGCACGAACGTCGGGACGCCGGCCCGCTCGGCCCGCTCGACCGCCAGGGTGCCGTGGCGGTCGGCGCCCACCGCCACGACCCGCGCTCCCCAGGCCGGGTCGGCTGCGGCGTCCAGCAGGGCCTGCAGGTTGGTGCCGCTGCCCGAGACCAGCACCACCAGCCGGGCCGGTGGGCTCGCGCTCGGCGCGAAGGAGGTGGCCACGGCCGGTAAGGGTATCGGCGGCTCAGGCGTCAGCGGGGCCGCGGGTGACGGTGGTGACGTCGGCGTCCGCGTCGTCGGGAGTCGCGTCCTCCGCCGAGGCGCGCGCCGCTCGACGTCCGGCCAGCCGGTGCGTGGCGAGGGCGCCGGCGCCCGCACCGAGGGCCAGCTCGCCGGCGAGCACGAGGCCGACCTGCCACGCCGACGGGCCGACCGCCGTCAGCAGGCCGGTGCCGGCGGAGCCGCCAGAGACGGCGAGCCCCAGGGTGAGCGCGGCCGCGGCCAGGCCGGCGGCCGTGAGCGCGTCAGCGACGACGTCCATCGCCGTGGCACCAGACCGCCGCCGCGCCGAGAGCCAGCCGGCGACGGCCCCGAGCAGCACCGGCAGCGCCACCACGGCGCCCAGCGCCGTCGGCATCGGCCCGGGCGGCGGGACGGCGCCGAGCACCGGCACGAGCGGCAGCACGCCGAGCACCGAGCCGGCGGGCGTCACCGAGCTGCCGACTCCGACGGCGAAGCCGGGGCCGGCGATCCACGACACCGCCCACAGCACGAGGTCGGGCAGGTAGCCCAGCTGGCCGAGGGTGAGCACTGCGCCACCGACGGCACCGGGCGCGAGGGCGCGGTGCAGCGCGAGCACCTCCTCGTGGTGGGCCACGAGAGAGGCGGTGACGGCCAGGCCGCCGAGGCCCACCATCCCGGCGACGACAGTCACGGCCGGGCGCACCGCGCGGCGCACGCGGTCGGGCAGCCGCAGCAGATCGGCCAGCGCGGACGCCGGCCACCGGCGCTCGACGCGCACGGCGGCGACGGTGCCCACCACCGCGGGCAGCAGCAGACCGAGGACCAGGGCCTGCGACAGCGAGGGGCGAACACCTCCCCCGGTGGCCAGCGCGGCGGCGACCACCGTCACGATCGCGTAGCCGGCCGCCATGGCGAGCAGCGGCACGGGCAGCGAGCGCAGCGGCGGCGCACCGCCGCGGCGCACGCCGGGCACCAGGTCGTCGTCGGGGTGGCCCTGGGCGACGCGCCGGCCGGCGTACCAGCAGGCGGCGCCGGGCAGCAGCGAGAGCCCGAGCGGGGCCAGCGAGAGCCCACCACCGGGCAGCCGCAGCTCGACGTGGTGCAGCAGCAGCCACCCCTGGGTCGCGACGCGCACGCCCTCGCCCCAGGTGGAGGTGGTGCGGCTCGACGCCGCCCAGGCGCCCAGGACGACGACCACGACCCCCAGCAGCGACAGGGCCGCGGCGCCCGCGCCGGTCAGGGCGGCGCTCAGCCACCCGACGGGGCTCGGCCCGCGCGAGCGGGAGGTGTCGGCGACGTCGGGGCGGAGGCGGTCGAGGAGGCTCATGCTGAGATCCATGGTCGCGGGCGAGCGCCGCGACGCCGCGCTATTGACCGGTCCTCGGGGTGTCGGCCGAGCAAGGTTCTCCCGGCTCGCGGGGCGCGCGGCTGAGGGTTGTCGAGGTCCGCTGGCGGCGTCGGCCAACGGCTCGCGTGTGCCCGACACTGATCCGCTACACCCCTGAAGGCGACAAGATCACCTTCTCGATGGGCCGTTTTACTCTGTAAGGCAGGGGTACTGGGCTGCTGGTCGAGGAGCTCCTCGCGACCCGCGCCGTTTGCAGGCCACCCAGCGCCGACACAGCGCCAACCCGAATCGAGATCCCGATGTCCAGTAGCACGCCGGATCCCCGCAATGACCCCCGGTCGCAGCGTCTAGGTCAGGGCGCGGACGGCGCCACCCCGGTCGCCGGCGAACGGGCCCGCCGCAAGGGGTGGCTGTGGCTGCTGCTGGCCGCCCTGGTGGTGCTCGCGCTGATCCTGCTGCTGTCCCGCTGCGGGAACGACGACCCCGCCGCAACCACGACCAGCACCCCTTCGATCACCGCCCCGTCGAGCCCGGCTGTGTCGGATTCGGCGTTCCCGTCGTTGACCGACACCGGGTCGGTGTCACCGTCGGTCAGCCCCTCGCTGACCGACACCGCCTCGGTGTCACCGACCCAGCCGACGACGTCCCCCACCGCTGCCGGCACCGCCGGCGCCGGCGCCTCGGGCGAAGCTGGCACCATCGTCGCCGGCGGGACCGGCGGCGTCACCGTCCTCGACAGCTCAGGCGTCCAGGGCCTCGCCGCGCAGTCCGGGCAGCAGGCCGTCGCCCGCGCCGTGACCGTCCAGTCGGTGCCCGCCGACGAGGGCTTCTGGGTCGGCAGCAGCGCCACCGACCGGGTCTGGGTGCAGCTCACCGGCGCGCAGGGCGAGTCCACGTACACGGTCGCCGAAGGCGACACCGTCGACTTCACCGGCACGATCACCCCGGCCACCGCCGGGTTCCCCGCCACGGTGGGTCTGTCCGACGCCGAGGGCGCCGCCCAGCTGACCGGGCAGGGCCAGTACATCTCCGTCGCCAAGTCAGCCCTCAAGCTCTCGAGCTGACCCTGGCGCACTTCCCCGTGGTCGTCGCGATCTGCACGTCGTGTCCTCAGACGTGCAGACCGCGCCGAGCATCTCCTACGCCGCGAAGGCCGCCGCGGTCGCGACGATCCGCGTGTGCCGTACCAGGCAGTCCCGTGGAGGTCGCATCGGGACGCAGCGCGCGAAGCCGGACGTGGAGGATACGTGGCATGCCTGACGCCGCCCGACTGATCCGCAGCCCCACCCTGTGCGCGGCCGAGTACGCCTACGCCGCTGTCGTCTCCGCGGGCTCGCAGCTTGTCTTCACTGCCGGGGCCTGCCCCATGGACGAGGACGGGGCCATCGTCGAGATCGGGGACGTGAGAGCGCAGGCCACCCGGGCGTTGACCAACCTGCGGGTGAGCTTGCGCGACGCTGGCGCCTCATTCGACGACATCGTCCGCACCACCATCTACGTCGCGTCCAGCGACCAACGCGACTTGGTCGCCGCCTGGCAGGTGGTGCGCGACGCGCTGGCCCCGCACGACCCACCGAGCACACTGCTCGGAGTAGCCGCCCTCGGCTACGACAACCAGCTGGTCGAGGTCGACGCGGTCGCAGCTGTGCCCGGATGACGGTCGGTCCCCGCTGCGCGGTCTCCTGACGGATCGAGCGGGTGAGGGCCAGTGTCCGTCGACCCGCCACTTCTCGTAGGCGACGTCGCTCAGTCGCACGCTGCGTCGATGGCAGACTGCCGGCCCGTGAGGTCCTGGTGAGCGTCGACGGGCGGCTCGCTGCGCAGCAGGCACCGGTTCGGCACCCGTGGTGGAGCGCGTTGGCCGTGGCGCTGGGCTGGCGCTTGGCGGTGTTCGCCGCGGCGTTCGGGCTGCCGCCGCTGGCGCCCGCGGCCTTCCCAGACCTCGGCGCGCTCGTGGTGAACCTGCTGGCGTGCCTCGTCCCGCTCGGGGTCATCGCCTATCTCGGCTGGTGGCGGATGCCCTGGCTCGTGACGGTGCGTCCGCGCCGCTGGTGGCCGCTGGCGCCGCTGGCGGTGCTGTATGCCACCCGGCTGGTCTTCGGCTGGGACCTCGGGCTGTGGGAGTCACTGGGGACGGTCGCGCTGGTGCTGGTCGCCTCGACCAGCGAGGAGCTGTACTCGCGCGGGGTGATTCAGGAGCTGCTGCGGGCCGTCCGGCCGCTGTGGCGCGCCGTCGCCGTGGGCATGCTGTTCGGCGTCGGGCACGTGCTGTCCGGCATCGTCTTCGGGCGCCAGCTCGGCTACCTCGCCTTCCAGGTCCCGCACGCGGTGGTCCAGGGCTTCGCGCTCGCCGCGGTCCGGATGCACGTCATGTCGATCTGGCCGCTGGTGCTCCTTCACGCGGTGCACAACCTGCTCGTGCTGGCCGCGCCGCCGGGGGCTGTGCCCGACGCGTGGGAGGCGTTCGCGCTGGTCGTCATGGTGGCCACCGGACTGGTCCTGGTGCGCCAGCACGAGCGCGCGGGAACCGTGCGCCGGTGACCGACGTCCGAGCACATGAACGGCCGCGAGGCCCGGCCCGCAGGGGGGACCGGGCCACGCGGCCGTCGTCGCGGTTTGCTGCTGTCAGGCAGACAGGCCCTGCATGATCTCGCGCATCAGCGAGGCGGTCTCGGACGGCGTCTTGCCGACCTTGACCCCGGCCGCCTCCAGGGCCTCCTGCTTCGCCGCGGCCGTGCCCGACGAGCCGGAGACGATGGCGCCGGCGTGGCCCATGGTCTTGCCCTCGGGGGCGGTGAACCCGGCGACGTAGCCGACGACGGGCTTGGTCACGTGGTCCTTGATGTAGGCGGCTGCGCGCTCCTCGGCGTCCCCACCGATCTCACCGATCATCACGATGGCGTCGGTCTCGGGGTCGGCCTGGAACGCCTCGAGCGCGTCGATGTGGGTGGTGCCGATGACCGGGTCGCCGCCGATGCCGATGGCGGTGCTGAAGCCGAAGTCCCGCAGCTCGTACATCATCTGGTAGGTCAGGGTGCCGGACTTGCTGACCAGGCCGATGCGGCCGGCGCCGCTGATGTCCGCCGGGATGATGCCCGCGTTCGCCTGCCCGGGGCTGATCAGGCCAGGGCAGTTGGGGCCGATCAGCCGAGTCGTCCCCGAGGCCTGCGCGTGGGTGAAGAACTCGGCCGAGTCCTTCACCGGCACGCCCTCGGTGATGCAGACGGCGAGCGGGATGCCGGCGTCGACGGCCTCCATGACCGCGCCGCGGGTGAACTTGGCGGGCACGAAGATGACCGTGACGTCGGCGCCGGTGGCCTCGCGCGCCTCGCCGACCGAGCCGAACACCGGCACCGTCACGCCGCCGTCGAACTCGACGCTCTGGCCGCCCTTGCCAGGCGTGACGCCGCCCACGACGTTCGTGCCAGACGCGAGCATCCGCTGGGTGTGCTTGCGGCCCTCGGAGCCGGTCATGCCCTGCACGATGACCCGGCTGCTGGCGGTGAGGAAGATGGCCATGTCAGTTCCCTGCCTTCGAGGCGAGCTCGGCGGCGGCGCGCGCGGCACCGTCCATGGTGTCGACGACCGTGACGAGCGGGTGCGCCGCCTCGGCCAGGATGCGGCGTCCCTCCACGACGTTGTTGCCGTCGAGCCGGACGACGAGGGGCTTGGTGGCCGCGTCACCGAGCATCGCGAGGGCCTGCACGATCCCGTTGGCCACCTCGTCGCAGGCGGTGATGCCGCCGAAGACGTTGACGAAGACGCTCCTGACCTGCGCGTCCCCCAGGATGATGTCGAGCCCGTCGGCCATGACCTGCGCCGAGGCGCCGCCGCCGATGTCGAGGAAGTTGGCGGGCTTCACCCCGCCGAACTCCTCGCCGGCGTACGCGACGACGTCCAAGGTGCTCATGACCAGCCCCGCGCCGTTGCCGATGATCCCCACCTCGCCGTCGAGCTTGACGTAGTTGAGGCCCTTGGCCTTGGCCGCGGCCTCGAGCGGGTCGGCCGCGGCGGCGTCCTCGAGCCCCTTGTGGGCGGGGTGCCGGAACCCGGCGTTCTCGTCGAGGCTCACCTTCCCGTCGAGGGCGACGATGGCGCCGTCGGTGGTCTTGACCAGCGGGTTGACCTCGACGAGCGTGGCGTCCTCGTCGCGGTAGACGACCCACAGCTGCTGGATCACGCGGGCGATGTCGTCCTTGACGTCATCGGCGAAGCCGGCCTCGTCGACGATCTCGCGCGCCTTCGCCTCGTCGATGCCGACCAGCGGGTCGACGGCCACGCGGGCCAGCGCCTCCGGGCGCTCGACGGCGAGCTGCTCGATCTCCATGCCGCCCTCGCGGGAGGCCATGGCGAGGTAGCGACGGTTAGCGCGGTCGAGCAGCACCGAGAAGTAGTACTCCTCGGCGATGGACGCGCCCTGCGCGACCATCACGCGGTGGACGGTGTGGCCCTTGATGTCCATGCCGAGGATCTCGCCGGCCTTGACGCCGGCCTCCTCGGGGCTGCGGGCGAGCTTGACGCCGCCGGCCTTGCCGCGGCCACCCACCTTCACCTGCGCCTTGACGACCACGGTGCCGCCGCCGATGCGCTCGGCGCCGGCCCGGGCGTCCTCGGCGGTCTCGGCGACCGCCGCCTCGAGCACGGGTACCCCGTGCTCGGCGAACAGGTCACGTGCCTGGTACTCGAAGAGGTCCACGCTTCTCGTCCTCGCCTTCTGCGCCTGACGGCATCGTCGCGTCACGGGGTCATCGGACGGGTGCCGGCACGGTGCCCCGCGAGCCGATGCCCGAGCCTAGTGGCGCGATCCTCATGCCAGCCGAACCCGCGGCGGCGGGTGCGACGTACGCCACAGCCGACGCGCCGCGCAGTTCACCGATGTGCGCACCGGGCGGGACGAACCGGTCAGGTCGCCGGGACGTGCTCCTCGAGCCAGTCGACGATGGACGCCGTCGTGGCGCCCGGGCCGAACACCGCCGCGACGCCCAGCGCGAGCAGCTCGGGGACGTCGGCGGCGGGGATGATGCCGCCGCCGAAGACGATGATGTCGTCGGCGTCCTGCTCGCGCAGCAGCGCGCACACGCGCGCGAAGAGCGTGAGGTGGGCGCCGGAGAGCACGGACAGCCCGACGACGTCGGCGTCCTCCTGCAGCGCGGCCGCGACGACCTGCTCGGGGCTCTGGTGCAGCCCGGTGTAGACGACCTCCATGCCGGCGTCGCGCAGGGCCCGCGCGACGACCTTGGCGCCCCGGTCGTGACCGTCGAGCCCGGCCTTGGCGACGACGACCCGGATGGGGCTGGAGCGCCGCGGGCGAGGTGGCGCCGCAGCGTTCGGGTCGACGTCCGCCTGCTGCGCCCCCGTCACGAACCCCTCGCGCCCGCCGGGCCGCCCGCCCTCGGCTGCGGCACCCTGCCCGGCGTCGAGCCCGGCGTCCTGCTCGACGTCGCCGCCCATCCCGACCTCCTCGTCCGCGTGCGGTCGCAGCGTAGACCGCGAGGGTCGCGCCGGCTCCGGCACCGTCCACAGCCGAGCTGAAGCGATTTGGTCACGAACCGTGACCTCTCCTACAGTCGAGGAGATCCCCCACCCGCACCGACCTGGAGCCGCCGTGACCGACCGCGCCCCCGAACGCCCGTCCTGCGACGAGCGCGGTGCCGTCGCCGGCGGCCGAGCGGCGCCCGAGCGCGGACGCCACCGAGCCCAGCACCGCGTCGAGCGCCCCGCGCGCGCGCACCGCCTGGTGACGCTTCCGGGGGCCGCCGCCGCCGTCGTCACGCTCACGGCCGTGAGTGTCGTGGTCGCCGGCTCCGCGTCGCCGACCACGGCCAACGCCCAGCCGTCGGCGGCCTCGGCCGCCATCGCGGTGCAGGGGCCCCTCGACCGCATCGCCGAGGCCCGGCACGTCACGCAGGCCCGCGCCGACGCCCAGCGCGTCGCCGCCGCGCGCGTCGTGGCCAAGAAGGTCGCCCGCAAGCGCGCCGAGGCCCGCGCCCGGGCCAGTCGCGCCGCCGCCCGCGCCAAGCTGGTCGCCGCCCGAGCCAAGCTCGTCGCCGACCAGCAGGCGAAGGAGGTGGCGGCCGAGAAGGCTGCCGCCGAGCGTGAGCACGACTGGGTGCTTCCAGTGAAGTCGTACCGGTTCAGCTCGCCCTTCGGCTACCGCTGGGGCCGGCTGCACGCCGGCGACGACTTCGCGGCTCCCGTCGGGACGCCCGCCCACGCCATGTCGACCGGCACGGTGATCTTCGCCGGCCAGCAGAGCGGCTACGGCACCAAGCTGGAGATCCGCTACTGGGACGGCACCGTCAGCTGGTACGGCCACCTGTCCTCGATCGACGTCGGGGTCGGCGAGCAGGTCGAGCCGGGTGAGGTCGTCGGTGCGACCGGCAACACCGGGCACTCCACCGGCCCCCACCTGCACCTGGAGATCCACCCCGACGACGGTGGCCCGGTCGACCCGCAGCCCTGGCTCGCCGAGCGCGGCCTCGACGTCTGAGGGCGCTGGCGCAACCGCGGGCCTCCCGGTGGACGATGGCCCCGTTCCCCTCGCTGGGACCGGGGCCTTCGTCGTCCGGTCGCAGATCAGGGGGTCGGGGCGGCACCGTCCGTCGGGGCGGCGGACGCGCCGTCCTGCGGGGGGCCAGTCGGCTCGGACGTCGGGCCCGACGTCGGCTCGGCGGTCGGCTCGCTCGTGGGCTCGGCGGTGACGTCGCCGGTCGGTGTGGTGTCGTCCGTGGGTGTGGCGGAGGGGCTGGCGGTGGACGACGGGGCGGTGTCGGACGGCGACGCCGTGGGCGTCGAGGTCGGCGTGGTAGCGCCGGGCGTCGGTGAGGGGGTCGACCGCTTCGGCGTCGTGACGCCGGAGACGACGCTGCCGACGCTCGTGCCCTGACCGCCGCCACCGGAGATGGTGCGGCCGAGCAGAGCCTCGGCGGCCGTGATGCCGCCGAGCGCGATCGCGATGCCCGCGGCCACGACCGCGATCGCGCTGAGCCACATCGCCCTCGAGGGGCGGCGCCGCTGCGGCACGACCGGCAGCGCTTCGGTCACCGGCAGGTCGCCCCCGCCGTGCGAGCGCACCGGTCGCAGCTCGCGCAGCCGGGCGCTCGCCGTCCGCAGCGAGTGGGTGTAGACCGCGGAGCCCACGGTGGCGACGACGGCACCGACCCCCGCGCCGATGATCGTGCCGGCGACGCCGAGGAACGACGCAGCCAGAGAGGCCGACACCGCGGCGAGGGCGCTCGCGGCCACCTGCGCCGTGCCGAGACCGAGGCTCGACTCGGGTTCGGCGGGTCGCTCACGGGTGGGCGTGGTCATGCTGCTCCTGGTGCGTCTCGACTGATGTGCGTGCTACCCGGGCCGGCCCGGTTCGTGCGCCCGACGGGTCGACGCACCCGCTCAGAGCTTCTCGACGGGCGCGTACCGCAGCAGCAGCCGCTTGGTGCCCTCGTCCCGGAAGTCGACGTGGGCCATGGCCTTGTCGCCCTCGCCCTCGACGCGCACGACGGTGCCGAGGCCGAAGGTGTCGTGGGTGACGCGGTCGCCGGCCATCAGGTGGATGACCGGGCGGTTGCCGGGCGAGCGCACCCCTGGTTTGCCGGCCAGGCGCGCCACGGCGGGTGTGGACGCCGCCCGCCCCGCGCCGTACGCCGCGCTGCTGGACTCGCCGCGCCGCCAGTCCACGAGCTCGGCGGGCAGCTCGTCGAGGAACCGCGAGGCCGGGTTGTACGACGGCGCGCCCCACGCGCTGCGCACCGCGGCCCGCGAGACGTAGAGCCGCTCGCGGGCCCGGGTGATGCCGACGTACGCGAGCCGGCGCTCCTCCTCCAGCTCGCGGGTGTCGGCGAGCGCCCGCAGGTGGGGGAAGACGCCGTCCTCGAGCCCGGTGAGGAAGACGACGGGGAACTCCAGGCCCTTGGCGGTGTGGAGCGTCATGAGCGTGACGACGCCCTGCTCGATGGCGTCGGCGTCGGGGATGTCGTCGCTGTCGGCCACCAGCGACACCCGCTCGAGGAAGTCGGTGAGCGTGCCGTCGGGTGCCGACTCCTCGAACTCGCGGGCGACCTGCACCAGCTCGGCGAGGTTCTCGACGCGGGTCTCGTCCTGCGGGTCGCGGCTGTCCTGCAGCTCGGCGACGTAGCCGGTCTGCTCGAGCACGGCCTCCAGCACGGTCGCCGGCCCGGCGCCGGACTCGACGAGCGTGCGCAGCGCCTCCAGTAGGTCGGTGAACGCCCGGATGGAGGTGAGCGAGCGGGTCGCGATGCCCGGCGCCTCGTCGGCGCGGGCCAGCGCCTCGACGAAGGCGATGCGCTCGCGGTCGGCGAGCAGGGCCACGACGGCCTCGGCGCGGTCGCCGATGCCGCGCTTGGGGACGTTGAGGATGCGCCGCAGGTTGACGGTGTCGGCGCCGTTGGCCAGCACCCGCAGGTAGGCCAGCGCGTCCTTGACCTCGCGGCGCTCGTAGAAGCGGGTGCCTCCGACGATGCGGTAGGGCAGGCCCACCCGCACCAGCACCTCCTCCAGCGCCCGCGACTGGGCGTTGGTGCGGTAGAACACCGCTACGTCGCCGGGCTTGACGCCGTGCTGGTCGCCGAGGGTGTCGATCTCCTCGGCGACGAACGACGCCTCGTCGTGCTCGGTATCGGCGACGTAGCCGACGATCTTGTCGCCGAGACCGGACGCGGTCCACAGCCGCTTGGGGCGGCGGTCGGGGTTGCGGGCGATCACCGCGTTCGCGGCGTCGAGGATCGTCTGGGTCGAGCGGTAGTTCTGCTCGAGCAGCAGCGTCTTCGCGCTCGGGTAGTCGCTCTCGAACTCGGCGATGTTGCGGATCGTGGCGCCGCGGAAGGCGTAGATCGACTGGTCGGCGTCGCCGACGACCGTCAGCTCAGCGGGCTCGAGGGGCGCGACGGCGCCCTCGGACGGCGGGGCGTCAGGTGCCGCGTCGAGCGCGGCGGCGTCGAGGGACTGCCCCCGCCCTGGCCGGACGACGGTGCCGTCGGCGGCGAGCACCGGCGCGGTCGCGGTCGCCTCGGTGACCGACCCCCCGACCAGCTCGCGCACCAGCACGTACTGCGCGTGGTTGGTGTCCTGGTACTCGTCGACCATCACGTGCCGGAACCGGCGGCGGTAGTGCTCGGCGACGTCCGGGAAGGCCTGCAGCACGTTGACCGTCGTCATGATGATGTCGTCGAAGTCGAGGGCGTTGGCCTCCCGCAGCCGCTGCTGGTAGATGCGGTAGACGTCGGCGAGGGTGCGGTCGGTGGCGCTGGCGTCCTCGGCAGCGGCGCGCTCGGCGAACGTGTCCTCGTCGACCAGCTCGTTCTTGAGGTTCGACACCTGCACGCTGAACGCCCGCGGCGGGTTGCGCTTGGGGTCGAGGTCGAGCTCGCGGCAGACCAGCGCCATGAGCCGCTGGGAGTCGGCGGCGTCGTAGATCGAGAACGAGGACCTCAGGCCGACGTGGCCGGCCTCGCGGCGCAGGATGCGCACGCATGCGGAGTGGAAGGTCGACACCCACATGACGGCCGCGCGCGGCCCGACCAGAGCGGCGACGCGCTCGCGCATCTCGCCGGCGGCCTTGTTGGTGAAGGTGATCGCCAGCACCTGGCCCGGCCGCACGTCGCGGGCGGCCAGCAGGTAGGCGATGCGGTGGGCCAGCACGCGGGTCTTGCCCGAGCCCGCGCCGGCCACGATCAGCAGCGGCGAGCCGGAGTGCAGCACGGCCTCGCGCTGCTGGGGGTTGAGGCCCTCGAGCAGCTCTTCGGCCGTGCGCGACGGCCGGCGGGACGCACCCTCGGGCGCGTCCGCCGCGCCGTCGTGCGGCTGCGTCGCCGCCCCCCGGGCGGGGTCGGCAGCAGTGCGCGGCGGGCGTCCGGCGGGCGAGCCGAGGCCGGCCAGCGGCAGGTCGTCGAAGAGGGTGCTCATCGCCCGTCAGCCTACGTCCCGGCACCGACATCGCCGGTCCTGCCGGGCGGGGCGAGGCCGTGCAGCGGCCCGGGCCTAGCATGGCCGAGCCCGCTGCCGGGCCCCCTGCTGAGGAGATGCCGCATGCCCCTGCCCGACGACCAGATCGAGCGCGTGCTCATCGTCGCCGCCCACCCCGACGACATCGACTTCGGCGCCGCCGGCACGGTCGCGACCTTCGTCGACGCCGGCTTCGAGGTCACCTACCTGCTCTGCACGTACGGCGACCAGGGCGGCTTCGACGACACGCCCCGCGAGCAGATGCCGGTCATCCGCGAGGCCGAGCAGCGCGCAGCCGCGGCGGCCGTCGGCGTCACGGACGTGCGGTTCCTCGACGGCTACCGCGACGGCTGGCTCGAGCCGACGTTCGGGCTGCAGCGCGACATCGTGCGCGTCGTCCGGCAGGTGCGGCCGCAGCGCATGCTGATCCCGTCGCCCGAGCGCAACTGGGAGCGGATCCAAGCCAGCCACCCCGACCACCTGGCGGCCGGCGAGGCGGCGATCCGCGCGATCTACCCCGCGGCCCGCAACCCTTTCGCCTGGCCCGAGCTGATGACAGACGAGGGCCTCGAGCCGTGGTCGGTCCTCGAGGTGTGGATCATGGCCCACCAGGGCAGCACCCACCTGGTCGACGTCACCGCCACGTTCGACCGCAAGCTAGCCGCACTGCAGGCCCACGCCAGCCAGACCGGCCACGTCGGCGACGAGCTGGAGACCATGCTGCGCGGCTGGAGCACCTCCATCGCCGCGGCGGCCGGGTGGCCCGAGGGCAAGCTCGCCGAGGCCTTCACCGTGGTGCCGACCGCCTGAGCGGGCCGGCCGGACGGATGTGACGCGCAGCGGTCAATGGCGTGGTTCTCGCAGGGCATTCTGGCCGGTCCAACCTCGCGCCCGTTGATCACCCGCGCGCAGCCGAGGGCCCGCCGTCGCGGAGGCGGCCGTCCCTGGCGTCGGGGTGGCAGACGAGTCAGCCGCGGCCAGAAGGATGACCGGACAACCAAGCGAGTAGTTCCGTCGCGTGATCGGTGACCTCTTGAACGGTGGCCGTCTTGCCGCGCCCGGTGTGAAGGATCGCGGCAGCCTGCAGTGCGGCGCTGCGGCGCAGGACATCCAGGTACTCGTCTGAAAGCTCCATTGAGCCAAGGTAGCGCTACTGCCGTGCGCCCCACGGGATGTTCAGGGTCGGTCCGGGTCGATACGGGCGGGACCTCTGACCGAGACGATGGTCCTTTGAGTCAGCCGACTGGCGGCGGAGCGACGCACCTCAAGGATTGCGGCATGTCTGTCCCCCATGATCTGACCGTCGATGCCCTTGCGGGTGCCGCCTTGACGCTGAACGCTGTAGCCCTGTCCGGGCGGAGGCACTCATGGGCAAGCTGATCTACGCAATCAACGCTTCACTCGACGGCTACGTCGAGGACGTGACCGGATCCTTCAACTGGTCCGTGCCTGACGAGGAAGTGCACGAGTTCTGGAACGAGCACGAGCAACACGTCGGCACGTCGCTGTACGGCCGCCGCATGTACGAGACGATGTGCGTCTGGGACAGCGACAACTGGTTGACGACCGAACCGGCTGTCGTTCGCGACTACGCAGCGATCTGGCGAGACGCCGACAAGGTCGTCTACTCCTCGACGCTCGACGAGGTGTCGACTGCGCGGACGCGGCTCGAGCGGCAGTTCCAGCCCGAGGCGGTACGACAGCTCAAGGAGATGTCGACCTCGGACTTGAGCATCGGCGGAGCAACCATCGGGGCCGAAGCATTCCGCCACGGGCTGGTCGACGAGTGCATGCTGCTCCTGTCCCCCGTCACTGTCGGCGGCGGCAAGCCGGCTCTACCGCGAGGCACAAAACTCGACCTCGAACTGCTGGACCATCGACGTTTCCGCAATGGTGTGATCTACGTGCGCCACGCGGTACGACGCGCTACCTGACACGCTTACGTCGGTCATCGCGGACGTCGGGAGCGCCGCAATTCGGTCCCCACCGCCGGAGCAGGGGTCAGCATCAGCCGTCACCCGTCGACCCCTGCCTGGTCGGCATCCATTGGTGACGCGCCGACGGCCGCTGTCGCGGCGGTGCGACGCAGGTTGTGGCCCTCCGATGCGACGCTTCATCGGAGTTGATGCTGGTGTAGAGGCACCCTCGCTGGCGCTAGCGCTGGGGCTGACCTGCAGCGGCTAGCGGCTAGTCGATGAAGCACACGACGGCGTCCTTGGAATTGAGCCCCTCCGTTCGCCGCGGGTCACTGTTGCAGCGCTGAGTCGGCGGGGAAACGTGGGTGCAACACGGGGGTCGGAGGATGACCTATTACGCGCGCGTCCTGCCCCTATGCTCACGCGCCACCCGTGCTATCGGAGGACCCAGTGAAACTCGTCCGGCAGTTGTCGTTCATCGAAGTCCTGGCGCTTCCGGTCGCGTTGATGGCGCCCTCGGCCGGGATGGGGCTTAACACCCCTTTCGTGGCTGCCAGCGCCGGAGCAGGTGTGCCCTTCATATACATCTTGTCCACCATCGGCATCGCCTGCGTCGGCGCCGGCTTCTACCGCCTGTCCCGCCGGTTCAGTGACGCCGGCAGCGTCTACGGGTTGACCAAGGCCGCGATCGGCCCACGGTTCGGGTTCATCGCCGGCTGGTGCCTGGCCCTGGTGTACGTCACGTTTATCGGCGCCCTGCTGGCTGGGTTCGCCACCTTCGCGGACCTGCTGATCGCCGACATCACGGGGGTGGATCTGCCATGGGCGGTGATGTTCCTGGCCGGTGGGGCCGGGATCTGGGCGTTGGGGTACCGCAAGATCGCGCTGTCCACCAAGGTGTTCCTGGTCCTGGAGGGCATCTCCATCGTCTTGATGTTCATCCTGGCGGTCGTGATCCTGGTCAAGGGCGGTGACGGCGGGCACAGCCTGTCCCTCGAGCCCCTGACCCCCTCCGGCGTCGCCACCGGCGGGGTGGGTGGGGCGCTGGTGTTCGGGTTCCTCACCTACATCGGGTTCGAAGGTTCAGCAGTCCTGGGTGAGGAGTCCGAGCGCCCCGAGATCGCCATCCCGCTCAGCCTGGCCGCGGCCGTGGTCCTGGCCGGGCTGGTCTTCATCGTCATCTCCTATGCCCAGACCGTGGGGTTCGGGACCACTGCAGCGGGGATGACCGCGTACTCCTCCTCTACCGCCCCTAACACCGATCTGGCCGGCATCTATCTGGGCAACTGGGCCGCCCAAGCCACCAATGTCGGGGCAGCGCTGAGCACCTTCGCGTGCGCACTGGCCTCAGCCGACGGCGCCGCAAGGGTCGTCTTCTCCCTGGCCCGCGACGGCCGGCTCCCCGAAAGCATCAGCGCGATTCACCCGGTCCACGCCTCCCCGCACCGGGCGCTGAACGTGTCCATGGTCCTGGGGCTTGTCGGGGGGCTCGCGTTCTTCCCCTTCACCGACAAGCCCTCCGACGTGTACGGGTGGATGGGCGCCCTGGCCACCCTGGCAGTGATCATCGCTTACGGCATGACCAGCGTCGCAGCGACGATCTACTTCTGGAAGGACGACATCTCCCACCGCCGGTACCTGTACTTCATCCCCACCCTCATCGCCCTGCCGCTGCTGGCCTACACGTTCAAGGCCCAGATCCTGCCGCTACCCCCGGCCCCGTTGCGGTACTGGCCATACGCGATCGGCGCCTACCTCGTCGTTGGTGCCGTCATCCTGTTCACCCAGCGAGGCAAGGTCCTCGCCCGGACCATCCCCCCGTACGACGTCACCACTGCAGGGGCTGCGTAAACGTATCGTCTCGGGGCCCCGAGACCGCGCACGCATCGCCGACGAAGGAGTAGGCCCGTGACTTCCCCCGCGCGCACGATCCACCAGCTGGGCGACGCCCACAAGCACAAGACCTGGAACCGGCAACAACCCTCGGTGTTGACCATCCGGCCCGGCGAGCGGGTGTCCCTACGCGCCCCCGACGCCTCCGACGGCGAACTCCACCGCGCCTCCACCACCCACGACATCGCCCAGATCGACTACCGCAACCTGGACCCCCTGGTCGGACCAATCTACGTTGAGGGAGCCAAAGCCGGCGACGCCCTGCACATCACCGTCCTGGAGCTCACCCCCCTGGGCTGGGGCTGGAGTGGACTGCTCCCAGGTTTCGGGCTTCTCAGCGACGAGATCACCGACCCTTACCTGAAAATCTGGGAGCTGGACGCGGGACATATCGAGACCCCCAACGGGGCCTGCTTCGACCTGCACCCCATGATCGGCTGCATCGGTGTCGCCCCCGCCGCTGACGGCGACTTCGCCACCATCACCCCCACCAACGCCGCTGGCAACATCGACGTCCGCTACCTCAACACCGGCGCCACCCTCACAGTCCCCGTCTTCAACGACGGCGCCCTGCTCTCAGCAGCCGACGGGCACGCTCTCCAAGGTGAAGGGGAAATCTCCGGCACCGCCATCGAATGCCCCATGCAGATGACCCTCCAAGTCGACCTCATCCCCAACGCCGGCCTCGACGCACCCCAGCTCACCGTGCCGGGCACCTACCCCGCCGAAGAGGGCTACCGCATCTTCACCGGCATTGGACCGGACCTGATGACCGCTGCACGCGACGCCACCCGACGCGCCATCGGCCCCCTCGCCAAGGCCCAACACATCAGTGAGGTCGAGGCCTACGCCCTAACCGGGATCCTCGCTGAACTACGCATCCACGAAATCGTCGACCTCCCCAACTGGGTCGTCGGCTGCATGCTCCCCCAACGACTGTTCTAGAGCTCGGCAATCCATCCCCGGCGCAAGGGTCGAGTGGTGCGCTCCCGCCCCGCGCCAGGCGATGCTGGGCGACAAGACCAGCCGTACTACCCAGGCGGCTATCCATACGGCCGGTAGTGCCGCAACTGTCGACCACGCCATCACGCGGCGAAAGGTGGCACGGCCGCTGGCGCGGCGGGAGGTGGCACGGCCGCTGTCACGGCGAAAGGTGGCACGGCCGCTGTCGCGGCGGTGTGATGCGGCCTGGGTCCGACGCCGGCAGTCGGTGCCTGTGACGCTGTTCGCGCACCCTCGATCGCGGCCAGGGCGCCGAGCCGGGACTGCCGAGCTAGGAAGCGGTGACCTAGACGCCGATGGATGAGATGTGGTCGATTAGCGACCTGACCACCCTCAGCCCCCGTGCCGACATTTCTGGAGTCACGTCAGCGCCCTCATGCGCCACGTCATTCCGTAGCTGGGTGTGTTCCTGGTAAGGATGCCACCAGGCTTCGTCGGTGATCGGATCACCCGATAGGGCGGTGTACATCTTGCGGACATTGTTGTTCGCGAGGTTGGTGTTGATCTTCAGCTGGTCCTTTAGCCAGGGTCTTATCGACGTCGGCTCCGCACGGTCAATAAGTCTTGTTAGACACCCGTCTGCAGCGATCTCTGCAGCAATCTGGCTGAAGATCACCGACTCCTGGAAGCCGCCGGTACCGTGATGTCGGTGGGCCGTCGCGAGCAGTGTCTCGTAGACCGGAGTCTGGTTGAACATAAGCAGAAGCGACATTGCACGACCTTATGCCGTAGCGCCGTCTGCGAGCTCGCGGCCGGAGCGGGCCAGGCCGGTCGCCTCAGCCCATGGCTAGGCAGATAGGCCCACGCGCCCCGGCAGACGGCGAAGTGACGCGCCCGAATGAGCGCCTAGCCCGCTCCCAGAACATCCTCGTCGACGGCGCCGCTGACACGTCCCCGCCGACCAACACCAAGGAGGTGACCAGCGCCCTGACCGCCCTCACCGCCTGAACAACAGAAGGATCACGCCCCGACCCTGCTACACCACGCCCCGGGACTTGACCCACAGGCGGGACATCGCGCTTCAGTAGCGGGTCTCCACGCGGGCCACGGTGCACTCAGCCCGTCATGCGGAAACTGGCCTTTCGGGCGCGTGGCACGACCAAGTGCCGTCGGCCGGTAAGCAGCGCCAGCCCGTACAGGACCGCCACCACGATAAGCAGCGTGTTGAAACCAAAAATGAGCGCGAGGTACTCCAACGCCCCGCCCACCATGGCGCCGAGGAGGTTGGCCCCGAAGGCGACCGTGGTGGAACCGACGCCCCTGAACCGCACGGCGAAGAGCAGGTTGGCCATGAACACCGGCAGGAACGCGACCGTCACGCCGGCCAGGAACCGGGGGACCAAGGAAAGGTCCAGTAGCGCCCCCTGCGGGATCAACCATGCCGCGGCCAAGGCGGCGAGCAGGCCCGCATACAGCAGAATCGGGCGACGGATCGTGACTCGACGTGCCACCTCGATCGCCGCGAGAACGCTTAGCAACACGCCGGCGAAAACCGCAGCGTTCACCGCCCAGGTCGTGCCAAAGAGCAGCGCGAACTGCACGACGTTCTTGGTCTCCAGCAGCAGGAACGCGGCGCCCATGAAGAACAGGTCGGCATAGGCCCGCATGCTGCGCAGCGGACCCGCGACCGAGCGCACGGCCACGACGGAGGCCAGCAAGACCAGGCCCAACATCCACAGGTAGAAGGACGGGATCGAACGCGACCCGAGATAGGGAAACGGGCGGTCGTCGACGGAGGGCTCAAGCGCGGCAGCCCGCGGTGACCAGGTTGTCGTGCATCCACCGGTGCTGGCGTCCTTGCGCAGCGTCAGCACAGCCTGTTGCCGCGGTCCGTAGCTTGGGCCGAGCTGAACGCAGGGAGGGGTGCCGTAGACGGCTTGCACTGTGTTGGCGTAGCGGTCGAGCAGCCACGGCTCGTAGTAGTTGTACATGGCGAACGTTCCGTCCGCCTTGAGAAGCGAGCGGGCCCGCTCCAGCGCCTGCGTGGTGAAGAGGTAGTTCTCCAGCCGTAGCGCCGACTGGCCGGTCACGATGGTCGCCGAGTCCGGTAGCGCGAGCAGGATGAGGTCGTAGCGGCGGTCGGTGCGCTGCATGAACGCCCGGCCGTCGTCGACGTGGGTGGTCACCCGAGGGTCGGAGTAGGGCCGGTCGGGGTGGCGGTCCCGGCCGAGCTGCATGAGCGCGGGGTCGATCTCGACGGCGTCCACCCGCTCGGCGCCCTGGTCCAGGGCCACCGCCACGTCGTTGCCGGTGCCCGCGCCGATGACGAGAACGTCGGCGCGTGAGCCGGCGTAGGTGTACGGGTAAAGGTAGAACGGCGAGTCGCTCCGGATCGTCGAGAGCGGGAGGGCAGTCTGCAAAGGAGTGTTGTTGACCTCCACGCGTACCAGCCCGCCGACCGCCTCGGTGGTGTGGATCTTGTAGTAGGGCGACCACTGAAAGGTGCCCGCGAAGGACTCCGCCCCAAGCAAGAGAGCGAGGGCGCCGAGGGCAAGCGCAGGCCCGCGCCGGACCCGACGGCCGAGAAGGACGACGAAGACCGCCACGCCGACCAGGCCCCAACCGACCGGCGGAAACCGGAGGAACGACAAGGCCGCGAAGCACGCGATGCCGGTCAGGCTGCCGACGACGTCAAGCCGGTAGGCCTCGAGCGGCTCGAAGGTGGCGAAGGTCCGGGCCACCTCCTGCGCGAGCGCCATGAGTGTCGCCGCGGTGAGCACGAACACCACAGTCAGGCTGAGTGGGCGCGGCAGGGGTGGCAGGTCGAACAGCCCCACGAGCTCCCACTGCCCGCGGCGTCCAATCCCTGTGCGTACGGGGAACGCCAAGACGAAGCCGACCAGGGCCGCGAGCAACACCGGCGCCACAGGGAAGAGGTCGCGGCGGGCGCTGGCCCGCAGGAAGCCCAGGCCGATGCCAAGGAAGCTGGCCAGCAGGACGAAGTTGGTCATGTGGACCAGGTACAGGTTGTTCGAGGATGTCCAGCGGATAAGGGCCAGCTCCACGAACAACATGAGCGCGCTGGCGAGCACCAGACGGGTGTGATTGCTGGGGCCTGAGCCGCGCAGCCCGGGTGCTACCGCCGCCGACCCGGCGTCACGGGCCAGCTCATGCTCGTGCTCCGGGTGCACCGTGTCCCCTCCATCAGCCGGTCGACGCCGACGAGCGAACCGTAGCGCGGGGTAGCTGGACGGCTTGGCAAGTGGCCCCTCCAGCTACCTGATGCAGTACTCCTGTCAACGCCCGAGCACGCGGCCACTCCTGTCGGTCGCCAGCAACCCGAGCTTGGCGAAAGCTGTGCCGATCATCGATCTGAGCATGATGGAAACCACTGGGGGCTTGGTACCAGTACAGCTCGGTGGCTGGCAAGGCCAGAGGGCACCCAAAGCGGCGGTATGCCGCAGGTCCGCACGAGCTGATCACAGGTTGTCCATGCGGTTCCTTGCCCTGGGCCGTCGTTACATGTAACACTTGGCGCCATGGCCGTACGAGAACGTGTGAGCGCGTACCGGGCCCGGATGCGGGCCCAAGGGCTGCGGCCGGTCCAGATCTGGGTGCCAGACGTCCGATCGCCAGACTTTGCAGCTGAAGCTCGCCGCCAGTCGATCCTCGTCTCAGCCGCTGACCGCGCCAGTGACGACATGGACTTCGTTGAGTCAGTCTCCGACGAGTGGGAGGAATGAGCCGCGGGGACATCGTCACCGTCGCCGGCGGTGTCTACGCGACCAAGCCGCGGCCGGCGCTAATCGTCCAAGACGACCGGTTCGACGCGACTGACTCGGTGACGGTCTGTCCCCTGACGACCACCGGAGTCGACGCGCCCCTGCTACGGGTGCCGGTCACCGCGGACGAGGGGAACGGCCTCAGGCACGACAGCTTCCTGATGGTCGACAAGATCACCACTGTCCGGAGGAGCAACGCCGGCACAGTCGTCGGGAGGCTCGAGGCAACGGTGCTGGTGGAGTTCGAGAGGCGACTCCTCGTCTTCCTCGGCTTTGGCGCCTAACCACCACGGTCGCGCCCGACTGGCGGCGGTAGGCAGCAGAGTCCTAGCCGCACGACTGGTGCAGATCCGCGCCACCGTGAGCCGATACCTATCAGCCCCCAAGCGCGGAGAGCCACTGAGCTGATTGGCGGATCTTCTCCGCCGTTGCCATACCCTGCGCTCCACCCTTAGCTGCCCCAGCGGCAGCAACGCGCACATAGTCAAAGGCAGATGGCTTGTTCGAGGACTCGGCGAAAATCTGAAGGCTGATTCGAAGAACCTTTTCCATCGCGGCACAGGCCGCGGCGTCCGTGTCAGACGCGAGATACGAAAACAGCACCCCGATCATCCACTTGCGATTCATCACGTCGGGATCGAGGAACTCCAAAAGAGCCCCGTCGCCGTATCGTTCCTTCGCGGCGTTGTCTGCAGAGGCGAACCAGGTCGGCTGCAATCGACGCATAACCTGCTCGATCTGCGGTTTCTGCAACTGCTCGAGAATCGGGTCGAACTGATGGTCCCAGCAGGTGACGGCCGCACCAGTCGTTTCATTGATCGTGATTATGTATATGGGTACCCACGCCTCTTGAACAGCGACCTTGGCCTCGACATACGAGGATGTCTCCCGCCACGCGACTCCGTCGACCACAGGCGAGTCTGGCGGGGTACCAAGCGTGAAGTGCTCCATAGGGCACGTCCCATCAGGCTAGTCAGGCTCCGTGCGGTGGGGACCACGCGAGAAGCATCGCGCCTTCGTGTGCGATGCGCCAGCATTCAGGCGTCGCCGCGTTGCGGCGCGTCGATCGTCGACGGTTGCTGCTCGTGCCCCTTCGCGGGCCGACCTGGGGGAGTTCAACTCCCTAGGGCGGTGACCCCCAACGTCGCTACTGTCACTTGGAGGGACTTGTCGGGTGATTTGGCCCTCTTCTCCGCATCCACGGTTCGACACATGGTGCGCTTCAGGCGGTCCAGGCTCGTCGGGCGTGCCTTCATGAACTGCAATCTCGTGATCGTTTGCTAGATCCAACCCGGGCGCACCCAGCGGCCTGGAGACTGGCGTGAGGAACGCGAGGCACGAACGGCCGCGACCAGGAGCACCTGCGACCTTGCCGGCACAGGGCGCTGTCGCTGCGTTACTCCGAGGAGGAGTACCGCCTAGTACGGATCGCAGCAGAGCAAGCCGGCCTGACGCCAACTGGCTACGAGAGTCACCTCCCAGAAGTCAGTCCGCAGATGTCCTTGGGCACAGGGTGTAGCCAGACCTGATCGTCAGCCAAGGGACTCCTGGCGTCCGTCGGCATTGACGAGGTCGCCGTGGGGCGCGGATACGGCGCGTCACAGTGGGCGGAGTGACGCGGCCCCGTCGTCCATGCGCTTCCCCAGCTTTCGCCTTCCCTCGGCAGTAGAGGGCGCTGCTGCGGACGTATGCGCACGTCGTCCCCGCCGCCCCCCGGGCACGTCACGGCCAGACAGCCGAGAGCCGGGCAGCGCGCGTGCGCTGCCCGGCTCCCGGTACTCACGCGGTCAGGCCGCGGCGCGCTGCCCGTCCTCGTCCTCGAAGGCGTCGCGGGCGACGACGCCGATGTCGGGCTGGTCGGTGAACAGGCCGTCGATGCCGGTGCGCAGGTAGGCGATCTGCTCGTCGATGGCCCGGCCGTAGGCGGCGGGGTCGGTGCCCACCCGGTAGTCGACGGGCAGGAACGTGTTCTCGGCGCGGAACGTGTACGGGTGGACGAGCAGCCCGATCGCGTGCGCGTCGGCGACCAGGGTCGTGGGCGTGCCGAGCGTGCCGTCGGCGTTGCGCGGGATGACCTGCCCCTTGTCCGGCCCGAGCCCGTCGACACCGAGGCGTGCCACCTGGCGCAGCCCGGCGCGGGTCGTGAGCGTGGCGTAGGTGCGGGGGTCCTTCGCCGCCACCAGGTCGTACGGCGCGCCCGTCGCCCCGGTGAGGAATACCGTCCGCGTGCGCAGCCCGAGCCTCGCGTTGAGCGTGGCGAGGTTGGTCAGCTCGAAGGACTGCACGAACACGGGCGCCTTCGGCCGGTTGAGCCCGGCGCGCTGCAGTGCGCGCACCAGCGGCCGCTCGAGCGGCAGCCCGACCGAGCGGAAGTACGTCGAGTGCTTGGTCTCGGGGTAGACACCGATCGTGCGACCGAGCTCGCGGCTGAGCCGGGCGCGCAGGGCGAACACCTCGTCGATGGTGGGCACCTCGAACCGGCCGTCGTACAGCGTGTTCTCCTGGCGAACCGCGGGAATGCGCTCCTTGGCGCGCAGCGTCTTCAGCTGGGCCAGCGTGAGGTCCTCGGTGAACCAGCCGGTGATGCTGACGCCGTCGACGACCTTGGTCGCGCGCAGGGACGCGAACTCGGGGTGGTCGGCGATGTTGGTCGTGCCACCGATCTCGTTCTCGTGGCGCGCCACCAGCACGCCGTCCTTGGTCGAGACCACGTCGGGCTCGATGTAGTCGGCGCCCATGCGGGCCGCCAGCTCGTACGACGCCAGGGTGTGCTCGGGGCGGTAGCCCGAGGCGCCGCGGTGACCGATGACGAGCGTCGCGTGCGCACTGCGGTGAGCAGCCGCCACGGTGGTGGCGGTGCTCGCGTCGCTGGCGTCCGCGCTCGTCACGGCGACGGGGACGAGCACGACAGCCGCCAGGCCGGCGGAGGCCAGCGAGCGGAGGGTGGGCCTGCGGCGGGTGGGCCTGCGGGTGGGCATGGTGCCTCCGGGGTGGGTCACGGGGTCCGGCTCGTGCCGGCGCGTCCGAGCCTGTCCTGCCGTGGTGATCAGGGGGCCAACGACCGGTGAACGATCTGGGGCATAGCGCCGGCGCCGCCGTACCCGTTCAGCTGCGAGCGGTCAGCTCGTCCTCGACGTCCCCGGGCACGGCCACGAACCAGCCGGCCACGCCCATGACCGCGACGGCGGCGAACAGCAGCACGAACGGCCCCGTCCAGCCGCCGGTGGCGCCGTGCATGACACCGACGAGCAGGGGCCCGGTGCCCGCGACCAGGTAGCCGATGCTCTGCACGAACGCCCCGAGCGAGGCCGTCGCCTCGGGACGGCTCGTGCGCAGCCCGATGAGGGTGAGCACCAGCGGGAACGCTCCCGAGCCGGTGCCGGCCAGCACCACCCACACCCACGCGCCGCCGCGCGGGGCGATGAGCATGCCGGTGTAGGCGACGACGTAGCAGGCGAGCAGCAGCGCCACGAGCGGGCGCTGGTCGGGCAGCCGCACGGCGACCGTGGGCAGCACCATCGAGATGGGTATCGACATCGCTGCGAGGACGGCGACGAGCACCCCGGCCTCGGCCGCCGAGTAGCCGCCGCGCTCGCGGAAGAACAGCGCGAACCAGCCGAAGGAGATGTAGGCCTGCATCGACTGCGCCGCGAAGAACGCCGTAAAGGCCCACACGGTGCGGCTGCGCCACAGCGACGGCACCGGCGCCGGGGCCGAGTCGCTTTCGGAGGTGCCGCGCGCGGACGCCGAGCGGCCGGGCAGCAGCAGCCAGGCGACCGCTGCGACGGCCGCGAGCGCCGCCCAGGCACCGAGGCCCAGGCGCCAGTCGACGCCGTCCCCAGCGCCGCCACCTGCGCCACCGTCCCCCGCACCGCCCCGCAGCCCCGCGATGGGCACCGTGGCGGCGGCAGCGAGTGTTGTGCCCACCGCGAGCGCGGTGGTGTAGCCGGCGGTCATGGTGCCGACGCGGTCAGGGAAGCCCCGCTTGACCATCACCGGGATCAGCACGTTGCCGATGGCGCCGCCCACGAGCGCGACGACGCTGAGGGCGAGGAACGACCACGCCGAGCCGGCGAGCGCGCGGGTCGCGAGGCCCACCGTCATCAGCACGAGCCCGGCGGTCAGCAGCCGCTGCTCGCCCACGCGACGCGCCACCGCAGGGGTGGCCGACCCGAGCGCGGCGAAGGCGATGACCGGCAGCGTGGTGAGAACGCCGGCGAGCTCGCTCGCGAGCCCGATCGACGCCTCGAGCTCGTCGAGCACCGGCCCGACGCTCGTGACCGCGGTCCGCAGGTTGAGCGCGGCCAGCAGCACGGCCGCGGCCAGGGCCCAGGCGGGCGCGCTGCGGTGCCGACGTCCGGGCGCGCGGTCGGTCTCGGCAGCCGGGTCGGTGGCGAGCCGGCTCACAAGGGGTCGTGGACGTCGGTGGCGGCCAGCGACGGGTGGGTCGGGACGACGACGCGATCGGTGAGCTCCACGCCCGTCACTGTGCCAGCCCCGACCCCCCGGCCTGACCACGGGGGACGGTGCGCCGGTCAGGCCGACACGTACGGGATCGTCTGCGGCCCCTCGGGAAGCACGCACACCGTGGCGCCCGGGCCGCGGGCGGCCAGCTCGGCGCTCACCGCGGCGCCGACGTCCGGCACGTGGTCGAGGTGGGCCGAGCGCAGGTCGTCGGCGGTGAGGTGACCGGAGTGCATGCCGACGCGGGCTGTGGTGAGGATGCGCGCCAGCACCTGCACCTGCCACTGGTCGGGCACCGTGCGCGGCCGGGCGGCGATGGTGTCGAGCAGCGCGGCGGGGCTGTCGGCGCTCGCGAGGACCTCCCGGAACGACCCGTGGTCGGGGAAGCCGTCGCGGCACTCGGCGACGCCGATCACCAGCCCACCGGGCCGGACCACGCTCGCCGCCGCCGAGAGCCCCTTGACCGCCTGGTAGAGGTTCTGGTCGAGCGGGTACCCCGCGTTGCTCGTTACCACCACGTCGAACAGGTGGGGCACCGGCTGCATCGACACCTCCCGCACGAGCTCGCGGGCCGCCGCGTGCATGGGGCCCAGCTCGCCGCCGAAGGCAGCGACCACCCGCTGCTCGCGGTCGAGCACCACGTCGAGGGCGAAGTCGACCCCGGTGGCGGCCGCGATGGCGCGCACGTCGTCGTGCACGGGGTTGCCCTCGCAGACGCCCCACGTGGCGCGTGGGCTCGCGATGCGCGCGGCGTCGTGCAGCGTGAGCACCGTCTCGAGCCCGGCGAGCCCGGGCGCTACCATCTTGGGGCCGCCGCTGAAGCCGGCGAAGAAGTGCGGCTCGACGAAACCGGTCGTGATGCGGACGTCGGCCCGCACCCACGCGCTGCTCAGCCACACGGGGACGTCGGCCCCGTGCCGCCCGCACCACGTGAGGTCGGCCTCGGCGCGGCAGTCGTGGTCGACGACCGTGACGGCGCCGAGCAGCTCGTCGCCGAGCATCTCGCGCAGCTCGTCCTGCGTGCTGGGGCGGTGGGTGCCGGTCGCGACGAGCACGGTGACGTCGGCCGGACGGACGATCCCCGCCAATTCGTCGAGCAGCGCGAGCAGCATCGGCCGGCGCGGCTGGGGGCGTGTGATGTCGCACACCGAGACGGCGACGGACTGGCCGGCGCGCACCACCGAGCGCAGCGGTGGGCCGGCCACGGGGTGGCGCAGCGCGTGCCGGAGCGTCGCCGCCACGTCGGCCGCGGGCGCGGGGTGCCGCGGAGCGACGACCGTGGTGCACCGCGCGGGCAGGACGACGTCCAGGCCGGTGCGGCCGTAGGCCATGGGGACGACGAGCTCGCCGTCACGGCGGCCGCCGTCGTCAGCCCTCGAGCTCACGCCACACCTCCTCGGGGGGCGTCGGCCGTGGCCGACGGTAGAGCGGCAACGGTTTCGAGCAGCCGGCCGTCAGAGCAGCCGGCGGTCGGCCGCCCAGCGGCTCAGCTCGTGCCGGCTGGACAGCTGCAGCTTGCGCAGCACCGCCGACACGTGGGTCTCGACGGTCTTGACCGAGATGAACAGCTCGCGGGCGACCTCCTTGTAGGCGTAGCCGCGGGCGATCAGCCGCATCACCTCCCGCTCGCGGGTGCTGAGGCGGTCGAGCTCGGGGTCGACCGACACCGGTGCCTGCTGGCCGGCGAACGCGTCGAGCACGAACCCGGCGAGCCGGGGGCTGAAGACGGCGTCGCCCTCGGCGACCCGCAGCACCGCCTGCGCCAGCTCGGCGCCGGTGATGGTCTTGGTGACGTAGCCGCGGGCGCCGGCGCGGATGACGCCGATGACGTCGGGTGCGGCGTCGCTGACCGACAGCGCGAGGAACCGGGTGGTGCTGCCGCCGGCGACGCAGCGCGTGATCACCTCGGCGCCGCCGCCGCCGGGCAGGTGCACGTCGAGCAGGACGACGTCCGGTGCGGTGGCGGCGACGGCCGCGACGGCCTGGTCGACGTCGGCGGCCTCGGCGACCACCTCGACGCCGCCACCGAGCTCGGCGCGGACGCCGGCGCGGAACATCGCGTGGTCGTCGACGAGCACGACCCGCACGGGCACGGGCCCGGCGCTCACGAGGCCGGACCCGCGGGCAGCGTCATGCGCAGCCGCACCTCGGTGCCCTCACCGGGCGCCGAGCGGACGTCGGCGCGGCCGCCGTGGCGCTCCATCCGCCCGATGACCGAGCCCCGCAGCCCCATCCGGTCGGCGGGGACCGCGCCGGGGTCGAAGCCCGCGCCGCGGTCGCGGACGAAGACCTCGACCTCGCTGCCGTCGCCTGCCGGCGTGCACTCGGCGTAGACGTCGACCGCGGGGGCGCCGGAGTGCCGGGCGGCGTTGACCATCGCCTCGCCCGCTGCACGCACCAGCGCGTCGCCGGCCTCGCCGAGCGCGGCGTCGCCGACCACCACGACCTCGACCGGCACCCCGTGCTCCTCCTCCACCCGGGCGGCCGACTCCTCGAGCGCGGCGCGCACCGAGGCCGATGCCGGCCGGTCGCCGGCGTAGAGCCAGCCCCGCAGGTCGCGCTCCTGCGCGCGGGCCAGGGCCACCACGGTGCGGGGGTCGTCGGCGCGGCGCTGGATGAGCGCCAGCGTCTGCAGCACCGAGTCGTGCAGGTGGGCAGCGACATCGGCCTGCTGCTGCGACAGCAGCCGCGCCCGGCGGTCGGCCTCGGCCTGGCGCGCCAGCCGCCACAGGAACGGCCCGACGACGAGCACCACGCCGGCGAGCACGAGCAGCGACACCATGACGCCGTCGCGCAGCTCACCTCCCCCGAGCAGCCCGCCGACGCGCACGAACGCCAGCCCGGCCACGACGAGCGCCAGCCCGGCCACCAGGCGGCCGGCGACGACCCACCGGGTGCGGCCGGTCGCGCCCGGCCACCAGCCGGACGCCGCTCCGAGCCGCGCGCGCTCGGCCGCGTCGGCCTGCGTCCAGATCAGGGCCAGCCCGGCGCTGACCGCGAGCGCCGGCAGCAGCACGCCGGGCGTCAGCCCCCACACCGTGGTGCCGAGCAGCAGCAGCAGGCCGAGCGCGAGCGCCCCGAGCGCGACGAGCTGGCCGACGTCCCCCATCGCGAGGCCGGTGCGCGGACGACGTCCGGTGCGCGCCGCCGCCGCGAGACCGGCGGGTTCGTCGACGACGTCGTCGGGCCCGGCGGCGGGCGCGAACACCCACAGCGCGGCGTACAGGGCGACACCGCACCCGTTGACGCCCGCCAGCAGCGCGAAGGCGACGCGCACCCACAGCACGTCGACGCCCAGGTGCTGCGCGAGGCCGGAGGCGACCCCCGCGACCAGCCGCCCGTCGGCGCGCCGCGTGAGCCGCGGTAGTGCCGGCGGTGGCACCAGCGCTGGTCCGGGGGCAGGCAGGGGCGGCACGGGCAGGTGCGGTCGGGGCAAGGGTGGCTGCGGCAGGGAGGCCCGGGGTGCCGACGCGGGCGGGGGCGTGGGCCCCGTCGGCGGCGTCATCGGGCTGGCGGTCACCCGACCAGTCTCTCCCGCGCCGGGTCGCCGGCGCCACGACCGGCGCCCCTGAGCCAACCCCGGGACTCCACCCTGGTGGTGACCCGCGAACCAGGGTCGGCTCAGGGTCGTCCCCGATGGTCGGGGCACCCCTGCCGCGGCCAGGCTCGACTCATGCAGACCACCGACGTTCCCCCGCCCAGCGGGGCCACCCCTCCTCCGCCGCCGCCCCCGCGCGCCGGCTGGTCCTCCGACCGGGTCACCGCCGGCCTGCGGTCCTTGCGCCGCAGCCGGTCCGATCGTGTGCTCGCCGGCGTGTGCGGCGGCATCGGCCGCTCACTCGGCCTCGATCCGCTGCTCGTCCGCGTCGTCGTGGCCGTGCTCATCGTGTTCGGCGGCGCCGGCGTCCTGCTGTACGCCGCGGGCTGGCTGCTGCTCGCCGAGGACGACGGCCGACCCTCGGTGGCCGACCGCGCCTTCCGCGGTACACCGGCCGGTGTTGGCACCCGCCGCCCGCTGCTCGGCGCGGTCGTCCTCACCGTCGTCGTGGTCGTCGCCGTGCTCGGCGTCGCTGGCGGCTGGGACGGCACGGTGCTGCTGGTGCTGGCGCTCGTCGGCCTGTTCGTCTGGCTGGACCGCCGCGGCACCACGCCGCTGCCCTACCCGTCGGCGCCCACGGGTGGCACGAGCCCTTATGCCGCAACGGTCACCGCCTCCGGCGAGACCACGGGCTATCCGGCCGGGCCGCAGCCGACGGCTTCTTACCCGCCGGCGTCCTTCCCGACCGCCGCCTCCCCCACGGCGTCCTTCCCCACCGCGCCTCCCACCGGCGGCTCGTCGGCAGCCGGCGCGACGTCGTACGCCCCGACACCCGGCACGGGCACGACTCCCCCCGGGTACGGCCCGCCGACGGCCACCTGGCCGGTACCGGCACCCGTGCCGCCGCGACCGCCGCGGCAGCGCTCGGTGCTGCTGCCCGCGACGCTGAGCGTCGCCCTCATCGCCCTCGGTGCGCTCGCCGCCGTCGACGGCCGCGGGGACGTGTCGGTGCCAAGCGCGGCCTACCCGGCGCTGGCCCTCGCCGTGGTGGGGCTCGGCCTGGTGGTCGGCGCCCGCTACGGCCGGTCGCGGCTGCTGATCGCCGTGGGGCTGCTGCTGGCCCTCGCGACGAGCGCCGCGAGCGCCGCCGACCGGATCGACGTGCCGCAGGGGGGCGACGTCAACCAGGTCGTGCGACCAGCGCTCGTCGCCGACATCCCTGCACGAGCGAGCTTCCGCACCGGCACGGTCACCTACGACCTCAGTGCCCTCGACCTCGCGTCGGCGACCTCACCGACGACGATGGACATCGAGATCGGGGCCGGCGAGATCGTCGTCGTCGTGCCGCCGGACGTCGACGTGACGGTCAACGCGCACGTCGGAGTCGGCGAGGTCGAACTGCTCGGCCGCGTGGACGACGGGGTGGGCGTCGACCGCTCCGTGAGCGACGTCGGGCCCGACGGGCCTGGCGGTGGAACCATCGACCTGACGCTGGACGCGGGCGTCGGCAACCTGGAGGTGCGTCGTGGCTGAGCACGAGACGGACGTGACGTCGCTGGTCTTCGGGCTGGTCTTCCTGGGGCTGGCCGGGCTGTGGGGCCTGGTGCAGCTGGACGTCCTCACAGCGCCGGACGCCTCCGTCGCGGGGCCGGTGGTGCTGGTGGTCGCCGGGCTGGTGGGCCTGCTGCTCACCGTCCGTCGGGCCGGCCGGGCGCGGCGCGAGCAGCTGGCCACCTCGGCCGCAGCAGGAAGCAGCGAGAGCGAGCTGCACGAGACCGCGGTGCCGACGTCCGAGCGGATCGACGACCACGCGACCGACTAGTGCGACAGACCACGCGTGCCGGGTGTCAGCGGGTCCAGACCTTCGGGTCTGGGCCCGCCGGCACGATGCCGGTCGGGTTGATGGACTCGTGGGTGAGGTAGTAGTGGCGCTTGATGTGGTCGAAGTCGACGGTCTCGCCGAAAGCGGTGTGGGAGAACAGGTCTCGCGCGTAGCGCCAGAGGTTCGGGAACTCGGTGAGCTTCTGCCGGTTCGTCTTGAAGTGGCCGTGGTAGACCGCGTCGAAGCGCACGAGCGTGGTGAACAGCCGGACGTCGACCTCGCGCAGCTGGTCGCCCATCAGGAACCGCCGGTCGGAGAGGCGCTCCTCCAGCACGTCGAGCCGGGCGAACAGCGCCTCGTAGGCGGCCTCGTAGGCCTCCTGCGTCGTGGCGAAGCCGCAGCGGTAGACCCCGTTGTTGACGTCCTGGTAGATCTCGGCGATGAGCGCGTCCATCTCCTCGCGCTCGTCGGCGGGGTAGAGGTCGGCCGCGTCGGGGCCGTGCAGCGACGTCCAGTCGGTCGACAGGTCGAGCGTGATCTGCGGGTAGTCGTTGGTGACCACGAGCCCGGTGACGGTGTCGACGATGCACGGCACGGTGACCCGGCCCTCGTACGTCGGGTCGGTGCGCAGGTAGGCCTCGGACAGGAACTCGATGCCGAGCAGCGGGTCGCGGTGGCCGTCGTCCAGCCAGAACCGCCAGCCGCGCTCGTCGCGCACCGGGTCGACCACCCCGACCGAGATCGCGTCGTCCAGCCCCAGCAGCCGGCGCACGATCAGGGTGCGGTGGGCCCAGGGGCAGGCCAACGACACGACCAGCCGGTAGCGCCCGGCCTCGAGCGGCCACCGGTCCTGGGCGTCCGGGCCCTCGCCAGGCGCGCTGTCACTGTCGGCGGTGATGCGGCCGGTGAACCGGTTTCCCTGCCGCTTCCACTCACCGCCCGTGCCGGTCTCGCGCGAGAACTGTCCGGTGGTAGAGCTCGTCGTGGTCACGTGCACAACGCTACGCCCGCTCACACCACCGTGCCGCCGTACCCCGCGGGGCGGCGTCTCGACTCAGCGAGCGTTGACTGACGCAGCGGGGTTGCTGCCGCGGCTGCCGGCGTCCGCGATCATGCGGACCAGTGGGTCGACAGGCTTGCTGAGGGCGATGTCGGCCGCGACCTTCGCCTGTGCCAGCTCAACTTGACGGCGCGTGACCACGATCTTCGTCTTGGGCATCGTCCACCTCCTCGTCCCAGCCATCAGTGTCCGTCACGACGATCTCGATGTCTACGTCGGGCGCGACGACGGGCAGCGCACCGGTCCGCTCCCAGACGCGGCGCAGCTCGGCGAGTGGTTGCCCGAGCTCCTCCTGCACCATCTCGTCCAGCATTGCCCAGGCCAATGGACCGAGATGCGGCTGCTGCACCATCGCCCTCAGCATTCGCAGTCCCACGCGCCGCTCTCGTGCGTCGTGGCTGCGAGCGAGCTCCCATGCCTCGGTGATCCGCGTCACCGCACTGTCCTCGCGCTGGTCCTCGAGCGCCTCGACAGCCACCTTGCGATCCTCACGTGCCTCGTCGCGAGCCATCCGCGCCGGCTTGAGCGCCGCCCAGTAGCCGATCGAGCCCGTCGTGACCGCACCGAGCACCACTCCGATGATCGCCGTCAGGGCTTGGTCCACGCCCGCACCCTAGGGACGGGCACCGACAACCATCGGCGACACGCTTGCCGGCGTCGTGCAGTCAGACCTCCCGACCCCCGTACCCCGCGAGGTCGAGGACGCGACGCAACCGGTCGCGCGAGCGCGGGCTCATCGGCAGGGCGGGCAGGTCGGCGAGCGGCACCCAGGCGGCGTCGGCCGTGGACCCGCCGACGTCCAGCACGTGCGGCGGGACGACGCGCACGACGTCGCCTCGGTAGATCACGCCGACGCCGTGGAAGTCCTCCAGCCGCCCGGACGGCGACCGGCCGGCGAAGGCGGTGCTGTCGACGTCCAGCAGCCGCGGGGCGCGCAGGACGTGGCCGGTCTCCTCGTGCACCTCCCGCACCACCGCGTCGACGGGCGACTCGCCCGGGTCGATGCCACCACCGGGCAGGGTCCAGCGACCCGGCGCCGGCGTGCGGGTCGACAGCTGCGTGAGCAGGATCCGCTCGTCCACGACGATCACGGCGTAGGCGGCCAGCCGTCGAAACCGCACCGACCCCGGCGGCGGGTCGTGCTGCGGCCGCGGCACGGAGGCGGGCGGGGCCGCGTCGGCCGCCACCACCCGCACGGACAGGTCGATGACCAGCGTGTCGACACCGGCTCCGTCGCCGTGCGTGACCGCGACCGGGAGCCCCACCGTGACGGCCGGTCCGCCGGCCTCGGCGACCGCCCGCAGCGCCGCCGCGGCCGGCGACTCACCGTGGTCGAGCGCGACGTGGGGCCAGGTCGCCGGGGCTGCGTCACCGGTGGCGGCGGCGTCGATGACGACCGGACGCACCAGCACGCGCGGTTCGGGATCATCAGGCACCCGTGGACCCTAGTACGGCGTCCGTTCGGCGCTGGGCCTGCGCTGCCGGCTGGGGCAGCGGCGGCTGCGACCTGCTGCGGCGCCGCCGTCCGTAGGGTGGTCGCCATGTCTCCCGCGCCGGTGCTGTCGCGACCGATCTACCTGACCGCGCTGCGGCTGTTCCGCCGCATGCCCGCGCCGCTGCGCCGGGCTGCCGTGCGTGCCGGCACGCCGGGCTTCACGGTCGGAGCGGTCTGCCTGCTCGAGCGCGGCGACCGCGTGCTCATGCTGCGCCAGCCGCACCGCACCGGCTGGAGCCTGCCGGGCGGGCTGCTGTCACGTGGTGAGTCGGCCGCCGACGCCGTGCAGCGTGAGCTGGTCGAGGAGATCGGCGTGCGGGTGCAGGTGGGACGGCCCGTGACGGTCGTGGTCGACTCACCGCTGCGCCGCGTCGACGTCGTCTTCCGGGTGCGCGTCGACGGCGAGATCGGCGAGCGTGTCGGGGGTGAGGCTGCGACGGCGCGCTGGCTCGACCCCGACGCCGTCGCCGAGGCCGACGGTCCGACCCTGCAGATCCTCGCCGCGGCGCGCGAGGTGCGGACCGCCGCCGGGTACGACGGCCACGTCCTGCCGTGAGCGGGCCGGCGGGCGTGGTGCTCGCTGCCGGCGAGGGGCGGCGGCTGCGGCCGCTGACCGCGCTGCGGCCCAAGGCGCTGTGCCCTGTGGGGGGCCGCCCGCTGCTCGACCTGGCCCTCGACCGGGTCGAGCCGCTGGCCGGCCACGGCCCCGCGCACGTCGCCGTCAACGCCCACCACCACGCCGGGCAGGTGGCCGACCACGTGGGCGACCGCGCCCACCTCTCGCTCGAGCAGCCCGAGGCCCTCGGCACGGCGGGCGCGCTGGGTCGGCTTCGGGAGTGGGTCGACGGGCGCGACGTGCTGCTGACCAACGCGGACGCCTACCTGACCGGCCCGCTCGACGCCCTGCTCGCCGGCGACGGCGAGCGGTGCCGGCTGCTGGTGCGCGCCCTGCCCCCCGGCGAGCGCGGCGACTTCAGGCTCGGCGGCCGCCCGGTGCGCTACGTCGGCGCCTGCCTGCTGCCCTGGCGGCACGTGCGCGACCTCGCCGCCGAGCCGAGCGGGCTCTACGAGGCGCTGTGGCGCCGGCTGGACGACGAGGGCCGGCTCGACCTGGTCGAGGCGACCGGAGCGGTGGTCGACTGCGGCACGCCCGCCGACTACCTCGCGGCCAACCTGCACGCGAGCGGCGGCCGCAGCGTGGTCGGCGAGGGTGCCGTCGTCGAGGGACGCCTCGTCCGCAGCGTCGTCTGGGACGGCGCGCACGTCGGCCCCGACGAGCAGCTCGTCGACGTCGTCCGGGCCGGCGACCGCGCGCACCCGGTCACCGTCGACGCCGCGCCACCGCCTGCCAGCACGGCGTGAGGCGTCGCGGCAGGGCACGGCACCCGGGACGTCGGCCGCAGGAGTCGCGATCGCCCGCCGCCCAAGATCGCCCGCGGGTTAGGGTGGCCGACCAGCTGAGGAGGCGCATGCGCACGCACCGCACGAGTCGCGTCGCCGCGCTCGCGGCCGTCGCCGCCCTGCTCCTCACCGGT
Source organism: uncultured Actinomycetales bacterium (assembly GCA_964243295.1). Taxonomy (GTDB): domain Bacteria; phylum Actinomycetota; class Actinomycetes; order Actinomycetales; family Angustibacteraceae; genus CAXTEJ01. Next base: position 96,529 of record CAXTEJ010000003.1, on the reverse strand, counting down.
GTCGCCCGCGACCCCGGCCACCACAAGCTGCTCAGCCACGGTGTCGTGGCCGGCACCGACGGCTCCCCCGTCGCCGTCCCGCCCGGCACGCCGGTGCCCGACGCCCTGCGCGACGCCACGGTGGGGCGCGAGCCGGCCGTCGACGCGGCCGAGGCGCTCTCGAGGGCCGAGCTGGGGCGCGACCGCACGCAGCAGCCCGCCGCCCAGCGGTACGCCGGCATGCGGGCGGCCGCGCTGCGCGACCTCGACCTGATGGTGCTCGACGGCGGCGTGAAGGACGGTGCGGTGCTCGCCGGGATCCAGGGCGCCTGGCGCTTCTCCTGGACCCGCGACTCCGCCTGGGTCGCCGCAGCGCTCAGCGTGGCCGGTCGTCCGGACGACGGGCTGCGCGTCCTCGACGCCGTGAACCGCGACGAGCAGCGCCGCGCGGCCGCGGGTCTGGCGGGATGGCAGGCGCGCTACCGCCCCGACGGCTCCGCCACGACGCCCGACGAGCGGGGGCCACAGCTCGACGGCCCGGGCTGGGTGCTGTGGGCGACCTCGGTGTGGGCGGCCGCCGAGACCGATCCCGCCCGAAGGTTCGCGGGCCTGCAGCGGCTGCGCCCGCTCGTCGTGTCAGCGGCACGCACGGCGCTGGCGAGCATCGACCCGGCCACCGGCCTGCCGCGCCCGTCGATGGACTACTGGGAGCTGCCGACCGACGTGACGACGCTGGGCATCGCCGCCCCGGTGCTCGCCGGGCTGCGCGCCGGTGGCCCGCTGCTCGACGTCCTCAGGCTGCACGACGACGCGGCGGCCACGCGGACGGCGACGGGCTCCCTCGACGCCGCCGTGCGCCGCGCCTTCGGTCGCAACGGCTACCCGCGGCGCGTCACGGGCGGCCCGCGCGACACCTCGGCTGCCTGGCTGACGCCGCCGTTCGGCCCGGCCCGTCCCGACCAGCTCGCTGCCCGCGACGCCGCGTTCGCCACGGCGCGCCGCCCCGTCGGTGGTGTCGCACCAGGTGCCGGCTGGCGCGAGCGCACGGTGGCGTGGACGCCCTCGACCGCCGCCTTCGGCCTGTCGTTCGCGGCGTCGGGCGACCGGCTGCAGGCCATGCAGGTGCTCGACTGGCTCGACCGTCACCGCACCGGCACCGGCGCCCTGCCGGAGAAGGTCGGCGGCGACGGGCTGCCCGCCTCCGTGGCCCCGCTGTCATGGACGGCGGCCGCCGTCGTCCTCACCATCGCCGAGCTGGACGGCACCGGCCTCCGCACGCTGTGACGGTCAGTCGACGTCCAGGTCGACGAAACCGTCAGCCTCGGCGACGAGCCACGGATTCGCCTGCGACACAGGCACTCTGGCGCGCGAGGCCTGCTCGTAGGCGAACGCGAGGCCGAGCAGCAGCTGCTCGCTCCAGGCCGTGCCCAGGAACGTGAGGCCGAACGGACGACGTCCGTGCACGCGCAGCCCGGCCGGCACCGTGACGCTCGGGTATCCCGCGCGGGCGCCGACGCCGGAGGCCGTGGCGCCGGGCACGAGCAGCGCCACCACGTTGTGACCGGCCAGCACCGCGTCGACGCCGAGGCGCCCCGCCAGCTCGCGGTCGCGCTCGCGCATCGCCTCGTACGACGAGCGGCCGGCCTCGTGGTCGACCGCGAGGCACTCCTCGAGGACGGCCTGGCCGTACTTCAGCGTGGCCGAGGCGTGCTCACGGTTGAACGCCACCAGCTCGCCCAGCGTGCGCACGCCCGGGTCGGGGCAGGTCGCGAGGTAGGCCGCGAGCGCCGGGCCGAACTCGTGCTGCAGCACGGGCAGCTCGCTGGACTCGACGAGCGCCTGGGTGCGCACCAGCACCGCACCCAGCTGCTCCAGCACCGTCAGGGCCTGCTCGAACAGCTCGAGGTCGGCGCCGTGCAGGTTGCCCGGCGGGGCGGGGACGGCAAGCCGAACTCCTTGCAGCGCAATGGTATCCAGCCCGCTCACGTAGTCGACCGAGGACGGCCGACCGGCGACCGTCGTGGCGGCGTCGCGCTCGTCAGCGGCGGCCAGTGCCGTGAGCAGGTGGGCGGCGTCGCGGACGCTGCGGGTCATCGGCCCGGCGGTGTCCTGGCTCGGCGCGATGGGCAGGATGCCGGTGCGGCTCACGAGACCGACGGTCGGCTTGACGCCGACGCATCCCTGCATGACCGACGGGCACAGGATCGACCCGTCGGTCTCGGTGCCCACCGTCAGCGTCGCGAGCGCCAGCGCGGCGGCCCCACCGGAGCCGCTCGACGACCCGCAGGGCGTGATGGTCGTGTCGTAGGGGTTCAGCCCCTGGCCGCCCAGCGAGCTGTAGCCGCTGGGCATCTCGCGCGCCATGAAGTTCGCCAGCTCGGTGAGGTTGGTCTTGCCGAGGACGACGGCACCGGCCTCCCGCAGCCGCGTCACGAGGGGGGCGTCACCCTCAGGAACGTTGTCGCGCAACGCGATCGTGCCGCCGGTGGTCGGCAGGCCCTCGACGTCGACGTTGTCCTTGATGAGCACCGGGATGCCGTGCAGCGGGCCACGCGGCCCGGTCAGCAGCCGCTCGTCGTCCAGCCGCCGGGCCTGGTCGAGGGCGTCGGGTGCGAGGCAGCGGACGGCCCGCACCAGCGGGTCGTAGCGCACGATGCGGTCGAGGTAGGCCAGCACCAGCCGCTCGGCGGTGAGCACACCGTCGCCCATCGCCCGCTGCAGCTCGTCGACCCCCGCGGCCTCCAGGTCGACGGGCAGGTCGTCGTCGAGAGGTGGGAGGTCGGGCGGCAGGTCGGCGAAGCTCACCGGCGCAGTCTAGGTCTGTGCGACGAAGCCCTCGACGACCGCCGCGAGCCGGCCGCCCTGGGTCCAGGGGTTGTTGTGCGACCCCGGCAGCCGGACGACGCGCACGGCCGGGGCGGCGGTGGCCGAGGCCGCGAGACGGGACAGCCACCACGCGGGGGCCAGGGAGTCCGCGCGGCCCGCGGTGACGAGCAGCGGCACGCGCACGTCGCCCACCAGCGTCTCCGGCGCCTCCTGCAGCGCCGACCGCAGCAGCCGCACCGCGTCGTCGCGGCCCCGCAGGTACTGCGGGACGACGCGGAGCTCGCCCATGGTGTCGCGCCGGAACGCGGCGGGCACGACGGCAGCGATGCGCGGCACCGAGCGCTGCCGCGGGGTGCTGACCGGCCCGGCCAGCACCAGCGCCCGGACGAGGCCGTCGTCCTGCAGCGCCAGCGCGGCGAGCAGCGCGCTGACAGCGCCGGTGGAGTGCCCGAGCAGCACGACCGGCTCGCCGAGCCGTCGGACGTGGTCGCCGGCGGCCTCGGCCACGGCCCGCACCGCAGGACGGCACGCGAGCGGCCGCGGCGAGCCGAAGCCCGGCAGGTCGAGCACCGTAGCCGGGAGGCCGCGGTCGTCCAGCGCCCGGGCGAGCGGCTGGACGTAGGCCGTCGCCCCCATGCCGGGCAGCACCACGACGGGCGTCATGCGCACTGGCCGCGGGTGTGCTGGCTCGGTCGGGACAGGTTCATGTCGAGACCATCATGACGGGCGGCTCAGGACGCGTAGACCACGACGTTGTCGCGGTAGTGCCCGCTCGCGCGGTCGAAGGAGCCACCGCAGGTGATCAGCCGCAGCACCGGTCCCGGCGACGGGCCGTAGACCGCGTCGGTGGGGAAGCGGTCCTTGGGGTACTGCTGCACGTCGTCGACGGTGAAGCGCACCTGCCTGCCGTCGGCCCGCTGCACCGTGACGGCGTCCCCGACGCGCAGCTCGCGCAGCCGGTAGAACACCGCCGGGCCGGTCCTCGAGTCGACGTGGCCGGCGATGACGGCAGGCCCGCGCTGGCCCGGGGCGGGGCCGACGTCCAACCAGCCGGCCTGACCGAAGTCACGAGGCACCTCGATGGAGCCGTCTGCAGCGATGCCGAGGCCGACGAGCGTCGAGTCGACCCCGATGCGCGGCACCAGCACGCGCTGCGGCCGCTCGCCCGGCGCGACGCTGGAGCCGGTGACGGCCGGCCCCTGAGGCGCGCCCGCCGACGACGCGGCGCCGGACGCGGGCGCACGGGTCGGCGAGGTGGGTGCGGCGGTCGGGGTGGTGACCCGCGACGCGGGATGGGTCGGCGCCGTGGCGGTTGCCGGAGCCGCGGCGTCGCTGCAGGCGGCCACCAGCGACGACGCGGCTCCGGCGACCGCCCACGCCAGCACGGCCCGCCGTCGCGGACCGCTGGCGTCGGGCCTGCCGGCGGCCAGCGGGTCGGACGGCGGGCGTGGTGTCACCGGCGGACGCGGACCCGGACGGGCAGCAGACGGCGGGTGAGGGCCGCGCCGACCGCGACCGCGAGCAGGGCCGCGAGGAGCAGCGGCGAGGACCGGTCCGACGTCGGCGCGACTGCGGTGAGGGCGCTGGGTGCAGTACCCCCGCCGCCGGTCTGGGCACCGCCCTGGGGCAGCGCCGTGCTGATGCCGGCGGCGTCGGTGACGACCTTGGCGGTGATGTCGTCGGACTCCTCGCCCAGCACGACGACGGTGTAGACGCCGCCGGCCTTCAGCGTGACGGCCGACTGCGCCGCGGCCATGCCGTCGGCGGCGACCTTCAGCGTCCACCTCCCGGCGGGCACCGCGCGGTAGGCGCTGGCCTGCCCGAGCACGGCGCCGTCGGCGATGACCGGGCCGTTCACGGCGCTGACCGTCAGCGTCTCGGCGCCGCTCGCGGCGGGCAGCACGCGAACGCTGACGTCGCCGGCTGCCGGCGGGGTGAGGTCGTCGACGAGCGCGGCCAGCCGGGGCGCCGCCTGCGTGCCGATGACCGCGAGGGTCATGGCCTTGCCGGTGGTGATGGTGAAGCGCCGGCTGAGCGTGGGTGCGTTGGAGGAGCCGACCGGCCGGACGGACACCGTGTAGGTGCCCGGCCGGATCTTCTGGTAGCTCGTCACGTCGCCGTACGACGCCTGCGGCGACATGACCACCGACTGCGTCGCACCGCCCGCCGTAGGCACCAGGTCGACGCGGGCCGCGCCGACGCCCGGCACCAGGTGCGCGGCGCGCAACCAGGCGACGCCGGCAGGCGTGGCGGCCTGGGCGGACGCGATCGCGGTCGTGGCGCCGGCAAGGAGAGCGACGAGGACCGCGGCGACGGCGGTCGCCCAGCTCCTCGTGCGGACGGCGGGCTGGCTCGAGGTCTTCGTGTGCATGCTCGCTCCGGAGGCTGTGGGGGCGGCTGGGTGCTGGCCGCGTGCGGACCGGCGTGGACCTGCCGAGTCGTGAGTGCCCACGGTACGGCCGGCGGCCGAGAACAGCGGGCACTAAGGAGAACTACCGAACCCTTCGCAGCGCAGACGTCCTCGGATTGCTGGCGAATGGTGAAACAGTTTCACGTTGGGTGAGGATCCGTCTGCGGAACGGATCCATCGCCTGCGGTGGCTGACCGGCTCGCGTCTGGTCAAGCACCTAGGAACGCGGTGCGGCCACCGTCGGCCGGACGCACGACCTGCACGAGCCGGCGCAGCCGCTGCCGCACCGTGGGTGGCCTGAACGCCGGGCACACCCCACGCCCGCAGGCGCCGCAGTCGGAGCCGCGACGCAGGTGCTCGTGGGCCTCGCGGTCGTGACCACAGCCGCAGACGTCGTTTCGCACGGCGGTTCTCACTTTCTGTTCCAGATGAGTCACAGACGGCGACGGACCTTGACAGGGAGTTGTTGCCGACGCACATACCGCAACAACGTTAGTCCGTCGCACGAGAAAAACCTCAGAGATGTGGCCGATCGTCCAATCCGCACCTGGTGCGGGCCCGAAACACCTCATGATTGGACCTGTTCGACCGCGGCTCTGGTCCGTCGAACCACCGACTGACGACGACGGCGTCGTCCCCTTCTGTCAGCCACCCAAGGGATCCTCATGCCCCAAGCACACCGTCCTGCTGTTCCTTCGATCACCATCGTCGTGCCGGCCCGCAACGAGGCCCGCAACCTCGAGCTGGTGCTTCCCGAGCTGCCCGACGTCCACCAGATCGTGGTGATCGACGGCCACTCGGTCGACGACACCGCCGAGGTGGTGCGCCGGGTGCGGCCGGACGCGATCTTCGTCCAGCAGACCCGCAGGGGCAAGGGCAACGCGCTCGCGGCCGGTTTCGAGGCGGCGACCGGCGACGTCATCGTCATGTTCGACGCCGACGGCTCGGCCGCCGCCAGCGAGCTCGACGCCTTCGTCGGCGCCCTGCGCAGCGGCGCCGACTTCGCCAAGGGCAGCCGCGTGCTCGCCACCGGGGGCAGCGAGGACATCACGATCCTGCGCGACCTCGGCAACCGCGGGCTCACGCTCGTGACCAACCTGCTGTTCCGCTCGCGCTACACCGACCTGTGCTACGGCTACAACGCCTTCTGGCGCGACGTGCTCCCGGTGCTGGGTCTGCCCGCGTCGTCGGGCACCCGACCGCGGTGGGGCGACGGCTTCGAGGTCGAGACGATGATCAACTGCCGCGTCGCGGCTGCGGGCCTGTCGATCACCGAGGTGCCCAGCGTCGAGCTGGAGCGCATCCACGGCTCGAGCAACCTCAACACCTTCCGCGACGGTGCCCGCGTGCTGCGCACGATCGTCAGCGAGCGGCTGCGGCGGCGCCTGCGTGACGCCGTGGTGCCTGCGGCCGAGGCGGTCGGGCCCTCCGCGATGGTGCACGACGAGGCTGTCGAGCACCCCGTGCACGAGGCGCACGGTACCGGCACCGCCCGCCCCGACTACATCGACCTCACCGCCTTCGAGCAGGACGTGAGCGCGAGCCACGGCCGCCAGGAGGGTGCGTGACCGAGCACCCGTCCCGCTCGCCGCGGGTCGTCGTCGTGGGCTCGGGGTGGCGGTTCACCTCCGGCATCAGCTACTACACCTGCCGGCTCACCAACGCCCTCGCCGAGGTCACGCCCACCAGCGTGATCCTGATGCGGGGTCTGGTGCCGAAGGTCCTCTACCCCGGACGGCGACGGGTGGGGCGCAAGGTCAACGACCTGACCTACGACCCGCGCGTGCGCGTGATGGACGGCGTCGACTGGTACTGGGGCGCCACGATGGTGCGTGCCCTGCGCTTCCTGCGCGCGGAGCGACCCGACGTCCTGGTGCTGCAGTGGTGGACCGGCGCGGTGCTGCACAGCTTCCTGGCCCTTGCTGTCGCCGCACGGCGGAGCGGGGCCACCGTGGTCATGGAGTGGCACGAGGTGCAGGACACCGGCGAGGCACGCATCCCCGGCGTGGTCCGCTACGTGCGCAAGGCGATGCGGCTGCTGATGCGCCGCGTCGACGCGCACGTCGTGCACTCCCAGTACGACCTCGAGCTGCTGCGCAAGGCCTACGGGCTCGATCCGGCAGCGGTCACGGTCGTGCCGCACGGCCCCTACGACCACGTGCTCGCTGACCCGGTGAGCGACGCGGCTGCCGTCGGTGCGGACGACGGGAGCGCCGAGCTGGCGGCCGCGGCGGCGGTGACCACCGGTCGGGTGCGGACGCCTGAGGACCGCGACGACGACTGCTTCGAGCTGCTGTACTTCGGTGTGATCCGCCCGTACAAGGGCGTGGAGGACCTCGTCGCCGCGTTCTCGTCACTGCCCCGCGAGCTGCTCGACCGGATGCGCCTGCACATCGTGGGCGAGACCTGGGAGGGCTGGGACGCCCCGCTCGACGCGGTGCGCACCTCCCCGGCGCGCGACCGCATCGTCGTCGACAACCGCTACGTCGAGGACGCCGAGGTCGCCCGCTACTTCGCGGCCGCCGACGCCGTGGTGCTCCCCTACCGTCGCTCGTCGTCGTCGGGTCCGCTGCACATCGCGATGAGCGCCGGCCTGCCCGTGGTCGTGACCGAGGTCGGAGGTCTGGTCGAGGCGGCCTCCGGCTACGAGGGCACCCGGTTCGTCCCGGTCGCCGACGTACCGGCGCTGCGCGACGCGCTGGCGGCGCTGCCGGCGCAGGGCCGCTGGCGCTACGCCGACCCCCACAGCTGGGCGACCAGCGTCGCGGCCTACGAGAGCGTCCTGCGCGGCGTCGGCCGCGAGACGTGGGTGACCGCGAGCGCTGCGACGGCCGGCACGACCGCTGCGGTGAGGCAGTAGGGGCTGCTCGGCCCGCCGGTCATTCCTCGGGGTCCAGCTCGGCTGCGACGGCGGCCAACGTGGTCAGCAGCGGGTCGCGCCGCGCCGGGATGACGTCGTAGCCGTCCGTGGCTGCGGTGTTCAGGTGCCAGACCAGGTACCCGTCGGCACCGGCGGCGAAGGCGGCCCTCGCCTTGGCCCCGATGAGGTCGGCCCGGCGCCGTCGTCCGGCCTCGTCCTCGGCGGTGATGCCCGCCTCACCAACCACCAGCGGCTTGCCGAGACCCGGAGCGAACGAGAACGAGCACGCGATCTTGGCAGCGGGGTCGGTGCACTCGGGCGACGAGGCGTCGGGGAGGCGCCCGCCGGCCTCGGCGCCGGGCATGGCCTCGTCGTCCGAGCCGTAGCGGCCCCAGTCGTGCACCTCCGCGAAGTCCAGACCCGGCTCGCTGTAGACGGTCGCGAAGTCCTGGCCGCTGGCCCCCGGGGCCCCGTTGGCCTGCGTGCCCAGCGTCACCAGGTGACGGCTGTCGACGGCCTTGATGACCCCGCTGACGTCGCGGGCGAAGTCGGCGAGGACCGGCCGGCCGTCGACCCTGGCCTGCGTCTCGGCCTCGTTCACCATCATCCAGCCGAGGATCGTCGGCTCGTCGCGGTAGTGCTCGGCGACGACGCGGGCGTAGTCGCGGAACGACATCCGGGCCGACCCGTAGGGCACCTTGTAGCCCTCGGTGAACCACGCGTCGCCGGGGTACTCCGCGAGCGACGTACCTGGCTCGCCGGTGGAGCAGTCGCCCGGCCCGTCCTCGAGCACCGGCAGCACGCGCATCCCCACCTCGCGCGCGGCCGCGATCACCCGGTCGACGCCGGTGAAGTCGCGGCCGTCGTCGGTGTAGGTCTGGTAGGCCCAGAAGCGCAGCACCGTGGCGCCGCCCTCGTCGTGAGCGGTGCGCAGCAGGTCGGTCAGCGCCAGGACGCTCAGCCGCGTGGCGGGTGAGCAGGAGTAGATGTCCGACGCCGCGGCGTCGTAGAGGTTGTAGCCGACGAACCGGAACGGCTTGCCCGCCACGGCGAACGCTTCACCGGCCCGCGTGACGAAAGCGTCCTGGGCGCCGCCGCCGCACCCGCCGAGCGTCGCGGCCAGCAGCACGGCGACAGCCGGCGCGGCCACGTGCCGCGCCCTGCGGCTCAGGTGAGCAGCTGGTCGAGCACGGGCGACATCCTTTCCACCACGTGCTCCCACCCGAAAGCCTCCCTCATCCGCAGCTGACCCTGGCGTCCCAGGTCGGCACCGCGTCCGGGTGAGGTCAAGACTCTCACGAGCGCGTCGGCGAGCCCTGCGGGATCGCCGCCTTCGACCAGGTGCCCGGTGACGCCGTCCTGCACCAGCTCGGGCATGGCGCACACGTTCGCCGCCACGACGGGCAGCGCCTGGCTCATCGCCTCGAGCACGGCGTGCGGCAGCGGGTCGAAGTAGGAGGGCATCGCGAAGACGTCGGCGTCAGCGAACAGCTCGGCCACGCGTGCGCGGTCGTGCACCCGCCCGTGCACCTCGACCCCGTCCGGGAACGACCTCACCGGCGGGGTGGTGCCGGCCAGCACCAGCCGCGCCGCCGGCATCCGCTCGCGCACCGCCTCGAAGGCCTCCAGCAGCACGAGGCCACCCTTGCGCACGAAGTCGTTGCCCACCATGAGGATCGTCGGCGCGCTGTCGGGCAGGCGCGCGACGCGGGCCGTGACGGGGAAGTTCGCGCCGATGCCCACGACCGTCACCCGATCCTCGTCGACGCCGTAGTCGTCGACCAGCGACCGACGGGTCCAGTCGGAGAAGGCGAACAGGTGGGCAGCGTCCTGGTACTGCTGGCGCTCACGCTCGTACCACCGGTGCAGTGCGTTCCCCTGCAACGGGTTCCATGCCGGCCACAGCTCTGCGGACTGCCGGTGGGTGCAGTCGACGTAGATGATGGCCGACGGCGGGTGCACCTCGAAGAGCGCGTGCACCTGCAGCACCGCCGCCTCGGGCGCGCCGTGCTCCCGAAGGCGCGCCGACGCGTTGGCACTGCGCAACCGAAAGCCCAGATCGCTCTTGAAGTACCGCTCGGCCCAGCGGGACCGGTTGGGCCGGAACGTGTTCAGGGCCACAGCGAGCCGCTGGGACGTCGTCAGATCGATACCGTCGAGCAGCGCATCCACGGAGTACTTCTCTCGCAACGCTCCCAGCAGATGCGGCGTCAGCGCGTCGCCGCGCGACAACAGCACCAACCGCGGCCGCTCGTCTCCGGCGGCCACCTCCGGCGACTGCGCGCCGGACTGCTCGGACCTGCTCATCGCCTCACGCCTCGTCGCACGCTCGGGTGCGCACGGGCCCCGCCTGCCACGATCGTGCCTCAGCCGGGTGCGGCCCGCACCCGGGACCGCAGATCACGACCCGGCGGGTGCAGCCACCACCGTGGCCGACCACGCGCCGGCGGCCCCGCTGAGGCTGACCGCCCGCACGCGGTAGGTGGCCTGCGCGCCGCTGCCCGCGATCGAGCTGGTGTCGGTCCAGGTGGCGCCCCACATGACCTGGTGGTCGTCGACCCGCGCGACCGTCGTCCAGGTGGCCCATCCGCTCGTGCCGTCCGTCCGCGCCACCTCGTACGCCGCCGCCCCCGCGACGCCCTGCCAGGTGAGGGCCGCGCCCGACCCGCTGCGGGACGCGGTGGCGATCACGGGCTGCCCGACCGGGCGGGCGAGGATCGTCGCGGCGCTGCGGCCGGACATGACCGCGGCGTGGTTCACCAGCTGCCGGGCCCGGGAGACCTGGTCGGGGGTGCGCCCGGGGAAGAACATCTGGAACCCGTCGTCGTGGTTGACGAAGCCCGTCGTGTCGGCGTGCGGGATGATCGCCCAAAGCAGGTCGCCGCTGACGGGGTTGGCCTCGATGGTCTGCAGGAACGAGCCGAGGCTGTTGCCGCCCCGGGTGTTCGCCCAGTCGTACTCGCCGATCAGGTAGCCCTTGCCGTGCCGGGCCGCCGTGGCGGACGACGTCAGCACCCGGGCGGTGTTCATCGGGTAGAAGTGGTCGTCGACCAGGTCGACCGAGGCGAGGTCGAGCGACGGCTCGTGCAGGCAGCCGCTGGTGCACGCGGGGTCGGTGCCGTGGCCGTCGACGACCAGCTGGCGAGGCGCGACCGACTTGATGTGGTCGGCCACGGCCTTGGTCCAGCTCCCGTCCCAGAAGTTGCCGGAGCAGGTCTGGCACCACATCTCGTTGCCGGTCTCCCACGCCATGATGGTCGGGTCGTCGCGGTAGGCCAGTCCCGTCCAGGGGTTGACGTGCGAGGTGACGCGGCTGATGAACTGCTTGTAGTCGCCGATGACCTGCTGGTCGGAGAAGAACGCCGACTCCGGCTTGCCCCGCCAGCGGGTGTAGGTGAGCTTGCTGCCGTGGTAGTAGTCCCAGTTGTCGACCAGGCTGAGCACCATCCGCTGACCGTTGCGCGCGGCCGAGGCCACGGCGTAGTCGAGGCCTGCGAACGCCGCGTCGTTGAACTGGCCCAGCGAGGGCTCGATGCAGCGGGCGCACCCGACGGTGTTGGCCCACGCCCGCACGACCGTGCCCCCGGCCGCCGAGGCCGTGGCCATGGCGTCGTCGATGCGGTACCTCGTCGGGTACGTCGGCTGGCCGCTCGCGTCACGCACGTTGTCGTCCAGCGCCAGCCAGTACATGTTGCTGCCGGTGAACCGGAACTTCGCGCCGCGCAGGTTGAGGTCGCGACCGACCCGCTGCACGTACGGGGACGTGGCGTCCACCGCGACGCGGGGCGCCGGCGCGGGTCTCGGCTTGGGCTTCGGCTTGGGCTTGGGCTTGGGCTTGGACTTCACTGCTGTCGCCTGTGCGTCGGCCTTCGCCCCGCCCGTGGCGACCGCGGTGAGCGACGCGGTGGGCGAGGAGCTGACCGCCGTCCCCGCGGCCGGGACGGCGCGCTCGAGCGCCTGCGCCGACGCCCCCTGCACGACGCTGAGCGAGACAGCGGTCACGACGCAGCCGACGACGAGCGAGGACGCCAGCCGGCGCACGCTCCTGGAGAGCACGGGAAGGGTCACCGTGGGGTCTTCGGGGCGCGGTGACTCCCCTTGACCACCGCGTCACGCCGTCACCCGTTCGGCCCAACGCCAGCCAGCGGCTTGGACGCGGAGGCTGCGCTACGCGGTCGTGCCGTCGCGCAGCCGCTCGTAGAGCGCGTCGACGCGTGCTGCCGCGTCGGCGGCACCGTAGCGGGCGGCGAGCGCCACGTCCGCGGGCGGCCGGTGAGGGCCCACGGCGTCGACCATGGTGTGCAGCACCGCGCGCAGCGCCGCGACCGCCTCGTCGGCCGAGGGCTCGGCAGCTGCGCCACCGCCGTGCCTGCCGAGCGGCACCGCGTGCGCGGTGGCCACGGGGGAACCCAGCTCGTCCAGCGCCGGGCACTGCACGTAGGCGACGTGCAGCCCCGACAGCAGGCCCTCGACGACGGCCATGCCGAACGTCTCGTCCCGCGAGGCGCTCAGCATGACGTCCATGGCGCTCAGCACGCCCGCGACGTCGGCGCGGGCGCCGACGAACCGAACGTGGTCGCTGACGCCCAGGTCAGCGGCCTGGGCCTGCAGCTGCGGCAGCAGCGAACCCGCCCCGGCGACGACGAGCACGGCGTCGCGCTCGCGCAGGAGTGGGGCCGCGGCGGCGAGCACCTCGTCCATCCGCTTGACGGGGTCGAGGCGGCCGACGGCCCCGACGACCAGCGCATCGGGTGCGATGGCGAGCTCGGCGCGCACCCGTGCCCGGGCGGCTGCGTCGAAGGCGAGCCCCGCCACGTCGATCCCGTTGTCCACCACCGTGATCCGGTGCGGTGCGACGCCCCGCGCGACGAGCCGCCGGGCCGTCGCGTCGGAGACGGCGACGGTGTGGGTGGCGAGGCGCTCGAGCCCGAGGTAGATCCGCAGCAGCAGCGGCGTCAGCGGGCGGCCCTCGATGGTGGTGTCCATGAGCGAGTGCTCGCTCGACACGACGACGGGCACGCCTGCCAGACGGGCCGCGGGCAGCCCCCACAGCTGGGCCGAGAGCAGGTGCACGTGCACGACGTCCGGCCGGTAGCGGCGCAGCACGAAGGCCAGGCGCAGCACCGCCGCGACCTTGCGCCACCCCGCCATCCCGAGCACCTCCACGCGGTCGCCGCGCGCCCGCATGGCCTCGCCGACGGTGCCCGCCTCGTAGAGGGCCACGGTCGCCGAGTCGTTGCGCGAGTAGCCCACCAGCAGCTCGAGCTGGCGCTCGGCGCCGCCCGTCGTGAGCGTCGTGATGACGTGGACGACGCGCAGCCGGCCCGCTGGCCCGCTGCCGGGGGTCGTGGTCACGACCGGTGCGCCCGTTCGGCGAGCACCTCGCGGTAGACCTGCGCGAGGGCGTCGGCGCTGGTGTCCCAGGTCGGCAGGTCGAGCTGGCGTGGCTCGTGGCGGCTCGGGCCGGCGTCCTGGACGGCTCGCAGCGCGAGGACGAGGGCGTCAGCCACCTGGGCGGTGGACGCGTCGGCCGGCACCCCGGTGACGAGACCGTCCTCGACCAGGTCACCGGTGCCCGCGACGTCGAAGCCGACGACCGGCAGGCCCAGCGTCACCGCCTCCATGATGCCGACGGGGTGAGCCTCGTAGCTGGACAGCGCCGCCATGACGCAGGCCGAGGCCAGCTCGCGCGCCATGCCGGAGCGGTCGCCGGGTGGCAGCGAGCGGATGGTGACGGCGTCGCTGATCGCGAGGTCGGCGGCCAGTGCTCGCAGCACCGGCTCGTAGCCGCCGCTGCCCAGGATGACCAGGTGGGCCTCGGGGATCCGCTCGCGCACCAGCGGCAGCGCCTCGATGGCGCGGTGGTGGCCCTTGTAGTGCTCGAGCCGACCGCTGGTGACGATGCGGCCGGGCACCGGCAGCAGGTCGGCCGGCGTCGGGGGCAGCACGCCGCCGTTGGGGATGACGACGAACCGGTCGGGGTCGATGCCCGCGGCGGCGGCGAAGTGGGTGCGCTCGAAGCGGCTGACGGCCACGAGGCGGTCGGCTCGGCGCAGCAGCGGCGCCAGCACCCGCCACTGCGTGCTGCGCACCGCCGTCCGGCTCGGCGAGGAGTGCCCGCCGCTGTGGAACGTCAGCACGTACGGCACGTGGGCTGCGAGGGCCGCCGTCATGCCGACGGGCGGCACGAGGGTGTGGACCCCCTGGAAGTGCACGAGGTCCCAGCCGCCCCGGGCGATGACGGGCATGATGCCCGGGCTGAGATAGAGGTCGGCCTCGCGCGGCCAGGACCGCCGGCGCAGCACCGGCAGCCCGTCGACGGTCTGCGAGCGCGGGAGCTTGCCCGAACGGTCGGTGGCGAGCACGGTGACGTCGAACTCACCGTGGCGCGAGATCCGCCCGGCCACCTCGGCGACGTGCGTCTCGGCGCCGCCGATCTCGGGGAAGAACCGCTGCAGCACCTGCAGGACGCGGGGACGCGAGCCCGTCACCGGTCGACCGTGAGGGTGCGGACCGGAGCGTCCTGGCCCGGGTTGTTCAAGGTGATCACGTAGCGGCCCTTCGTGGGGAGGAAGACGGTGGTCGTGAGGGGCACGCCGGCGCGCAGGCTGACCAGCGGGTAGCTGATCTCGTTGCCGTCGCCCGCCTGGGTGCGCAGCTCGTACGGGCCGGCGTCCTCGCCGGAGGTCAGCAGGACGTCGACGCCGGCCCCCCGCTCGGACCCGACCGACATCGCGACGGGCGGCTCGTCGACCGAGGCCACCGACCGCACGGACATGGTGACCGCGAGGGCCACCACCGCGGCGCTCGCGACGAACCACGGCACGTCGCGGCGGCGCAGGGCTCCCACCGCGATGGCCGTCGGCGCCTCGGGGGCGCGGCGCCACGACGCCAGCAGGCAGCCGGCACCGACAACGCCCAGCGCGAGCGCCCACGAGGTGGGGCGCAGCCGGACGCCGGCGAGGTCGAGCCCCACACCGGTCACGACCAGGACGGCCAGCACGGTGCCGGTGCCGACCAGCACGGCGTCGATGCCACCGGCGCGGCGGCGGCGCACGCCCGCGTGGGCGACAGCCAGGGCAGCCGCGGCGACCAGGACGCAGACGACGGCGCGGGGGGCGTCGACCAGCACGGACACGACGGCCGCGCCCAGCACCCCGAGCCGCCACAGCAGGTCACGAAGCGGCATCGAGGGCCCTCACGTCGTAGACGGCGACGGAACCGTTGTCGTACAACCGCTGCACGCCGTCGACGCGGTCGAGCTTGGTCGTGGCGGCGCGGGGCACGGGCCGGGTGCGGGCGTCGCCACCGAACTCGCCGCTCTCGACGTACACCCCCTGGTTGGGCAGTCCGTTGGCGTCGCGGCGGTCGACGACGACGTAGCGGATGCCGGCGGCGCGGATGACGTCGAGGTCGGCCTGCCCGAACTGCGGGTCGAGCAGCAGCCGTGAGGCGTCGACGTCGGTGCTGATGTGACGCACGGTGTACTGCCGGCCCACGGCGGCGGCCAGCAGGCCGCCGACCCGGTCGGCGTACACGCGGGTGCCGGCCGGCAGGTTCGACGACAACCACTGCGCCGCAGCGAGGTTGTCGGAGTCGATGCTGCGAGCGTCGGACGACACCTGGTAGGGCCCGGGCAGCTGCTGGCTGACCGGGCCCGCCCCGAGGATCACCGAGCCCGTGAACGTGATGGCAGCGCCGACGGCGAGAGCCAGGGACTGCCACACCCGCAGCCGGCGGCGGCACAGCCACCACGCGACGACGAAGGCGACGCCGAGGAACACGAAACCGGCGGCGCGGTCGCCCACCTCGGCGGTGGCGCGCGTCAGGTGGCCACCCGGGATGACGGGGTACAGGATCGCGACCAGGCACAGCAGCACGGCGAAGGTCACGCGGTGGCGGGCCCAGACCCGGGCCCGCAGCAGGGCCGGCACCAGCACCAGCATCGTCAGCGCGAGCGAGGCGATGATCGCGACCTGCTCCCACGGCGCGGTGCCGACGCCGGCGGAGTTCTGGAACACCTTCTTGGTCTGCTGCCCCTGCGCCAGGCTCTGTAGGTCGGTGACCGAGCTGACCACGATCGAGCCGAGGTAGCTGCCGAGGGTGTTTCCCGGCTTCAGCAGCGGCAGCGCGAAGCACACGAGCGAGGCCCCGGCCATGACGGTCAGCGAGCGCAGCTGGTGGGGGCGGTGGCGGCGCAGCACCAGCTCGAGCAGCGCCCACGCGCACCACGCGGCGACCAGCAGCGCGCTCGTGACGTGGTGGGTCAGGCACGTGGCCGCGACTGCGAGCACCGGCAGCGCCAGGGAGAGCCGGTGACCGCGGCGGCGGACCAGGAACAGGTGGATGCTCAGCACCGCCAGCGGCAGGGCCAGGGTCTGGTAGCTGTACTGGGAGTTGAAGAACAGGAACTGCGGGTTGCACGCGTAGACCAGCCCTGCCACCGCACCGGCCCGCGTCGAACGAGTCGCCCGCTGCACGACCGCGACCACGCCGAGCGCGAGCACGACGCGCGTCAGCGTCAGCACCACGACCGCGCTGGTGTGCGGCGCGAGCCCGGTGAGCTCCTGCACCGCGTTGGTCGCGACCTCCATCCCCGGGTAGTCGGATGTGATCGGCAGCAGCGGGTTGTCGGCGTACAGCCGCTGGCTCGCCGTGATCAGCCGCAGCACGTTGGCGTGCAGCAGCTCGTCGTGGAACATGAAGCTCGTCGGGTAGAGCACCGTCCGGCTCAGCTGCAGCAGCAGCGGCATCACCACCGCCAGGACGACGCGGACGACGTCCGGCGTGCGAGGCAGCAGGATGCCGACGGCCGCTGGCACGAGCACGAGCAGCAGCCCGCCGACGTACCAGCCCTGGGCGGCGGACGAGTCGCCCTGCACCCGAGCGAGGTCGGCGCCGCGCGCCACCGCGACCGTGCCGAGCGACATCAGCAGCAGCACCGGCCCCACGCCGACGGCCGCGGTGAGCCTGCGCCAGCGGCCGGGCGTCGCCCCCGCCCCGTCGGTGGGGACGGCCGCCAGCTCGTCGGGCAGGGCGCCGTGCTCGTCGTCCCCCTGCTTGACAGAGCCGTCGGCGCGGGTGCCGTCCGCGACGGGCGCGGCCGCGGGGGCCGCCACGTCGGTTGCTGCCAGGGCGAGGGCCTGCAGGGCGTGGGTGTCGGTCGGGTCGGTCGCGCCGGCGGAGCCGGTGTCGAACAGAGCCTCGTGCAGGGACTCGTCGCCCGTGGGGTCGGCGGGATCGGCCGGGCGCGCCGCCCGACCTCGGACGGCGCGCACGAGCGGGACGGCGAGCACGACCGCCTCGACCGCGAGCACGGCGAGCCAGCCGAGCACCAGCCCCTCGGTGCCGCCGGTGCGCGCGCCGATGACGGCGGCCACCAGCTCGACCACGGCGAAGCCGCCGAGCACCGACGTCGCCGCGAGCGTGCGTCCCTCGACGCGGCGCAGCGCCACGAAGTGGTCCTTGATGACGAACGGCAGGCCGGCGAGCACGATCAGCCGCAGGATCGTCGTGCCCTGCTCGGAGTACGCGGCGCCGAAGATGCGCAGCACGAACGGCGCGAGGGGGTAGAGCACGGCGTCGGCGAGCAGGCTGACGGCCAGGGCGAACGGGATGGTGAGCCGCATCCGCTGCACCACCTCGTGCGAGCGGCCCTCGGCGGCGGCGAACAGGCTCAGCGAGACGGCGTACGGGAGCGCGAACACGAAACCGGTGACCTGCAGCGCCGGGCTGAAGATGCCGTTGTCAGCGACGCCGAGCACCACCGTGACGATGACGGGCAGCAGCGTCAGCGGCACCTGCAGCACCGTGTTGAGGGCGTGGTGCCCCGCGGCGCTGCGGCCGAGCCCCTTCAGGAGCGAGGGCCGCACGAGCGCGCGGTCCTGCTGCAGCGCCCAGCCTCCGCGCGTGCGCAGCGAGAGCACGGGCAGCGACAGCACCGTGCCGATCGTCCAGGCGGCGAAGATGGTCATGCCGCCGCGCTGCCCGGCGCCGACGAGCACGAGCAGAGCGACGATCTTCACGACGCTGGCGACGATGTTGCGCTCGAGCTGCAGCCGGCCGGTGGCGAGCACGAGCACGGCCTGGTCGAGCACCACGGCCACCGACATCAGCGCGGTGCCGACGGCGAACACCGTGAGGTCGGCGGGCGCTCCGCCGACCGGCCGCAGGTTGTCGGCGCCCAGCACGTGGATCGCGACGACGGGCACGAGCACGGCCAGCAGCAGCGTGACGGCGCCCGCGGCGGCGAGCGCGGTGCGGACGGTCGCGCGACGGTTGCCCTGGTCCATGTGGGGGATGCGGGCGATCAGCAGGGTGCCGAGGCCGATGCTGCCGAACGACGCGAGCAGCGACATCAGCGAGACGGCTGCCTGGCCCGTGCCGACGGCCTCGACGGTGAGCTGCTGGGTGGCGATCAGCCAGAACAGCGCCCCCAGCACGCTCGTCGCGGCCTGGGTGCCGACGAGGGCGGAGACGATGCCGACGATGCGCTGCAGGCCGGCTCGCTCCGCGCGCGAGCGCTGGTCGGCAGCCAAGGCGTCAGACTCGGCAGCGGAGTCGGCAGCGGAGTCGGCAGCAGGGTCGGCGGCGGCGTCCGGGCGGCTGTCACCCGTCAGCGCGCTGCTGGCCATGTGAGGTTCTCCGGGAGGTCGCGGGACGAGGCATCGAGATGGACGCCCTCGGCCTCACCCAGGGTAAGGGGCGGTCCGGCGGGGGCTCGCCGTTACCGGCGTCCTGCGCCCGGACGGGAGCACGCTCGGCGCTCCGCGTCGCCCTCTGCTGACGCTGCGTGACTCACCGTGCCAACCACGGTGCGCCGCTCACTCCCACTCGATGGTGCCCGGGGGCTTGCTGGTGACGTCGAGGACGACCCGGTTGACCTCGGGAACCTCGTTGGTGATGCGGGTGGAGATGCGCTCGAGCACCTCGTAGGGCAGGCGGGTCCAGTCGGCGGTCATGGCGTCCTCGCTCGACACCGGCCGGAGCACGATCGGGTGGCCGTAGCTGCGGCCGTCGCCCTGCACGCCCACCGACCGGACGTCGGCGAGCAGCACGACCGGGCACTGCCAGATGCTGTCGTCGAGGCCCGCGGCGGTCAGCTCGGCGCGGGCGATGGCGTCGGCGGCGCGCAGCGTGGCGAGCCGGTCGGCGGTCACCTCGCCGACGATGCGGATGCCGAGGCCCGGCCCGGGGAACGGCTGGCGGGAGACGATGGCCTCGGGCACGCCGAGCTCGCGGCCAACGGCGCGCACCTCGTCCTTGAACAGCATGCGCAGCGGCTCGACCAGCTCGAACTGCAGGTCGTCCGGCAGGCCGCCGACGTTGTGGTGGCTCTTGATGGTGGCCGCGCCCTCGCCGCCGCCGGACTCGACGACGTCCGGGTAGAGCGTGCCCTGCACCAGCCAGCGGACGGGGTGGCCGCCGGCCTCGGCGGAGCCGACGACGTCGCGCGCCGCCTGCTCGAAGACGCGGATGAACTCACGGCCTATCGCGCGGCGCTTGTCCTCGGGGTCGCTGACGCCGGCGAGGGCGTCGAGGAAGCGCTCGCGGGCGTCGACGACGACGAGGTCGACACCGGTCGCGTCGACGAAGTCGCGCTCGACCTGCTCGGCCTCGCCCTCGCGCAGCAGCCCGTGGTCGACGAAGACGCAGGTGAGCTGGTCGCCGACGGCCCGCTGCACCAGCGCCGCCGCGACCGAGGAGTCGACCCCGCCGGACAGGGCGCACAGCACGCGGTCGTCGCCGACCTGGGCGCGGATGCGCTCGACCAGCTCGTCGACGACGTTGCCGGTGGTCCAGCTCTGGGGCAGCCCGGCACCCCGGGTCAGGAAGTTCTCGATGACCCGCTGGCCGAACGTCGAGTGCATGACCTCGGGGTGCCACTGCAGGCCGTAGAGGCGGCGCTCGTCGTCCTCGAAGGCGGCCACGGGCGTGCCGACGGTCTCGGCCGTGACGCGGAAGCCGTCGGGCGCGGCGTCGACGCTGTCGCCGTGGCTCATCCAGACCGACTGCTCGTCGGTCTGCCCGTAGAACAGCGTCGAGCCCTCGACCTGCACGCGGGCGTGGGTGCCGCCGTACTCGCGCTGCCCGGTGTGGGCGACCGACCCGTCGAGCGCCCGCGCCATGGCCTGGAAGCCGTAGCAGATGCCCAGCACCGGGACGCCGGCCTCGAACAGCGCGCGGTCGACGGCGGGGGCGCCGTCCTCGTAGACGCTGCTGGGCCCGCCGGACAAGATGATGGCCGCCGGGTCGCGCTCGAGGATGCGCTCGACCGCCATCGTGTGGGGCACGACCTCGCTGTAGATGCTGGCCTCGCGCACGCGCCGGGCGATCAGCTGCGCGTACTGGGCGCCGAAGTCGACGACCAGCACCGGGCGCGCCTCGAGGTCGCCGGGACCGCTTGCCGCGTCGGTCTGATCGGGGCTCTCGCTCACGCCGGAAGGGTATCGGCGGCGCGCCGCCCCTCCACCCGGGCTGCCACCTGGCGCTCCATGACGAAGGAGAAGAACGGCACAACGCCGGCGAGCATCACGCCGACGATCCGGCCGAAGGACCAGCGGTCCTTGAGCCCGAGGTCGACCGTGGTGACCAGGTAGAGCATGTAGAGGACGCCGTGGATCGGGCTCCACCACGCCAGCGACTCGTCGTCGAACCCGTAGTGCAGGACGATCTCGGCGCACAGGATGAGCAGCCCGATGCCCACGACGACCGCCATGACCTTGAACCGGCGCAGCGCCGTCGCGACGGTCGGGCTCATACGAGCGCCACCTCGTCCTGCATCCGGTCCTCCTCGTCGTCGGCTGCCCGGTCGGCGCGGGCCTGCTCGTCCAGCTGCTCCTGCCGCACCATCTTCCACCACAGCAGCAGCGCGAACCCCGCGAAGACCCACCACTGCACGGCGTACGCCGCGTTGCGCCAGGCGACGCCGGGCGACGCCGGGGTCGGGGCCGGCACCAGCTGCGGCTGGGGGCCGGTCGCGGTCGCCTGCTGGGCACTCAGCAGCACGTAGCCGTTGTAGATCGGCGAGCCCCAGCGGTTGACCAGGTCGGCTGCGTCGACCTGCGCCAGCTGACCCTCGGGCAACGTCGAGACCTCCGACGGCGCACCGTCGTCCGGCTGCAGCACACCGCGCAGCGACACCGTCCCGGTCGGCACCGCGGACGGCGAGGTGCTGGGGTCGGTGGGCGAGGCGACCCAGCCGCGCACCACCGGCAGCAGCCCCGTGCCGGTCTGCAGGGCCGTCACCACCCACCAGCCGGGCACCCCGCCCTGCAGCCGCTCGGGCACGAGCACCTGCTTGGTCGCGTCGTACCGGCCGGTGGCCGTGACCTGCCGGCCGTCGAGGTCGGAGGCGAACGGCCGCTGCGGCGCCAGCACCTCGTCGACGGGTTGCGCGGGCCTCGCCGCCTGCTCGCGGGCGGCCTGCACGACCCCCTTGCTCTGCGCGACGCCGAGCTGCCACGACCCCAGCCAGGCGAAGACGCAGCACAGCACCACGACGAACGCCAGCAGCGTCAGCCATCGCGGCTGCAGCGCGGTCTTGAGCACCCGTCGACGGTACGTCGGCCCGCCCGCGCCCACGACCCCGGCCCGCCCGAAACCCGGTGGGACCCACCTCGCCGCCCCCGTACCGTGGGGCACCATGCGCGCGCTCCCGTACGACGACCCCGGTGAGCCGGACCTGCGCAGCCCCAGCCGCTTCATGGTGTGGGTCGCCGCGCGGCAGAAGGCGGCGCTCGCGGTGGGGATGCTGTGGGGCGTCGTGTCGATGGTCGCGCAGGCGCTGATCCCGCTGGCCGTGGGGCGGGGCATCGACGACGGCGTCGTCGCGCGGGACTCTCGCGCGCTGCTGCTGTGGTCGGCGGCCGTGCTCGCGCTCGCCCTGGTGCAGGCCGGTACCGGCGTCCTGCGCCACCGTGCGGCGGTCGCGAACTGGCTGCAGGCGAGCTTTCGCGCGGTGCAGCTGCTCGGCCACCACACCGCGAGCGTGGGCGAGGCGCTGCCGCGCACCGTCCCCACCGGCGAGGTCGTCTCGACCATCAGCAACGACGCCATGCGCCTCGGCAACGCCTACGAGATCACCGCCCGGTTCGCCGGCGCGGTCGCGAGCTGCGCCGTCATCGCGGTGGTGCTGCTGCGGATCTCCCCCTCGCTCGGGCTCGTCGTCCTGGTTGGCGTGCCGGTGCTGACGACGTCCCTCGGCCTGCTGGTGCGCCCGCTGCACCGGCGCCAGGCCGAGCAGCGCGAGCAGTCCGGCAGGCTCACGACCCTCGGCGCCGACACGGTGGCCGGGCTGCGCGTGCTGCGCGGCATCGGTGGCGAGCAGACCTTCGTCGACCGCTACGCCCGCCGCTCGCAGCAGGTGCGCGCCTCCGGCGTCCGGGTCGCGGGCGTGCAGGCGACGCTCGAAGCGGCGCAGGTGCTGCTGCCCGGCTGCTTCGTGGTGGCTGTCACCTGGCTCGGCGCGCGCCTGGCGCTGCAGGGGCGCATCGACGTCGGTGAGCTGGTCACGTTCTACGGGCTGTCGGCGTTCCTCGTCACGCCGCTGCGCACCGCGACCGAGATGGTCGAGAAGGTCACCCAGGCCCACGTCGGCGCCCGCAAGATCATCGCGGTGCTGCGCGTGTCGCCGGCGGTCGTCGACCGCGTGGGACCGACGCGCTCCGACCCGGTGCCGGACGCCCCGCTGCACGACCCGACGTCCGGGATCACGGTGCAGCCGGGCCGGCTGACCGCCGTGGTGTCGGCGCGCCCCGAGGAGTCGGCGGCGCTGGCCGACCGCCTCGGGCGCTTCGTCGAGGTGCCCGACGCGCCGGTGCTGCTCGACGGCCAGCGCATCGACCTGCTGCCGCTGGAGTCGGTGCGGCGGCACGTGACGGTGAGCGAGAGCGACCCGCGGCTGTTCACGGGCCCGCTGCGCGAGCAGCTCACCGGCGAGCACGGCGCGGACGACGCCGACGTGCTGCGCGCCCTCGACACCGCGGCCGCCGACGACGTGCTCGACGCGCTGCCGGACGGGCTGGACAGCGTGGTCGAGGAGCGGGGCCGGTCGTTCAGCGGCGGCCAGCGCCAGCGGCTGACCCTCGCCCGGGCGCTGCTGACAAGGGCCCCGACCCTCGTGCTGGTCGAGCCGACGAGCGCGGTCGACGCGCACACGGAGGCTCGCATCGCCGAGCGGCTGCGCGCGCACCGCGCCGGCCGCACCACCGTGCTGATGACTGCGAGCCCGCTGCTGCTCGACCATGCCGACCACGTCGCCTTCCTGGACGCCGGCGAGCTGGCCGCCGAGGGCACCCACCGCGAGCTGCTGCACACGAACCCCGCCTACCGGCGCACCGTGACCCGGGGCGAGGAAGCGTGAGCACCAGCCTGCCCGTCGCGGGCTCGGCGACCGTCCGGCGCGAGACGCGGCTGCTGCTGGGCCGGCACCGCCGCGTTCTCGGTGGGGTGCTGGGCCTGCACGCGCTCGCCGCCCTCGCCGGGCTCGCCGGGCCCGCCCTGCTCGGCCGGCTGGTCGACGACGTCCGCTCCGGCACGTCGGTCGGCCACGTCGACCGCGTGGCGGCGGTCCTCGCGAGCGCCATCGTCGTCCAGACCGTGCTGACGTGGTTCGCGCGCCGGCAGGCGTCGGTGCTGGGCGAGCAGGTCTTCGCCGAGCTGCGCGAGCAGTTCGTCGAGCGCGTCGTCGCCCTGCCGCTGTCGACCGTCGAGCGCGCCGGCACCGGCGACCTGGTCACCCGCACCACCCGCGACGTCGACTCGCTGTCGCACACCGTCCGGTTCGCCGTCCCGACCATCCTGATCGCCTCCATCACCACGGTGCTCACCGTCGCGGCGGCCTTCGTGGCCAGCCCACTCGTCGCGCTGCCGGTGGTGGCCGGGGCGCCGCTGCTGTGGGTCGCGACCCGGTGGTACCTGCGGCGGGCACCTGCGGGCTACCTCGCCGAGATGGCGAGCTACGCGGTGCTGAACGGCACGGTCACCGAGACTGTCGACGGCGCGCGCACCGTCGAGGCGCTCGGGCTCTCCCACCAACGCCGCCGCCGCATCGACGACGACCTCGCGGGCAGCTACCGCGCCGAGCGCTACACGCTGTGGCTGCGCTCGGTCTGGTACCCGGCGGTCGAGGTCGGCTACTTCCTGCCCGTCGCCGCGACCCTGCTGTGGGGTGGCCACCTCGCCGTCGACGGGCACGCCACCGTCGGGCAGGTCACCGCGGTGACCCTGTACGTGCTGCAGCTGATGGGCCCGGTCGACGAGCTGCTGTCCTGGCTCGACGAGGTGCAGGTGGGCGCCGCCGCGTTCGCCCGCATCATCGGCATCGCCGACGTCCCGCCCGACCGGACGGCCACCGGCGAGGTGCCCGCGGGCGACGGGCTGGCCGTGCGCGACGTCCGATATGCCTACCGGGAGGGCCACGACGTGCTGGACGGCGTCTCACTCGACCTGCGTCCCGGTGAGCGGCTCGCCGTCGTCGGGCCGTCGGGCGCCGGGAAGTCGACGCTCGGGCGGCTGCTCGCCGGCATCCACGGGCCGCGCACCGGCTCGGTCGAGGTGGGTGGCGTGCCGCTGGTCGACCTCGAGCTCGACGAGCTGCGCGGCCACGTCGCGCTGGTGACCCAGGAGCACCACGTCTTCGTGGGCACGCTCGCCGACAACCTGCGCCTCGCGCGACCGGACGCCGACGAGGCCACCCTGACCGCTGCCCTCGCTGCCGTCGACGCCCTGGACTGGGCGCAGCGGCTGCCGCAGGGGCTCGGCACCGAGGTCGGCTCGGGCGGTCTGGAGCTGACGCCCGCGCAGTCCCAGCAGCTCGCGCTGGCGCGGCTCGTGCTCAACGACCCCCACACCCTCGTGCTCGACGAGGCCACGTCCCTGCTCGACCCGCGCGCCGCCCGGCACCTCGAGCGCTCGCTGTCGGCCGTGCTCGACGGGCGCACCGTGGTCGCCATCGCCCACCGCCTCCACACCGCTCACGACGCCGACCGCGTCGCCGTCGTCGAGCACGGCCGCATCAGCGAGATCGGCACCCACGACGAGCTCATCGCCGCGCAGGGACCGTACGCCCGCCTCTGGGCGTCCTGGACCGACGCCCCCCTCCCCGACCGCACCCCCACCCCCGTGATCATGCAATCCCGGCCCACCCCACCCCCGTGATCATGCAATCCCGGCCCACCCCGGCAGCGTCAAGTGGTTGTTGCACCATCGGCGGTGATCAGGGCGTTTAGGACTTCGGTCGCGGTGGCGAAGTCCAGGACCTGGCGGGGTCTGCCGTTGAGCCGGTCGGTCGCGGCTTGCAGCTGGGCAGCGGTGACGGTGGTGAAGTCGGTGCCTTTGGGGAAGTACTCGCGGATCAACCCGTTGGTGTTCTCATTGGTCGGTCGCTGCCACGGCGAGTGAGGATCACAGAAGTACACATCAATGTTCGGATCGATCCGCAGGTCCGCCCAGCGGGCCATCTCGGTGCCCTGGTCCCAGGTCAACGTCTTGCGCAGATTCACTGGCAGGACGCTCAACGCGGCTCGGATCGCGGTAATCACGTGGTCGCTGCTCATCCCATCGGGCAGCGGCGCGGTGATCAGGAACCGGCTGCTGCGCTCGACCAGCGTCACGATCGCCGACTTGTTCGCCTTGCCCTTGACCAGGTCACCTTCCCAATGCCCAGGCACCGCCCGGTCAGCGATGTCTGGGCGGTCCCCGATCCCGACCATGCCGGGGAACCGCTCCAGGTCACGCACGGCGCGGGTCCCGGCGTGGCTGCGGCGCCGCAGCCGGCCGGTGCGCAACGCGACGTCAAGCTCGACGTTCATGCCCTTGCGGCCAAGGACGTAGATCGCGTTGTACACGGTGCTGGCAGACACCTTCCATCCTCGCTCAACACCACCAGGGCCGCAGTGATCACGCCCGACCCGCCCGCACGCCTGCGCCGGAGACGCCCCGGCCCGTAACCAGTGACTGACCTCACCGCGCAACCGCGGATCAGCCGCTAACCGCAAGGTCTTAGGCCGCAGCGCCCGCCGCCGGGCATCCAAGTGAGCCCGCCGCGGGTGATACCTGCCCAAGCTGTCTTGGTCCGCCTTCACCTCCCGCATGATCGTGGTGTGATCGCGGCACAAGATCCGCCCGATCGCCCGGAAGGTCTTCTTCTCCAACAACAAGGCCGAAATCTGAACCCGCTCATCAAACGTCAAACGCTCACCGGGCACGACGACTCCTAGGGTCAACCGACTGGTGCAACGACCCTACGAAACCGCCCCCACCCCCGTGATCATGCAATCCCGGCCCGTTCGGTCCGGCCAAGGGCCGGCACCCTCCGGCCCGCTGCTCGCAAGCGCGCCTGACGCGGACCTCCGGATACCGGTCCTGTGCCTTGTTCCCGCCGTGATCTTGCAATTCCGGCTCAGTCGTGTGGCGGGGTCCGGCCGAGCCGCCACCCTGGTCCGCTGTCGCAAGCGTCTTCACGCACGACCCGGGTACCGACTCGCAGCCCTCGCTCGGTGACTAGGCGACCGCGGCCCACCCGCTGGCGTAGCGTCCGCTCGCTGACGGGCGGGGCGCGCCCACCGGCACGCAAGCGGAACGGACCGGGATCGCACGATCACGCCGGCGAGGGCAGCTGGGTACCGGACAACGGCGGGAAGGCCTAGGGCCGGCCGCTACCCGGCGGTCAGCGTCACGAAGCGTGCCGGCAGCGGGCAGCAGCTGGCCCTCCGGACCGAGTGGGCCGGGATCGCAAGATCACAGCGGAGGGGACGGGCGGGACGCGGCCCGAGAACCGCGGGAAGAAGGCCGAGGACCGGTACCCGTAGGTCCGCGTCAGGCGAGCTTGCGAGCAGCGGGCCGGAGGGTGCCGGCCCTCGGCCGGATCAGGCACCGGCCCGGACGCCGGACCCGAGCAGCGGGCCGGGATCGCATGATCACGGCGGAGGGGACGGGCTGGGCCCGCTCGAGAACCGCCGGGCAGAAGGCCGAGGGCCGGTACCCGCAGGTCCGCGTCAGGCGAGCTTGCGAGCAGCGGGCCGGAGGGTGCCGGTCCTCGGCCGGACCAGACACCGGCCGGACGCCGGACCGAGCAGCGGGCCGGAATTGCATGATCACGGGGGTGGTGGGCCGGGATTGCATGATCACGGGGGTGGGGTGTCGAGCCAGGCGCGGACGGCGGTGCGCAGGAAGGCGGTCTCGTCGGGCAGTCCCTGCGGGCTGCCCGCGCGGTGGCCCCAGACGCTCGGGATCGGGCGCAGCTCGCCGTGGCGCAGGTGCGCGAGCTCGGCCTCGTTGTCGGCGACGCGGAAGTACAGGTCGGTCTCGCCGGGCAGCAGCAGCACCCGCGCCCGGATCGCGGAGAGGGCCGCAGCCAGGTCGCCGCCGTACGTCGGCCCCGCGCTGATGTCGGCGGCCGACCACGTGAGGGCCTGGGCGTAGAGGTTGGCCGCCCGGCAGGCGCCGAACGACTCCTCCCACTCGGTGCGCAGGAAGGAGTCGAGGTCGGGGAAGCCGAGCACCGTGCGGTAGAGCTCGGCGCGGTAGAAGTCCTGGCTCAGCCCCCACCCGGCGTAGATGTGGCCGAAGGCCCGCAGCGCCGCCACCGGCTCGGCGCTGAACGCCCCGCCGCCCAGGTGCTCGGGCGCCGCCTCGAGCGTGCGCAGCAACCCGGACAGGAACACCCTGTTGTGCACCGAGGTGCGGGCGCTGCCGCACACCACGATCGCCCGCTCGACGGCGTCGGGGAACGCCGCGGCCCAGGCGTAGGCCTGCCCGGCGCCCATCGAGAAGCCGTACGCCGCCGCCACCTTGTCGACGCCGAGCTGCTCGGTCAGCAACCGCCGCTGGGCCAGGACGTTGTCGTGCATCGTCACCAGCGCCGGGTAGTCCTCGGTGTCCGTGGGCCCGGACGACAGCCCGTTCGCGAACATGTCGGGCACCACCACGTACCACCGCGTCGGGTCGAGCACGCCGTCCGGCCCGATCAGCCAGGCCAGGTCGTCGTGGGTGGCGGTGTAGCTGCAGGGGTAGACGACCACGTTGTCGCGTGCGGCGTTCAGCGTGCCGTGCGTCTGCCAGGCCAGGCGCGCACCGCGGATGACGCCGCCCCGCTCGACGGTGACGTCGCCGAGCTCGAACACCCCCTCGGCGACCGGCCAGCTGACGTCGTCCTTGCTCGCGTCGTGGTCCATGGCGACATCCTGGCCCGCGGCCCGGCCGCCGGCTCGGTGGGTGCCGCCACGCGACCGTGGTGGGATGTGCCGGTGAGCACAGCCGCCCGCTTCCACGCCGCCCGCGACATCCGCCTGGCCGACGAGCCCGACCCGCAGGTGCGCGACGGGCACAGCCTCGTCGAGGTCTCGGCGGTCGGGCTGTGTGGGTCAGACCTGCACTGGTACGACGAGGGCGGGATCGGCGACGCGACGATCACCTCCCCGCTGGTCGGCGGCCACGAGATGGCCGGCGTCGTGCGCGGCGGCCCCGACGACGGTCAGCTCGTCGCCATCGACCCCGCCGTCCCGTGCCTGCGCTGCGACCTGTGCCTGCGCGGGCACCAGAACCTGTGCCGCCACGTGCGGTTCGCCGGGCACTCGACCCTGGACGGCGGCCTGCAGCAGCTGTTGTCGTGGCCCACCGAGCTGCTCCATCCGCTGCCGGAGGCGATAACGGCGGACGAGGGAGCGATGCTCGAGCCGCTGGGTGTGGCGATCCACGCCGTCGACCTCGGCCACGTGCCGCTGGCCTCGACCGCGGCGGTCATCGGCGCAGGCCCCATCGGCCTCTGCCTGCTGCAGCTGCTGGGCGTGGCCGGCGCCGTCGACGTGCTGGTCGCCGACCCGCTCCCCCACCGTCGGGCGGCCGCGACCCGGCTGGGTGCCGGCGCCGTGCTCGACCCGGACGACGTCACCTACGGCGCGCAGCTGCAGGGCTTCACCGACGGGGCGGGCGTCGACGTGGCCTTCGAGGTCGCGGGCACCGATGCCGCGATCGCAGCGGCGGTCGAGGTGGTGCGGCCCGGCGGGCGCGTCGTCCTGGCCGGCATCCCCAGCACCGACGCGTCGTCCTTCCCCGCCGCGACGGCTCGGCGCAAGGGCCTGACGTTCGCCATGGTGCGCCGGATGAAGGACGTCTACCCCCGGGCGATCGGGCTGGTGTCGTCCGGACGCGTCGACGTCGCCTCGATCGTCTCCCACCACTTCGCCCTGGCGCAGGTCGAGGCGGCCTTCGTCACCGCGGTGGCCCGCGAGGGGCTGAAGGTCGTCGTGGAGCCGAACGCCCGTGGCTGAGCCCCTCGTCCTGGCCCTCGACTGCTCGACCACGGCGGCGAAGGCGGTCGTCCACGACGCCCACGGGACGGCGGTGTCGTCGGCGTCGCGCCCGATCGCGATGAGCCGCCCGCACCCAGGCTGGCACGAGCAGGACCCGGCCGACTGGGAGCGCGCTGCCCTGGACGCCATGCGCGAGGCCATCGACGGCGTCGACGACCCGGGCAGGGTCGAGGCCGTCTGCATCACCCACCAGCGCGAGACCTTCGTGTGCCTCGACGACCGGTTCGAGCCGCTGCGGCCGGCCATCCTGTGGGTCGACACCCGGGCCGCCGAGCAGATCGCACGGCTCGGCTCGGACGTCGTCGCGCGGCTGTCCGGCAAGCCCGCCGACGTCACCCCGGCGCTCTACGAGCTCGCCTGGCTGGCGGAGCACGAGCCCGCGGTGCTGCGCGACGCGGCGCACGTCGGCGACGTCCAGGCGTACCTGTGCCAGCGGCTGACCGGGCGGTGGGCCACCGGCACCGGTTCGGCCGACGCCCTCGGGCTGTTCGACCTCGCCAGGCTCAGCTGGGCCGACAGCCTGCTCACGATGGCCGCGGTGCGGCGGCACCAGCTGCCCGACCTGGTGGCGGCCGGTGAGCTGCTGGCGATGCTCGACCCCGCGGTCGCCACCGGGCTCGGGCTGCCCGGGCCCGTGCCGCTCGTGGCCGGCACCGGTGACGGTCAGGCCGCGGGCGTCGGCGCCGACGCCGGCGGCGAGGGCACGGCCTACCTCAACCTCGGCACCTCGATGGTCATGGGCGTGACGTCGTCGCGGTACGTCGTCTCCCCTGCGTTCCGCACCCTCGCGGGCGTCGTCCCGGGCAGCTACGTGCTCGAGACGCTGCTCAACTCGGCGGGGTACCTCACCGAGTGGTTCCGGCGCGAGGTCGGGCCCGACGGCGCTGCTGTCGGCGCGCACGCCGACCTGGAGGCCGCTGCCGCGCGGGTGCCGCCGGGGTGCGACGGGCTGCTGACGCTGCCGTACTGGAACGCCGTCCAGTCCCCCTACTGGGACCCGCTGGCCCGGGGGGCCACGGTCGGCTGGCACGGCGGGCACACCCGGGCCCACCTCTACCGCTCCCTGCTGGAGGGCGTCGCGTTCGAGCTGCGGCTGCACGTCGAGGGCCTCGAGCGCGAGACGGGCACCCCGCTGCGCGTGATCCACGCGGTCGGCGGCGGCACCCGCAGCGCGGTGTGGACGCAGATCCTCGCCGACGTCACCGGACGCCGGATCGACCTGGTGCCCGGCGACGAGGTCAGCGCCCGCGGCGCCGCGATCATCGCCCGGGCCCACACCACCGGCGTCGGCAGCGCCGGCATCCCGGCGCTCGCGCACGTGATGGCCGCCCGCGGGCACGCCGTCCATCCCGACCCGGCGACAGCCGCGGTCTACGAGCGGCGCTACCCGGTCTACCGCATGCTCTACCCCGCGCTGCGCGACGTCCTCGCGGCGAACGCCGCCGCCGGCACCGCGCCCGGTCCGGTCGACGCCGACCGAGGCTGACACCGAAGAGGTCGCGCAACCCCCTTGTGGCCCGTCGTCGGCACCGGCACACTCGCTCCCACAGCTTAAGGACTGCCTGACAGACCATTGGAGCGCGGTGCCCACCACGTTGGACGAGGCCGTCGACCGGCACGCCGAGCACGCGTTCGGCCTGCTCGGCGATCTCGTCGCGGCACCGAGCACGGTCGGTCACGAGCAGGACGCCCTGGCCGTGCTCGAGAGCGAGCTGGTCGACCTCGGGCTGGACGTCACCCGGTTCCCCTTCCCGACGGGACAGGTCGACGACCCGCGGGCCGGTGTCGCCCAGCCCGGGGCGCCGGCGTCCGACCGGTTCCAGCTGCTCGGCCGCACCCCCGGACCGCCCGGGCTCTCGCTGCTGCTGGGCGGCCACATGGACGTCGTCCCCGCGCTCACGCCCCACCTGTGGGCCAGCCCCCCGTTCACGCCGGTGCGCCGGGACGGGCGGCTGCACGGCCGCGGCGCCGGCGACATGAAGGGCGGGTTCGCGATCGGGTGCCTCGCGCTGCGAGCGCTGCGCGACACCGAGCCCGACCTGCTGGCGCAGGCGCGGCTGGGTCTGCTCGCCGTGATCGAGGAGGAGTGCACCGGCAACGGCGCCCTGTGGTCGGCCACCCGCGACGGCGTGCTGGCCGACGCCGTCGTGATGCTCGAGCCGACCGACCTCGGGGTGCTGCTCGCCGGCGTCGGCGTGCTGTGGGTCGACGTCGAGGTGGTCGGCGTGTCGGCGCACGCCGAGTCGGCGCACCTCGCCACCAACCCGGTCGACCTCGGGATGCACCTGGTCGCCGGGCTGCGCACCTGGTGCGCCGGGCTGGCCGCCGCCGCGCCCGACCCCGCGCTCGCCGACGTCGCGAGCCCCTACAACCTCAACCTCGGCGGCGTGCAGGCCGGCGACTGGTCGTCGAGCGTGCCGGCGAGCGCGACGTTCCGGCTGCGCGTCGGCTACCCGCGGGCGTGGTCGCCGGACGAGGCCGAGCAGCAGGTGAGCACCACGGTCGCCGAGCTCGCGTCGTCCGACCCCCGGTTCACGGTCGCGCCCCGGGTGACGAGCACCGGCCTGCGGGCCCGCGGCTACGCCCTGGACGCCGGCCACCCCCTCGTCGAGGCCCTCGCGGTGGCGCACGTCGACGCGCACGGCGTGGCGCCGCGCACGTTCGGCATCGGCAGCACGACCGACGCGCGCACCTACGTCAACGACGTGGGCGTGCCCGCCGTCTGCTTCGGCGCCACCGCCCACGACATCCACGGCATCGACGAGAGCGTCGAGCTCGCCAGCGTGGTGGACGGCGCCCGCACCCTCGCCCGGTTCGTGGCGACGTGGCTGCGACGAGACCGTGATGCCGGCAGGGACCACCGATGAGGCGCCCCGCCGAGGTCGACCTGCACCTGCTCACCGACCTCGGCAGCGGGGCGGTCGAGCCGCTCGGCGCCCCGATCGTCACCCGCCACGTCGTCGACCAGGTCGTCGACCGGCTGGTGACGGCGGTCGCGCTCGGCGTCTACGTGCCGGGCCAGCGGCTGCCCAGCGAGCGCGAGCTGGCGCCCCTGCTCGGGGTGTCGCGCTCGACGGTGCGCGACGCGCTGGGACGGCTCACCGACACCGGGTACGTCGAGGTGCGGCGCGGCCGCAACGGCGGGTACTTCGTGCTCGCCGACTGGGGACCGTCGTCCGCCGAGACCGTCCGCCGCCACCTGGTGCCGAACTGGGAGGCGTTCGAGGCGCTGTTCGACGCCCGCACCCTGCTCGAGCCGCTCATCGCGGGCACCGCGGCGGCCCGGCGGACACCGGCCGACTGCGAGACCATCACCGCGGCCCTGCGGGACTACCAGGACGCGCCCGACCGCGAGGCCTCGCGCCAGGCCGACGAGCGGCTGCACCGGGCGATCGCGGAGGCGACGCACAACCCCGTGCTGCTGGGCCTGTCGACCGGCATCCGCTCCAAGGTCAGCCTCAACCTCGGCGCCGAGCCCTACAGCGAGCAGGTGCGGCGGACGGCGACCGAGCAGCACCTGGCGCTGGCGTGCGCGGTCGTCGACGGGGACGCCACGACGGCCGCCCGCGTCGCCGGCTACCACTTCACGCTGTCCGAGGGACTCATCCGCGACCTCGTCGCCCGGGTGCAGCGCAGCGGTGAGCCGTGAGCGGGCGACTGGGGTTCGTGGTGCGCCGCACGCTGCTCACCCTGCCCGTGCTGTGGGTGATGAGCGTCTTCGTGTTCCTCATCATCCGGCTGGTGCCCGGCGACCCCGTGCGCACGATGCTGGGGTTCCGTGCGACGCCCGCCAACATCGCCGAGGTGCGCACCCGGCTGGGCCTCGACCAGCCGCTGCTGCAGCAGTACCTCGACTGGACGTCGGGGCTGCTGCACGGCGACCTCGGCCAGGACCTCGTCACCCGCGCGCCGCTGTCCGAGCTGCTCGCCCAACGACTGCCCGTGACCCTCGAGCTCACGTCGCTGTCGATGCTGCTGGCGGTGCTCGTCGGCGTCCCGCTGGGGGTGCGCGCCGCGACCGGCGGTCGGTGGGCGCGGCGGCTGACCGACGGGTTCGTGGTCGTCGGCGTCAGCGTCCCGGACTTCTGGCTCGGGATCATGCTCGTGCTGCTGTTCGCCGCGACCCTGGGCGTGCTGCCCCCGTCGGGGTACGTGCCCTTCACCGACGACCCGGTCGGCAACCTGCGCTACCTGGCGCTGCCCGTGCTGACGCTCGCCACGGCCGAGGCGGCGTACGTGCTGCGCACGACCCGCGGCGCCATGGAGGCCGTGCTCGACCGGCCCTACGTGACCTTCCTGCGGGCGAAGGGGCTGTCGAACCGGCGCATCGTCGGCGGTCACGCCCTGAAGAACGCCGCGCCCACCGTCGTCACCGTGATCGGCATCCAGGTGGGGGTGCTGCTCGGCGGGGCCATCGTCGTCGAGTCGCTGTTCGCCCTCCCGGGCGTGGGCCGCCTGGTCGTCACCGCGATCAACCAGCGCAACTACCCGACGGTGCAGGCGGGCGTGCTGACGATCGCCGTGCTGTTCGTCGCGGTCTCGCTCGTCACCGACCTCGTGGTGGGCTGGCTCGACCCGAGGGTGTCCGACGGGAGCGGCACGTGAGCGCCCTGTCCCCGGCCCCTGTCGCCGCCGTCTCAGCGAGGCGGGTGCGAGCGCCCCGACGCGGCCGCACCGCGACGGTCGTCGGCGCCGTCCTGCTCGCTGTCCTCGTCGTGGTGGCGCTCGCGGCGCCGCTGCTCGCCCCGCACGACCCCGAGGCGGTGCAGGCCTCGCGGGTGCTCGGCGCGCCCGACGCCGCGCACCTGCTCGGTTCGGACGTGCTGGGCCGCGACGTGCTGAGCCGGGTGCTGTTCGCGCTGCGCGTCAGCCTGCTCGTCGCGGTGTCGGCCGTGGGCGTGGCCACGCTGCTCGCGGTGCCGCTGGGCCTGGTGGCCGGCTACTTCGGCGGATGGGTCGACACGCTCGTGTCCCGCCCGCTCGACATGCTGCTGGTGCTCCCCGCGCTGCTGCTGGCCATCAGCCTGATCGCGATCCTCGGCCCCGGCAGCACCGTCGCCGCGCTGGCCATCGCGGTCATCTACCTGCCGATCCTGGCGCGCGTCATGCGCAGCAGCACGCTGGTCGTCACCCGCAACGAGTACGTCGTCGGCGCGCGGGCGCGGGGAGCCGGGCACCTGCGCGTGATGGTCGGTCACGTCCTGCCCAACGCGCTGGGCCCGGTGCTCGTGCAGGCCTCCGTGCTCACCGGGTTCGCCCTCCAGCTCGAGGCGGCGCTGAGCTTCCTGGGCCTCGGCACCCAACCCCCGACCCCCTCGCTCGGCGGCATGCTCTCGGACGGGCGCGACGTCCTGACGCAGGCGCCGTGGGTCGAGGTGTTCCCCGGCCTCGCCATCGCCGTGGCCGTCATCGCGTTCACCCTGCTCGGCGACGGGCTGCGCCGGTCGCTCGACCCGGCGGGGGTGGCCGGATGAGCGCCGCGCTGACGCTCACCGACCTGTCGGTGCGCTTCCCCGTCGGCGACGACCTCGTGTCGGCCGTCGACGGCGTCTCGCTCACGGTCGAGCCCGGCGAGATCGTCGGCCTGGTGGGCGAGAGCGGCTGCGGCAAGAGCACCCTGGCGAACGCCACCATGGGTCTGCTCCCGGCCACCACCCACGTCACGGGGTCGGTGCGGGTCGGTGACCGGGAGGTCGTAGGGCTGGCGGACGACGACCTGCGGGCCCTGCGCGGCGACGCCATGGCGATGGTCTTCCAGGACCCCTCGACCAGCCTCGACCCGGTGTGGTCGGTGGGCGACCAGGTGGCCGAGGCGATCCGCGCCCATCGCAAGGTCGGACGACGGGAGGCCCGCGAGCGCGCCGTGCGGCTGATGACCGAGGTGGGCATCCCGGCGGCCGCCGACCGGTACGGCGACCCGCCGCACCGGCTGTCCGGGGGCATGCGCCAGCGGATCGTGATCGCCGCAGCACTCGCGAACGACCCGCGGCTGCTCATCGCCGACGAGCCCACCACCGCGCTCGACGTCACCATCCAGGCCCAGATCCTGCAGCTCGTGCGGGGGCTGCGCGACCGGCACGGCACCGCCGTCCTGCTCATCACGCACGACCTCGGGGTCGTGGCGCAGGTGTGCGACCGCGTCGGCGTCATGTACGCCGGCCAGCTGGTCGAGGTCGCGAGCGCGCAGGAGCTGTTCGACCACCCGCGCCACCCCTACACCCGCGCGCTGCTGGCCGCCGTCCCGGGCGCGACGCCGGTGGGCGAGGCGCTCGCGGTGATCCCCGGGCAGGTGCCCGACCTCGCCCGGCCGCCGGCGGGCTGCCGGTTCGCCGACCGCTGCCCGCGCCGCACGCAGGTGTGCGAGCAGCCGCCGCCGCTGGCGCCGTCCGGTGCCGCGCTGGTGGCGTGCTGGCACGTCGACGCACCCGGCGACCCCCAGCTGCCTGCCCACGCGGGCGCCCCGACGGGCGGGCTGACGTGAGCGCGCTGCTGGAGGTCGAGGGGCTGGTCAAGACCTTCCCGGCCGGCGGTCCGCCCTGGGCGCGGCGCCGCGTGCACGCGCTCACCGAGGTCGACCTGCGGCTGGACGCCGGCCGCACCCTCGGCGTCGTCGGCGAGTCCGGCAGCGGCAAGAGCACCCTGGGCCGGTGCGTCCTCGGGCTGACCCGGCCCGACGCCGGCCGGGTGCTCTTCGACGGCCGCGACGTGGCGGGTCTGGACCGGCGCGGAATGGCCGAGCTGCGGCGACGGGTGCAGCCGGTCTTCCAAGACCCCTTCGGCAGCCTCGACCCCCGCTGGCCGGTGGGCCGCAGCGTGCGCGAGGCGCTGGACGTGCACCGCGTCGGGTCGTCCGCCGACCGCGACGAGCGGGTGCGCGAGCTGTTCGACCGGGTCGGGCTCAACCCGGCCCTCGCCGGGCGGCTGCCGCGGCACCTGTCCGGGGGCCAGCGCCAGCGGGTCGGCATCGCGGCGGCCCTGACGACCGGGCCCGAGCTGATCGTCGCGGACGAGCCGGTCAGCGCCCTCGACGTCAGTGTGCAGGCCCAGGTGCTCAACCTGTTCACCGAGCTGCAGCGCGACCTCGGCGTCGCGACGGTCTTCATCGCCCACGATCTCGGGGTCGTCGAGCACGTCAGCGACGACGTCGCCGTCCTCTACCTCGGCCGGGTGGTCGAGACCGGGCCGGCGTCCGACGTCCTGCACGACCCCCACCACCCCTACACGCGCGCGCTGGTCGCCGCGATCCCCCACCCCGACCCCAGTCGGCGGGTGCGCCACGAGCCGCTGCCGGGGGGGATCCCCAGCCCCGGCGACCCCCCGCCCGGGTGCCCGTTCCACCCCCGCTGCGCCCTGGCCCGAGCCGAGTGCCGCACCATCCTGCCACTGCTGCTGCCCACCGCGCCGGGCCGGCTCGTCGCATGCCACGTCGTCACCGGCTCGACCCGACCGCCCCCCCCCCCCCCCCCGTCCGGGAGGACCACGTGACCACCGCCCACGTCAACGGCATCACCATGAGCTACGAGCTGGAGGGCGACGGCGAGCAGACCGTCGTGCTGGTCAACGGCCTCGCCGACGACCTGCTGTCGTGGGACTTCCAGGTGCCCGCGCTGCTCGAGGCCGGGCTGCGCGTGCTGCGCTTCGACAACCGCGGCATCGGCGGCACCGACGCACCGCCCGGGCCCTACAGCGCCCGGCTGCTCGCCGACGACGCCAAGGCGCTGGTCGACCACCTGGGCCTCACGGACTTCCACCTGATGGGCGTCTCGATGGGCGGCATGATCGCCCAGGAGTACGCCCTGGCCCACGAGTCGGACCTGCGCTCGCTCACCCTGGCGTGCACCTACGCCGCGCCCGGGCCGTTCTGCGGGCGGATGTTCGACCTGTGGGCCGAGCTGGCCGTCGCGCACGGCGTTCCGTTCGTGATGCGCGACGTCGCGCTGTGGGCGTTCACGGTGCCCTTCTTCGAGGAGCGGCCCGACGACGCCGCCGAGTTCGAGCAGGCGATGGCCGGGCTGCCCATGTCGCTCGACGCCTACCTCGCCCAGCTGGCCGTCATCCAGCAGCACGACACCACCGAGCGGCTGGCGCAGATCTCCGTGCCCACCCTGGTGCTGGCGGGCGAGGAGGACATCCTCATCCCGGTCCGGCTCTCCCGGCGGCTGCACGACGGCGTCCCGGGGTCACGCTGGGCCACCGTGCCCGGCGGCCACGCGTGCCTGTGGGAGTCACCCGAACCCTTCAACACCACGTTCATCGACTTCGTCACCACCGCGTCGACCACCACCGCGTCGACCACGTCCACCCAGACTCAGGGAGCCCCGTCATGAGCACCAGCCCCAGCGCGCTGTCACGTCGAGACCTGCTGCGGCGCGGCGGTCTGCTCGGCCTGGCCACCCTCGGCGGCCCCGCCCTCCTCGCGTCCTGCAGCTCGGGGTCGTCGGCCTCGGGCGACGCGTCAGCGACGGGTGCTGCCACACCGAAGGCCGGCGGCGACCTTCGTGCCGCGCTCACCGGCGAGCCGGACTCGCTGGACCCCGCGACGTCGTCGGTCTACACCGGGGCGCAGGTCTACGACAGCGTCTTCAGCAAGCTCGTCGACGTCGACGCCTCCGGCAAGTTCGTCGGCGACCTGGCGACGTCCTGGAAGGCCGACGACGAGAGGACGTGGACCTTCCAGCTGGTCGACAACGCGACGTTCCACAACGGGGAGAAGTTCACGGCGGACGACGTGACGTACACGTTCGAGCGCATCCTCGACCCCAAGACGGCGAGCGCCTACGCCGGCCTGTACTCCCAGGTCGACTCGGTGGAGGCGACCAGCCCGACCACCGTGGTGTTCCACCTCAAGAGCCCGTACGGCCCGTTCCTGACCAACCTCGCCAACAACGGCGAGATCGTGAACAAGAAGGCGGTCGAGAGCGGCGACCCGCTGCGCAAGCCGGTCGGGACCGGCCCCTTCGAGTTCGTCGAGTGGGTGCAGGGTGACCACATCACGCTGAAGAAGTTCGCCGGCTACCACCGCAGCGGCCTGCCCTACCTCGACTCGGTGACCTTCCGGTTCCTGCTGGTCGACCAGGGCCGCATCGACGCGCTGTCGGCCGGCGAGCTCGACTGGGTCGACGCGGTGCCGCTGCAGCAGGTCGCGACCCTGTCCAAGGACCCCCGGTTCACCTACACGACGAGCCCGGTGGCCGGCATCCCCGACTACCTGGCGATGAACACGCGCAAGGCCCCGTTCGACAAGCTCGAGGTGCGGCAGGCGGTCGCGTGGGCGCTCGACCGAAAGGCCGTCCGCGACCTCGCCTACCTCGGCACCGGCGAGGTGGGCGTCGAGGAGGTGCCCACTGGGTCTCCCTGGTACGACGGGGTCGACCCGTACGCCGGCGGCGCGGACGTCGCGAAGGCGAAGGACCTGCTCGCCAAGGCCGGCTACGCCGACGGGCTGACCATCGAGTACCTCGGCCTGCCGCAGTACCCCGAGCTGCTCAAGACCGGCCAGGTGGTGCGCGACCAGCTCAAGGCGATCGGCATCGACATGAGCATCAAGCAGGTCGACGTGTCGGTCTGGTTCGACGCGTTCTCCAAGGGCGACTACCAGATCACCAGCGCCTACCAGGAGCGCACGCTCGACCCCGACAACTTCTACGCGCTCGTCATCCGCTCCGGCGGGCCGCTCAACACCACCGGCTACGCCAACAAGGAGGTCGACGCGATGATCGACCAGGCCGCTGCCACGACGGACGAGGCGGCGCGCAAGAAGCTCTACGCCCAGATCCGGGCCGTCGTGCGCGAGGAGGCCCCGATCGCCTTCGTCCACTACGAGACCCTCAACTACCTGATGACGAAGAAGGTCGCCGGCTCGAAGGTCACACCGACGCTCGAGCTCAACATGGACCAGATCGGGTTCACCGCCTGAGCGTCACGATCTCGGTGGGCGGGGGCACGTGGTCAACTGGGACGTGCCCCGACCCGCCGAGCGACGCCGCCCGGACGACGGTGCCCTCAGCCGCCGCGCCGTGCTCGCGGGCGGGGGTCTCGGGGTGCTCGCGCTGGCGGGCGGCACGCTAGCGGCGGTCGAGGCCGAGGTGCTGCCCGGGCGGGTGCGGCTCGACCGGGCGCTGGGCCGCGGCGAGGTCACGGCCCAGCCGCCCGACGTCGCGGCGGGCCCGCTGACCTACCGCAGCTTCGCGTCCAGGGCACGGTGGACGACCGTCTCCTGGGGCCTGGCGACGCCGCCGGGGGTGCCGGCGCAGGGCCTGCCCGTGGTGCTCGTGCTGCACGGTCGGGGGCTGGACGCGAAGGCCGCGTTCGTGCTGCTCGGGCTGCACCGCTACCTGGCGGCGCACGTCGCGGCGGGACGGCCGCCGCTCGCCCTGGTGTCGGTCGACGGCGGCATCGACACCTACTACCACCCGCGCGCGAGCGGCGAGGACCCGATCGCGATGATCACCGACGAGCTGCTCCCCCGCGTGGCGCAGCAGGGTCCGAGCACAGCCACCATCGGTGTGACCGGCTGGTCGATGGGGGGTTACGGGTCGCTGCTGCTCGCGCGCGAGTCGGACGCCGGACGGCTGGGCGGGCTGCGCGTCGCGGCCGCCAGCCCAGCGCTGTTCGCGACCTACGCCGCGAGCGCCCGTAACTCCTTCGACGACGCCGCCGATTGGGACCGCTGGGGCGACCTGGCCCGCCGGCCGGGCGTGCGGTCCGTGCCGCTGCAGGTCTCGTGCGGCACCAGCGACCCGTTCGCCGAGCAGACCCGCGTCTACCGGACCGCCGTCGCCCGGACGCCGGAGGGCCGGCTGTCGCCCGGGCGGCACGAAGGCGGCTACTGGCGGTCGCTCGCGCCCGGGCAGCTGGAGTTCCTCGCCCGCCACCTCAGCTGAGGGCGGGCAGCGACGCGGGGCTACGCGACGACTCGCACGTCCTTCCAGAACGCCACCCGGTCGTGGATCTGCGCCGCGGCGTCCTTGGGCTCGCCGTAGAACCACACGGCGTCGGCGCTTGTCGCGCCGTCGAGCTCGAGGGAGTAGTACGACGCCGTGCCCTTCCACGGGCACTTCGAGGTGGTGCTGCTCGGGCGCAGCACGTCGTCGCGCAGCGAGGCGCGCGGGAAGTAGTGGTTGCCTTCGACCACCACGGTGTCGTCGGAGTCGGCGATGACGGTGTCGTTCCAGATCGCTTGCGGCACAACGGTTCCTCTCATGAAACTCGGACGGAAACTACTGCAGGGCGTCGTAGCAGACGCCCGTGAGATCGACCGAGCGCTGCCACAGCTGAGTGGCGACGTCCGGGTCGTACGCGCTGGGGCTCGCAGTGGTGCGCGCCGGGTGGCCGCGCCACCCGCCGAACGAGGCGGGACCGATGTACTCCGCACCCTGGACGCCGGGCACGGTCGCGGCGTACAGCGTCGGCCACGCACCCATCTGGGCGGGTTGCGCGACCAGCCGGATACCGATCCCGGTGAGGCGGCTGACCAGGCTGGGCACCGAGCTAGGACCGCTGCTCATCAGGTTGGTGGCGGCGAGCCCGGGGTGGGCGGCGACGCTGGTGACGTCGACGGCTGCCCGGTCGGCCCGTCGCTGCAGCTCCATCGTGAACAGCAGGTTGGCCAGCTTGCTCTGCCCGTAGGCGGCCCAGGCGCTGTAGCGCTCGCTCTGCAGGTCGTCGAAGCTGATGCTGCCCATGCGGTGGGCGTTGCTCGACACCGTCACCACGCGGCTCGGGGCCGCGAGCAGCGACGGCAGCAGCAGCCCCGTCAGGGCGAAGTGGCCGAGGTGGTTGGTGCCGAGCTGCATCTCGAAGCCGTCGGCGGTGAGCCGGCGCTGCGGCAGCGCCATGACGCCGGCGTTGTTGACCAGCAGCTGCAGCTGCGGGTGGCGCTCGCGGACGTCGGCCGCCGCGTCGCGCACGCTCTGCAGGTCGGCGAGGTCGAGCCGCACCAGCTCGACCGACGAGCCCGGCGCCTGCACCCGCACCTGCCCCAGCGCCTCGTCGCCGCGATGGGCGTCGCGGCTGGTCAGGATGACGTGGGCGCCGTGTCGGGCCAGCTCGATGGCGGTGTGCAGGCCGATGCCCGAGTTGGCCCCGGTGACCAGCGCCGTGCTGCCGTGCAGGTCCGGGATGCGGTCCGGCGTCCAGCGCTCGTCGCTCATGTGTCCATCCTCGTCCTCCGCGAGCCCCGGCGCCCGGCTGGGTCACCCACGACCGTGAGCGGCAGCCGCAGGGCGCCCGGCGCGGACGTCGGCACCAGCGGCGAGCGTGGGGCGACGGCGGCCAGCCGCTCGTACGGCTCGGATTGCGCGGGGCGCGCGTCGACGTCACCGGCGTTGGGCCACAACGACATCGCGCGCTCGGCTTGCGCGGTGATGGTGAGCGAGGGGTTGACCCCGAGGTTGGCCGAGACGGCCGATCCGTCGACGACGTGCACACCGGGGTAGCCGTGCAGACGCTGGTAGGGGTCGACCACGCCGCGGCTGGGACTGTCGCCGATCGGGCAGCCGCCGATGAAGTGCGCGGTCAGCGGCACGTCGAACAGGTCGCCGACGGTGCCGCCGGGGTCGGTGGGCACGCCGGTCGCCCTCGCCAGCTCGGCGGCGATGCGGCGGTTCGCCTCGTGCGCCAACGGGATCCAGCTCGGGTTGGGGACGCCGTGCCCCTGCTTCGAGGTCAGGCCCACCTCGTCCAGGCCCAGCCGGGCCAGCAGCCGGTGCCGCCGCGGCGAGACCGTGATCGAGTTGTCGAGCGACTGCATGACCAGCCCGATCACCGTGCGCTGGCTCCACCGCCGCACCGACAGCGAGCGGACGAAGACCGCGGGCTCACGCGCCACCTGGCGCAGGAAGCGCAGGGAGCGCGGCAGCCGGCCACCGCCGTCGACGAGCACCGTCGCGAGCAGCCCCATGGCGTTGGAGCCCGGGCCGTAGCGGCAGTTCTCGACGTGGGTGAACGCGTCGGGGTGGAAGGACGAGGTGATGGCGACGCCGCGCGTGAGGTCGTCGTCTGGCACCCGCACCGTCGAGGCGCCGACGAGCGCCTCGGAGTTGGTGCGGGTCAGCTGCCCGAGGCGCGGCGACAGGTCGGGCAGACCGCCGGTGACGCGCATGCGGTGCAGCAACCGCTGGGTGCCCCAGGCGCCGGCCGCGAGCACCACCTGCCCGGCGTGGACGGTGCGGCGGTCCTTGCGCAGCCACGCGCCGGTGCGCTCGGTGGTCACGGCGTAGCCGGACGCCGGTCGCGCGGGGTCGAGCGGCCGGACGTCGACGACTGTGCGCATCGGCTCGACGACCGCGCCGGCGCGCTCGGCGAGCCCGAGGTAGTTCTTCAGCAACGTGTTCTTCGCACCGACGCGGCACCCCACCATGCAGTTGCCGCACTCGGTGCAGCCGGTGCGCGTCGGGCCGACGCCGCCGAAGTAGGGGTCGGCGGCGGTGACGCCGGGGTCGCCGAAGTACACGCCCACGGGCGTCTTGCGGAACGTGTGGCCGACGCCCATCTGGTCGGCGACGGCCTTCATCACCGTCTCGGTCACCGAGCTGCAGGGGTTCTCCACCACGCCCAGCATCCGCGAGGCCTGGTCGTACCAGGGCGCGAGCTCGTCGGCCCAGTCGGTGACGTGCGCCCACTGCGGGTCGTCGAAGAACGCCTTGGGCGGCACGTACAGGGTGTTCGCGTAGTTCAGCGAACCCCCTCCCACACCCGCGCCCGCCAGCAGGACGACGTCCGGCAGCCGGTGCACGCGCTGGACCCCGAAGCAGCCGAGCCGCGGCGCCCACAGGTAGCAGCGCAGGTCCCACGACGTGCGCGCGTGGTCGGCGTCCTCGAAGCGCCGTCCGGACTCGACGACCGTGACGCCGTAACCCTTCTCCCGCAGCCGGAGTGCGGCGACGGATCCGCCGAAACCCGAGCCCACGACGAGGACGTCGACGCTGGGCGTCAGAGTCATCGGATCCTCGTCGTCTTCAGGGCGCGCAGCGCGAACGTCAGCGTGGTGGCCCACTGCTGCGCGTCGAGGCCCGGCGGGACGCCGAAACCCTGCAACCGCTGAACGGTGACGTTCTGCGAGTCGGTGTACTTGGTGATGCCCTCGGCGCCGTGCCGGCGGCCGAGCCCGCTGGACCGGCGTCCGCCCATCGGCGCGCCGGCGCTCGCCCACGCGGCGGCGTAGCCCTCGTTGACGTTGACCGTGCCGGCGACGATGCGCTCGGCGAGCCGGCGGCCGCGCCGCACGTCACGGGTCCAGATGCTGGCGTTGAGGCCGTAGTCGCCCTCGTTGGCCCGCGCCACCGCCTCGTCGTCGTCGCGCACGCGGTAGACCGACACCACCGGTCCGAACGTCTCCTCGCCATAGCAGGTCATCGCCGGCGTGACGCCCTCGAGCACCGTGGGCTCGTAGAAGTAGCGGCCGATGTCGCGGCGGGGGCGTCCGCCGGCGAGCACCCGGGCGCCCTTGGACCGCGCGTCGTCGACGTGGGCGGTGACGACGTCCAGCTGACGCTTCGAGATCAGCGACCCGCAGTCGGCCGACCAGTCGAGCCCGGCCGACAGCCGCATGGCGCGCACTCGTGGCAGGAAGCGGCCGAGGAAGGCGTCGGCGACGCGCTCGTGCAGCAGCATCCGCTCGGCCGAGATGCACAGCTGGCCGGCGCTGCCGAAGCACGCGCGCACGGCCCCCTCGGCGGCACGGTCGAGGTGGGCGTCGGCGGCGACGTAGAGCGGGTTCTTGCCGCCGAGCTCGAGGCTGGCACCGACCAGCCGCTCGCCGGCCTGGGCCGCGACGACCCGGCCCGTGGCGGTCGAACCGGTGAAGCAGACGAAGTCGGTCTTTGCGACGACCGCCGACCCGATGACCGGGCCGTCGCCCAGCACCACCTGCACCAGGCCCTCGGGCACGCCCGCCTCGACCAGCAGCTCGACAGCCCGCAGCGCCGTGAGCGCGGTCTGCGTGTCCGGCTTGAGCACCACGGCGTTGCCCGCGACCAGCGCCGGCACGACGTCGGTCACGGCGAGCGTGAGCGGGTAGTTCCACGGAGCGACGACGCCGACGACACCCTTGGGGTGGAGCACCTCGCGGGCGTCGGAA
The DNA here is from genome assembly GCA_964243295.1 of uncultured Actinomycetales bacterium. GTDB lineage: Bacteria > Actinomycetota > Actinomycetes > Actinomycetales > Angustibacteraceae > CAXTEJ01. Next base: position 52,061 of record CAXTEJ010000003.1, on the reverse strand, counting down.
AGCAGCGGGAACGCGCCCTGCCGCCGGTGGCTGCGCAGGTACGCCGGCCCCTTGCGCGCGTAGTGCAGCGACATGATCGCGACGTCGGCGACCTCCTCGAAGGCGTGGGCGCGCGCCTTGCCGGTCTCGGTCTGCACCAGGTCGAGCAGCTCGTCGCGGTGGTCGAGGACGAGGTCGTGCAGCCGGGCGAAGTGCCGCGCGCGGTCGGCCACCGGCAGTCGCGACCAGCTGCGCTGGGCGGCGCGGGCCGCGTGCACGGCGACCCCGACGTCCTCGGGGGTCGACAGCGGCAGCACCGCGACCGGCGACCCGGTGAACGGCGCGTACGTCGTCACCTGCTCGGGGCGCGGGCCGTGCACGACCCGCTCGACCAGCCGGCGGGTGAGCGCGGGGTCGACCGCGTAGGTGGCGCGCGGGTCGGTGTCGGGATCGACGACGGTGTCGGCCATGTGCTCACCGTAGGCGCGCGGTGGAGCGGTGGCTACGGCCGGACGCGGTCGCGAGCCGGTCGCGAGCCCGGTCGCGCCCGGTGGAGGCACACGGTCGGGATGTGCCCTCTCAGGCCGGCTGGTAGGGCGCGACGACGACCTCGACGCGCTGGTACTCCTTGAGGTCGGAGTAGCCGCAGGTCGCCATCGCCCGGCGCAGCGCGCCGACGATGTTGGTCGAGCCGTCCGCGGCGCGCCCCGGGCCCTCGAGGATCTCGGCGAGCGACCCAAGCGTGCCGACGTGCACGCGCTCGCCGCGCGGCAGCTGGGCGTGGTGGGCCTCCGGGCCCCAGTGCCAGCCCCGGCCGGGGGCCTCGACGGCGCGCGCGAGGGCGGCACCCAGCATCACGGCGTCCGCACCGCAGGCGACGGCCTTGCTGAGGTCGCCCGAGCGGCCCATGCCGCCGTCGGCGATGACGTGCACGTAGCGCCCGCCCGACTCGTCCATGTAGTCGCGCCGAGCGGCCGCCACGTCGGCGACCGCGGTGGCCATCGGTGCGTGGATGCCGAGGGTGACGCGGGTGGTGTGCGCGGCGCCGCCGCCGAAGCCGACGAGCACGCCCGCGGCGCCGGTGCGCATCAGGTGTAGCGCCGCCGTGTACGTCGCGCAGCCGCCCACGATGACGGGAACGTCGAGCTCGTAGATGAAGCGCTTGAGGTTGAGCGGCTCGGTGCGGCCCGACACGTGCTCGGCGCTGACGGTCGTGCCGCGGATGAGGAACAGGTCGGTGCCGGCGTCCACCACGGTCTTCCACAGCTGCTGCGTGCGCTGCGGAGTCAGCGCGCCGGCGACGGTCACGCCCGCCTCGCGCACCTGCCGCAGCCGCTCGGTGACCAGCTCGGGCTTGATCTCCTCGGCGTAGATCTCCTGCATGCGCCGCGTCGCCGTCGCCGGCTCGAGGCCCGCGATCTCGGCGAGCAGCGGCTCAGGGTCCTCGTAGCGCGTCCACAGCCCCTCGAGGTCGAGGACGCCGAGGCCACCAGCTCTGCCCAGCGCGATCGCCGTCGCCGGCGACATCACCGAGTCCATCGGCGCCGCCACGACCGGCAGCTCGAAGCGGTAGGCGTCGATCTGCCAGGCGACCGACACCTCCTCGGGGTCGCGCGTGCGCCGGCTCGGCACCACCGCGATGTCGTCGAAGGAGTACGCCCGACGTCCGCGCTTGCCGCGCCCGATCTCGATCTCGCTCACCGGCCCAGGCTATCGGTCGGCGCTGCGGCCGATCCCCGGCCCGGATGATCACGTTACGTGGGTGAACCTGGACTTTGGGCGGTCGGCAGCACGCGGGAAGTCCAGGCTCGTCGTGGGAAGCAGGCACGTCGCCGGCGCCACCTCGAGCCGCCCGGACGACGACTCCCGCAACACCGCTCGGTCAGCCGCCCGCGGTCAGCCGCCCGCGGTCAGCCGCGCCGGTCAGCCGCGCGCTCAGCCCGGCGGCGTGAGGTGCGCCCGCTGCCCGGCCTTGGCCGCCTCGTAGGTCTCGCGCGCCGCGACGGTGGTGTCGAGCGCCGACACCTCGCTGACCGGCACGTCCCACCAGGCGTGGTTGTCGGGGGCGGTCATGACCGGGTCGCAGTCGACGTGCACGACCGTCGTCCGATCGCTCGCGGCGGCCTTCTCGAGCGCTGGGCGCAGCTGGTCGAACGTGTCGACGCGCAGCACGTCTGCGCCGAGGCTCGCGGCGTTGGCGGCGAGGTCGACCGGCAGCCGGTCGCCGTCGAGCCGGCCGGACGACGTCCGGTAGCGGTAGGCCGTGCCGAACCGCTGCGACCCCAGCGACTGCGACAGCGAGCCGATCGAGGCGTAGCCGTGGTTCTGCACCAGCACCACGACGAGCTTCACTCCCTCCTGGACGGCGGTCACGAGCTCCTGCGCCATCATCAGGTAGGAGCCGTCGCCGACCATGACGAAGACCTGCCGGTCAGGGGTCGCCATCTTGGCACCGAGGCCTCCGGCGATCTCATAACCCATGCAGGAGTAGCCGTACTCGACGTGGTAGCCCTTCGGGTCGCGGGTGCGCCACAGCCGGTGCAGGTCGCCGGGCATCGACCCGGCGGCGCAGAGCACGACGTCGCGCGGGCCCGACACGTCGTTGACCGTGCCGATGACCTGGGCCTGCGTCGGAGGCTGGTCACCCGCGCCCTGCAGGTCGTACGCCGCACCCACCTGCGCGTCCCACTCGGCGGCGAGCCGGGTGGCGCGCTCGCGCTGCTCGGCGTCGACCGACCAGCCCTGCAACGCCTGCGCCAGCTCGACGAGGGCCTCGCGCGCGTCGGCGAGCACCGCGAGCCCCGACAGCTTGACGGTGTCGAAGGCGGCGACGTTGATGTTGACGAAGCGCGCGTCCGGCCCGAAGACGCTGAGGGAGGCGGTCGTGAAGTCCTGCCACCGGGTGCCGACGCCGATCACGAGGTCGGCCTCGCGGGCGATCTCGTTGGCGGCCGCGGTGCCGGTCGCACCGATGGCGCCGAGGGACTGCGGGTGGTCGTAGGACAGGGCGCCCTTGCCCGCCTGCGTCTGGGCCACCGGCAAGCCGGTCGCCTCGGCGAGCGCGCGCAGCGCGTCGGTGGCCTCGGCGTAGATCACACCCCCACCCGCCACGACCATCGGACGGCGCGCACCCCGCACCAGCTCGGCCACCCGGGCCATGAGCCCCGCCTCCGGCCGTGGGCGGGAGACGTGCCAGACCCGCCTGGCGAACAGCTCGTGCGGCCAGTCGTGGGCCTCGGCCTGCACGTCCTGGGGCAGCGCGAGCGTCACGGCGCCGGTCTCGGCGGGGTCGGTCAGCACCCGCATCGCGCCCAGCAGCGAGGACGGCAGCTGCTCGGGCCGCCACACGCGGTCGAAGTACGCCGACACCGGGCGCAGCGTGTCGTTGGCCGTGACGTCGTGGCCACGCGGCGACTCGAGCTCTTGCAGCACCGTGCCGGAGGCGCGGGTGGCGAAGACGTCGCCCGGCAGCAGCAGCACGGGCAGCCGGTTGACGGTGGCGAGCGCAGCGCCGGTCACGAGGTTGGTCGCGCCCGGCCCGATCGAGGTGGTGCATGCGAGCGTCGACAGCCGGTTCTTCATGCGGGAGTACGCGACCGCGGCGTGCACCATGCCCTGCTCGTTGCGGGCCTGGTGGTAGGGCAGGGCCAAGGGGTCAGCGAGCTCGGACTCGAGCAGCGCCTCCCCCACGCCGGCGACGTTGCCGTGGCCGAAGATGCCGAAGCAGCCCTGCACCAGCCGCTGCTCGACGCCGTCACGCTCGCTGTGCTGGACGGCGAGGAAGCGCACCAGCGCCTGCGCCACGGTCAGTCTGATGGTGCTCACGTCGAAGCCTTCCTGTCGGTACCGAACGGGAGCCGCGGGTCGACCGGCACTCCCTCCCAGGTCGAGCGGACCCACCCGTGGGCGGGGTCGTCGCAGATGAGCCAGGCGCGCTCGTCGCCCGGCCCGGCCATGACGTTGAGGTAGTACAGGTCGTAGCCGGGTGCGGCCATCGACGGCCCGTGCCAGCCGTGCGGGATCAGCACGACGTCACCGCTGCGCACCTCGGCCAGCACGTCGACGGGTCGGTCGGGCTCGCCGTACACCCGTTGGTAGGCAACACCTTCACCCGTGGGTCCGGCGGCGACCTCGAAGTAGTAGATCTCCTCGAGCACCGACTCGCCGGGGCGCTGCTGGTCGTGCTTGTGCGGCGGGTACGACGACCAGTTGCCGCCGGGGGTCAGCACCTCGCAGGCGATGATCGCGTCGGCCTCGAAGGCCTGCGGGGTGCAGAAGTTGTTGACCTGGCGCGAGCACGCGCCGGCGCCTCGCATCTCGACCGGGACGCCGGACACCGGGCCGTAGCGGAACGGGAGCCGTCGCCGCGCCCGCGCGGACGGCAGTGCGAACCGCCCGCCTCCGTCGCTGGAGACGACGGCCGTCGCCTCGCGCGGCACGTACGCGAAGTCGCTCGGTCCGGCGAAGACGCTCGGTCTTCCTTGCAGCGCAACGGTCTCACCGTCGCACACCACCCGGCACGAACCCGCGAGCGGCAGCACGAGCACCTCGTCGTCCCCGCTGCTGACCTCGTGGCTGCCGCCCGGCGCGAGCTCGATGACGCGCAGGCCGCTGAAGCCCCAGCCGGCCGACTCGGGGGTCACGACCGTGGCGAAGCCGTCGCGCGCGGTGGTGCCGGCCCGCAGGTGCAGGTCGTTCACGCCGGCTCCGCAGCGGCGTCGCCGTGCACCAGACCGGCCGCCACGTCGACGGCAGCGGCGACGTCGCCGTCCTGCGGGTAGAGCAGCGCGCGTCCGACGACCAGGCCGCGCACCGACGGCAGCGACAGCGCGTCGCCCCACTCCTCGTAGGTGTCGTCGGGGTGCCCGGACGGGTCGCCGCCGAGCAGCAGCGACGGCAGGGTGGTCGCGTCCATGACGCGCGCCATCTCGGCGACGACCGGCAGCTTGAGCCAGGTGAAGGCACTCGTGGCACCGAGCCCCTGCGCGACGTGCACCGACCTGATGACCCCCTCGGCGCTCAGGTCGTTGCGCACCACGCCGTCGACGCGGCTGGACAGGAACGGCTCGACCAGGGCGACCAGGCCGCGGGCCGCGAGCTCGCTGACGGCCCGCGCGCTGGCCTCGAGCGTGGGGGCGGTGCCGGCGTCGTCCAGCGCGATCCGCGTCAGCATCTTGCCTCCGTCCAGGCCCGCGGCCGCGATCGCCGCGGCGTCGTAGGCGGTGAAGCGGTCGTCCAGCTCGAAGCTCGCACCCTGCAGGCCGCCGCGGTTCATCGACCCGAACGCGACCTTGCCCTCGAGGCAGCCCAGCAGCAGCAGGTCCTCCAGCACGTCCGGCGTGCCGAGCACGCCGTCGACGCCGGGGCGCGACAGCGCGACGCGCAGCCGCTCGAGCAGCTCGGTGCGGCTGGCCATGGCCGTCGGGTCGGACCGGACGCCGAGCGCCCCGCGCGCGGGGTGGTCGGCGGCCACGACGAGCAGCCGGCCGTCGGAGCCGAGCAGCGGGCGCCGGCGCCGCTCGGCGGCAGCCTGCGCCACCGCGTGCGGGCTGCGGGCGCGCACCTCGGTCAGGTCGGCCAGGTCGCGAGCGAGCGGTCCGGCGACCGCTTCCGTGCTGCTCACGGGCGGACCGACCACGGTCACGTCGTCCTGCGCGATCACGACGCCACCGCCGCGGCGGAGGAGGCACGCGCCCCGGTGGCCAGCAGGTGCTCGACCTCGTCGGTGCGCGGCATCGCGGTGGAGCACTCGAGCCGCGAGGCGACGATGGCGCCGGCGACGTTGGCGAAGCGCAGCACCCGCGTCAGCGGCCAGCCCTCGAGCAGGCCGTGGCACAGCGCGCCGCCGAAGGCGTCGCCGGCGCCCAGCCCGTTCAGCACGTCGACGGGATGGGGCGGCACCTCGACCCGCTCGGTGCGGGTGCGGGCCAGCACGCCGCGGGGGCCCTGCTTGACCACCGCGAGCTCGACGCCGCGGTCGAGCAGCGCGAGGGCAGCCGCGTCGGGATCGCTCTCCCCCACCGCGACCTCGCACTCCTCGCGGTTGCCGACGGCGACCGTCACCTGCGCGAGCGCCTCCTGCACGCGCTCACGCGCCTTCGCCGGCTCGGGCCAGAACATCGGCCGGTAGTCGAGGTCGAGCACCGTGACCGGCGCCCGGCCCCTCGCACGCAGGGCAGCCAGGTGGGCGTCGAGGCTCGGCTGCTGCGAGAGCCCGGTGACCGTCGTCCAGAAGATGCGCGCGTCGCGGACGGCGTCGAGGTCGAGCTCGTCGGCGCGCACCTGCAGGTCGGGGGCGGTCGGCGTCCGGTAGAACCACAGCGGGAAGTCGTCGGGCGGGAAGATCTCGCAGAACGTGACCGGGGTCGGCAGGCCGGGCACCGCGCTGACGAAGCGGTCGTCAACGCCTAGCTCTCGCAAGGCCTTGTGCACGAAGCGTCCGAAGGCGTCCTCCCCGGTGCGCGTAACGACGGCCGACCGCAGGCCGTGGCGGGCGGCGGCCACGGCGACGTTGGTGGCGCTGCCGCCGAGGAACTTGCCGAAGGTCTCGACGTCCTCGAGCGCGGTCGCGACCTGCAGCGGGTAGAGGTCGACGCCGACGCGGCCCATCGTCAGCACGTCGAAGCCGCTCACGCCAGCCCGCGCAGGAACTCGACGCTCGCCCGGACGTCGGCCGGCGGGCCCGCGGTGTCGGGCGCCGACGCGAGGATGGTGTCCTGCTCCATGACGTACCAGCCGGTGTAGCCCCGGGCCTCGAGCAGCCGGACGATCTCGGCGATGTCGACGTCGCCCTGCCCGAGCGGGCGGTACATGCCCGCCGCGACGGCCTCGGTGTAGGTGGCCTCACCGGACTGCACGCGCGCGGCCCAGCCGGCGTCGACGTCCTTGAGGTGTGTGTGGGCGACGCGGTCGCCGGCGGTGCGGGCCAGCTCGACCGGGTCGGTGCCGCCGATCAGCAGGTGGCCGGTGTCGAGGCACAGCGCGACGCCGCTGCCGTCGAGCACCCGCCGCACCTCGTCCTGCTGCTCGACCATCGTGCCGATGTGGGGGTGCAGCGTGGCGAGCACGCCTCGCCCCGCTGCCAGCTCGGCGAGCCGGTCGAGGTTGGTGAGCAGCGTCGACCAGCCGAGGTCGTCGAGCACCGGGCGCTCGTCGTAGCCGTCCTGCCCGGTGGCCGCGGCCAGCACGAGGGTGCCGGCACCGGCGGCGACGAAGCCGTCGAGCGCCGCGTCGACCTCGGGCACCGGGTCGTGCGCCGGCTCGTGCAGGACGACGGGGACGAAGCCGCCGACCGCCTGCAGCCCCGCCTCGGCCAGCCGGGCGGCCTTGGCGGCGGGCTCGGCGGGCAGGAACCCGTCGGGGCCGAACTCGGTCGCCGTGATGCCGACCTCGCGCATCTGGCTCAGCACCTCGTCGACGCCCACCTGGAAGCCCCAGCCGGGCACCTCGCAGACACCCCAGGAGATGGGCGCCCCTGCCAGCCGCTCGAGCATGCCGGCGCTCATCGGCCGCTCACCTCCGCGACCGTGACAGGGCGGTGCTCGCGGCGGGACCGGTCGGCCGCCTCGGCGACGTACAGCGCCTCGAGGGCCTCCGCCACGGTGCACGCGCTGGCCGCCTCGCCGCGCGCCATGGCCACGAACGCCGTCATCTCCGCGACGTAGGCGTCGACGAACCGCGGCCAGAAGCCCGTCCAGGCCGGCGCGCCGGGAAAGGTGACGCCCGGCTCGGCGCTGCGCAGCGGCGCGTGCTCGTCCAGCCCCACGGCGACGGTGGCGAGGGTGCCGGCGATCTCCATGCGCACGTCGTAGCCGGCGCCGTTGTAGCGCGAGCCCTGCACGGTCACGAGCGTGCCGTCGTCCATCGTGAGCAGGCAGGTCGACTCGTCGACGTCAGCGTTGTCGCCGAACACCGCGGCACCGCGGTTGGCGCCCACGGCGATCACCTCGACGACCTCGCGGCCGGTCACCCACCGCAGGATGTCGAAGTCGTGGATGTGCATGTCGCGGTAGATGCCGCCGCTGCCAGGCACGTACGACGGCGCCGGCGGCTGCGGGTCGCACGTCAGCAGGTGGGCGCGGCGCAGGTCGCCCAGCTCGCCGGCGCGCAGCGCGGCGCGCGCCGCGACGTAGCCGGCGTCGAAGCGCCGCTGGAAGCCGATGTGCACCTGGCCGCCCAGCTCGGCCACCCGGTCGCGCACCGCGACCGTGCCGGCGACCTCACCCGCGACAGGCTTCTCGCAGAACACCGGCAGACCGGCCTCGACGCCCGCGAGGATGAGCCCCGCGTGCGCGTCGGTCGCCGCGGCCACGACGAGGGCGTCGACGCCCGAGCTGAGCAGGCTGCTGATGCCGTCGACGCTCTTGACCCCCAGCTCGTGGGCGACCATGAGCGAGCGGTCGGACGACGCGTCGGTGATTACCAGCTCGTCGACGTCGGGGTGGGCGTGCAGCGCCCGGGCGTGCTCGACGCCGATGCGTCCCACCCCGGCCAGACCGATCCGCATGCGAGTCCTCACGGTGTCGACGACGCCGTCAGGGGTCCCGCCGGCGGCCCAGCCTCCCGTTTGCCGTCGAGCAAAGTCAACTGCATGTCAGGACATACTGTCGTGGAGGTGACATGCTGCCTGCTTGTCAGAACCGAGCGCCATCCCGCCGTGGTACCGAAGGAACCGATGCTGCTCTTCTCGCTCGACCGCGCCAGCCCGGTGCCGCTGTACTTCCAGCTCGCCAGCCAGCTGCAGCAGGCCATCGACGACGGCCGGCTCGGCAGCGGCGACCCGATCGAGAACGAGGTCGCGCTGGCGGCGCGGCTGGGGCTGTCGCGGCCCACGGTGCGCCGCGCGATCCAGGAGCTCGTCGCCAAGGGCCTGCTGGTGCGTCAGCGCGGCGTCGGCACGCAGGTGGCCCACCGCATGGTGCACCGCCGCGCCGAGCTGACCAGCCTGCACGACGACCTCGCGCGCGACGGGCGCGAGCCGCGGACGACGGTGCTCGAGCTGCGCGCCGGGGTGCAGGACGCGCAGGCCGCGGCCGCCCTGTCGCTGCCGCCCGACACCCCGCTCACCTTCGTCGAGCGGCTGCGGTGCGCAGGCGACGAACCCCTCGCGGTCATGCGCAACTGGCTGCCGCCGCGGTTCGCCGACGTCACCGCGGACGACCTCGAGGCAGCCGGCCTCTACACGGTGCTGCGGCTGCGCGGCGGCCGCCCGCACGTGGCGCGCCAGGAGATCGCGGCTCGCACGGCCACCTCGCGCGAGGCCAGGCTGCTGCGCACGCGGCGGTCGGCGCCCGTGCTCATCATGTCCCGCAGGGCTTTCGACAGCGCCGGCTCGGCCCTCGAGCTCGGCGACCACAGCTATCGCAGCGACAGCTACGCGATCGAGGTCATGGTGGTGGAGGGATGAGCGAGCTCGTGCGCATCGCGGTGGTCGGCCTGGGCGGCATGGGCCGCACCCACGTCGCGGTGCTGACCGGTATGGCGGGCGTCGCGGTGACGGCCGTGTCGGACGTCGACCCGACCGCTCTCGCGGCGGTCGCCGACGCGACGGGGGCGGTCGCCGACGACGACCCGCTGCGCCTCGTGCGCACCGCCGACGTCGACGCGCTGCTGATCGCCTCCCCCGACGCGACCCACGCGGCGCTACTGCACGCCGGGCTCGACCGCGGGCTGCCGGTGCTGTGCGAGAAGCCCCTCACGACCTCGGTCGACGACGGCCTCGCGGTGCTCGAGCGTGAGCGCGCGGCCGGGCGCCGGCTGGTGCAGGTGGGCTTCATGCGCCGCTTCGACCCGGCGTTCGCCTCCGTGCACGACGCCGTGGCGTCGGGTCGCACCGGGCGCCCCGCGCTGGTGCACACGGTGCACCGCAACCCGGTGTCGTCGTACGCCTTCAGCCCGGCGGTGCTGGTGCTCAACTCGGCCTCGCACGACGTCGACCTGGTGCGCTGGTACACCGGCGAGGAGATCGCGCAGGTGACCGCCACGGCCGCCCCCGGCGCGGACGCCACGGCAGCCACGGTGCTGCTGCGGATGGTCACGACCTCGGGCGCCCTCGCCAGCACCGAGCTGACGTACGGGCAGGCCTGCGGCTACGACGTCCGCGCCGAGGTGGTGGGGCCGGACGGTGTCGCCGCGACGCTACCCGGCGACCAGGACGGCGACTGGGTCGACCGCTTCGCCGACGCCTACCGCGCCCAGGACCTCGCCTGGACGTCGGCACTGCGCTCGGGCGCGGACCTGCCCGGGGCGAGCACCCTCGACGCCCTCGCCGGCAGCGCGGTGCTCGAGGCAGCCGGCCGGTCGTTCGAGTCGGGTCGGACGGTGGCCGTCGACTACCCGGCCGCCCTGCGGGAGGCCTGACGCTCAGCGCCCGGTGTAGTTCGGCGCCTCGACCGTCATCTGGATGTCGTGCGGGTGGGACTCCTTGAGCCCGGCCGAGGTGATGCGCACGAAGCGGCCGTTGGCCTGCAGCGCCTCGATCGTGGGCGCGCCGCAGTAGAACATCGACTGCCGCAGACCGCCGGTGAGCTGGTGGGCGACCGCAGACAGCGGGCCGCGGTAGGGCACCTGGCCCTCGATGCCCTCGGGCACGATCTTGTCGTCGGTGGGCACGTCGTTCTGGAAGTAGCGGTCCTTGGAGAACGAGCGCTGCTCGCCTCGCGAGCGCTGGGCGCCGAGCGAGCCCATCCCCCGATAACCCTTGTACTGCTTGCCGTTGACGAAGACGAGCTCGCCCGGGCTCTCGTCGCAGCCGGCGAGCAGCGAGCCGAGCATCACGGTGTCGGCGCCGGCGACGAGCGCCTTGGCGATGTCGCCGGAGTACTGCAGGCCGCCGTCACCGATAACCGGCACACCGGCCGGGCCGCACGCGAGAGCCGCTTCGTAGATCGCGGTCACCTGCGGCACACCGACGCCCGCGACGACGCGGGTGGTGCAGATCGACCCGGGACCGACGCCGACCTTGACGCCGTCGGCGCCGGCGTCGACGAGCGCCTGGGCTGCCGAGCGCGTCGCGACGTTGCCGCCGACGATGTCGACGTGGGCCGCGGCCGGCTCGGCCTTGAGCCGGGTGATCATCTCCAGCACGGCGCGCGAGTGGGCGTGGGCCATGTCGACCACGACCAGGTCGACGCCGGCGTCGACCAGCGCCATCGCGCGCTTCCAGGCGTCGTCGAAGATGCCGATCGCCGCGCCGACGCGCAGCCGGCCCGCGTCGTCCTTGGTGGCGTGCGGGTACTGCTCGCTCTTGGTGAAGTCCTTGACGGTCACGAGCCCGCGCAGCCGGCCCGCGTCGTCCACCAGCGGCAGCTTCTCGATCTTGTGCTTGGCCAGCAGCGCCATCGCGGTGTCGCCGTCGGTGCCGACCGGAGCGGTCACCAGCGGCATCGGGGTCATGACGTCGCGGACCAGGCGACCGTGCTCGGTCTCGAAGCGCAGGTCGCGGTTGGTGACGATCCCGAGCAGCAGGCCCGCGTCGTCGACGACGGGCAGCCCGGAGACGCGGTAGCGCGCGCAGACGGCGTCGACCTCGCCGACGGTGGCGTCGGGGCGCGTGGTCACCGGGTGGCTGACCATGCCGGCCTCGGAGCGCTTGACGATGTCGACCTGAGCGGCCTGGTCGTCGATGGACAGGTTGCGGTGCAGCACACCCAGCCCGCCCTGGCGTGCCATGGCGATGGCCATGCGCGACTCGGTGACGGTGTCCATGGCCGACGACAGCAGCGGCACGTGCACGTCGATGCGCTTGGACACCCGCGAGCGGGTGTCGACCTCGGAGGGGACGACGTCGCTCTGATAGGGCTGCAGCAGCACGTCGTCGAACGTCAGGCCGAGGGGGCCGAACTTGTCGGGCACGCCGTGGTCGTGGGTGCTCGCGCCGGGGCCGGGGTGCTGCTGGCTCATGGTCCGCCTCTCGCGATGGCGCGGGGCGCTGGACGCGGCCGCCGGCTGAGGACCCGAGTCTACCGGCGGGACGCCGGGCTGCCGTCCGCAGCGGATGCCGGTCAGCGCAGCAGCGGGACCCGAACCAAGGTGGACTTGACCAGCCTTTGGTACGCTCATGACCGAGGGGAGTACTTCGCCAAGCGCCCACCGGTCAGTACGGCTGTCTGTGCACAGCCCCGGTCGGCCACCCGCCTCGGCGGGTGAAGGAGACCTCAGGTGCACCGCCCCTGAGGAGAGCTCTGTGCTCGCTGCCACCCCCGCCATCACGTCCGTCGCCACGCCAGGCCTGTGGGCCTCGGTGCTGAGCGCCGTCGTCGTCCTGCTCGTCATCGACTTCTTCGCCACGCGCCGTCCGCACGAGGTGTCGATGCGCGAGGCGCTCGCGTGGTCGGCGTTCTACATCACGCTGCCGCTGGCCTTCGGCGGCTATCTGTGGTCGCGCTTCGGTCAGACCACGGGCGTCGAGTACCTCACCGGCTACCTCGTCGAGAAGTCGCTGAGCGTCGACAACCTGTTCGTCTTCATGCTGCTGCTCACCGCGTTCGCGGTCCCGGTCGTGCTGCAGCAGCGCGTGCTGCTCTACGGCATCATCGGCGCGCTCGTGCTGCGGGGGATCTTCATCGCGCTCGGCGCCGCGGCGCTCGACAGCCTGTCGTTCGCGTTCCTGCTCTTCGGCGCCGTGCTGCTCGCCACCGCGGTCAAGATCCTGCGCGACCAGCGCAAGACCGACCACGGCGTGGACGTGGACCAGATGCGCTCGGTGCGGCTGCTGCGCCGGTTCATGCCAGTCACCTCGGACTACCGCGGCACCCGGATGACGGTGATGGAGAACGGGCAGCGGGCCGCGACACCATTCGCACTGGTCGTGCTCGCGGTGCTGGCCACCGACATCGTGTTCGCCGTCGATTCCGTGCCCGCCGTCTACGGAATCACCGGCGACCCGTTCCTGGTCTTCGCCACCAACGCCTTCGCGCTGCTCGGCCTGCGAGCGCTCTACTTCGTCCTGCAGGGGGCGCTGTCGCGGCTGGTGCACCTCGGCTACGGCCTCGCGGCCATCCTCGGCTTCATCGGCGTCAAGCTGGTGCTGCACTGGGCCCACGGTGTCTGGTCGCAGGTGCCGCAGATCCCGACGCTCGCCTCGCTGGTCGTCATCGTCGCGGTGCTGGGTGTCGTGACCGCCACCAGCCTGGCCGCCACCCGAGGTGACGACGGCGCCTCGGGCGACAGGCCGTCGGCCGCACCCGAGGACGACGCGGAGCCGGTCACCAGCATGCAGAGCTGACTCGCTGACCGCACGCCGCTGCCCGGCGTACGACCAGCTCAGTGCACGAGCCCCCAGCGGTAGCCGACGGCCACGGCCTGGGCGCGGTCGGCGGCGCCGACCTTGCGGAACAGCCGGCGGGCGTGGGTCTTGACGGTGTCTTCCGACAGGTACAGCTCCTTGCCGATCTCCGCGTTCGAGCGACCGCGGCTCATGCCGCTCAGCACCTGCTGCTCGCGCTCGGTCAGCGTCGGCTGCGGCGACTGCCCGGCGGGTGCGCTGACAGCCCCCGCGGGGACGGCCTGACGGCGCCAGGCCGCGTCGGTGATGGCGTGGACGACGGTGGCGGCGAGCTCCTCGCGCGAGCTGTCCTTGACGACGTACCCGCGGGCACCGGCCGCGATCGCACGGGCGACGCCGTCGGCGTCCTCGGCGACGGTCAGCATCAGCACGTTGGCCTGCGGGTGCAGAGCGAGCAGCCGGCGGGTCGCCTCGGTGCCGCCGAGCCCGGGCATGCGGACGTCCATGAGGACGAGGGAGGGACGCTCGGCGGGCCAGCGGGCGAGGACCTCCTCGCCGCTCGCGGCGGCGAGGACCCGGGTGACCCCGGGGATCGTCGCGACGGCGCGCCGCAGGGTCTCGCGGACCAGCGGTGAGTCGTCACACACCAGGACGGTGGCCATCTGGGTCTCCTTCGTCGCACCGGCGCGCAGTCCCGCACGCCGGCTTGTGACACGAAGGATCGGCACGCTGCCGGTCGAACCTGAGGTCACGCCCGACCGCCGAACGGGTGAGGTCACGGCGTTCTCTCGCAGATCAGGCTTGTCTAGCGGCGCGCCGCGACGACATCCGGCGTGCGCGTCCGCTAGCGGGCGACGACCGGTGGGGTCACAGGACGGCGGCGAGGATGACGTCGACGGCCTGCTGCAGCGACTGCAGGCGGCGGACGGCGGGCGGCAGGGACGTGGGCCAGCCGGGGCCGCCGACGACCACCTGCGGTGAGGGGCGCACCCGGGTCAGCTGGGTGAGGTCGTCGGCCGCGGCGACGGGCATGGTCGCGAAGACGAACACCACGCCGGGGCCGCTGCGGCGCACGGCCGAGGCGAGCGCGGAGGCGGGGATGCGGCTGCCGAGCTGGCGGGCGCCGACCCCGCGCTCGGCCAGGGCGGCCGCGAGCGCGTGGATCGGGAGGCTGTGCTGCTCCTCGTCGAGGCACGCCAGCAGGACCGGCACGGTGTTGCGCGGCTCGCGCAGCCGGGCCGCGTTGGCGCGCATGACTGTCATGACGCACTCGGAGAACAGGTGCTCGACCTCGACGCCCTCACCGGTCTGCGCCCAGCGGTCACCGAGACCGACGAGCACGGGCAGGATGAGCGCGTCCCAGGTGCGGATGACGCCGTCGCTGGCCACGTGCCGGCGCAGCACCTCGGTGACACCGTTGGCGTCCAGCGCCATGGAGGCGCGGGCCAGGCCGCGCACCGCGGGTGACGCGTCGGGCATGGCCACGACCCGGCCACCACCGGCCCGACCGGGTTCGAGCGCGTCGAAGGCACCGCGCTGTGCGCTGTCGGGCACCAGGCTGATCACCCGGGCCAGCTCGGCGCCCTCGGCGATCGGCGCCTCCTCCGCCATCGCCATCCGCGCGGCCTCCGCGGGCGAGACGCCCTCGTGGGTCAGGCGACGCATGATCACCAGGCGGGCGAGGTCCTCGGCAGAGTAGCGGCGGTGCGACCCGGCCGTGTGGGCACCGGGCCCGAGCCCGTAGCGGCGAGCCCAGGTGCGCAGCGTCGCCGGCGCCACCCCCAGGCGCCGGGCCACGGCGGCGACCGTCAGAGTGGCGGACGTGGCTGCCCCCTCCGCATGGTCGTCGCTGCGTGCATCGCTCACCCCACGAGTGTGCCTACCCCACAGGGCGTACGCCACTTGATCGCCGCACGCCCCCCACCGGCGGCAGCCGTTCGTGCTGCGGCGGGCCGATGATGTGGCTCACAGCGCGCGGGCGTGACGCCCTGCTGAGCACGCGCGCCGTGATCATCGCCGGAACCGCGCCAGGACGCGGTTCGGCCGTGGATCAAAGCGGGGCAAGATCCAGAAAAATCGCTTCATCAGGGGCTTGAATCAGGTCCGGCGCGGTTGTACGGTTCAACCAATCGCGTCACGGATGCTTCAACTGATCAACCCGAGGAGCTTGTCATGGCTGAGATCTCGCGTCTGCCCGGCCCGGTGGCCGACCTGTGGGACTGGCAGCTCGACGGGGCCTGCCGACGGGCCGATCCTGACGTCTTCTTCCACCCTGAGGGTGAGCGTGGCCCGACCCGCCGTCGTCGCGACGACGCCGCCAAGGCCGTCTGCGCCACCTGCCCGGTGATGCAGCAGTGCCGCAGCCACGCGCTCCAGGTGCGCGAGCCCTACGGGGTGTGGGGCGGCATGACCGAGGACGAGCGCGAGCGCGAGTACGCACGCACCACCGGCCGCGTCATGTCAGCCGCCAGCTGACGCAGCTGCTCCTCGCTGCTGGTTCCTCCTCGCTGCTCGGTTCGTCGAAGGCCCGGCCCCCACGGGGACCGGGCCTTCGTCATGCCCGGTGAGTGCCCGTGCCCCGCCATCGTGTCCCAGGGTGCACCATCGGCCCGTGGGCTACGAGGTGCTCGGCAGCAGCGACGCCGAGTCGTCGCGCGAGGATCCGGCATGGCGCGGACGTGACGACGGCGTCGCGCCCGTCGACGACCTGAGCGCCGAGATCGTCGGCGCTGCGGCCCGCCCGGTGCCGACGTCCGCGACCGGGCGCTCGCGGGTCGTGGTCGTCGCGGCCCTGCTCGGGCTCGTCGGCCTGATCGGTGCCTGGCACAGCACGTCCACCGACGACACCGCGCCGCGAACGGGCCGTGGCCCGACATCGCAGCGAGCCAGCAGCGCGGCTGTCGACCTGTCGCTCACCGTGACGTCGGTGCGCGTGCAGATCCGAGGCTGGTCGCCGGCTAGGCAGGTGGCGGCGGTGCAGCACCTGCTCGACGGTGTGCACCTCGCGGCGAACCTCGCCGTCCGCCCTGGCGGGCGGGGTGACGCGCCGGGCGGGGTGGGCGCCGTGGGCGTGGTCGCGGACTTCGACCGCGAGCTGTCCGCACAAGAGCAGTACCGGGTCGCTCAGGCGCTGTCCACCGTCGTCGGCCCCGAGGTCAGCTGGAGCGTGGGCGGTCAGGAGGGGCAGACGGTGAGCATCGCCGTACCCGCCACCGGCTCGCCGTGCCTGCGTGGCACCGGCTTCACCACGGCGTTCGCGCCGCCCCGCTCGGTCGGCGACCAGATCGACCGGTTGCTTCCGTCGCCGTTCCAGAGCTTCGGCACGCGCCGTGGCTACGCCGTGCTGCTGTACGCCGGACCCGCCCGGCCCCGCGAGGTCCTCGACCAGGTCGGCGCGCTGCTCGCGGCAGGGTGCGCGGTCCCACCCGCCGACGTCACGATCAGCCGTGGCCCCGGGCCGGCCGCGGACTGAAGGGCGCTGGGGTCGGCGGGCCGGGATCGCATGATCACGGGGGTCGGCGGGCCGGGATCGCATGATCACGGGGTGGGTGCGGGGTGGGTGCGGGGTGGGGTGGACGCACGGCTGCCCGGGACCCCCGCGTGAGCGGGGGTCCCGGGCAGCCGGGTGCGGAGCGGTGCCGAGCGGGTGGTGCAGGTCGCTCAGGGAGCGGTCAGCGCAGGGTCAGTGACCGTGCCCGTGGCCATGGCCGCCGGCGGGGGCGTCGTCGGCCGGCTCCTTCTTCTCCACCACGAGGGTGTCGGTGGTGAGGACCATCGACGCGATCGAGGCGGCGTTGCGCAAGGCGGAGCGGGTGACCTTGACCGGGTCGATGACGCCGCCGGCCATGAGGTCGCCGTACTCGCCGGTCGCAGCGTCGAGGCCGTGACCGACCTGCAGGCCGCGCACCTTCTCGACCACGACGTAGCCCTCGAGCCCGGCGTTCTCCGCGATCCAGCGCAGCGGCTCGACCGTGGCCTTGTAGACGATGGAGACACCGGTCGCGGCGTCTCCCTCGAGGCCGAGGCCGCCCTCGAGCACCGAGGCGGCGTGCACCAGGGCGGAGCCGCCGCCGGCGACGATGCCCTCCTCGATGGCCGCGCGGGTCGCCGAGACGGCGTCCTCGATGCGGTGCTTCTTCTCCTTGAGCTCGACCTCGGTGTGGGCGCCGACCTTGATGACGCACACACCGCCGGCCAGCTTGGCCAGGCGCTCCTGCAGCTTCTCGCGGTCCCAGTCGCTGTCGGTGCGCTCGATCTCGGCCTTGATCTGGTTCATCCGGCCCTCGACCTCGGAGCGCTCGCCGGCGCCCTCGATGATCGTGGTGTCGTCCTTGGTGACGACGATGCGGCGGGCGGTGCCCAGCGCGTCGAGGCCGACGGTGTCGAGCTTGAGCCCGACCTCCTCGGAGATGACCTGGCCGCCGGTCAGGACCGCGAGGTCCTGCAGCATCGCCTTGCGGCGGTCGCCGAAGCCCGGGGCCTTGACCGCGACAGCGGTGAAGGTGCCGCGGATCTTGTTGACGACGATGGTCGACAGGGCCTCGCCCTCGACGTCCTCGGCGACGATGAACAGCGCCTTGCCGGCCTGCAGCACCTTCTCCAGCAGGGGGAGCAGGTCGGCGACGGCCGAGATCTTGCCCTGGTGGATGAGCACGTAGGCGTCCTCGAGGACGGCCTCCATGCGCTCGGTGTCGGTGACGAAGTACGGCGACAGGTAGCCCTTGTCGAACTGCATGCCCTCGGTGAAGTCGAGCTCGAGGCCGGTGGTGGAGGCCTCCTCGACCGTGATCACGCCGTCCTTGCCGACCTTGTCGAAGGCCTCGGCGATGAGCTCGCCGACGCCGCGGTCCTGGGCGGAGATGGTGGCGACGTGGGCGATGTCGTCCTTGCCGTCGACCTCGCGGGCCAGCGTGGACAGCTGCTCGCTGATGGCTTCGACCGCCGCGTCGATGCCGCGCTTGAGGGCGGACGGCGCAGCGCCGGCCGCGACGTTGCGCAGGCCCTCGTGCACCAGCGCCTGCGCCAGCACCGTGGCGGTGGTGGTGCCGTCACCGGCGACGTCGTTGGTCTTGGTCGCGACCTCCTTGGCGAGCTGGGCCCCGAGGTTCTCGTAGGGGTCCTCGAGCTCGATCTCCTTGGCGATCGTCACACCGTCGTTGGTGATGGTGGGGGCGCCCCACGACTTGGTGATCACGACGTTGCGGCCCTTGGGGCCGAGCGTGACCTTGACGGCGTTGGCGAGCGCGTCGACACCGCGCTCGAGCGAACGGCGGGCAGAGTCGTTGAACTCCAGGCTCTTGGCCATGGGTGTGTGTCCCTTTCGGCGAGTCGGTCGTCCACGGGAGCGGACGAGCCGTGCTGTGGTGCGGGTCGAACAGGTGATGCGGGTCGTGCTGGTCGCGCGGCGCAACGGGCAACGCCCCGGCAGGCACCGGTGGACCGGGCCGCCGGGGCGGTGACACGCGCCGCAGCGTGCTGCGGCGGGGCGAGCTACTTGACGACGACCGCGAGCACGTCGCGGGCGGACAGGATGAGGAACTCCTCGCCGCTGTACTTCACCTCGGTGCCGCCGTACTTGCTGTAGATGACCTTGTCGCCGACCTGGACGTCGAGCGGGACCCGCACGCCGTTGTCGTCGACGCGGCCCGGGCCGATCGCGAGGACCTCGCCCTCCTGGGGCTTCTCCTTCGCGGTGTCCGGGATGACCAGGCCGGACGCCGTGGTCTGCTCGGCCTCCAGGGCCTTGACGACGATGCGGTCCTCGAGCGGCTTGATGTTGACCGACACTTGTGACCTCCCTCTCCGGGAATGTCGAGAATGACTGATACCTGGCTGTGGTGCGTGGCCCGGTCGTGCCGCCGTCGCGGGGGTCGGCACGTGGTCCACGACTGGCACACTCCGGTGGAGAGTGCCAGGGATCACGTTAGGGCGTCGCTTAGCACTCGGTCAACCCGAGTGCCAGCGCCCCGGCGCTGCTGCCGGACGAGGCGGGCTGGGGGCGCGTGCCATCATCGCGGGGTGGACCCGGCCGGTGTGCGCGCCCTGCTCACGCCCGAGGGCTGGCACCTGCTCGCGTCGCTGCCGGCGTACGACGAGGGCTCGGCGATGGCGCTCGGCGAGCGGCTGCGGGGGCAGGGGCACGACTCCTCGCTCGTCGCCGCGGCCCTGACCCAGTCGCGGCTGCGGCGCAAGGCCCGCGACAAGCTGGGGGCGTTCGCCGACGGCATGCTGCTGACGCCCGACGGCCTCGAGCAGGCGACGCGGCTTCGGGTCGCCGCCCACCACGCCCGGCGGTACGTCGGCGCCGGGTGCGCGCGCGTCGCCGACCTCGGCTGCGGGCTCGGGTCGGACGCGATGGCGTTCGCCGCCCTCGACCGTGCGGTGCTCGCGGTCGACAGCGACGAGATGACCGCGGCGCTCGCGTCGGTCAACCTCCGCCACTTCCCTGACGCGCAGGTCCGCTGCGCCGACGTCACCACGCTCGACCTCGACGCTGAGCTCTCCCCCGGCGACGGCGTGTGGCTCGACCCCGCACGCCGGGTGGGGGCAGCCGGCAGCTCGCGGCGCACCTTCGACCCGGAGGCGTTCTCGCCGCCGTACTCCTTCGTGCTCGACGTGATGCGGCGGGTGCCCGCGACGGGCGCCAAGCTCGCGCCCGGCATCGCGCACCACCTGCTGCCCGAGGGCGCGGAGGCGCAGTGGGTGTCGGTCGGCGGCGACGTCGTCGAGTGCGCGCTGTGGGGCGGGCCCCTCGCCCGCGCCGGCGTCGCGCGCAGCGCCCTGCTGCTCGACGCCGCGGGTGGCGCCCACGAGCTGGTGGGCGACCCCGCCGTGGGACGGCCGCCGACCGGCGAGGTCGGTGCCTACCTGCACGAGCCCGACGGTGCCGTCATCCGCGCCGGGCTGGTCGCTGACGTCGCCGCCGCGACGGGCACGCACCTGATCGACCCCACGATCGCCTACCTGACCGGCGACGAGGCGGTGGCGTCACCGCTGCTGCGCGGCTACGCGGTCGAGGCGGTCCTGCCCTTCCACGTCAAGTCGCTGCGCACGCTGCTGCGTGACCGCGGCGTCGGCCGGCTGACGATCAAGAAGCGCGGCAGCCCCGTCGACCCCGACGTGCTGCGCCGCCAGCTGCGCCTGCGCGGCGCGGCCGAGGCCACGATCGTGCTGACGAGGGTGTCGGGCCGCCCCAGCGTGCTGCTCGTCCACCTCGCCGCCTGACCTCGGCCCCAGCGACCACGCGCGCTCACGACCTGCCCGGGGCCGCGGCGCCCACGGTGACGGTCGCCCCCGGCGTCGGCGCGCACCCGGCCAGCCGGTCGAGGAGGAACGCCCGCTCGGCCTCGTTGCCGGTCCGCGCCAGCGCGACGCGATACGCCGCACACGCCTCCTGCGGGCGGTCCAGCCGGCGCAGCAGGTCGGCGCGGGTGGCGGGCAGGTACGGGTACGCGCGAAGGCGCGGGTCGTCGTCCAGCTCGGCCACCAGGCCCAGCGCGGCCTGCGGCCCGTGCACGAAGGAGACGGCGACAGCGCGGTTCAGGGCGACGACCGGGCTCGGCCACGCAGCCAGCAGCGCGTCGTACAGCCGCAGGATGCGTCGCCAGTCGGTGCTCGCCGCGTCGGGCGCCACCGCGTGACCACCGGCGATCGCGGCCTGCAGGGCGAACCGCCCGGCGCGCGGCGACGCCATCGACTCGGCGGTCAGGCGCAGGCCGCGGGAAAGCAGCTGCCGGTCCCAGCGGCTGCGGTCCTGGTCGGCGATCAGCACCAGCCGGCCGCTGGCATCGACGCGCGTCGCCCGTCGGGCCTGCGAGAGCAGCAGCAGACCCAGCAGGCCGCGCGCCTCCGGCTCGCGTGGCATCAGCTGCACGAGCACCTGCGCGAGGTCGACCGCCCGGTCGCAGACGTCCGCGCGCACCAGCTCGGCGCCCGACGCCGCGGTGTGACCGGTGCTGTAGAGCAGGTGGACGGCGGTCAGCACGCTGTCGAGCCGGTGCGGGAGCTCGTCGGGCGACGGCAGCCGGAACGGGATCCGGGCCTGGCTGATCTTCTTCTTCGCGCGGGTCAGCCGCGCCGCCATGGTCGCCTCCGGCACCAGGAACGCCCGCGCCACGTCAGGTGTGGCCACCCCGCACACCAGCCGCAGCGTCAGCGCCACCTGCGCCTCGGGTGACAGGGTCGGGTGGCAGCAGACGAAGACCAGGCGGAGCCGGTCGTCGGGCACCACCGGTGGGTCCTGCGCGTCGGTCCCCTCCCACCCGTCGGGCTCCACCAGCAGCGGCAGCTTGCGACGCAGCGTCTGGTCGCGGCGCATCCGGTCCAGCGCGCGGTGCCGCGCCGTCGTCGTGAGCCAGGCACCCGGGCGCTCGGGGACCCCCCGGGTGGGCCACGTCTCCAGCGCCGCGACGTACGCCTCCTGGGCGCACTCCTCGGCCAGGTCGAGGTCGCGGGTCAGGCGCACCGTGGCGGCGAGCACGAGCGCCCACTCGTCACGGTGCGCCCGGGCGACCGCCTCAGCTGCCGGACCCATCACCGCTCGAGACCATCACCGGCCTGACCTCGACGCCGCCGGCCGGCGCCGGGCACAGGCCGGCCAGCCGGACCGCGTGGTCGAGGTCGTCGGCCTCGATGATGTAGAAGCCGCCCAGCGACTCCTTGGTCTCGACGAAGGGACCGTCGGTGACGACGCCGCCCTCCCGCACGCTCGTCGCGGTGGGCGCCGGGGAGAGCCCCTCGCCCGACACGATGCTGCCGCCCTGCTCGGGCACGGCCTTGGCGAAGGCCTCGTGGGCGTCCATCATCGCCGCCCAGGCCTCCTGGCTCATGTCGGCGTAGGCGGCGTCGTCGCCGTAGATGAGGATCGCGTACTGGGTCATGGTCGTCTCCTGACTGCGTCGGCCGCCGGCGGTTCCGGCGGCTCGTCACCACGACGAACGGGCCGGCCCGAGATCGACAGGCGCCACGACGATCTCACCGAAGTCGTCGGCTGTCAGCAGGCTGCGGTGGTCGACGTCAGGGGATGCTGCGGCGGTCGCGCCGGGCGGTCAGACCTCGGGACGGTCGACCGTCTCGAGCCACAGCCGGCGCCACCGCGGCCCGTCCACGCTCAGCGCGACGTCGACGACGGCCGGGCCGGCCGCGTGCGGGTCGTGGTCGAGGTCGCCCACCCAGGTGCGCCGGTCGACCAGGGTCTGGCCCCGCGTGCGCGCACCGGCCAGCTCGACGTGGACGGGCAGCGGGGAGGTGCCGACGCCGTCGGGGTCGATGACGGCGCACACGGCGCCGGCGTCGCCGACGGTGCAGTCGTCAGCGCCGAACCGGTCGCACTGGTGGGTGATGAGCGCGGCAGCGAGCCGGGCCGACGCGTCGTCCGAGCTCGCCAGCCGGGTCGCGTCGTCGCGGGTGACGCGCACGTCGTAGAAGACGTCGAGGCCGTACATCGTCACGGGCACCCCCAGCTCGCGGCAGGCGTCGAGCACGATCGCCGCGGCCTCGGGGTCGTGCCACACGTTGAACTCCGCGGCGGCCGAGGCGTTGCCGCTGGCAGCGCTGCCGCCCATGAACACGATGCGCCGCAACCCTCGCGCAGCCTCAGGGTGGGTGCGCAGCAGCAGCGCGACGGTGGTCAGCGGGCCCAGTGGCACGAGCGTGACCGGCTCGTCGGTGTCCGTCAGGACGTCGCGCAGCAGCTCGACGGCGTGGCGCGCGTCGGGCGGGGAGGTGGCGGGCGGCAGCCGCAGCGCCCGCGCGTCGAGGTCGCCCATCCCGTCCTCGCCGTGCACGTGCCGCGCAGGGCGGGCGGGCTCGAGCAGCGGCCGGGCCGCGCCTCGGGCGACGGGGACGTCGGGCCTGCCGGCGGCGGCCAGGACGGCCAGGGTGTTGGTGACCACCTGGTCGACCTCGGCGTTGCCCGCCACGCACGTCACGGCCCGCAGGTCGAGCGCCGGCGACCGGGCCGCGAGCAGCAGCGCGCAGGCGTCGTCGACCCCGGTGTCGACGTCCAGCACGACGGGGTGGCGGCGGGGGGTGACCATCGGCCCATCCTGCCCCACGACGGTCCTGGGGTCAGGCGCGGCGCCCCAGGGCGCGCACGAGCAGCCCGGCGCCGAGCAGGGCGACGACGGGGCCGACGACGGCCCACAGCGTCTTGCCGGTCATCACGCTGCCGCCGACCCAGCCCATCCCCTGGCCGAACCACAGCAGGCCGATCAGCACCAGCAGGGCGCCGAGCGCGACGAGCACAGGTCTCTTCACCGGTCTCCCTCATGGGCCCGGACCACCCGTGCACCGCATCCATCGTCACCCACCCGGGCGCGCGCGACCCGCCGACCGGCACGAACGCGCCGGTCAGGCGACCGCCAGCGCCCTCGCGATGCGCTGCTCGGAGACGGGGTGGGCCGTGCGCATCGGCGGGGCGAGCAGGCTCACGCGCAGCTCCTCGAGCATCCACCGGACGTCGAGCAGCGCGGACGACGGCTCACGCCCGGGCGGCACGGCGGCGAGCGCCTGCTCGTACTGCGCCTGCACGTGCTCGACGCGCGACTGCAGCGCCCGGTCGCGGGCGGGGTCCTCGGCGAGCCGGTCGAGCCGACGTCCCATCGCGTGCACGTAGCGCAGCAGGTCGGGCAGCCGGTCGCGCCCGGCCTCGGTCACGAACCCGCGGTGCACGAGCCGGTCGAGCTGGGCGCTGAGGTCGGCGAGCGCCGGCAGCACCGACAGGCTGCGCTCGGCGCTGATTCGCGCGCGGACGTCGTGGGCCGCACCCAGCACCCGCTCGGCCGTCAGCAGCACCTGCAGCGTCTGCGCGGGGAGGCCCGCCCGCACCGTGGAAGCCAAGCGGGAGAACGACTCCGGGTCACGCACCGGCCCACCGGCGTCGGCGACCAGCGCTGCGACCGCGACGTCGGTGCACTCCTCGATCAGCTCGGACGACGTGACGAAGCCCGCGCGGCTCAGCGACAGCTTGGTCGCGTTGTCGAGCTGCGAGAGCACCCACGACGACGGCGACGACAGCTGCAACCGCAGCAGCCGCAACGTGCCGCGGACGTGCGCAGCCTCGGCCTCGGCAGCGGTCGGCAGCACCCGGACGCCGACGGCCGACCCCTCGTCGACGAGCGCCGGGTGCCCCTCGACGCGGTGACCGGCCTGGACGACGGCGCGCGTGAGCGGCAGCTCGCCGAAGGTCCAGTCCCGCTGACCGTGCACCTCCAGCTCGTCGGCTGCAGCCGACAGCGCCTGCCGCAGCTGGGGGCGCATCCGCTGGTGCAGGACGGCGAGGTCCTTGCCCTCGGCCAGCACGCGGCCGCGCTCGTCCTCGACCCGAACGGTGATGCGCAGGTGCTCGGGGACGGCGGCGAGGTCCCAGTCCTCGGCCGGGACGCGGGTGCCGGTGAGCTCCTCGAGAGCCTGACCCACGGCCAGCAGGAGCGGGCCGTCGTCCGGGGAGACGAGCTCGAGCGCCTGCGCAGCGCGGTCGGGAGCGGGGATCAGCGTGCGGCGCACGGCTTTGGGCAGGGCGCGGATGAGGGCCGTGACGAGGTCGTGGCGCAGTCCGGGCACCTGCCAGTCGAAGGTGTCGTGCGCGAGCCGGCCGAGCACCGCGAGCGGCACGTGGACGGTCACGCCGTCAGCCGCCGTCCCCGGCTCGAACTGGTAGGTGATGGGCAGCTCCAGGTCGCCCACGCGCCAGCACGTCGGGTAGTCCGCGACGTCGACCGCCTCGGCCTGCTCGGTCATCAGCATCTCGGGCGTGAACGTGAGCAGATCGGGGTCGTCGCGGCGCGCACCCCTCCACCACGCGTCGAAGTGGGCTGCCGAGACGACGTCCGCGGGGATGCGCTGGTCGTAGAACGCGAACAGCGCCTGGTCGTCGACGACCAGGCCGCGGCGGCGGGAGCGGCGCTCGAGGTCGGCCGCGTCGTCCAGCAGCTCGCGGTTGGCGGTGAAGAACCGGTGGCGGGTGCGCCAGTCACCCTCCACGAGGGCGTTGCGGATGAACAGCTCGCGCGACAGCTCGGGGTCGATGCTGCCGTAGGAGACCGGGCGCGCGGCGACGAGCGGCAGGCCGTAGAGCAGCACCTTCTCGCTGGCCATCGCGCTGCCGCGCCTGCTCGACCAGTGCGGCTCGCTGTAGCTGCGCTTGACCAGGTGGGGCGCGAGTCGCTCGGCCCACTCGGGCTCGACCTTGCCGAGCGTGCGGCCCCACAGCCGTGATGTCTCGACCAGCTCGGCCGCCATCACCCACGCCGGCGGCTTCCTGGCCAGTGCCGACCCGGGCCAGGCCGCGAAGCGCGCACCCCGCGCACCCAGGTAGTCGCGGGCCGCGGGGTCGCGAAGTCCCATGTGGGACAACAACCCTGACAGCAGTGCGCGGTGCAGCCGGTCGGCGTCGACCGCCGTCCCGGGGTCGGGAGCCGGGGCGACCACCAGCCCCATGCCGGCGACCGTCTGGCGCAGCTGGCCGTGCACGTCCTGCCACTCCCGCACCCGCAGGTAGTGCAGGTGCTCGGACTTGCACAGCCGGCGGAAGGCGCTCGACGACAGCTCGCGCTGCTGCTCGCGCAGGTAGGCCCACAGGTTCAGCCAGGACAGGAAGTCGGACGTGCGGTCGGCGAAGCGCGCGTGGTGCTGGTCGGCCTGCGCCTGCTGGTCGGGCGGGCGCTCGCGCGGGTCCTGGATCGACAGCGCCGCAGCCACGACGAGCACCTCGCGCAGGCAGCCCTCGCGGTCGGCCTCGACCACCATGCGCGCGATGCGCGGGTCGAGCGGCAGCTGTGCCAGCTGGCGGCCGATCGGCGTGAGACGGCGCCGCGGGTCGGGCTCGTCGGACGCGATCGCGCCGAGCTCGTGCAGCAGCTGGACGCCGTCGCGGACGCTGCGGCGGTCGGGCGGCTCGACGAACGGGAACGCCCCGATGTCGCCGAGCCCCAGCGCGGTCATCTGCAGGATGACGGCGGCGAGGTTGGTGCGCAGGATCTCGGGCTCGGTGAACTCCGGGCGCGACTCGAAGTCCTCCTCCGAGTACAGCCGGATGCAGATCCCTTCTGCCACACGGCCGCAGCGACCGGCGCGCTGCCTGGCGGAGGCCTGCGACACCTTCTCGATCGGCAACCGCTGCACCTTCAGCCGGCGGCTGTAGCGGGAGATTCGCGCGGTGCCGGGGTCGACGACGTAGCGGATGCCAGGCACGGTGAGCGAGGTCTCGGCGACGTTGGTGGCGAGGACGACGCGCCTGCCGGTGTGGGGCTGGAACACCCGGTGCTGCTCCGCCGCCGACAACCGCGCGTACAGCGGCGCGATCTCGGTGTGGCGCAACGACATCGCGCTCAGCGCGTCAGCGGTGTCACGGATCTCGCGCTCGCCTGACAGGAACACCAGGATGTCGCCCGGGCCCTCGCCGCACAGCTCGGCGACGGCGTCGCAGACCGCCTGGGTCTGGTCGCGGTCGGGGTCGGCCGCCGGGTCGTCGGGGTCGACGACCGGGCGGTAGCGCAACTCGACCGGGTAGGTGCGGCCCGACACCTCGACGACCGGCGCGTCGTCGAAGTGCCGCGAGAACCGCCCCGGGTCGATGGTGGCCGAGGTGATGATGACCTTGAGGTCGGGGCGCCGCGGCAGCAGCTGCTTGAGGTAGCCGAGCAGGAAGTCGACGTTGAGGCTGCGCTCGTGCGCCTCGTCGATGATGAGCGTGTCGTAGCGCGAGAGCATCCGGTCGCGCTGGATCTCGGCGAGCAGGATGCCGTCGGTCATGACCTTGACGAGCGTGAGGTCGCTCGTGCGGTCGGTGAAGCGCACGCTCCAGCCGACCGTCTCGCCCAGCTCGGTGCCGAGCTCCTCGGCGATGCGCTCGGCCACGGTGCGCGCCGCGATCCGGCGGGGCTGTGTGTGACCGATCATGGCGGTGACGCCGCGCCCGAGCTCGAGGCAGATCTTCGGCAGCTGCGTCGTCTTGCCCGACCCCGTCTCCCCCGCCACCACGACGACCTGGTGGTCGCGGATCGCGGCCGCGATCTGCTCGCGCACCGCCGAGACAGGCAGCTGCTCGGGGTAGGTCAGCTCGGGGACACTCGCCCGCCGCCGCTCGACGACCTCGGGGGCGAGGCCGCGGGGCCGACGTCCGGGCCGGGGGTCGGGGCGGGCGTCCGACCGGGCGTCGGGTCGGGCCTCGGTGGGGCGCGACGAGGCGGGCCGCCGCCGGCCGCGACGGCGCGGGCCCTGCGTGCTGCCGTCGACCACCTGCCCAGGATAGGTCGCACCTGGTTGGCTGCTCGCCATGGCTGACCTGCGGCACATCGGCATCCTGCTGTTCCCCGGCGTCGAGGAGCTCGACGCCGTCGGGCCCTTCGAGGTGCTCGCGTCCTGGACGCGCACCTTCCCCGAGGACGGCTGGGCGGTGACGACGCTGTCGCGGGAGGGCGGGGCCCCCGTGCGCTGCGCCCAGGGGCTGTCGGTCGTGGCCGAGCACTCCTTCGCCGACGCCCCCGCACTGGAGGTGCTTGTGCACCCAGGCGGGGTGGGCACCCGCGCGCAGCTGCGCGACGACGCCCACCTGGCCTGGGTGCGCGAGCAGCGCGCCGCGACGGCGCTGATGACCAGCGTCTGCACCGGCTCGCTGGTGTACGCCGCCGCCGGGCTGCTCGCCGGTCGCGCGGCCACGACCCACTGGTCGACGCTGGACCTGCTGGGCGAGCTCGACCCCAGCATCGAGGTCCGGCCCGACGACCGGTTCGTCGACACGGGCGAGGTGATCACCGCCGCGGGTGTCTCGGCCGGCATCGACATGGCGCTGCACCTGGTGTCGCGGCTCGCCGGCGTCGAGCGGGCCCGGCGGGTGCGGCGCGACATCCAGTACGACCCGCAGCCTCCGGTCTGAGCCGGGGGCGCCTGCGCCGTCGCCCGCAGACCCGTTGCGCCGACAGGGGCACGGCCCGCTGGGCGCCACACCGGCGGGCAGATGTCGCCGTCCCTCGACGCGATGAGCACGGACGCGGTGCTCGCTGATCGGTTCGGCCCGTCGGTGTGGCGCCGCCGACCCGTCCGCGCCTCCGTCCGTCCCCGTCGACCCTTGACGGCGGCTCGCGCCGTGGCTAACGTACAACCTTATGGTTGTACAAACGGAGTCGGAGCAGGCCGACTTGGCCTTCTCCGCACTGGGCGACGCGACGCGTCGCGACATCCTGCGCCGGGCCTCGATCGCCGAGCACTCGGTCACCGGACTCGCCCAGCACTACCGGATGAGCTTCGCCGCCGTGCAGAAGCACGTCGCCGTGCTCGACCGGGCGCAGCTCGTCACCAAGCGCCGCCAGGGTCGCGAGCAGCTGGTGCGCACCGACGTCACGGCGCTGCGGGATGTCCGCCGCCAGCTCGAGGCGCTGGAGGCGCTGTGGATCGACCGTCTCGACCGGTTCGGCGAGACGCTGCGACGACAGGAGGGACCGACATGACCGTCATCGACGTCACGGCCGACCGCGAGGCCGGCACGTTGACCTTCACCAGCGAGTACCCCGCCTCGGTCGAGGCCGTCTGGCAGCTGTGGGCCGACCCACGCCTGCTCGAGCGGTGGTGGGGCCCGCCGACCTACCCGGCCACGGTCGTCGACCACGACCTGACGCCGTCGGGTGTCGTTCGCTACTACATGACCAGCCCCGAGGGTGAGCGGATGCACGGCTGGTGGCGCATCACGAGCGTCGACGCCCCCCGCGGCCTCGCCTTCGTGGACGGGTTCGGTGAGGAGCCCGACCACGCCACCGAAGAGCTCCCGGCATCGAGCAGCGAGGTCGTCATCTCGGACGTCGGCGCCGGAACGACGCGCATGGTCATCACCGCGCGCTGGACCTCGGTCGACGACATGGACAGGCTCGTCGCGATGGGTATGCAGGAGGGCATGACCCTCGCGCTCGGCCAGACCGACGCACTCGTCGCCGCGCACGCCTCGGCCTAGCGGCAGGGCCGTCAGGGCCTGGTCGCGGGTCCTGGGGTCAGGGTCAGGGCTTGGTCGCGGCCGTGCCGATGGGGTCGGAGCCGGACAGCGGCGAGCCGTCGGGCACCGGGCCGTGAGCCGGGTCGGCGACCTCCGGCGCGTCGGCCGGGGCGTCTGGCGAGACCTCCTGCGCGCCGTCCGCGTCGGAGCCCCGCGCCTCCTGCACGCTCTCGTAAACCTGGTCGTCGGCGGGCATGGTCGGATCGGGTTGCTGTGTCATGGAGGGCCCGTACCCGCCGGCGGCCCCTCGATGCACGTGCCGTCGCTCCACGACGAAGGGGCCGACCCAGCCGGGTCGACCCCTTCGCGTGTGCGGGCGCTCAGTCCGTCTTGGGCTTGTTGGTCATGAGCGGTGCCGCGTTGGGCTTGGCGGTGGTCGCCACCTTGGCCTTCTTCGGCTTCTTGGCCTCACGGCCCTGCTTGTCCTTCGGCATGGTCGACTCCTTCGTTCACGAGGGCAATGGGATCGGGGCGCGTGGTCAGCGCATCGAGGGCTCCTCGGCAGGTGCGGCCGTCGGCCGCGTCCGGGACGACGGTACGCCCGTCGGCGGTCCGGCCGCACGGCCGTCGTGGGCGAGGGCCCACGCCGGTCGTCAGCCCGCGGCCAGGAAGGCGGCGGTGGCGACGACGTACACCGCCACGAGCAGGGCGCCCGCGCCACGGCCGAGGGTGCCGCTGCGCCCCAGCAGCATCACGGCGAGCGGCAGCGCGGCCGCGAGGAGGGCCGCGCCACCGAAGCCCTCGACCTGCAGCGGGCTGACGACCGGCGCGAGGCCCAGCGTCACGGTCGCGTTGTAGGCGGCGGCCCCGACGGCGCCGGCGACGGCGACCTCGGCCACCGCGTGGCGCCGGGCCGCGGCGACGAGCGCGAGCATCTCGGCGCTGGTGGCGAGGCCGAGCAGCGTCAGCCCCACGGCCGTGTCGTCGAGGCCGGTGCCGGCGACGACGCGCTGGGCACCGGCCACGGCCGCGACCCCACCGAGCGTCATGACGACCAGCCCGACCGCGGCGCGCGCCACGGCCGGACCGGCACCCGCAGCGGTGGCGTCCTGCGGCTCGTCGTCCTCGGCGTCGTCGAGCTCGGCCAGCTCACCGAGCCGGGGGGCTGCGCGCTCGACGCGCCAGACGACCGCGACGGCCACGACGTAGCCGAGCAGGAGCAGCAGCCCCTCGAGGCGGGTGAGCGCGCCGTCCGCGAGCAGCACGGCCGCGAGCACCCCGGCCGCCGCGGCCATCAGCGCGTACCGCCGCACGCGCGGCCCGACGGGAAGCGGACCGGCGAGCGCGGCGAGACCGAGGGCGAGGGCCAGCACCGTGATGGTCGCGCCGAGCGCGTCGCCGACGGCGAGGGCAGGCCGGCCGGACGCCGACGCCAGCACCGACGTCAGGGCCTCCTCAGGCTCGGCGCCGGCGAGCAGCACGGCGACGGCCACGACCGTGAGGCCCAGCCGTGACGCGGCGGCCGCCAGGTTCTCGACGAACAGCTCGGCGCCCGCGACCAGCAGCCCCGCCGCCACCGCCAGCAGGCCGAGCCCGAGCAGCAGCGCGGTCACGCCCGTGGCTCAGGCACGGACCGTCGTGACCGGCATCGATGAGTCGGCGGCGAGGTCGAGCGGCGACGGCGGGCGCCCGCGCAGCACCATCTGCGCCCCCAGCGCGGCGACCATCGCCCCGTTGTCGGTGCACAGGCCCGGGCGCGGCACGCGCAGCTCGATGCCGGCGTCCGCGCATCTCGCCTGCGCGAGCACGCGCAGCCGCGAGTTGGCGGCCACGCCGCCGCCGAGCAGCAGGTGCTCGACGCCCTGCTCACGGCAGGCCAGCACGGCCTTGCGCGTCAGCACGTCGACGACGGCCTCCTGGAAGCTCGCGGCGACGTCGGCGACCGGCACCGGCTCTCCGGCGGCCTCACGAGTCTCGACCCAGCGGGCGACAGCGGTCTTCAGGCCCGAGAAGGAGAAGTCGTAGCGGTGCCGCTCGGCGTCGCGCGGGCCGGTGAGCCCGCGCGGGAACGCGATGGACGCCGGGTCGCCGTCGCGCGCCGCGCGGTCGACGTGGGGGCCGCCGGGGAAGGGCAGCCCGAGCAGCCGCGCGACCTTGTCGAACGCCTCGCCCGCCGCGTCGTCCATGGTGGCGCCCAGCGAGCGGACGTCGTCGGTGACGTCGGGCACGAGCAGCAGCGAGGAGTGGCCACCCGACACCAGCAGGGCGACGGCCGGCTCGGGCAGCGGCCCGTGCTCGAGCTGGTCGACCGCGACGTGGGCGGCCAGGTGGTTGACGCCGTACAGCGGCCGGCCCAGCGCGATCGCGAGCGCCTTGGCGGCGGCGACCCCGACCAGCAGCGCGCCCGCGAGCCCGGGTCCGCTCGTGACCGCGATCGCGTCGACGTCGCCCAGCCGGACGCCGGACTCGCGGCACGCCCGCTCGATCGTGGGCGCCATGGCCTCCAGGTGAGCGCGGCTCGCGACCTCGGGGACGACGCCACCGAAGGCCGCGTGCTGGTCGACGCTGCTGGCGATGGCGTCGACGAGCAGCTCGGTGCCGCGGACCAGGGCGACACCGGTCTCGTCGCAGGAGGTCTCGATGCCCAGGACGAGCGGGGCGTCGGTCACCGGCACAGGCTATCGACCGGTGCCCGGTGCGGCGGACGGGTCGGGCTCGGCCTCGGCCGCCGGCGCCGGCAGCGGGCGCAGCCGCATGATCCACGCGTCCAGCCCGTCGTCGTAGTACCCACGTCGGACAGCGATGCGCTCGAAGCCGTGCCGGCCGTAGAGCCGTTGCGCCACAGCGTTGTCAGCCCGCACCTCGAGCAGCACCTGCGACGCGCCCCGCTCGCGCACGGCGTCCACGAGCGCACGAAGGAGCAGGCTCGCGATCCCCTGCCGCTGCGCCCACGGCGCGACGGCGATCGTCATGACGTCGGCCTCGCTGCCGCTGACCGACGCCCCGGCGTAGCCCGCGACGCGCTCGCGCGTGGTGCCCTCGACGGCGCAGGCGTACCAGCGACCCGGAGCGGCGAGCTCGGCCCACCACGTCTCGGCCGACCACGCGTCGGGGTCGAACAGCTCGCGCTCGAGCGCGGCCAGCTGCTCGACGTCCCACCACCGCACCGCCCGCAGCCGGACGGCCCTGCCGGGGCCTGTCGTGGCGCTCACCCCAGCGCGCTCTTGCGGGCCACCGGCTCGGCGACGTCGGGTCGGCGCAGGTAGCGCGGCTCGAGCTCGTCGAAGGTGCGGCCGGCGGCGAGCCCGGCGACGACGAGCTCGGCCATCGCCGCTCCCGAGGGGTCGAGCGGCCCGTGCGCCGGGCCCAGGGCGTGCGGGTACAGCTCGGCGCCACGCCCGACGACGGGCCGCCCGGCCAGCCGGACGTCGTCCGGCCGGTCGACCGAGGGGCCGCTCACCCGGCCGAGCCCGGCGACGTCGCTGCCCTCGTAGGCGGCCCAGTAGACCTCGCGGCGGCGGGCGTCGGTCGCGACGACGAAGCCGCCGCCGAGACCGGTGGCACCCTCGAGCACCGCCCGGGCGGCGAGCGCGTCCAGGCTGCAGACGCCGTGCAGGCGCAGCCCGAGGGCCAGCGCGAGCGTGCGCCCGGTGACCAGGCCGACGCGAAGGCCGGTGAAGGGCCCGGGGCCGGTGCCCGCGACGACGTCGGTGAGGTCGCGCCGGTCGGCGCCGGCCTCGGCGAGCACCTGCGCGATGCCGGGCCCGAGCAGCTCGCCGTGGCGGCGCGCGTCGTGGGCGGTGGCCTCGGCGAGCACGCGGGTGCCGTCGTGCAGGGCGACGGTGACGGCGGGCGTGGCGGTGTCGAGGGCGAGCAGCAGCACGCCGCTCAGGCTAGAGGGTGGCGTCGGCCGCGACCGGCCAGCGGACGCCGGCCCAGCGGCTTCCCACGCCGTTCACCACGAGCGCGCGCGGCTCGGGCGCATCGCTGCCAGCTGCCGCGGCACGGTCGCCCTCTCCGGTCGGCTCGTCGAGGTGCGCGGCCCCGTCGCGGTCGCCGTCCGGGCCGGCGAGGTGCTCGCCCCGAGGGCGCTCGATCACGATCTCGAGCCGGTCGCTGCTGAGCTCGTCGACGAGCCCCTCGCCCCACTCGACGACCGTGACGGCGCTCTCGAGGGTGGCGTCGAGGTCGAGGTCGTCGACCTCCGCGATCGACCGCAGCCGGTAGGCGTCGACGTGCACGAGCTGCGGGCCACCAGTCAGCGAGGGGTGGACCCGAGCGATGACGAACGTCGGCGAGGTGATGGGGCCGCGCACGCGAAGACCCGCGCCGATGCCCTGCGTCAGCGTGGTCTTGCCGGCGCCGAGCGGGCCGTCGAGCACCACGACGTCACCGCCACGCAGCAGCGTGGCCAGCTGGCGGCCGAGGGCGTGCATCGCCTCACGGTCGCCGGCGTGCAACCGCTCGTGCACGGGTGCCTCCCTTCGGGCCCGGGGCCGCGATCCTACTGCGGTGGCAGGCCGGGCCCGGGGCGGCCCAGCGCGCGGCCGGCCCGGGTGAGCAGGGCGGCGAGGTGGGACGTCACGACGTCCGGGTGCTCGAGCATCACGAGGTGGCCGGCGTGCGGCACGACCACGTGCTCGGCCCCGGGCAGCCGTCGCACGATCTCGTCGCTGTGCTCGGGCGGGGTGAGCAGGTCCTGCTCGCCCGAGAGCACCAGCGCCTCGACGCCGTTGAGCACCGCGAGCGCCTCGCGCTTGTCGTGCAGGTCGAAGGTCGGCATGAACTCGGCGACCACCTCGATGGGCGTCGCGGCGATCATCGCCGCCGAGAAGCGCACGACGGACGCCGGCACCGCCGACGCGTAGGAGTAGCGCTTGACCAGCGCCTGCTCGAGGTCGCTCGCGAGCCGGCGCGTGCGGTCGACGACCTGCGGCGCGCGGGCGAGGCCCTCGAGGGCGCGCGGGCCGAGGCGGTGCGCCAGCTGACCGAGGACGTCGGTCAGCCCCCAGTGGACGTCGGCGAGCCCGCCCGAGCTGGTCGAGATCAGCCCCACGCCCATCAGCCGGTCGCGCACGAGGTCGTGCCGGTCGGCGGCCAGTGCCATCGTCGTCATGCCGCCGAGCGAGTGCCCGACCAGGGCGAGCGGGCCGCTCGGGACGGCGGCGTCGAGCACCCTGCCGAGGTCGCGGCCGCACTGGTCGACGGTGCACGACCCGGCTGGTCCGACACCCGAGCGACCGTGGCCGCGCTGGTCCCACAGGACCAGCCGGTACCGCCCGCGCAGCGCCTGGCGCTGGAAGTGCCACGAGTCGAGGTTGAGGCAGTAGCCGTGGCTGAGGACGACGGTGAGGGCCGGGCCGTCAGGCCCCTCGGCCAGGTCGTCGATCTCGACGTGCAGCGGCGTGCCGTCGTCGGCGCCCACCCGCAGGGCGCGGCCGCGCAAGGTGCCGAGCGGGCTCCCGAGCGGGGCGCCGAGCGGTGACCGGAGCCCGCCGGCGCGCGAGCGACCGAGGGTGAGCCGCTCGGCGGCCAGGCCCAGGGCGGCACCGACCCCGGCGGCGGCGAGCCCGGCACCGAGGCCGACCAGGTTGGTGGGACGCGACGACGACCGCCACGACGACGGGGTCACGCGCGCCCCGCCGCGGGCGCCGGGGTCACCGGCACGGCCGGGCCGGCGAGCAGCGCGGCCGTGTCGCCGACGTACCTGCGGGGGACGCGGGTGCCGAGGCGGGCCACGACCTCGTAGCTGATGGTCCCGGCCGCCTGCGCCCAGTCCTGCGCCGTGGGCTCGCCGAGCGCCGCGTCGCCGAAGACCACGACCGGGTCGCCGGCACGGGCGGCGAGCGCGACGGCGTCGTCGCCGAGGTCGACGACGACCTGGTCCATCGACACCCGGCCCGCGACGGCGTGCAGCCGGCCGCCGACCAGCAGCGGTCCGGCGTTGCCAGCTGCGCGGGGCAGCCCGTCGGCGTACCCGAGCGGCACGAGGCCGAGCACGGTCGGACCCGCGGTGACGTAGGTGTGGCCGTAGGCGACGCCCTGGCCCCCGGGCACCGCCTTGACCAGCGCCAGCCGCGCCACCAGGCGCATCGCCGGGCGCAGGCCGAGGTCGGCGGGGGCGTGCAGGTCGGGCACCGGCGACAGGCCGTAGACGGCGAGGCCCGGGCGCACCAGGTCGTAGTGCAGCGAGGTGTCGGTGAGCGTCGCGGCGGAGTTGGCGAGGTGACGCACCTGCGGCCGCGCCCCGAGGTGCTCGGCCCGCCGCACCGCGTCGTCGAACACCCGCTGCTGGCGCCGCACCGTCGGGTGGTCGGGCGCGTCGGCCCAGGCGAGGTGCGACCAGATGCCGACCACCTCGACCACCCCCTCGGCCTGGGCCCGCAGCGCCTCGCCGACGAGCTCGTCCCAGTCGTCGGGGCCCGCGCCGCCTCGCGCCAGACCCGTGTCGATCTTCAGGTGCAGCCGCGCCGGGACGCCGGTCTGCCGCGCCGCCGCCGCGACCTCGTGCACGGCCCACGGCGCCGACGCCGACAGGTC
This sequence comes from uncultured Actinomycetales bacterium, assembly GCA_964243295.1. GTDB lineage: Bacteria > Actinomycetota > Actinomycetes > Actinomycetales > Angustibacteraceae > CAXTEJ01. The sequence continues at coordinate 16,395 of CAXTEJ010000003.1, read as the reverse complement.
GATGCCCGCGCGCACGGCCGCGGCGAAGTCCTCGCCGGGCACGTGCAGCCACGACAGCAGCCGGCCGGTGTCGCCCGCCGCGCGCAGCGCCAGCCCCTCGGCGAGCTGGGCCACGCCCAGCCACGTCGCCCCGCCCGCCCGGGCGGCGACGGCGCTCGCGACCAGTCCGTGCCCGTAGCCGTCGGCCTTGACCACGGCCATGACCTCGGCGCCGCCCGCCCGGCCGGCGAGCGCCCGCACGTTGTCGCGCACGGCGTCCAGGTCGACGACCGCCGCTGCGGGCAGGTTCGGCGCGGCACTCATCCCCGCAGTCTCCCAGCGGCCCACCGCGACCGCCCGCGCGACTCCCCGTCGGTCAGCGGGCCAGCAGCGACCGGACGGCGTCGGGCACGGCGGCGAGCAGCGTGCCGGCGCTGACGGGCCCCCCGCCGCTCGCGATGACCCCGGCGCGGCCGTGCGCCGCGACGGCGAGCGGCCCGGCGTCCAGCGGGTCGAGCCCGGTGGCCAGCAGCGTGCCGGCGATCCCCGCCAGCACGTCGCCCGAGCCTGCCGTGGCGAGCCACGCCGGTCCCTCGGGGCAGCTGCGCAGCGGTCGCCCCGGCGCGGCGACGAGCGTCACCGAGCCCTTGAGCAGCACGGTCACACCGGTCACCTCGGCGGCGCGGCGCACGTGGGCGGCCGGGTCTGCCTCGACGTCCGGGCGCTCGGTGGGGCGGTCGAGCGCGCTGAGCAGCCGGGCCAGCTCACCCGCGTGCGGTGTCAGCAGCGTCGGCGCGAAGCGCCCGGGTCGCACGGCCGCCAGCGCTCCGGCGTCCACCACGCACGGCAGGTCCCCAGCGAGCGCCTGCTCGGTCGCGGCCCGCTGGCCGTCCTGCGCGTCGGCGTCGAGGCCCGGGCCGAGCACCCACGCCTGCACCCGTCCGGCACCTGGCACGACCTCCGGCCAGTGCGCCCGCACCAGGTCGGTCGCCGCGCCGGGGCCGACGTACCGCACCATCCCCGCGCCCGAGCGCACCGCGGCGCCCGTGCACAGCAGCGCCGCTCCGGTGTACGTCGGCCCGCCGGCGACCACGCCTACCACCCCGCGGCGGTACTTGTCGTCGTGCGCGCCCGGCACCGGCCACAGCCGCGCCAGCTCGTCGGCCTCGAGCCGCTCGACTTCGTGGCCGGGCCCGAAGTCGACGCCGAGCTCGGCGAGCTCGACCTCGCCCGCCGCCGCAGCCGCCGGTGGCAGCAGCAGGCAGGGCTTGCGGGTGCCGAACGTGACCGTGAGGTCGGCGCGCAGGTGGCTGCCGGTGAGGGTGCCGGACGCCGCGTCGAGCCCGCTCGGCAGGTCGACCGCCACGACCGGCGGGCGCTGCGGCAGCGCGTCGAGCGCACGCACGAGCGCGACGGCAGCCCCCTGCAGCCCCGGCCGACCACCGATGCCGAGCATCCCGTCGACGACCACGTCGGCGGCGGCGAGCGCGGCGGCGGGCTCGGCGCCCACCCCGCCACCGGACGCGCGCAGCGCCGCCAGCCCGCGCTCGTGCGCCCGGCCGGCCACCAGCAGCGCGTCGACCCGCGCGCCGCGCCTGGCGAGCAGGGCGCCGGCCAGCAGGGCGTCGCCGCCGTTGTCACCGGGCCCCACGAGCACCACCACCCGGCGTCCGTACGCCGGCCGGCCCGTGCGGGCCAGCACCCGTCGTACGGCGGCAGCGAGCGCAGCGGCGGCACGGTCCATCAGCGTGCCGGGCGGCAGCTGCTCCCGCGCAGCCTGCTCGGCCGCGCGGATGGTGGCCACGTCGTGGGCGGTCAGCATGGGGCCAGCCTGCACCCCGCCCCGTGCCTCGTCGCGCTACATAGGTTGCGCGGCCATCTAGTCAGTCGTACAATCTAGCGCATGGACATCTCCGACGAGCAGTGGCCGGGTGAGTGGATGCGCGGCGTCCTCGCGCTGTGCGTGCTCGGCGTGGTCGCCGAGGAGGAGACCTACGGCTACGCCGTGGCCCAGCGGCTGCAGGGTGCAGGCCTCGGCACCGTGAAGGGCGGCACCCTCTACCCCGTCCTCGCCCGCCTCGAGCAGGAGGGTCTGCTCTCGTCGAGCTGGCGAGGCGGCGAGAGCGGCCCCGGCCGCAAGTTCTTCGCCGTCACCCCGGCCGGTCTGGCCTCGCTGCACGAGCGGGCGGCGGCCTGGCGCAGGTTCAGCGACCGCGCGGGCGCCCTGCTCGACGCCGTCACCGATCGCACCCCCACCACCACCTCGACGCGAGGAGACCAGGCATGACCACCGACCTGAAGACCTACCGCGAGCAGCTGCTGCTCGCGCTGCGGCTGCGTGACGTCCCTGGGCCCCGCATCGGCGAGGCGCTCGCGGAGGTCGAGAGCCACGTCGCCGAGACCGGCGAGGATCCGACCGAGGCGTTCGGGCCGCCCGCGCAGTACGCCGACTCGCTGGCCGGCGCGAGCACCGGCCGGCCGCCGCAGCCGTGGTGGCGCCTGTTCACCGGCAAGGACGCGCTGGTCGCGGCCACGTGCGGAGTCGGTGGCTGGTCGCTCGCGAGCGGGGTCGACGGCCTCGGCGGCGGCACCGCCGCGACCTTCGGGCTCCCGGCGCTGCTGTGCGCCGTCGTCGGCGCCGTGCTGCTGCTCGGCACCGCCAGCTGGCTGGTCATCGGCCTGCGGCGCGACCGCGACCGCGTCGTCGACCCGCGCACCGGCGCCGACATGGCACCGCCGGTGCCGCGCTGGGCGCTCGCGGTGCTCGCGGCCGTGCCGGCGGCGATGCTCGCGCTGACCTTCGTGCTGGCACGCCTCGCTCGCTGAGCGGCGGCGCCCTCACGCCTCGGCGACCACGACGGCGCTGGCGATGCCGGCGTCGTGCGACAGCGACACGTGCAGTGACGCGACACCCAGCAGCTTCGCCCGGGCGGCCACCGTGCCCGTCACCTCCAGGTGCGGGCGACCCGTCTCGTCCTTGCGCACCGTGGCGTCGACCCAGCGCAGTCCGGCCGGCGCCCCGAGCGCCTTGGCCAGCGCCTCCTTGGCCGCGAAGCGGGCGGCGAGCGAGGCGAGCGGCAGCCCCTGCTCCTGCGCCGTGAACAGTCGCTCGAGCAGCCGCGGCGTCCGCTGCAGCGTCTGGCCGAACCGCTCGACGTCCACGACGTCGATCCCGACCCCGACGATCACGACTACTCGACCGTGACCGACTTGGCCAGGTTGCGGGGCTGGTCGACGTCGTGTCCCTTGGCCAGGGCCAGCTCGCAGGCGAAGACCTGCAGCGGCACGGTCGTGACGAGCGGCGCGAGCAGCGTCGGCGTCCGCGGCACGGCGATGAGGGTGTCGGCGAAGGAACGCACCGACTCGTCGCCCTCCTCGGCGATCACGATGGTGCGCGCCCCGCGCGCCCGGATCTCCTGGATGTTCGACACGACCTTGGCGTGCAGCGAGTCGCGGCCGTGCGGCGAGGGCACGATGACGAACACCGGCAGCCCCGCCTCGATCAGGGCGATCGGGCCGTGCTTGAGCTCGCCGGCGGCGAAGCCCTCCGCGTGGATGTAGGCGAGCTCCTTGAGCTTGAGCGCACCCTCCATCGCGACCGGGAACCCGACGTGGCGGCCGAGGAACAGCACGACCCGCGCGTCGCACATCTCGCGCGCCAGCGCCCGCACCGGGTCGAGCCCGTCGAGCACGGCCTGGATCTTCTCCGGGACGTCGGCCAGCTGGCGCAGGATGTCGCGCACCTCGTCCTCGAACTTGTTGCCGCGCAGCTGCGCGAGGTAGAGGCCGAGCAGGTAGCAGGCGGTGATCTGCGCCAGGAACGCCTTGGTCGAGGCGACCGCGACCTCGGGCCCGGCGTGCGTGTAGAGAACGGCGTCGGCCTCGCGCGGGATGGTCGAGCCGTGGGTGTTGCAGATCGCGATGACGCGGGCGCCCTGCTCGCGGGCGTGGCGCACCGCCATCAGCGTGTCCATGGTCTCGCCGGACTGCGAGATTGCCACGACCAGCGTCTTCGCGTTGACGACGGGGTCGCGGTAGCGGAACTCGCTGGCCAGCTCGACCTCGCAGGGCACGCGGCACCAGTGCTCGATGGCGTACTTGGCCACCTGACCGGCGTACGACGCGGTGCCGCAGGCGATGATCACGATCTTGTCGGCGGCGCGCAGCACGCTCTCGTCGATGCGCAGCTCGTCCAGCACCAGGTGACCCTCGGCGTCGGTGCGTCCCAGCAGGGTGTCGGCGACGGCGCGCGGCTGCTCGTCGATCTCCTTGGCCATGAACGTCGCGTAGCCGCCCTTCTCGGCGGCCGAGGCGTCCCAGCTGACGTGGTACTCCTTGGTCACCGCCGGGCTGCCGTCGAAGTCGACGACGTCGATGGAGTCGGCGGTGATGGTGACGACCTGGTCCTGGCCGAGCTCGATGGCCTCGCGGGTGTGCTGGATGAACGCCGCGACGTCCGAGCCGAGGTAGTTCGCTCCGTCGCCGCGGCCCACGACCAGCGGCGAGCTGCGGCGCGCGCCCACGACCGTGCCCGGGACGTCGGCGTGCACCGCGAGCAGCGTGAACGCGCCCTCGAGCCGCAGGCACACCGCGCGCAGCGCCTCCGTCAGGTCACCGAGCTCGTCGTAGGCGCGGGCCACCAGGTGCGCCGCGACCTCGGTGTCGGTCTCGGAGGTGAACGCGATGCCCTCGCCGGCCAGCTCGGCGCGCAGCGCGGCGTAGTTCTCGATGATCCCGTTGTGCACCAGGGCCAGCCGGCCGTCGGCGCTGCAGTGGGGGTGGGCGTTGGCGTCGGTGGGGCCGCCGTGCGTGGCCCACCGGGTGTGCCCCACACCGGTGCTCGAGACCGGCAGCGGGTCGAGCGACAGCTGCTCCTCGAGGTTCGCCAGCTTGCCGGCCTTCTTGCGCACGTGCAGGCCGTCCGGCCCCTGGACGACGATCCCCGCCGAGTCGTAGCCGCGGTACTCCATGCGGCGCAGGCCGTCCAGCACCACGCCCAGCGCGTCGACGTCCGAGCCGTCCGACGGGCCGACGGGCCCGGTGAACCCCACGATTCCGCACATGGCGGCAAGGGTAGCCTCGACGCCCGTGCCCCACGGCAACAACGCGAGCCTGCCCTCCCCCTACGTCGAGCTCGACCGCGAGGCGTGGTCCCGGCTGCGCGCCCAGACCCCGCTGACCCTCAGCGAGGCCGACCTCGGGCGGCTGCGCGGTCTCGGCGACCGCATCGACCTCGCCGAGGTCGAGGACGTCTACCTGCCGCTGTCACGGCTGCTCACGCTGTACGTCGCGAGCGCCGGACGGCTGCACCGCACCACCGCGGAGTTCCTTGGCGAGGCGCCGCGACGCGCGCCGTTCGTCATCGGCGTCGCCGGCTCGGTGGCCGTGGGCAAGTCGACGACCTCCCGGCTGCTACGCGAGCTGCTCGCGAGCTGGCCGAGCACCCCGCACGTGCAGCTCGTGACGACCGACGGCTTCCTGCTGCCCAACGCCGAGCTTGATCGCCGCAAACTGCTGCAGCGCAAGGGTTTTCCAGAGTCCTACGACCGTCGCGCGCTGCTGCGCTTCCTCTCGGAGGTCAAGGCCGGCCGCGACGAGGTCATGGCGCCGGTCTACTCCCACCTCACCTACGACGTCGTGCCGGACGAGCACGTGGCGGTCCGGCGTCCGGACGTGCTGATCGTCGAGGGGCTCAACGTGCTGCAACCACCGCGCGCCGACGCCAACGGCCGGTCGGGCCTCGCGGTCAGCGACTTCTTCGACTTCAGCATCTACGTCGACGCCCGCTCGGACGACGTGCGCCGCTGGTACGTCGACCGGTTCCTGCGCTTGCGGCAGACCGCCTTCGCCGACCCCTCGTCGTACTTCCACCGGTACGCCGCGCTCAGCGACGACGAGGCCGTCTCGACCGCCGAGCAGATCTGGGACCAGATCAACGCGCCGAACCTGGTCGAGAACGTGCTGCCGACGCGGGGCCGCGCCACCCTGGTGCTGGGCAAGGGCCCGGACCACGCGGTGAACCGGGTTCGGCTGCGGCAGTAGGAACGCGGTCGCGGCCGGGTCAGGGCTGCGGCAGCGTCTTCTGCCACTGCGTCATGGTGCCGACCTGGCGGAAGCCCATCGCCCGGTTGACGCGCAGCATCGGCTCGTTCTCGGCGGCGTTCCAGGTGACGACGCGACGGACGGTCGGGATCTCGCCGAGCAGGGCCCGCAGGTTCACCGCCTTCACCAGCTGGCCCAGCCGGTGCCCTCGGTGGCCGTCGAGCACCAGGGTGTCCCACTGGAACGACAGCCGCAGGTCGTGCGCGGGCACCGCGAGGATCGTGAAGGCGACGAGCTCGCCGGTCGCGCGGTGCGCCGCCACCGTCTGCACCAGGCGGCGTCCCATCGCGGCCGCCCGGCGCATCTGCTCGAGCACGCGGTCGTCGTCCCAGTGCTCCTCCTGCAGGTCGAGCTCGCCGAGCGGCACGTCGGTCGACATGCGGGCCGACAGGTGCGCCCGGGCGGCGAGCCACTCCTGCGGCACGCCGTCCCACCAGGTCAGCACCTCGTAGTCGCCGGCCCGGGCCGCCGCCTCACGCTCGAGCGGCCCGAGGACGTCGGCCAGCGCGGTGGCCATGGCGGCCGGGTCGTCGGGGAGGTCGAGGTCGCTGCGCACCTCGCGCAAGGCGTCCTCGTAGCCGTGCGCCGCCGCGAAGGCCGGCGCGGGGCTGCGCCCGCCCGCGGCCTGGCTCTCCACGACCAGTGAGGTGCGACCGTCCGCGACCGCCCGGCGCTCCAGCTCGGCGAGCAGCATGCTGCCGACGCCGCGGCGGCGGTGCTGGGGGTGCACGGCGAGCTCGAGGTAGGCGTGGTGCCGGTTGTCCTGCAGCGGCGCGTGCACCAGGCCCTGGCCCACCAGCACGCCGTCCGCCCGGGCGGCGACCAGCTCGAGCCGGCTGTGCGCCGACGGCTCCAGCTCGGCGCGGATCTCCCGCGGGGAGTACGTCACCTGCCGGTCGCCGAAGATGTCGAGATCGCAGGCGGCCCCGACAGCGACCCACTCCTCGAGCAGCGGGGACGTCGCGGCCACGTCCACCAGGGTCACGAGGTCGGTGCGCGTCGTCGTCACGTCGCCGAGCCTGACGCCCGACGCCGCACGAGGCAACGGGATATGGCTCTGCGCCGACGACCACCTGCCGCCGTTCGGGTGACGGCACCGCAGACCTCTCATCGGGGAGCGCACGCAGCCGATCGGGCTGTCACGTCGGGATCCCGGCCGCGGACGACCCGATCGGTCGATGGACGGAAGGCACACGGTGTCGAGCTCGAGCCCGTCGCGCACCGTCACCCTGGCGCTGGCCGTCGACCGCGGCACGCGCGTCGTGGTGGCCGGGACGGTGCTGGTGAGCGTGGTGCTGCTCTCCCTCCTTGGCTTCTTCAGCCTGGTATCACAACCCTCCATCACGAAGTACGAGGCCGGCCTGCTGGCCCTGCAGGACAGCCACAGCGCGATGCTCGACCAGGAGACCGGCCTGCGCGGCTACCTGTCGACGCGCGACGCGCACTACCTCCAGCCCTACGTCAGGGGCCGCCAGGACCTGCAGACCGCCGACGAGCGGCTGCTGCCCCTGGTGGGCGACCGGCGGCTGACCGAGGTGCTGGTGCGGGTGCGCCTGGCCCAGGCCGCCTGGCTCAGCAGCTGGGCCGAGCCGGTCGTGCGGCTGCCCGCCGATGTGCCACCCGGCACCGACCTGGCGGCGACCTTCAAGCCCGGCAAGGCGCTCTTCGACGTCTACCGCGGCGAGGAGGCGGAAGCGGCCACCGAGACGGCTGCGGCGCTGCACGCCTGGCGCTCGTGGCAGCTGCACGCGCTGCGCGTCGCCATCGCCACCGGCCTCGCCACCGCCGCCGCGACCGCCGCCGTCGGGCTGCGTGGGCGCAACCGGCTGCGCGCGGACGTCGTCCGCCCTGTCGAGAACCTGCTCACCGGCCTCGACGCGGCGCGGGCGGGCGACCTCACGCACCGGGTGGTCAGCAGCGGCCCCGTCGAGCTGGCCCGCACCATCGACGGGCTCAACGCGCTCACGCAGGCGCTCGCCGACGCCCAGACCGTGGCGGTCGAGCGCGAGGCGCACATCGTCGCTCAGTCCGAGCGGCTGCACGGCATCCTGCTCATGGTGCGCGAGATCGGCGGCAGCCTGAACCTGCGCTACGTCATGGTCTCGGTCGTCGAAGCCGTCGCCGGCCTGGAGTCGGTGCAGCGCACGGTCGTGTGGCTCGTCGACGAGGACCGGGCCACCGTGGTGCCGCAGTGGGACTCCGAGGGCGGCGGCGCCGCCGAGACCCGGCCCGCGGAGCTGGGCATCGGCCTCGTCGGCCGGGCCGCGAAGTACGGCAGGACCGCTCAGAGCACACCGGTCGAGCACGAGCTCGCCCGCGTGCTGGCCGTGCCGCTCGTCGTCGGCGCGCGGGTCATCGGCGTGCTCGAGCTGTTCCTCTCCCAGCAGCTGGCGGACGACGAGCTCGAGGTGGTCGAGACCCTGGCCGTGCACGCGGCGACCGCCATGGAGGCTGCGCGCCTGCACGAGGCGACGTCGCACGCCAGCGAGCACGACGCCCTCACGCGCCTGGCGAACCGCCGGCGCCTCGAGATCGACCTCAGCAGCGAGTGCGACCGCAGCCTGCGCTACGCCCGCCCGCTGTCGTTCATCATGATCGACCTCGACCACTTCAAGGCCGTCAACGACACCTTCGGCCACGCCAAGGGCGACCAGGTGCTGCAGCAGGTGGCGACCGTGCTGCAGGAGGCGCTGCGCACGACCGACACGGCTTACCGCTACGGCGGCGAGGAGCTCGCGGTGATCGTCCGCGAGAGCGACAGCGAGGCGGCACTGGTGCTGGCCGAGCGGCTGCGCGCCCGGATCGAGTACGCCTTCGCCCAGCAGGGCGAGACCCCCGTGACCGCCTCGGTCGGTGTCGCCTCGATGCCCGACCACGGCGCCACCCCGAAGACCCTCGTGGCCGCGGCCGACGCGGCGATGTACCGGGCCAAGGACGCCGGGCGCAACCGCGTGGTGCTCGCCGACTCGGCGGCCCTGGCGGGGGCGGACACGCTGGCCCACTGAGGGGCAGGATGGGGGCGTGCTCCACCTGCGCCTGGTCGTCCCCACCGCCAGCACCGACGCGGTGACGCGGCTGCTCGTCGACGACCCCCGGGTCACCAGCGTGGTGCTCCTGGCCGGAGCCGCGCTCGACCCGCCCGGCGACGTCGTGCTGTGCGACGTCGCGCGCGAGGCCGCCTCCGACGTCCTCGGGCAGCTGCGCCGGCTCGGGCTGGACGACGGCGGCACCGTGGCCATCGTGGAGGTCGCGGCCTCCCCGTCGCAGCGCGCCCGCGATGCCGAGAACGCCGCACCCGGCTCGCCCGACGACGCCCTTGTCTGGGACGTCGTGGTGGAGAAGGCCAACGCCGACGCCCAGGACTCGTGGTCGTTCTACGCCTTCCTGGCGCTCGCCACGATGATCGCCGCCATCGCGGTGGTGCTCGACTCCTCGGTGCTGGTCGTGGGCGCCATGGTCGTCGGTCCGGAGTTCGGCGCGGTCGCCGCGATCGCGACCGGTCTGGTGCTCGGCCACCGCGAGCTCGCCCGCGACGGGCTGCGGCTGCTGCTGCGCGGTTTCGTCTTCGCCATCGCGATCACCGTCCTGCTCGGCCTCGCCGCCCGGGCGGCCGGCTGGATCGACGTCGGCTCACTGACCGCGCCGCGCCCGCTGACGGCCTTCATCTGGCGCCCGGACCGGTGGTCGTTCGTGGTGGCGCTGCTCGCCGGCATCGCCGGGACGCTGTCGCAGACGGCGGGGCGCTCGAACGCCCTCGTCGGCGTCTTCATCTCGGTGACGACGGTGCCGGCGGCGGGCAACCTCGCCCTCGCCCTGGCGCTGTGGGTGCCGCGCGAGATGGGCGGTGCCGCAGCCCAGCTGGGCATCAACCTGCTCGGCATGGCCGTCGCGGGCGTGATCACCCTGACGGTGCAGCGGCAGGTGTGGCGGCGGATCAGCCACCACGTCCACGCGCTGCGCTAGAGCGCCAGCCGCTCGCGCACGACGCCGGCGAGCCGGTCGGCCACCGTTCGCGCGTGGGCCTGCTCGGTCGCCTCGACCATGACGCGCACCAGCGCCTCGGTTCCCGAGGGGCGCAGCAGCACCCGGCCGCGGCCGGCCAGCTCGGCCTGGGCGGTCTCGACGGCGGCGGTCAGCTCGGCGTCCTGGTGGGTGCGCGACTTGTCGACGCCCGGCACGTTGACGAGCACCTGCGGCAGCCGGCTCATGACCGAGGCGAGGTCGGCGAGGGTGCGGCCGGTCTGCGCCACGCGCGCCAGCAGCAGCAGGCCGGTGAGCAGCCCGTCGCCCGTCGTGCCGTGCCGGCTGACGATGACGTGGCCGGACTGCTCACCGCCGAGGGTGTAGCCGCCCTCGCGCATCTGCTCGAGCACGTAGCGGTCACCCACCCCGGCCTGGACGACGGTGATGCCCGCCGCCTCCATGGCCAGCATCAGCCCGAGGTTGCTCATGACCGTGGCGACGAGGGTGCGGTCGGCGAGCTCGCCGCGCTCGTCGAGGGCCAGCGCCAGCACCGCCATGATCTGGTCGCCGTCGACCAGCTCGCCGCTCGCGTCGACCGCGAGGCAGCGGTCGGCGTCGCCGTCGAGCCCGAGCCCGGCGTCGGCGCCGGTCTCGCGCACCGCCGCGACGAGGCGCTCGAGGTGGGTCGAGCCGTAGCCGTCGTTGATGTTGTAGCCGTCGGGATCACCCCCGATGACGGTGACGTCGGCGCCGGCCTCCCGCAGCAGCTGGGGGCCCACACGGCTCGCAGCGCCGTGCGCGGCGTCCAGCACGATCCGCAGGCCGTCCAGCCGGTGCGGGGCGGCAGCCAGCAGGTGGGCCACGTAGTCGGCGCCGGCGGCGACGTCGGGGCGCACGCGCCCCACACTTGCTCCGACCGGGCGGCCGGGCTCGGCCGCAGGGGTGGTGACGAGGGCCTCGATGCGGTCCTCGACCTCGTCGTCGAGCTTGTGGCCGCCGCGGGCGAAGAACTTGATGCCGTTGTCGGGCATCGGGTTGTGCGACGCCGACACCATCACGCCGAAGTCGGCGCCGCGGGCGGCGGTGATGAAGGCCACGGCTGGGGTCGGCAGCACGCCGACGTCCAGGACGTCGACGCCGGCGCTCGCGAGCCCGGCCACCACGGCGGCCGACAGGAACTCCCCCGAGGCGCGGGGGTCGCGGCCCACCACGGCGAGCGGGCGACTGCCGGCGGTGCCGTCGTCCGGGCTCGGCGCACCGCTCCGGCGCGAGCCGAGGACGGCGGCCGCGGCGACGGCGAGCCCCAGGGCGAGCTCAGCGGTGAGGTCGCCGTTGGCGAGCCCTCGGACCCCGTCGGTGCCGAACAGTCGTGCCACGTGGTGCCTCTCGTCAGGACGGTGCGCCGGACGTGCCGAGCCGGACGCGACGACGGCCCCGTCGGAGCGTACTCCCGGGGCCGTCGTGCGCCGCGCGAGCGCGCGGCGGGATGGATCAGCGCTTGCTGTACTGAGGTGCCTTGCGGGCCTTCTTCAGACCGGCCTTCTTGCGCTCGATGACGCGCGGGTCGCGGGTCAGGAAGCCGGCCTTCTTCAGCGTGGCGCGGTTCGCCTCCTCGTCGATCCCGTTGAGCGAGCGGGCGATGCCGAGGCGCACGGCGCCGGCCTGGCCGGAGGGGCCACCGCCGTGGACGCGCGCGATGACGTCGAAGGCGCCGTCGAGGTCGAGCACCACGAAGGGCTCGCTCACGATCTGCTGGTGCACCTTGTTCGGGAAGTAGTGCGACAGCTCGCGGCCGTTGATCGTCCACTGGCCGGTGCCGGGCACGATGCGCACCCGGGCGACGGCCTCCTTGCGGCGGCCGGTCGCGGCGCCCGGACCGGACGCGCTGGCGCGGCGGGCCGGGGCGTCCGAGGACTCCGAGGTGTAGCTGCTCGGCGCGTCGTCGAGGTCGACGTCGTCGACCAGGTCGTTGTCGATGGTGGACTCAGCCACGGTTCTCCTTCAGGGACTGCGAGGGCTGCGAGGACGGGGCGGGACGCGTGAGGACCCGGACGCTCGAGCGAGCACCGGGTCGGGTCACTGCGCGACCTGGGTGATCTCGAACGGCTGCGGGCGCTGGGCCTGGTGGGGGTGCTCGGCGCCGGCGTAGACCTTGAGCTTGCCCAGCTGGTCACGGGCCAGCGAGTTCTTCGGCAGCATGCCCCGCACAGCCTTCTCGACGGTCTTGGCCGGGTACTTCTCGAGCATCTCGGTGTAGCTGCGCGAGGCCAGGCCGCCCGGGAAGCCCGAGTGGCGGTAGGCGAGCTTCTGCGCAGCCTTGTTGCCCGTCAGCGCCACCTTGTCGGCGTTGATGACGACGACGAAGTCACCGGTGTCGACGTGGGGCGCGAAGGTGGCCTTGTGCTTGCCCCGCAGCAGCACGGCGACCTGGCTGGCGAGTCGGCCGAGCACCACGTCCGTGGCGTCGATGACGTGCCACTGGCGGTCGATGTCGCCGGGCTTCGGGGTGTAGGTGCGCACGGTCGTAGCCTTCGTTTCGTCGCTGTCACTGGTCGGGATCACGCGGCGGCTGGCACCGCGGGGCCCTCTGGTCGGTCGTCGGCCGTCCGGCCGCCCCCGCGGAAGGGGCGTCGATCACGCACGACGACTCCCCAGGGTACCCATCGCTCACGCCGGGGGTCAAAACACGGAGTGGTCAGCGCTCGCGGACGACGCGCCCCTCGTCCCACACCGGCTCGGGCGCCTCGTAGACCCGGCCGTCGGCGCCGAAGACCAGGAACCTGTCGAAGCCGCGCGCGAACCAGCGGTCGTGGGTGACGGCCAGCACCGTGCCCTCGAACGCCGCGAGCCCCTCCTCCAGCGCCTCGGCCGAGTCCAGGTCGAGGTTGTCGGTCGGCTCGTCGAGCAGCAGCATCGTGGCACCCGACAGCTCGAGCAGCAGGATCTGGAACCGCGCCTGCTGGCCGCCCGACAGCGACTCGAAGACCTGCTCACCGCTGCGGGCGAGCTCGTACCGGTCGAGCGCCCGCGCCGCCTGCTCGCGCGGCAGGCCCTCGCGGTGCTCGTCACCGCGGTGCAGCACCTCCAGCAGCGTGCGACCGAGCAGCAGCGGCTGCTCGTGGGTCTGCGCGAACCAGCCGGGCCGCACGCGGGCGCCCAGCCGCGCCGTCCCCGCGTGCGCGACCGGGGCGATGACCACGTCGCCGACAGGCTGGTGCTCCTGGTCGGGGTCGGAGCCGCCGACGGCGAGCAGCCGCAGGAAGTGCGACTTGCCCGAGCCGTTCGACCCCAGCACCGCCACGCGCTCGCCGAACCACACCTCCAGGTCGAACGGGCGCATCAGCCCCTCGAGCTCGAGGCCCTCGCACACCAGCGCCCGCTTGCCCGTGCGGCCGCCCCGCAACCGCATGGTCACCTGCTGCTGCAGGGGCAGGGCCTGCGGCGGGCCGGCGTCGACGAACCGCGCGAGCCGCTTCTCAGCCGCGTGGTACTGGCTCGACATGTCGCTGTTGTAGGCGGCCTTGGTCTTGTAGTACTGCACCAGCGCCTTGAGCTTGGCGTGCTCCTCGTCCCACCGCCGGCCCAGCTCGTCCAGCCGCTCGAGCCGGTCGCGGCGCGCCTGCTGGTAGGTCGCGAAGCCCGCCGGGTGCACCCACAGGCCGGCGCCGGCCGCACCCGGCTCGAGCGTCGCGACGCGGGTGGCGGCACGGGCGAGCAGCTCGCGGTCGTGGCTGACGAACAGCACGGTCTTGGCCGTCTCGAGCAGCCGGTCCTCCAGCCAGCGCTTGCCCGGCACATCGAGGTAGTTGTCGGGCTCGTCGAGCAGCAGCACCTCGTCCGGGCCGCGCAGCAGCGACTCGAGCACCAGCCGCTTCTGCTCCCCGCCCGACAGCGTCCGGACGTCGCGCCACTGCGCCCGCTCGAACGGCGTGCCGATCGCGGCGACGGTGCACACGTCCCACAGCGTCTCGGCCTCGTACCCGCCGGCGTCCGACCAGTCGGCGATGGCCTGCGCGTAGCGCATCTGGGTGCGCTCGTCGTCGGCCTCCATCATCGCCAGCTCGGCGTCGGCGAGGGCCTGCGCCGCGGCACGCACCCGCGGTGCCGCCACCGACAGCAGCAGGTCGCGCACGGTCGTGTCGTCGCGCAGCTGGCCCACGAACTGCCGCATGACGCCCAGCCCGCCGCTGCGGGTGATCGCGCCGGCGTGGGGCGCGAGGTCGCCGCTGATGATGCGCAGCAGCGTGGTCTTGCCGGTGCCGTTGGGCCCGATGAGCGCCACCGTGCTGCCGTCGCCCACCCGCAGCGACACCTCGTCGAGCAGCGGCCTGCCGTCGGGCAGGTGGTAGCTGACCGCGTTGACGTCGACGTGTCCCACGAGCGCCCAGTGTGAGGCGTGGCGGCCACCGCGTCACCGGGTTTGCCGACGCGGCGGGCGCGGCCTGCGAAAGTCAGGGCCGCGACCGCACCGAGCGGGCCTGCTCGGCGCGCGCGACGAGCTGGTCGTCGGGCGGGTAGTCGACGCGCTCGAGCGTCAGCCCGGCGGCCGCCACCACGCCGACCCCCGGGTCGCGGACGGCGGCCGTGAGCACCTGCCGGGGCCAGTCGGCCGGACGACGGCCCTCCCCCACCGGCAGCAGCGCGCCGACGAGGGCGCGCACCATGGAGTGGCAGAACGCGTCGGCCACCACGGTCGCGACCACGAGGCCGGCGTCCGGAGCTGCCGGGCCCTGGCGCGACCAGGCGAAGCGCAGCAGGGTGCGTACGGTCGTGGCCCCTTCCCGTCGCCGGCAGAAGGCGGCGAAGTCGTGAAGCCCCTCGAGCCGCCCGGCGGCCTCGTTCATCGCGGCGACGTCGACCGGACGCCGGTGGTCGAGGACGTCGTGCCGGCGCAGCGGGTCGGGGCCTGCGGGGTGCTCGCTCAGCCGGTAGGCGTAGTGCCGGCGCAGCGCGCCGAAGCGGGCGTCGAAGCCGGGCGGGGCCACGGCGGCCGCGGCGACCCGCACGTCCTCGGGCAGCACGCCCGTGAGCCGACGCACCAGCGCGAGAGGCGCCGGGACGTCGGCACGGCCGGGCGAGGCCGCCCAGGCCGCGACGGGCAGGTCGACGTGGCAGACCTGGCCGCGGGCGTGCACGCCGGCGTCGGTGCGGCCGGCGACGACCAGCCGCGGCTGGTCGGGCAGCCGCAGCACGCGGGCGAGCGCCTCACCCAGCGTCTGCTCGACGCTGCGGCGGCCGGGCTGGCGCGCCCAGCCGGAGAACGCCGTCCCGTCGTACCCGAGGTCGAGCCGCACGCGGACGAGCCCGCCGTCCCCCGGGTGGGGTGCGGCGGGCTCGTCGTCGTGCGTGGCCGGCAGGCTCAGGCCCTCGTGGTGTCCGTGCCGTCGACGTCGGGCGCCTGCTCGACCGCGGGCGCGACGGCGTCGTCGGCACCGACGGTGTCGGAAGCCTGCTCGACCGCGGCAGCGGCCGCGTCGTCGGCGTAGTCGGCCGCGGCGTCGGCGGCCGCGGCGTCCTCGGTGCCGGGTGCCAGCTCGGCGACCGTGTCGGCCGCCACGGTGGCCTCGGTGGCGGCGTCGGCCGCTGCGTCCGCGTCTCCCTGCGCGAGCGCGTCTGCAGCGTCCTGCGCGGCGATCTCGGCCGCGGCGGCAGCCGCTGCCTGCGAGGTCTCGGGCGAGGTGGCGGCGGACGGGGCGGACGACGTGGCGGTGCGGCGGGTGGCCGCCTCCGCCTCGCGGACCGTCGCCTGCCGGGCCGACATCGGCTCGCGCACGAGCTCGATCACGGCCATGGGGGCGTTGTCGCCCTTGCGCGGCGCGATCTTGGTGATGCGCGTGTAGCCGCCCTGACGGTCAGCCACGTCGGGCGCGATCTCGGTGAACAGGCGGTGCACGACACCCTTGTCGCTGATGATGCCGAGCACGCGACGGCGCGCGTGCAGGTCGCCGCGCTTGGCGAAGGTCACCAGCCGCTCGGCCAGCGGGCGCAGCCGCTTGGCCTTGGCCTGCGTGGTCGTGATGCGGTCGTTCTCGAACAGCGCCTGCGCCAGGTTGGCGAGGATCAACCGCTCGTGGGCCGGGCCGCCGCCGAGACGAGGACCCTTCGTGGGCGTGGGCATGGTGGTCGTTCTCCTACCGGTTGGTCAGGTGGCGCTTCGATCGGCTCGACGCGCCGCGGCGGCGATGGGTGGTCAGTACTGCTCGTCCTCGGCGTACGCCGCGTCGTCGTCGCCGTAGGCCTCGACCACGGCGCTCGGGTCGAACCCGGGCGGGCTGTCCTTGAGCTGCAGACCCATGCCGACGAGCTTGGCCTTCACCTCGTCGATGGACTTGGCACCGAAGTTGCGGATGT
>CAXTEJ010000002.1:32095-156016 GCA_964243295.1 uncultured Actinomycetales bacterium | reverse complement strand
CCGGCGCCCAGCACGCCGGCCGCGGCGACCGCGAGCGAGCGACGCGAGGTGCGGCGTGCCGGCCGCCCGCCCGGGCGGGTCGTGCCGGCTGGCCGGGTGGCTGCCTCCGGCCGGCCAGCGGGCGCGCCGACGACGGCCACGGTGGGCTGGCGGGCGGTGCCGGCGACGCGGCCGGGACGCGGCGGCAGCGGGCCGCCGGGCTCGCCGAGCGCGAGCAGCCGGCCCATCAGCGCCGCCGAGGGCGCCGGGTCGGGCAGCACGTGGAGCCGGTCGACCAGCAGCCGCTCGACGTCGAGGGCCTGGCGGCAGGTGTCGCAGCCGGCGACGTGGGCGAGCGAGCGGTCGCGGACGTCGTCCGGCAGGGAGCCGTCGGCCAGCGCGCTCACGCGCTCGCCGAGGCACGGCGTGGTCGGGAAGCCCTTCACAGCGCCTCCCCGTCGGTGTCGGGCTTCCCGGCGACCGGACGGCGGCGGTGCGCCAGCGCGGTGCGCAGCTGGGAGCGCCCGCGGTGGATGCGGGAGCGGACGGTGCCGAGCTTGATGCCGAGCGTCGCCGCGACCTCCTCGTAGCTGAGGCCCTCGATGTCGCACAGCACGACGGCGGCGCGGAACTCCGGCGACAGCGCGTCGAGCGCGGCCTGCACGTCGTCATCGAGGTGGGTGTCCTCGTAGGCCCGCGAGGGGTCGGGCTCGCGCCCGGGCATGCGCTCGGCGGCGTCGTCGGCGAGGGCGTCGAAGCGGATGCGCTTCTTGCGGCGCACCTGGTCGAGGAACAGGTTGGTGGTGATGCGGTGCAGCCAGCCCTCGAAGGTGCCGGGGGTGTACGAGGACAGGCTCCGGAAGACCCGGACGAAGACCTCCTGCGTGAGGTCCTCGGCGTCGTGGACGTTGCCGGTCAGCCGGTAGGCGAGGCGGTAGACGCGGGCGGAGTGCTCGCGGACGACCTGCTCCCAGGTGGGAGGCGTCCAGGGGGCGGCGGCGCTGCGGTCGACCCAGCCGCCATCGGGGCCGAGGGTCAGCTCCCCCGCACCGTCCGTGCCGTCGTCCGACATGCCACCTCCGAGGCCATCGCGGGCGCTCGCGCGACCGACCTGCTCCAGCGTGACCATCGTCCCTCGTCTCATCACCAACCGCCGCGGCGGGGCTGCATTCGCGCCGGACGGCGCGCACCACCAGCCGCTGGCACGGCCGAGTGGCCGTCCCCTCCTGAACGCGGCACCGGCCCGGCCGGTTCCCGCGCGCGCCCCACTAGGGTGAACCGTCCGATCGACCCGTGGCCGACATGCGCCCCCGGCACCACCTCACACACCTGGAGGCCATCCGTGAGCGGTCTGAAGCCCGCGAGCTGGGCGTACGCCGAGTCCTTCGTCATCGAGACCGAGGTCGTCGAGGCCGCCCGCGGCCGGGCCGCCGAGCTCGGGTGCACGGCGGTCGGCGCCGGCGCCGGCGCTGCGCTGCGGCTGCTCGCCGCCACCCTCGCCGCCCGCTCGGTCGTCGAGATCGGCACCGGTGCGGGGGTCTCGGGCCTCTGGCTGCTGCAGGGCATGCCCGGCGACGGCGTCCTCACCACCATCGACGTCGAGCCCGAGCACCAGCGCGCCGCCCGCCAGGCCTTCACCGAGGCCCGCATCCCCGGCAACCGCACCCGCGTGATCTCCGGCCGCGCGCTGGACGTGCTCCCCCGGCTCACCGACGGCGCCTACGACCTGGTCTTCTGCACCGCCGGCAAGGCCGAGTACGACGAGTACCTCGACCAGGCCCTGCGCCTGCTGCGCCCCGGCGGCGCCGTGGCCTTCGAGGGCGCCCTGGGCCACGACCGCGTCGCCGACCCCGCCCAGCGCGACGAGACCACCACCGCCATCCGCGAGCTCGGCAAGCGCGTGCGCGACGACGAGCGCGTGCTCCCCACGCTCCTCCCCGTCGGCGACGGGCTGCTCGTGGCGGTCAAGCGCCCCTGACGCCGATCGTCCGACTCCGGGGCGGCTTGTCCGACGTCCGTGCCGGCGCGCGGGCGTCCGTGACGGCGCGGGCGTCCGTGATGGCGGGCGCGGGCGGGCGGGCCTCCGTGATCACGTTACGTAGGTTCCGGCGCGCATCCCGAGGCGTGCACGCCACGTGAAGCGGCTTGTCGTCGCGTGAAGGCGGTGCGATCTCATCAGGCGGACGTCGGTTCGGCGGAGCGTCCGCGGGACGCGCGCCGTCGCCCCGGAGTGCACCGCCCGGCCAAGTTTGATCACGTTGAGTAGGTGATCCGATGCCCGCCGCGTCCTGCAGCACCGGGAAGTCCACCCTCGTCGCGGGAAGCTCACCCCGGACGTCGGCAACAACCGCTCGAGTGGCGATCGAGCCCCCTGACCGCCAACCGCCCGCCGGCGGAGCGTCGGCAGGCAGGGTGGCGCCGTCGAGGACCCGAGCTAATTGCTGCCGGACGTCGACGGGCCGGGAACCGCAGCTGGTGGCGCGACGTCACACCGCACGGGCGACCGCCCGCGATGGCCGCTCGGAAGGTGACGCCGATGCCCTTCCAACCGCTGCTCGTCCCCGCGACGCGCCGACGCCGGCAGCTGGTCACCGTGAGCCTGGCGGCGACGCTCGTCCTGGGCCTCGGCGTCCTGGCAGCCGGGGGGTGGTTCTCGGGCGCCGGACGCGAGTCCTGCACCGCGTCGCCCGCGATCGCGGGCGGTTCACAGGGGGCACCGTCGGCGCGTGCCGCGCTCGAGGAGTGGCAGCGTCGTCAGTCACAGGCCACGCCGCGCTGGGGGTGGCTGGCGAGCGGGAGCGGATCGTCGACCGTCACCTACCGCAGCTGGGCGTACTCGGTCGAAGTCGTCGAGGTCCCTGCGCACGGCTGGCACCTCGGCTCGGTCACCCAGCCCTGCTGAGCGAGCGCGGCGGTCGACGTCCGGGCGGGTCCACCCGTCACCCCTGAAGCCGCCCCATGGAAGACCTGACGACGCTGCCCGAGATCCACGTCATTCGATGACCGTGGGGGCCACGTCTTCACCGGACGGCGGCAGCGAGCCGGGATCGCAAGACGGGACACGATCACGGCGGGAGAAGGCCGAGGGCCGGTGGCCGGAGGTCCGCGTCAGGGAGCTTGCGACAGCGGACCGGAGGGTGCCGGCTCTCGGCCGGACGCGACGGCAACACCCTGCGGGCCGCGATCGCATGATCACGGCGAGGGCGGGCCGAGATCGCATGATCACGGCAGGGCGGGCCGGGATCGCATGATCACGGCGAAGGCGGGCCGCGACCGCATGATCACGGGAGTGGGGGTGGGTCAGTTGAGGGTCTGCAGCCAGCGCAGCAGCAGGCGCGCGCCGAAGCCCGTGCCGCCCTTGTTGAGCAGACCCGCGTCGCGCTCGGAGCGGGCGGGGCCGGCGATGTCGAGGTGGGCCCAGCGGCGGGCGCCGACGAACTCGCGCAGGAACAGGGCTGCGACGACGGCGCCCGCGCCGACGCCGGGGACCGTGGCGATGTGGCAGAGGTCGGCGTGGTCGGAGTCGAGCGACGGGCGGTAGTCGTCGACCAGCGGCATCCGCCACAGCCGCTCGCCGCTGCGCTCGCCGGCGTCAAGCAGCGCGGTGGCGAGCCGCTCGTCGCCGGTGAACAGCGCGCCCATGCCGCGCCCGAGGCTCTGGGTGGCAGCGCCGGTGAGGGTGGCGACGTCGACGAGGAGGTCGGGGTCGAGCTGGGCGTCGGCGTACGCGAGGGCGTCGGCGAGCACCAGGCGGCCCTCGGCGTCGGTGTTGCGCACCTCGACGGTGCGGCCGCCGTACTGCGTGACGACGTCGCCGGGGCGGTACGCCGAGGCGCCGATAGTGTTCTCCGCGAGCGGCAGCAGCCCCGTGACCCTCACCTTGACGCCGAGGTCGCGGCAGCCGCGCAGCGTCGCGAGCACCGCCGCGGCGCCCGACATGTCGGTCTTCATGGGCACCATCGCCTCGCGCGGCTTGAGTGAGATGCCGCCGGTGTCGAACGTGATGCCCTTGCCGACCAGCACGACGTGGGGTGGTCGGGCGCGGCGCGACGCAAGCTCGCTCGACGGCACGTACGCCAGCTCGACCAGCCGCGGCGGACGGCTCGCGGCAGCGCCCACGGCGAGGATGCCACCGAAGCCCTCCGCCGCCAGCTCGCGGTGATCGCGCACCCGACAGCCCAGGCCCGCCTCGGCGGCGGCGCGCCGCGCGCGCGTGGCCAGCCACGCCGGGCTCTTGGTGGACGACGGGGTGTTGGCCAGGTCGCGCGCCAGCACGGTCGCCTCGGCCAGGGCCGACCCTGCGGCGAGGTCGCCGTCCAGCACCCGCCCGACCACGTCGACGCGGCGCACCGGGGCGGGAGGCGGCGAGCCGACGCCGGATCGCGGCGGGCTGTACGACCCGAGCACCAGCCCCTCGGCGAGCGCGCGTGCGGCCTCGCCGCCACGGGTTCCGGCGGACGGTGCGCCGACGGTCGTGACGACGCGGTCGCGGCCGCGGGCGGTCCGAGCCAGCGCCGCGCCCGCCGTCCGCACCGCAGGGGCGAGGCCGTCGCCGGTGCCGACGAGCACGACCCGGTCGACCAGACCCTGCGCGGGGCACGGCACGCGGGTGAGCGATCCGGCCGAGGCCGACGGCTTCTCGAGCCGCATGACCTCATCGAGGTCGACGCCCAGCGCGTCGAGGGCCGCTGCGGTGCCGTTGCCGGGCACGGGACCGTCGTCACCGGCGACCAGCGGCAGCGCCAGCACGTCGATGCGCGGACCACCACCCGCCAGCACCGCGGTGACCGAGCCGAAGACGGGGCGGATCCGGGGGGCGCGCACCGCCCGAGACTAGTCGCGGACGCCGAAGCCCGGCGGACGCCGAAGGCCCCGGTCCGCGGTCAGCGGGTCGGGGCCTTCGGGGGTGCGGTCGTCTCAGCCGGCAGCGGTCTTG
Organism: uncultured Actinomycetales bacterium; assembly: GCA_964243295.1. Lineage (GTDB taxonomy): Bacteria > Actinomycetota > Actinomycetes > Actinomycetales > Angustibacteraceae > CAXTEJ01. The sequence continues at coordinate 151,101 of CAXTEJ010000002.1, read as the reverse complement.
AGGGCGTCACCGAGGGCGTTCGCCTCGTCGGGGGTCATCTCGACGACGAGACGACCACCACCCTCGAGCGGCATGCGCATGACGATGCCACGACCCTCCTTGGTCACCTCGAGCGGACCGTCACCGGTCCTCGGCTTCATGGCGGCCATTCGCCGAACCCCTTTCGCTGCGCGGGCGGCGACGGCAGCGGGGCCGGCGCACGCGTGTCGGTTCATTATCGCGGGTCAACGGCCCGGGCGGGAAATCGCCTCACCGTGGCAGGCTGCGGCCGCAGCCGCGCGGACCACCGGCGGCAGCTCGCGCTACCAGCCACCCGACGGAGGACCCGTGACCGACCAGCCGGTGCAGCTGTCCCGCGACGGTGCGGTGGCCACGGTCACCCTCGCGCGGGCCGCGAGCATGAACGCGCTCGACGACCCGACCAAGGTCGCGCTGCTCGCCGCCCTGCGGGAGGTGGCGGACGACGACGGCGTCCGGGCCGTCGTCCTGACCGGCAGCGGGCGGGCCTTCTGCGTCGGGCAGGACCTGCGCGAGCACGTGGGCAAGATGCGCACGGACGGCGACCCCGGCGGTCTCGCCGACACCGTGCGCGACCACTACAACCCGATCGCGACGCTGCTGGCGACCATGCCCAAGCCCGTCGTCGCTGCGGTGAACGGCGTCGCGGCCGGGGCCGGGGCGTCGTTCGCCTTCGCGTGCGACCTGCGCGTCATGGCCGAGAGCGCGGCGTTCACCACCGCCTTCGCCGCCATCGGCCTGTCGTGCGACTCGGGAGCGTCCTGGACGCTGCCGCGCCTGGTCGGCCTTGCCCGGGCCACCGAGCTGCTGCTCGTGCCGCGCCGCGTCGGCGCGGCCGAGGCGCTCGAGCTCGGCCTCGCCACCCGTGTCGTGCCGGACGACGACTTGCCGGCTGCCGCTGCCGGGCTGGCGGGACAGCTCGCGGCCGGCCCGACGGTCGCCCACGCGTCAATCAAGTCGACGCTGCGGTACGCGCAGACGCACGACCTCGCCGACTCCCTCGCCCACGAGGGTGAGCTCATGGCGCTGACCGGCGCCACGGCCGACCACCTCGGGGCCGTCGAGGCGTTCGTCGCCAAGCGCCCGCCGCAGTTCCGCGGGCGCTGATCGACGCGGCGCCCGCCGCAGTTCCGCGGGCGCTGATCGACGCGGCGCCCGCCGGCCGAGGTGGCGCCGACCGGGGTGTGCGTCACGGCGGGAAGTCGGTCGGTGGGGTGAACACCAGCAGCTCGTCGACCCAGCGCTGCTGCAGCACGAGGCCGAAGCCCAGCAGCGCCAGCACGAGCGGCGGACCGAGGCGCCGCAGCCGCCCCGGCAGCACGAGCAGCGGGAACAGGAACAGCGCGTAGCGGTAGGTGCTGGTCCACGGCTCGTGCACGGCGAGCACGTACGTCGGGTAGGCGAGGCACCAGGTGCGCAGCTCGGGCCCCAGGGCGCGCGCCGCGGGCGAGAGCACCAGCGCGACGTACGCGACCGACGCGACGACCAGGTAGGTGGGCCCGCGGTCGCCCCACAGCAGGCGGACGATCTCGAGGGTCTGCGCGAACGGCGCCTGCACGACGCCGCCGGTGCGCCAGGCGCCCTGGATGCGCGTGTAGGCGTCGGGCTCGCCGGTCGCGACCTGCACGATGGCGGGCCACAGGATGACCGACACGGCGGCGAACAGGCCGAGCCCGACGATCCGCGTGACGTCGCGGCGCGGCAGCGGGTCGGTGCGGCGCGACCACCACCGGGCGATGAGGTGACCGAGCACCACGACCGCGAAGGGCGCGACGACCGGCCGCGTCAGGGCCATGACGAGCACGACGACCGCGACGGCGGCGTACCGCCGCTCGACCAGCCACAGCGTCGCGATGGCCAGCAGCAGCAGGAACAGCGTCTCGCTGTAGGCGATCTGCAGCACCGGCGCCGACGGCAGCGCGCACAGCAGCGCCACGCCCGCGAGCCCGGCCCGGCGTCCGGCCACGCGCTGCAGCAGCCGCAGCAGCACGACGACCGCCAGCGCCCCGAGCACCACGTTGGTGAGCACCGCGGCCGGGGAGAAGTCGAGCCCGGTGACGGCCATGACAGCGCGCACGGTGTAGGGGAAGGCGGGGAAGAACGCCCAGGCGTTCTGCTGCACGGCGCCGGTGGCGTCGACCGGCAGCGGCAGCGGGTAGCCCTGGATCGCGACGATGCGGTACCACTGCGCGTCCCACAGCTGGGCGAGGTCGAAGTAGTCCGACGTCGGGCCGGTCCAGATGCTCGGCAGCTGGTGCGCGGACGCCCGCTGGATCAGGACGGCGTCCCACAGCCGGGTCAGTGCGTAGACCACGAGCACCAGCACCACGTCGAGGCGCCGGACCCGGTGCCGGACGACGCCCGCTGCGGTGACGGGAGCCGTGCCCACGGCGGTGCTCATGAGGGCGCCACGTGGCAGCCCGCGAGGTGGTCGTCGACCAGCCCGCACGCCTGCATGGCCGCGTAGGCCGTGGTGGGCCCGACGAAGACCAGCCCCGCCGCGCGCAGCTCCTTCGCGAGCGCCGTCGACCCCGCCGTCGTCGCCGGTACGTCGGCCGGCGTGGCTGGCCGCGGCGGGCGCGGGTGGGGCGCGTGCGACCAGACGAGCGCGTCGAGGCCGCCGTGCTCGCGCAGCGCGACGACCGCCCGCGCGTTCGTGACGGCCGCCGCGATCTTGGCGCGGTTGCGGACGATGCCCGCGTCGGCGAGCAGGCGCGCCTCGTCGGCTGCGCGAAAGCGCGCGACCACGTCGGCGTCGAAGCCGGCGAAGGCGACCCGGAAGGCCTCGCGCTTGCGCAGGATCGTCAGCCAGGAGAGCCCCGACTGGAAGGCCTCAAGCGTCAGCCGCTCGAGCAGCGGCGCCTCGCCGTGGACGGGCCTGCCCCACTCCTCGTCGTGGTAGCGGGCGTAGTCGGGGGTGGAGGCACCCCAGGCGCAGCGCGCCAGCCCGTCGTCCCCCGCGACGAGCCCCTGCGACGTCACGCCGCCACGCCGCTGGTCACCGCGACTCGGCCTCGGCGGCCAGCCGGCGCAGCACGTAGCCGAACGCGAGCCCGCCGGCGAAGGCGCTCACCGGGCCCGACAGCGGCAGCCGGCGCACGCCGGCCACCTCGACCGTCTCGCTCCACGTCACCTCACAGCCCTCGGGGCTGGTCGGCGTGACGGTGAACCAGGCGTCGCCGAGCACGACCCGGCCCGTCTTGTGGATCTCGCACAGCCCCGGCTCGGCGTCGGTCGGCGGGCGCCACGCGGTGACGGTCATGGGGTCGTCGAAGGCCAGCCGCCCGACTCCGGTGCGGCCGACGAAGCCCGCCCCGACACCCTGAGCGGAGGCCGTCGTCACCCACACCCGGGTCAGCGGCACCCAGCGGCCGTGGTTGGGCCAGTGCACGAGCGTCGACCAGACCACGGGAGCGGGCGCCGCGACGTCGCGCCGCACGGTGAACGTGCTCATGCCTGCGATGGCCCGTCGCGGACGGCGCCGTGGTCGACCGCACCGTGGTCGACGGCACCGTGGTCGACGCCATCGTGCGCGCTCGTCGCCTCGAGCTGGTCGCGCAACCGGCGGATCTGCTCGTCACGCGACTCGATGGCGTCGGCCGCGCGGTCGAGGACGTCGTCGACCTGGTCCATGCGGTAGCCGCGCAGCGCGAGGGCGAACCTGACGTCGAGCAGGTCGCTGCCCCTGACCGGCGCCTCGGGGTCGGCGGCCGGGTCGACCAGCAGCGGGTCGGGCACCGTGGACGCCGGCTCGTCGAGGCCGCCGCGCACCGCACCGACGGCCACCGCGGCCACCGCGGCCACGAGCGCCAGCACGACCAGCACCTCGATCAGCGTCACGCGCTCATGGTGTCACGGGGCACCGACAGCGCCGGGCCGGCGCCGTCGCGCCGTCGTCCGCGCGGATCAGGCCGCGCCTGCCGTCGCGGTCTCGACGAGGTCGAGAGCGTCGTCGACCGACGTGGCGCGCAGCAGGTGCGCCAGCGCGGTGGACCGCACGAACCCCTTACGGTGCAACGCCTTCGCGAGGTCGACGAGCGGGCGCAGGTCGTCCCACGGGTCGAGCAGCACCACGGGCTTGGCGTGCATGCCGAGGCTGCGGGCGGTCCACACCTCCATGAGCTCCTCGAGGGTGCCGACGCCGCCGGGCAGGGTCACGAACGCGTCGGCGCGCTCGTCCATGAGCGCCTTGCGGGTACGCATGTCGGGCACCACCAGCAGCTCGTCGGCGTCGTGGTCCGCGACCTCGAGGTCGACGAGGGCCTGCGGGATCACCCCGACCGTGTGCGCTCCCCCGGCCCGTGCGGCGCGCGCCACGGCTCCCATCATCGACACCCGCCCGCCGCCGCTCACGAGGGTGTGGCCGCGCCGGGCGATCGCCGACCCCAGCTCACCCGCGAGGGCGGCGTAGCGGGGGTCGATGCCGTCGCTGGAGGAGCAGTACACGCACACGGCAGCCATGCGGCCAGCATGTCAGCCGGGGTGGCCTCAGCCCGCCTCGGCCGCGGGCTGCGGCACCGGCAGCAGGCAGGAGGTCAGCGAGCGCACCAGGTCGGGCACGTCGGCCTCGGCCAGCCGCACGGTCGCGACGCAACGGTCGTGGTCCCAGATCGACAGGACGACGCGGCCGGCCTCCGGGTGGCTGCTGATGCGCAGCGCCCGTCCGGCGACGTCGCGCCCGAGCAGCACGGTGCCGCGCGCCGGGAGCGGTGAGACGGCCATGGGCCAGTGTCGATCAGCGCGCCGCCGCCGTCCAGCCCTTCGCGTCGTCGACCGCTCGCCCTGCGCTCACAGGGCTCAGCGGGTGTTGGCGTCGAGGATGACCTTGACGGCGTGGGCCGGGTCGTCAGTGACGGTCAGCAGGTCGAGGTCGGACTCGTTCACCATGCCCTCGGCGAGCACGCTCGACCGCAGCCAGTCCAGCAGCCCCTGCCAGTACGACGTCCCGAGCAGCACGATCGGGAACGACGTCACCTTGTGGGTCTGCACGAGCGTCATGGCCTCGAACAGCTCGTCGAAGGTGCCGAACCCGCCGGGGAGCACGATGAAGCCCTGGGCGTACTTGACGAACATGGTCTTGCGCGCGAAGAAGTAGCGGAAGTTCACGCCGAGGTCGACGTAGGCGTTGAGCCCCTGCTCGTGCGGCAGCTCGATGCCGAGCCCGACCGACACCCCGCCCGCCTCGCACGCGCCCTTGTTGGCGGCCTCCATGACGCCCGGGCCGCCGCCGGTGATGACCGCGTAGCCCGCCTCCGCCAGCAGCCGTCCCACCTCGACGCCCAGCGCGTACGACGGGTGGTCGGGCTTGGTGCGCGCGGACCCGAAGACGCTGACGGCCCGGCCCAGCTCGGCGAGCGCCCCGAACCCCTCGACGAACTCGCTCTGGATGCGCATCACCCGCCACGGGTCGCTGTGCAGCCAGTCGTGGTCGTGGGGGCCGTCGAGCAGCCGCTGGTCGGTGGTGCTGTCGGGCACCTGCTGGCGCCGCAGCGTCACAGGTCCCTTGTGGTAGGAGTCCGGGTCGGTCATGCCGCCACGCTAGGTCAGGTGACGCCGACCGCGCTCAGGTGGGCGCGCCCGCCACCCGCTCAGCCGTGATCATGCGATCCCGGACCGCCCTCGGTCCGCTCAGCCGGGCGCGCCCAGCCAGGCGCGCAGCCGCCGCTCGCAGTCGCCGAGCTGGTCGACGGGCACGTGCTCGTGGTCGGTGTGGGCGAGCAGCGGGTCGCCCGGGCCGTAGTTGACGGCCGGCACGCCGAGCTCGCTGAAGCGCGCGACGTCGGTCCAGCCGTACTTGGGCAGCGGCTCGCGGCCGACCATCCGCACGAAGTCCTCGGCGGCGGGGCGGTCCAGGCCCGGGCGGGCGCCGGGTGCGGCGTCGGTGACGACGAGCTCGAAGCCGGTGAACAGCTCGCGCAGGTGGGCCTCGGCCCGGTCGGCGCCGGTGCTGGGGGCGAAGCGGTAGTTGACGGTGACGACGCAGCGGTCGGGGATGACGTTGCCGGCCACCCCGCCGCTGATGCGGACCGCGTTGAGGCTCTCGCGGTAGACCAGCCTCTCCACCTCCACCGACCTCGGCTGGTACGACGTGAGCCGGCTGAGCACGACCGCGGCGTCGTGGATGGCGTTGTGCCCCATCCAGGCGCGCGCCGAGTGGGCCGCGACCCCGGGCACGATCACGTCGACGCGCATCGTGCCGTTGCAGCCCCCCTCGACCCCGGCGTTCGTCGGCTCGAGCAGCACCGCGAACCCGGCGTCGAGCCACTCGGGGTGGTGGCGGGCGATCCGGCCCAGGCCGTTGCGCTCGGACTCGACCTCCTCGCCGTCGTAGAAGACGTAGGTGACGTCGCGCGAGGGCTGCGGCACCCGCGCCGCTAGCGCCAGCTGGACGGCGACCCCGCCCTTCATGTCGCACGTGCCGCGGCCGTGCAGCAGCCCGCCGTCCAGGAAGGTGGGCAGGTTGGGCGTGGCGGCGAGCGGGACGGTGTCGATGTGGCCGGCGAGCACGACCCGCTCGTCGCGCCCGAGCGCGGTGCGGGCGACGACCGCGTCGCCGTCGCGCAGCACCTCCAGGTGGCCCAGCGGTCGCAGCGCGGCCTCGATCGCATCCGCGAGCGCGCCCTCGTTGCCGCTGACCGACTCGATGTCGCACAGGGCCCGGGTGAGCTGCAGGACATCCTGCGACAGGTCGAGCGAGGCGCCGACGGTGGGCAGTGGCGCAGTCATGCCTGGACAGTAGAGCGTCGTCGTGACGCCCGCTCTGGGCCTCGCGCGGCGACCCACCGAGACCCGCTGGGCCGACGTCCGAGCGAGTTCGTGCGCGGACGATGTTCACGTGGCGTCTCGCCTCGAGACGCGCCGCCTCAGGCACGCAGCGCGATCGACGTCGACTGCCGACGCCGCCGGCGGGCGGTCGGCGGTCAGGGGATCCGATCGCCACACCAGCAGTGGGTGCCGACGTCCAGATCGAGCTTCCCGCGACGAGCGTGGACTTCCCGCGTGCTGCAGGGCGCGGTAAGCATCGGATCACCTACGTAACGTGATCAACCTTGTGGGGCACGGACGCCGCCCGAGGCGGTGCATCCCTGCGTCGGACGTCACGGTCGGCTGCCTAGGCTGCAGCCATGAGCAGCGAGCGGACGGCCTGGGGCATCGGCCTCGCCACCACGACCGAGGACGGCCAGGTCCTCGACGTCTGGTACCCCGCGCCGGCGCTCGGAGAGGCTCCGACGAGCGGGCCGGACGACGTCCCCGCCGACCTCGCGGCGCTCGCCGACCACGACCCGGCGCGCCGGGTGCGGCGCACCGTCGTCCGCACGGTGGTCGACCTGGACGCTGCGCCCGCCGACGCCGCCGACGCCTACCTGCGGCTGCACCTGCTCTCGCACCGGTTGGTGGCGCCCCACGGGCAGAACCTCGAGGGCCTGTTCGGCGTGCTGAGCAACGTGGTGTGGACCAGCGCCGGGCCGTGCGCGGTCGACGGCTTCGAGGCCACCCGGACGCGGCTGATGGCGAGCACGCCGCGCGTCACGGTCTACGGCGTCGACAAGTTCCCGCGCATGACCGACTACGTCGTGCCCAGCGGCGTGCGCATCGCCGACGCCGACCGCGTGCGCCTCGGCGCCCACCTCGCGAGCGGGACCACCGTGATGCACGAGGGTTTCGTGAACTTCAACGCCGGCACGCTCGGCACGTCGATGGTCGAGGGCCGCATCGTGGCCGGTGTCGTCGTCGGTGACGGCTCCGACATCGGGGGCGGCGCGTCGATCCTCGGCACGCTGAGCGGCGGCGGCAAGGCCGTCGTCTCGATCGGACGCCGCTGCCTGCTGGGCGCCAACGCCGGCGTGGGCATAAGCCTCGGGGACGACTGCGTGGTCGAGGCCGGGCTCTACGTCACGGCGGGCACCAAGGTGACGCTCGCCGACGGTCCGCAGGCCGGGCAGGTCGTCAAGGCCCGCGAGATGTCGGGCGCCAGCAACATGCTGCTGCGCCGCAACTCGGTGACCGGCACCGTCGAGGTGGTGGCGCGGCCCGGCACGACCGTCGAGCTCAACGCGGCGCTGCACGCCAACTGAAGCGGCGGCGCGGCATGCACCTGTCCCAGCGCGGTGAGCGCGTGCGCGACGTGGTCGTCGTCCTGGCGGCTCTGGCCGTCGTCGTCGCCCTGGTCGTCGCCGTCGTCCGGCGCGACCCGGCCGTCAAGGCCTCCTGCGAGACGACGGTCTCCGGCAGCTCCGTGCGCCTCTCGCCCGAGCAGATGGGCAACGCGGCCACCGTCGCCGGCATCTCGGTCAAGCGCGGGCTCCCGGCGCGCGCCGCGACCATCGGGCTGGCCACGGTCATGCAGGAGTCGACGCTCGTCAACGTGTCCTACGGCGACCGCGACTCGCTCGGGCTGTTCCAGCAGCGTCCGTCCCAGGGCTGGGGCACCAAGGCCCAGGTGATGGACCCCGTCCACGCCACGAACGCCTTCTACGACGTGCTCGTCGACGTCGACGACTACCGCACCCGACCGGTCACCGAGGTGGCGCAAGCGGTGCAGCGCAGCGGTTTTCCTGACGCCTACGCCCAGCACGAGGGCCGCGCGCGGGTGCTCGCGTCGGCGCTGACCGGCCAGTCCCCCGCCGCGCTGGCGTGCCGGCTCGACCCGGACGAGCGGCCGTCGGGCGAGCAGGGCCTGCCACCGCTGGTGCGCGCGCTGCGCGCCGAGCTGCCCGCCGTCGCGTCGACGAGGGTGCGCGGCCGCGACGGGCTGCGGCTGAGGACCCGTTCACCCGCGACGACGTGGGCGGTGGCGCAGTGGGCCGTCGCGCAGGCCGAGCGGCTGGGAGTGGCCCGCGTCTACGCCGACGGCCGGCTCTGGTCGCGCACCGCCGACTCCACCGGCTGGACGTCGGCCTCCGGGCCGGGCGTGCCCGGACGCGGCGCGGGCGCCACGGTCATCCTGCTGGAGGACCGGGCGCCCGCGTAGGACCGGTGGAGGTCAGCCGTCGATGAACTCGAGCAGCGCGGTGTTGAACTCCTCGGCGTGCGAGGCGTTGACGCCGTGCGGGCCGCCCTCGATGACGTGCAGCTGCGCGCCGGGGATGAGCTCGGCCGAGCGCTTGCCGCTGACCTCGAACGGCACGATGCCGTCGCTGTCGCCGTGGATGACGAGCGTCGGCACGGTGACCTTCGCGACGTCGGCGCGGAAGTCGGTGCGGCCGAAGGCGCCGATGCAGTCGAGCGTGCCCTTCGGCGAAGCGGGGAACGCCAGCGACAGCGCGAACTGGCGCTGCGGCTCGCTGACCCGCAGCTTGCTGCCGACCAGGCCGCCGGTGCTGAAGAAGTTCTTCGTGAACTCGTCCAGGAACGCGGGGCGGTCACCGGTCACGCCGGCCTCGAAGCCGGCGATGGTGGCGTCGTCCAGACCGCCGTCGGGGTTGTCGTCGCTCTTGTACAGGTACGGCGGCACCGCGGACGCGAGCACGGCCTTGCGGATGCGCGCGGTGCCGTGGGTCGCGATGTAGCGCACGACCTCGCCGCCGCCCATGGAGAAACCGACGAGCGTGACGTCGTGCAGGTCGAGGTGGTCGAGCAGCGCCGCGAGATCCGCGGTGAAGGTGTCGTAGTCGTAGCCGGTCCACGGCTTGGAGGAGTCACCGAACCCGCGGCGGTCGTAGGTGACGACCCGGTGACCCGAGGCCACGAGCGCCGGCACCTGGCTCTCCCAGGACTTCTGCGACAGCGGCCAGCCGTGGATGAGGACCACGGGCAGGCCCGAGCCGACGTCGGTGTAGTCGATCTCGATCGGGGCGGTGTTCTCGGTACCTACGGTCAGCTTGGGCACGTGACTCCTTCGACACTGAGCGGGTGGTCTGACGACCGACTAACGCTGGTCGGTCGGCAGGTAGTCCCGCGTGGTGGGGCCGACGTACAGCTGGCGCGGCCGGCCGATCTTGGTCTCCGGGTCCTCCATCATCTCGCGCCACTGGGCGATCCAGCCGGGGAGCCGGCCGATGGCGAACAGCACCGTGAACATGCGGGTCGGGAAGCCCATGGCCTTGTAGATCAGGCCGGTGTAGAAGTCGACGTTCGGGTAGAGCTTGCGCGAGACGAAGTAGTCGTCGGCGAGGGCGATCTCCTCCAGCCGCAGCGCGATGTCGAGCAGCTCGTCGTTGACGCCCAGCTTCTGCAGCACCTCGTCGGCGGTCTTCTTCACGATGGCCGCGCGCGGGTCGTAGTTCTTGTAGACCCGGTGCCCGAAACCCATGAGCCGGACGCCCTGCTCCTTGTTCTTCACCCGCGTCATGAAGGTGTCGACGTCGTCGTCGCTGGTGCGGATCTCGTCGAGCATGTCGAGGACGGCGGAGTTGGCGCCACCGTGCAGCGGCCCGGACAGGGCGTGGATGCCGGCCGAGACCGAGGCGAACAGGTTGGCCTGGCCCGAGCCGACGAGACGCACCGTCGAGGTCGAGCAGTTCTGCTCGTGGTCGGCGTGCAGGATGAACAGCTGGTCGAGGGCCTTGGCGATGACCGGGTCGACCTGGTAGGGCTCGGCGGGGAAGCCGAACGTCATGGCGAGGAAGTTCTCGACGAGGCCCTGGCTGTTGTCGGGGTAGAGCATCGGCTGGCCCACGGACTTCTTGTAGGCGTAGGCCGCGATGGTCGGCAGCTTGGCCAGCAGCCGAGCGGTGGACAGCTCGATCTGCTGGGGGTCGCGGACGCTGAGGCTGTCCTGGTAGAAGGTCGACAGCGCACTGACCGCGCTGGACAGCACGGGCATCGGGTGGGCGTCGCGCGGGAAGCCCTCGAAGAAGCGCTTGAGGTCCTCGTGCAGCAGCGTGTGGCGCTGCACGCTGCGGGTGAAGCTGGCCAGCTGGTCGGCGGTCGGCAGCTCGCCGTAGATGAGCAGGTAGGAGGTCTCCATGAACGTCGAGTGCTCGGCGAGCTGCTCGATCGGGTAGCCCCGGTAGCGCAGGATGCCGGCGTCGCCGTCGATGTAGGTGATCGCCGAGCGCGTGGCGGCGGTGTTGCCGAAGCCGGGGTCGAAGGTGACGTGCGAGGTCTCCTTGAGCAGCTTCGAGATGTCGTAGGCGTCGTCGCCGTCCGTGGCCGCCTGGCCGGGCAGGGTCAACGAGCCCCCGGCGTGCTCGAGCGTCGCGTCGTCAGCCATGTGGACCTCCAAGAGTGCGGTCGCCCCGACATGACGTCGGCGAGCGGGCACGACGGTACTCGTCCCGCTGGAGCGTGTCGTACGGCGGAGGGCCCTGGCGGCGCACGCGTGACCGGGGTCACACCCCTCGCTCACAGCCGCGTGGCGGCCGCTGCGATGCGCTCGTCGGTCGCGGTCAGCGCGACGCGGACGTGGTGGTCGCCGGCCGGGCCGTAGAACGAGCCCGGAGCCATCAGGACGCCGCGCTCGGCGAGCCGGTCGACCGTCGTCGCCGCGGGCTCGCCGGCGGTGCCCCACAGGTACAGGCCGGCTGCGGAGTCGTCGACCCGCAGGCCGAACCGCTCGAGCGCGGGTCGCAGCAGCGCCCGGCGCTCGGCGTACCGCTGCTTCTGCGCCGCGACGTGGTCGTCGTCGCTGACGGCCGCGATCATGGCCTGCTGCACCGGCCACGGCACGATCATCCCCGCGTGCTTGCGGATCGCGAGCAGCCGGGCGACCAGGGCGGGGTCACCGGCCACGAACGCCGCACGGTACCCGGCCATGCTGGACTGCTTGCTCAGCGAGTAGACGGCGAGCAGACCCTCGTGCGACCCGCCGCAGACGGCCGGGTCGAGGATGCTCGGCACCGGCTGGCCGTCCCAGCCGAGCTCGGCGTAGCACTCGTCGCTGGCGACGACTGCGCCGCGGGCGCGCGCCCACGCCACAACCTTGGCGAGGTGCTCGACCGGCAGCACGCGGCCGGTCGGGTTGGACGGCGAGTTGACCCACACCAGCCCCACCCGACCGGGCCCGACCTGCGTCGTGGCGTCGGCCGCAACCGGTGTGGCAGCTGCGATCCGGGCGCCCACGTCGTACGTCGGGTAGGCGATGCGCGGGTGGACGACGACGTCACCGCGACCCATCCCCAGCAGCGTCGGCAGAAAGGCCACGAGCTCCTTGGAGCCGATGGTCGGCAGCACGCCGTCCGGGTCGACGCCCGGCACGCCGCGGCGGCGCTCGAACCACGCGGCGACGGCTTCGCGCAGCGCCGGTGTGCCCCACGTCTGCGGGTATCCGGGGGCGTCGGACGCCGCGGCGAGCGCCCGCTGCACGACCTCGGGCGTCGGGTCGACCGGGGTGCCGACGGACAGGTCGACGATCCCGCCGGGGTGGGCCCTCGCCCGCGCCGCGGCACCGGCGAGGGAGTCCCAGGGGAAGTCCGGGAGCTGGATCAGTGCTCCTGCGGGGGCAGCGCGGCGATGATCGGGTGGTCCTTGGCGATCATGCCGAGCTTGGCGGCGCCGCCGGGCGAGCCGAGGTCGTCGAAGAACTCCACGTTGGCCGTGTAGTACTCCTTCCACTGCTCGGGGGTGTCGTCCTCGTAGTAGATGGCCTCGACCGGGCAGACCGGCTCGCAGGCCCCGCAGTCGACGCACTCGTCGGGGTGGATGTACAGCGAGCGCTCACCCTCGTAGATGCAGTCGACCGGGCACTCCTCGATGCACGCCTTGTCCTTGAGGTCGACACAGGGCTGGGCGATCACGTACGTCACGTGCGAGAACCTCCTCGTGCGGCGGCGCCGATCAGCGCCAGCGGGTCGCCGCCTAGTATCGCGGACACCTCGACGCACCACACACACGGAGGCGCGGATGTCTCGCCGGGTGGGCCTGCGGGTGGGCCCCGAGCACGTCGGCAGCCGCGTCGTGCTGCGGCGCCGGGCCCCTGGCGGGCGGTACGTCGACCTGCTGGGTGACCTCGTGGCGTGGGCCGACGGCTCGGCGCGCGTGCGCACGCGAGCCGGGGAGGTGTCGGTGCCGCTCGACCAGGTCATCGCGGGCAAGCCGGTGCCGCCGCCCCCGACCCGCCGAGCCGCGCCGCACCTCGCGCTCGACGTCGAGGCCCTCGAGGACGTCGCGTCCGACGGCTGGCGGCCGATCGAGCAGGAGTGGCTGGGCGTCCGCGGCCGTGGCTGGCGGCTGCGCGCGGCCGGGGGCTTCACCGGTCGCGCCAACTCGGTGCTCGCGATCGGCGACCCCGGGCTGCCTCTGCCCGACGCCGTCGACCTCGCCGAGCGGTGGTACGCCGACCGCGACCTGCCGCCCCGCTTCAGCGTCGTGTGGCCGCTGTCCGCGCCGGCTCGGGCCGACAGCTCGCGATCGGTCCCGCTCGACGACGAGCTGCTGCGGCGCGGCTACGCCCTCGACACCCCGACGCTGGTGATGACCGCGGCCGCCCGCGAGGTCGCCGCGGCCGGGCTGCGGCCGGGCACCGTCCCGCTTCCCGCCGGGCTCGTGCTGCGGCTGGACGACGAGCCCGACGACGCGTGGCTCGCCGCCTACCACTACCGCGGCCAGGACCTGCCGGACGTCGCCCGGCGGGTGCTGCTGTCGGCGCCCGCCCAGGTCTTCGTGTCAGTGCGCGACGCCGCTTCCGCGGTGCTCGCGGTTGGCAGGGGCGCGTCGTCGCGCGGCTGGACCGGCGTCGCCGCCATGGAGGTCGGCCCCGCCGCCCGCCGCCAGGGGCTGGCCCGGCAGGTGCTCGCCACCATCGCCGCATGGGGCCTCGGGCGCGGCGACCGGGCGACGTACCTGCAGGTCGCCGAGGCGAACGCGCCAGCCCGCACCGCGTACCGCGCCGCGGGGTTCACCGAGCACCACGGCTACCAGTACCGCCTGCTCTCCTGACCCCCCCGCCTGCCGGCCCACCCGTCCCACGAGGAGCCCGATGCGTGCCCGGGATCGCATGATCACGGCGACTTCCGTCGGCTCAGCCGCTGAACGCCGAACGGCCGGCTGCCGCCACCTGGTGGTCCTGGTCGACCGACCCGGCGCTGACGCCCACACCACCGGCGACGGAACCGTCGCCGGTGGTCAGCAGCACGCCCCCGCCGAACACGACCAGACGACCCTCGCTGGTGGACTCGATGCCGAAGAGCGGCTGACCCGGCTGCACCAGAGGCGCGAGGTCCTTGGTGTCCATCTGGAAGTAGACGGCGGTCAGCGCCTTGCGCTGGGAGATGTCGACGCCGATCAGCTTGGTGCCGTCCATCGAGGCGAAGGCGACGAGGTTGGCGCCGTCGTCCACGACGGCGATGTTCATCGGCTGTCCGATGCTCTGCGCCTCCGCCTGGCACGCCGCGACGATCGCGGTGGCCTGCTCGAGGGTGATCTGCCTGCCCATGCTCGCTCCAAGGTGCTGTGGGGTCGGTACGGCGACCGGCGGCGTGCCGGTCGCCGTACCGTCGGCCCGGTATTCAGATGGCTCGGTGGTCAGAAGGCCCGTGGTCAGAAGACCCGGTGGTCAGAAGACCCGGACGGGCACCTCGGCCGGCGCGCCCAGCAGGGTGTCGATCTCGTCGTCCAGCCGGACGAGGGTGAGCGAGGCGCCGGCCATGTCGAGCGACGTGCAGTACTCGCCCACGTAGCTGCGCTTCACGGTGATGCCCTGCTCGGCCAGCCGCTGGTGGGCGCGGCGGTAGAGGATGTACAGCTCGCTGATCGGCGTGCCGCCCAGACCGTTGATCATCAGCGCCACGTCGTCGCCGGAGCTGTAGGGCAGGTCGGTGACGACGGCGTCGAGAAGCACGTCGACGATCGCGTCGGCGTTCGTCATGCCGGTGCGCTCGCGCCCGGGCTCGCCGTGGATGCCGACGCCCATCTCGATCTCGTCGGCGCCGAGCTCGAACAGCGGTGAGCCCTTGGCCGGCGGTGTGCACGCCGTGAGGGCGACGCCCATCGTGCGGGTGACGTCGTTGACCTTGTTCCCGATGCGCAGCAGCTCGTCGAGGTCGGCCCCCTGCTCGGAGGCCGCCCCGACGGCCTTGATGACGAAGAAGTTGCCGGCAACACCGCGGCGGCCCACGGTGTAGAGCGAGTCCTTGACCGCGACGTCGTCGTTGATCGTCAGGATCTCGACCCGGATGCCCTCCGCCTCGGCCAGCTCCCTGCCCATGTCGAAGGCCATCCGGTCACCGGTGTAGTTGTTCACCAGCAGCAGCACGCCCTTGGCGGAGGCGAGCTTCTTGGTCGTCTCGTAGACGTAGTCCATCGGGGGGGCCGCGAACACGTCACCGGGGCAGGCGGCGTCCAGCATGCCCTTGCCGACGATCATGACGTGGGCGGGCTCGTGGCCCGACCCGGAACCCTGGACGATCGACACCTTGTCGTCGCGCGGGGCGTCCGCGCGCATGATGAGGTTGTACTCGGGCACGTACTGCAGGGTCGTCGGGTTGGCCAGCGCGATGCCCTCGAGCATCTCGGGCACGAACTGCTGGGGGTTGTTGACGAACTTCTTCATGAGGTTCCCTCCGTCGGCCACGCTTGGTTGATGCGCTCCACGATCACGGCCACGCCCATCGCACCGGCGTCGACCGAGCCCTTGCTGCGCTCGCCCGTGTAGGACGCGCGCCCACGCCTCGCGACCATCGTGCTGGTCGCCTCGGCCGCCTCGCGGGCCGTGGCCGCCGCCGCGGCCACCGTCGTCGCGCTGTCGGCCCCCGACCGCAGCTCCTGCTCGATCCGGTCGGTCATCGGCACCAGCGCGTCCAGCAGCGTCTTGTCGCCGACGTCGGACTGCCCGCGTGCCTTGATGCCGTCCGTGGCCGCCCGCAGCATCGCGACGACCTGCTCGCCGCTCAGCTCGCTCGTCGCACCGGCGGACGCGCCGGCCCGCAGGAAGGCGGTGCCCCAGATCGGGCCGGACGTCCCGCCGATGCGGGAGGTGACGACCATCCCGATCTTCTTCAGGAACGTCCCGATATCGCTGCGGTCGACGTCGTCCCAGCCCTCGAGCACCTTCTCGAAGCCGCGGGCCAGGGAGTACCCGAAGTCGCCGTCACCGACGACCGCATCCAGGTCACCGAAGTACTTCTCGTTGTCGACCGCGGTCTGCGCGATCGTGCGGACGACGAGCTCCACCTGTTCCTGGGCGTTCACACGGCACCTCTTCCTGCGCGGTCGGCGACCGCTCCGTCGGGTCCTGGGGGGTGGGTTTGCCGGGCTCGCGTGCACGCGAGCAGGTCGTCGAGGACCAGGAAGTCCCCGGGCCTCGCGGCTCCGCGGTTGGCGAGCACCTCGATGCCCGGGCGGTCGGGGTCGCCGAGCTCGGAGACCACGAGCACCGCCTCGTCGAACGACTCGTCGCGGGTGTAGCCGTTCACGGTCACGACGCAGGGCAGCCCGGCCCCGGTCGCGGCGAGCAGGCCGTTGCGGGAGTCCTCGACGACGACCGTGTCGCGCGGGTCGAGGCCGAGCCGCTCGACGGCGAGCAGGTATATAGCCGGGTCCGGCTTCTTCGCGGGGACGACGTCACCGGCGAAGACCGGCACCCGCCGCGCGGTCTCGGCGCCGACGGCGTGCTCGAGAACCGCTGTCACCGACTCGACGGCCGAGGTGGACGCGACGGCGACGGCCCAGCCGGCGTCCAGCGCCGCGTGGATCACCCGTGCGACGCCGGGTCGGGCCGGGATCGCCCCGTCGGCGACCAGGGCCTTGAAGTGCCCCGTCTTGGCCTGGTGCCAGGTCGCGAGCGCCTGTGCCCGCTCGTCGTCGCTGCTGCCGACGCCGGCGGCCGTCACGAACCCGGGGTCGATGAACAGGCTGGCCATCCGCTCCTTGCCGCCGCCGATCCGCAGCTTCTCGGCGTACTCCTCCTCGCTCCAGCGCACCGGGAGGCCGTGCTGGGCGAAGGTGGCGTTGAACGCCGGGAGGTGCCCGTACCGCTCGGTGTCGGCCAGCACCCCGTCGCAGTCGAAGACCAGTGCGGTCACCAGGCACGGCCTGAGCTGCCGAAGATCCGCATGTGCTCGACGGCCATCTGCTGCACCGCTGCCCGCTGGTGGGCGAACAGCGACGGCGGGTCCCACTTGCCCTTCTCCTCGGCCCCGCGCAGGAACTCCAGTGCGGACTTCATGTAGGTCTCCTTCAGGGCCGTGGAGATGTTGACCTTGGCGCAGCCGCGGGCGACGAGGTCGCGGAACTGGTCGGGCGACAGGCCCGTACCGCCGTGCAGGGCCATCGGGATCCCGGTCGCCTCAACGAGGTCGGAGACGCGCTGGTGGTCGAGCACCGGGGCGCTCGTGTACTGCCCGTGCGCGTTGCCGATGGCCGGCGCGAAGCAGTCGACACCGGTGCGGGTGATGAAGTCCACCGCCACCTCGTGCGTGTGCCGCACCGACGCGTCGTCCGACCCGATGCCGTCCTCGACTCCCTGGATGCCCTCGATCTCGCCCTCGACGTGGCCGCCGTGGCGGCGGGCCTCCTGCACCACCTCGGTGGTCTGGCGCAGGTTCTCGGTGACCTCGAGCTCGTGGGCGTCGAACAGCACCGAGTTCCACCCGCCCTCGAGGCAGTCGCTGATCACCGAGCGGTCGGGGCAGTGGTCGAGGTGCAGGGTGACGGGCACGTCCACGTCACTCACCAGCGCCGAGAAGATCCCGAACAGCGTGGCGCGGCCGTAGGCCTTCACGGTCTTCACCGACGTCTGCAGGATGACGGGTGACCGCTCCTGGACGGCCGCGGCGAGCACGGCCTCGATGCTGAGGTCGTCCAGCACGTTGAACGCCGGGACGCCGTACCGGTCGGCGAACGCGCGGCCGAGCGTCTCCTTCATCGAGACGACGGGCATCAGGTGCTCGTCGCGGTCGTCGCGACGTACGCCTCACGGCCGCTGCGGACGTGGTCCGCCCGACCCGTCGGGACGTTTCTCGGGTGCATGCTCGACTCCCTCGCAGCGTGTGCTGCCGGCGACGGGCGAACCCTGCGACGGCGGCGTCGGAGGGGGCGATCATGCCGTCGCGCGTCGCGGTGCCGCAACAGGCGACCGAAGGATTCTTCCGATCATCGCTTTACGGCCACCTGCCCTACCGCGGATCGGCCCGCCGCGCCCGGCGCCGACGTCCGCCTGCTGAGATGCAGCAGCCCTCACGCGACAGCGATGCGCCTCACGCGGGCTCGACGCCACGTGAAGCGCGCTCAGACCTACGTAACGTGATCACGGCAGCCCCCCACCGTGATCGTGCGATCCGCGCCCGGCGCCGACGTCCGCCTGCTGAGATGCAGCAGCCCTCACGCGACAGCGATGCGCCTCACGCGGGCTCGACGCCACGTGAAGCGCCCTCAGACATACGTAACGTGATCATCCGGGACCCCGCCCGGGGGGCAGGGCCGGGGCGCAGAGCCGGGGTCAGGGCAGGCGGGCGAAGCTGGCGCGGTACCACAGCAGCGGCGCGGCCTGGTCGTCGCCGAGCTCGGCGGACACCACCTCGCCGACGACGATGGTGTGGTCGCCGCCGTCGTGCAGGGCCGACGTCCGGCACTCGAGGACGGCGAGGGCGCCCTCGACGAGGGCGGCGCCGGTGACGGGGCCGGCGCGGTGGGGCACCCGGTCGAGCTGGTCGTGCAGCGGGCGACCGCGGGTGGCGAGCCAGGCGGCGACCGGGCGGGCGGACTCTTGCAGCAGGCTCACGGCGAAGAAGCCCGCCGCTGTGACGGCGTCGTGGAACCGGGCCTCCTTCTCGACGCAGACCAGCAGCAGCGGCGGGTCGAGCGAGACCGAGGTGAGGGCGTTGACCGTCATGGCGTGGTCGAGGCCGCGGTCGCGGGTGGTGACCACGGCGACGCCGGTCGCGAAGCGGCCCATTGCGCGGCGCAGCTCACCGGCGTCGACGGGACCGGCGGCCGCAGGCTCGGGCGCGCTCACGACACCACCGAGCGGGCCGGTCGCCGCAGCGCGGGCTGCACGAGGGCGACGGTGAGCACGAGGGTGCCGAGCAGCAGGAACGCCCAGCCGCGCCCGTCACCGGGGATCATCAGGTCGCCCTCGGGCCGTGCCGAGGCCATCGCCAGCACGGCGGCGAACCAGCCGAGCGCCAGCGGCAGCACCACCCACGGGGTGCCGGACGCCGCGCGCACCAGCACGGTCACGCTGACGACGAGCCCGACCCCGAGGGCCACGCCCACGGGCAGCCGGCCGCTGCCGAAGACCTGGCGCTGGGCGTAGCCGCCGAGCAGGCCGGTCACGGCGCCCGCCGCGAGGGCGAGCACCAGCACGGCCACCCGACGCGCTCTCACCCGGTCAGCCTACGCGGGGGCGCTCACCGGTCAGGTCGATGACCCCGTCGGACGTCGGCACCGGGCCACCAGCAGCGGCCGCGGCCGCCAGCACGTCGGTGATCTGCGAGCCGATCAGCTCGTGGTGCTCGAGCAGCGCGTCGCGCAGGGCGGCGACCAGGTGCTGGTGGGCGCCGAGCAGCGTCCGCACGGCGTCGCGCTGCTCGTGCAGCAGCGTCTCGACCTGGTCGCGGCTGCGGCCGTCGCCGAGCACCCGCCCGACCAGCCCGTCGTCCGACAGTGACGACCCCTGCACGGCGGCGAAGGAGACCAGCGAGTCGAGCATGCCCGCGGCCCCGACCATCTGCGCCGCGACGGTCGTGGCGTACTGCAGGTCGCCGGTCGGGCCGGTCGACACGTCGCCGAAGAACAGCTCCTCGGCCACCTGCCCCCCCATCGCGATCTGCAGCAGGCCGCGCATCTCGGTGCGCGAGCGGGTCCAGACCTCGGCGGCGTCGCCGTGGGCGAGCAGGCCGAGGGCGTCGCGGCGCTTGACGATGGTCAGCACCTCGAGGCGCCGGGTCGGCGCGACGAGCCACGCGACGGTTGCGTGCCCCGCCTCGTGCGTCGCGATCAGCCGCTCCTCGTGCTCGGTGTAGGCGACCGGCTGACCCAGACCCACCTCGGTCACGAGCCGGGCCTGCTCGACGTCGGCCCACGTCATGGCGCGGCGGCCGCCCTGCAGCGCCCGCACGAGCGCCTCGTCGAGCAGCCCCTCGAGCATCGCCGGGCTGTAGCCCTGCGTGATGGCGGCGAGGGCGTCACGGCGCTCGTCCCCCAGCGGGCTCGGGCCGAGCTCGGCCGCGTGGGCCTTGCGGGCGAGCACGTGGTCGACGATCTGGCGACGTCCGGCCCGGCTCGGCAGGTCGAACGACAGTCGCTGGTCGAAGCGGCCCGGCCGCAGCAGGGCGGGGTCGAGCCGGTCGGCGGTGTTGGTCGAGGCCAGCAGCAGGATGTTGACCGGGGCCATCGCGGGTCCGCGCAGCTGGCGGTGCGCCGGCAGCACCAGGTTCGCGGCGTCGACGAGCGCACCGACGAGCCGCTGGCCGGCGGTCTGCTCGTCGAACGACTGCAGCTGCACCAGCAGCTCGTTGACCGTCATCTGCGAGTCGCCGCTGCCGGTGAAGGCCGTCTGCACCGTCGCGGGCGCCGCGGCGAGCACCTGCAGCCCGGTCAGGCCACCGCAGCACAGCGCCGACGTCGACGCGCTCATGCCGGACGTCGCGCCAGGCCGCTGCAGCGCGATGGCGTCGAACTCGTCGATGAAGCCGATGGCGCCGCCGTACTGGCGGGCGGCCTTGCGCAGCGCCCTGAAGTACGCGCGGACCTTACGCTGCGAGGCGCCCTGCAGGCTGGACTGGAACGACGTCGCGGTCGCCATGAGGAACGGCACGCCGGCCTCCTTGGCCAGCGCCTTGGCCGTGTGGGTCTTGCCGGTGCCCGGGCCGCCCTCGAACAGCACCCCGCGCCGGGGCCGCCCGCCCATCTCGGCGGCGAAGGTGCGGTGCGCGAGGAACAGGTTCAGCGTGCGGACCACCTCGGCCTTGACCACGTCGATGCCCACGACGTCGGCGAGCCCGACGTCGATCTGCTCGGGCCGGTAGACGGTGTGGGGTGAGCGGCCACCGCCGACCACCGAGGCGAGCATCACCACGATGAGCACCAGGAAGAACGCGCCGCTCATCAGGTACAGCGGGTCGACCGCGGGCAGCGACGGCCGCCCGACCGGCGACCCCGTCAGCACCCGCCACCACAGCCACGCCAGCACCGCGCCGAGGGCCACGGCGATGCGCAGCAGCCGTCGCTGCCGGGTGCGCTCGCGGGTGGCGCCGACGTCCGCGGTGCCGACGGGTACGGCGCCGCCGACGCGTGCCAGCAGGTCGCCGTCCGGGAGGGGGTGGGTGTGGCGCACGGCGGCTCCTTCGGGGCGGCGGCGCGGCACGCACTGCACCGCAGACCCACTGTGCGCCCTGCCGGTGCGGTGGCGCGCGGGAGTGACCTGGACGAGAACGGTCAGCGACGTTCGGTGCGGGGTGGGTGACGCAGCGTGGCGTCAGCCGAGCAGGTCGTCCGCCGCCACGGGCACGCCCCGCACCTGCTGGAAGCACTCGACCGCGCTCAGCCGCGCGGCGACCCCGTCGGTGAGGGCGTAGGCGTCGCCCTCCACCCGCAGCTGCGTGGCGTGGGCGCGCAGAGCGTCGGCCTTGGCGCGCAGCTGGGCGCTCGCGTCGACGACGGTGGTGACCACGTCGTCGTCGACCACCACGGGCGGGTACGGGTCGTCGAGACCGCGAGCCGTCATGGACGCCGGACGCCGGGCCAGCAGGTCGGCGCGGTCGCGCTCGGCGACCGACCGCGGGGTGCGCACCCAGTGGACGGTGAGGCTCGGGTCGTCGACCAGCTGCACCGCGCGCGTCGTGACGCGATGGGCCTGCACGTGGTCGGGGTGTCCGTAGCCGCCCTGGGGGTCGTAGGTCACGACCGCCCGGGGCCTCACCTCGCCCATCACCTCGAGCAGCGCGCCGGCGGCCTCGTCGACGTCGGCGAGGGCGAACGAGCGCGGGTCGGCGTCCGGGGCCACGCCGGCGATGCCGGGCTCGAGCCAGACCATCCCCGAGTCCAGCCACCTGCCACCCGCGAGCAGCCGGTGGTCGCGCACGCCGAGCGCCGTCATCGCCGCCGTGAGCTCACCGCGCCGGTGCTCACCGAGCTGCTCGGGGCCGAGGTGCGCCAGCTCGGGGAGCAGGATCTCGCCGCGCTGGCCGAGGGTGCAGGTCACGAGCGTGACCCGCACCCCCGCCGCGGCGTAGCGGGCCATGGTCGCCCCGGTGGTGAGGGTCTCGTCGTCGGGGTGGGCGTGCACCAGCAGCAGCCCCCCGGTGCTCGGCCCGTGGCGGAGCACCGAGGGCGCTCAGGCGACCGCGGTCGAGCCGGTGCGCGGCTGGGGGACGATCTGCAGGTCGTCGACGGGGAAGTGGCAGGCGACGGTGTGGCCGGGCCGCAGCTCGCGCAGCAGCGGGACCTCCTGGGCGCAGCGGTCCTGCGCCCGGAAGCACCGGGTCCTGAACACGCAACCTGAGGGCGGGTCGCTCGGCGAGGGCAGGTCGCCGTGCAGCAGGATGCGCTCGCGCCGCTTCTCGAGGTCGGGGTCGGGCGTCGGCACCGCCGACAGCAGCGCCGCGGTGTAGGGGTGCAGCGGCTGGCTGTAGAGGTCGTCGGCCGGTGCCATCTCGACCAGGTGGCCGAGGTACATCACGGCGACCTTGTCGGAGATGTGCCGCACGACCGACAGGTCGTGGGCGATGACGATGTAGGACAGCCCGAACTCGTCCTGGATGTCCTCGAGCAGGTTGACGACCTGCGCCTGGATCGACACGTCGAGGGCCGAGACCGGCTCGTCGGCGACGATCACCTTGGGCCGCAGCGTCACCGCGCGGGCGATGCCGATGCGCTGGCGCTGACCACCCGAGAACTCGTTGGGGTAGCGGTTGTAGTGCTCGGGGTTCAGGCCGACGCGCTCCATGATGTCCTGCACCGCAGCCTTGACCCCGCCCGGAGGCGTCACACCCTGCACCTCGTACGGCGCGCTGATGATCGAGCCGACGGTGTGGCGCGGGTTCAGCGAGTTGTACGGGTCCTGGAAGATCATCTGCATCTCCCGGCGCAGCGGCACCATCTGCCGGCGGGACAGCCTGCTGATGTCACGGCCCTCGAACTCGATCGTCCCGCCCGTGGGCTCGATGAGCTTGAGCATCGCCCGGCCGGCGGTCGACTTGCCGCAGCCGCTCTCGCCGACCAGGCCGATGGTCTCGCGCTCACCGACTTGCAGCGAGACGCCGTCGACGGCCTTGACGTCACCGACGTGCCGGCGCAGCAGCCCGGCCGTGATCGGGAAGTACTTCTGCAGGTTCGAGATCTTCAGGATGGGGTCGCTCACGCGCCCTCCTTCAACGGCGTGGTGACGGTCGCGACGCGCAGCCGCTCGGTGCCGAGACGCTCGCGCTCGACCGCCGAGAGGTGGCACCGGATGGCGTGACCGGCGGCCACGTCGTCCAGCGCGGGCCGTTCGGTGTCGCAGCGGTTGCCCTCGACGTACTGGTGGTACTGGCAGCGGGGCCGAAAGACGCAGCCCTGCGGCAGGTTGAGCAGGGACGGCGGGGAGCCGGGGATGGGGTCGAGCCGCGCGGTGCGCGCGTCGTCCATGCGCGGCAGCGAGCTGAGCAGCCCCCACGTGTAGGGCATCTGCGGGCGGTAGAAGATGTCGCGCACCGAGCCGCGCTCGACGATGCGCCCGCCGTACATGACCGCGACCGTGTCGGCGGTCTCGGCGACCACGCCGAGGTCGTGCGTGATGAGCACGATGGCGGTGCCGAACTCGGCCTGCAGGGTCTTGAGCAGGTCGATGATCTGCGCCTGCACCGTGACGTCGAGGGCCGTGGTGGGTTCGTCGGCGATGATCAGCTCGGGGTCGTTCATCAGGGCCATCGCGATCATCACGCGCTGCCGCATGCCGCCGGAGAGCTGGTGGGGGTACTCCCCCGCACGCTTCTCGGCGTTGGGGATGCCGACCTTCTTCAGCATCTCGACCGCCCGCGTGCGGCCATCTGCCTTGGAGATGTCGGAGTGCACCTGCAGCGCCTCGACCAGCTGCTTGCCGATCGGGAAGAACGGGTGCAGCGACGACAGCGGGTCCTGGAAGATCATCGCCATCCGCTTGCCGCGCAGCTCGCGCAGCCGGCGGTCGCTCGCGGCCACGACCTCCTCGCCACCGAGGCGGATCTCGCCGCTGATCGTGGTGCGGCGGCGGTTGTGCAGCCCCATGATCGAGGCGCTGGTGACGCTCTTGCCCGATCCGGACTCGCCGACGATGGCGATCGTCTCGCCCTTGTCGACGCCGAACGAGACGCCGTCGACCGCGCGGACGACGCCGTCATCGGTCTGGAAGCTGACGTGGAGGTCGTCCACCTCGAGGAACCGGCTCATCCCAGCCTCACTCTCGGGTCGATCACGGCGTAGAGCAGGTCGACGACGAGGTTAGCGACGACGACGAAGGATGCGATGACCAGCACGGTCGCGGTCATGAGCGGCAGGTCGGACTGCAGGACGGCGTCCAGGCTCAGCTTGCCGAGGCCGGGGAGGCCGAACACCTGCTCGGTGATCACCGCGCCGCCCAGCAGCGCGGACAGGTCGAGCCCGGCGGCGGTGACGATGGGCGTGAGGCCGGCGCGCAGGCCGTGCTTGCCGACCACGACGCGCTCGGAGAGCCCCTTGGCGCGCGCGGTGCGGATGAAGTCCTCACCGAGGGTGTCGAGCATCTGGTTGCGGGTCAGCCGGGCGTACAGCGCCGCGTACAGCACGGCCAGCGTGACCCACGGCAGGATCATCGACCGCAGCCATGCCCCCGGGTCCTCGCTGAGCGGTGTGTACGACGGGTACTCCATGATCTGGAACTTGAAGATGACGAAGTACAGCAGCACCAGGCCGATGAAGAACGAGGGGAACGAGTAGCCGACCAGCGCGAGGGACATGGACAACCGGTCCTGCCACTTCCCGCGCCGCAGCGCGGCCAGGATGCCGATCGCGGTGCCCGCCACCATCCACAGGACGAAGGCGCCGATGGCCTCCGCCGCGGTGACCGGCAGCCGCTGCTTGATCAGGTCGGTGACGTTGGAGCCTCGGAAGAAGGAGTACCCGAGGCACGGAGCCGGGCAGTCGAAGGTCTGGGTGCCCGACCCGTAGGTGCGCCCGACGAACACGCCCTTGACGAACTGGCCGTACTGCACGTAGATCGGCTTGTCGTAGCCGAGCCGGATCTCGTTCTGCCTGATCACCTGAGGGGTGCACTGCTTGCCGCAGGTCAGCGCGGCGGGGTTGGTGGGCAGCGCTGAGAAGAGCAGGAACACGATCATGCTCAGCGCGATCAGGAGCAGCACCATGCCGATCAGACGTCGGACGATGTAGGAGCCCACGGCTGCCTCCGGGTCGGTCTGGTGTGGGGTGCGTGCCGGGCACGCGTGTCGGGCAGGGGGGCGGCCCGTGGCCCGGCGGTGGTCCGAGGACCTGTTCCACCGGGCCACGGGCCACGGTCAGGCTGTCACTTCTTGACGTACAGGTCCGAGTAGCTCCAGGAGCCGTACGGCGCCCAGATGTAGACCTTGCCGTCACCGCTCACGGAGCCGACCTTCGAGCCGGCCAGTCGCTGCGCCCGCTCGAACCGGGTCGGGATCGCCCACGCGTTGGCCATGGCCTTCTTGTTGAGCTCCTTCCACATCATCCCCTGCTTGGCGCGGTCGGTCTCGGCCTTCGCCGCGTCGGACTCGGCGGTGAACGCCTTGTCGTCGGCCTGCGAGAGGTTGAAGCCGCCGGCCGGGGTGAACAGCTCGGGGATGACGGTGGACGCGTTGGTCCAGTCCGGGCCCCAGCCGGAGACGGCGAGCTCGTGCTCCTTGGTCGGGTCGAGCACGGTCGCGTAGTACTTGCCGGGCTCGATGCCGTTGAGCGTCACCTTGATGCCGGCCCTGGCCATCGACGACTGCAGGGCCGCGGCGCTCTTGTCGGCGTCCGGCGTCTTGCCGTAGTCGTAGGTGATCGCCGGCATCGGCTCGCCGGACTCGGCGATGAGCTTCTTCGCCAGCTCGGGGTTGCCGTTGTCGGGCACGGGCTCGCCCAGCAGCCCCTCCCACAGGCCCGACTTGGCGTAGTCGGCGGCCAGGTTGGGCTTGATGACGCCGTCGGCGAGGTCACCGGCGTAGGAGCCACCGGCGATCGTCAGGATCTGCGCCCGGTCGAGCGCGGCCATCAGCGCCTGGCGGTGCTTGAGGTTCGGCACCTTCTTGACGTTGATGGCGATGTAGCGCACGTAGGGGTCGTACTCGTTGACCCGACGGTCCTCGAAGCGAGGGTCGTTGAAGACGGTCGTCAGCGAGGCCGTGTCCATCTGGGCGTTGCCCTGCAGCGCGCTCTGGTCCTCGCCCTGGTCGGCCTGCAGCCGCTGGTCGATGACGCTGGTCTCGAGCGAGAACTTGTAGACGATCTTGTCGGGGTACTGGTGGCGGTAGGTGTCCTCGGTGGCCGACCAGTTCGGGTTCTTGTCGAGCACCAGCTGCGAACCCTTGGTGTACTCGCTGATCTTGTACGGCCCGCTCGAGACCGGCTTGTCGTCGTACTTCTCGCCGGTGTCCTTGGCCTTGGGCACCGGGGAGAACGACGTCAGCGTGGTGGTGTAGTTGAAGTCACCGGCCGGCTTGGCGAGGTGGAACGTGATCGTCTTGTTGTCGGGCGAGCACTCGACGGCCTTGTCGAAGGCACCCGTGTCGTTCTTGGCCGTCTCGTAGGGGCCGAGGTAGGTGGAGTTGCCCTCGGCGTCCTTCGGGATGTCGAGCAGGCTGATCGCGTAGGTGGGGCCGTCGGTGATGACGCTCTGGGCGAACGTGCGCGAGACGCCGTACTTGACGTCGGCGCAGGTGATCGCCGCGCCGTCCTCGAACTTCGCGCCGTCCTTGAGCGTGAACGCCCAGGTCTTGCCGCCCTCGGTGGGCTTGCCCGTGTCGGTGGCGAGGTCAGGAACGATCCCGCCCGCCTCGGTCTGGTCCTTGCTCACCTTGTACGCCGTCAGCGTCCGGGTGAGGTAGGCGCTGGAGAACGCGAGGTCCTCACCGGTGTAGTTGCGCTGCGGGTCCAGGTGCGCAATCTGCTCCTCGTTGGCGAGGAACGTCAGCGTGCCACCGGTCTGCGCGTCGGCGCTGGAGCCGCTCGTGGCGCCGCCCGTGGAATCGTCGTCGCTACCGCCACCGCACGCAGCGAGCGCGAGCGCGCCGGCTGAGGCGATGGCCACGTAACGAAGGCCGGTCTTGGCCTTGCCCATGTGTTTCCTCCGTGTTGAAGAACCGGGGCGGTCCCCCGACTCGATCGGTCCCCCCTGCGGGGATCCGTTCCCGGCCTGGGGCCGGGACGTTGTGGTGGTGCGTCGGTCAGCTGCGGCCGGCGCGCGGGTCGAGCGCGTCGCGTACCGAGTCACCAAGCAAGTTGAACGCGAGCACCGTGATGAACAGGGCCAGGCCCGGGATGAACAGGTAGAGCGGGTCGATCCGGTAGTACAGGACCGAGTCGGCCAGCATCCGGCCCCAGGTGGGGGTGGGCTCGCCGACACCCACGCCGAGGAACGACAGCGCCGCCTCGGCCGAGATGTACTGCGGCAGCAGGAGAGTGGCGTAGATGGTGATGGGCACCCACAGGTTGGGCAGGATCTCCCTGACCATGATGCGCGGCGTGGACGCGCCCATCGAGATCGCGGCCTCGACGAACTCTCGCTCGCGCAGGCTCAGCACCTGACCACGGATGATGCGCGCGAGGTAGGGCCAGCCGAACAACCCGAAGAGCACGATGATGAACGTGATGCGGGCGGCGTTGCCCGTGAGCCCCAGCTTGTCGTCCATGACCTGCAGCACGATGGTGCTCAGCGAGATCAGCAGGATGAGGGTGGGGAAGCTGAGGATGAGGTCCATCACCTGGCCGAGCGCCGCGTCGATCCGGCCGCCCGAGTAGCCGGCGATGATGCCGATCGTCACACCGAGCAGCACGGTCAGCATCGTGCCGAGGCCGGCCACCAGCAGCGAGATGCGGGCGCCGTAGAGCAGCCGGGCCAGGATGTCACGACCGGTGGACGGCTCGATGCCGAGCGGGTGGCTGAGCTCGATGCCGCTGTTGAGCGGGCCGTGGATCGGCCTGCCGCCGTCGCCGATCAGCGAGCTGAGGTTGTCGGCGAAGCCGGTCGACAGGCCCAGTGCCCGGGTGATGACGGGCGCGAACACCGCGAGCAGGATGACGCCGACGATGACGGCCAGGCTGATCACGCCGACCTTGTCGCGGCGCAGCCGTCCCCAGGCGATCTGGGCCGGGGAGCGGCCCGCGACCCCGGTGACCGCCGTGGTGCTGACGGGCGTCTCCTGCTCGGCGGCCTGCGACGCGATGGTCATCTCGACGGAAAGCCTCTCGTAGCCTGGCTCGATGAACGGACGTCCGCGCGTGGTCGCCCGATTCGGGTGGACTCTATGTCAGCTCCGAAGGGTCTGGGCACCTCCGGGGCGACGACGTTGCTCAATCGTGATCGCGGCGTGACATCAGCATGAATCGCCGTCAACCGTGCTGAAACACGCCCACCGCACGCCGGGCCCGCCACCGCGCGGCATGGCGCGGTCGCGGGCCCGGCGACGGCAGGGTCAGGACGGTCCTCAGGCGCGGCGGGCGCGGCCGGCGCTCTTCTGCCGGTCGTGGCCGTCCAGGACGGTCTTGCGGATGCGGACGGCGTCCGGGGTGACCTCGACGCACTCGTCGTCGCGGCAGAACTCCAGCGACTGCTCGAGCGACAGCTTGCGCGCGGGCACCAGGCGCTCGAGCTCGTCGGCGTTCGAGCGGACGTTCGTCATCTTCTTCTCCTTGCAGATGTTGACGTCCATGTCGTCGGCGCGGCTGTTCTCACCCACGACCATGCCCTCGTAGACCTCGGTCGTCGGGTCGACGAACATGGTGCCGCGCTCCTGCAGGTTGGCCATGGCGTACGACGTCGCCGCGCCCGTCCGGTCAGCGACCATCGAGCCGGACGGGCGGGTGCGCAGCTCGCCGAACCACGGCTCGTACTTCTCGAAGACCTGGTGGGCGATGCCGGTGCCGCGTGTCTCGGTGAGGAACTCGGTGCGGAAGCCGATCAGGCCGCGTGAGGGCACCAGGAACTCCATCCGGATCCAGCCGGTGCCGTGGTTGACCATCTGCTCCATGCGGCCCTTGCGGACGGCGAGCAGCTGGGTGATCGCGCCGAGGTACTCCTCCGGGGAGTCGACGGTGAGGCGCTCGACGGGCTCGTGCACCTTGCCGTTGACCTCGCGGGTGACCACCTGCGGCTTGCCGACGGTGAGCTCGAAGCCCTCGCGGCGCATCTGCTCGACGAGGATCGCGAGCGCGAGCTCGCCGCGGCCCTGCACCTCCCAGGTGTCGGGCCGCTCGGTGTTCAGCACGCGCATCGAGACGTTGCCGACGAGCTCGCGGTCGAGCCGGTCCTTGACCAGGCGCGCCGTGACCTTGGTGCCCTTCGCCCGCCCGGCCAGCGGGGAGGTGTTGGTGCCGATCGTCATCGAGATCGCGGGCTCGTCGACGGTGATCAGGGGCAGCGGACGCGGGTCGTCGGCGTCCGCGAGCGTCTCGCCGATCGTGATCTCGGGGATGCCGGCGACGGCGATGATGTCGCCGGGGCCCGCCTGCTCGGCGGGCTTGCGCTCGAGCGCCTCGGTCATCAGCAGCTCGGTGATCTTGACGCGGGTCTGCGTGCCGTCGTGGCGGCACCACACGACCTGCTGGTTCTTGCGCACGGTGCCCTGGTGCACGCGGCACAGCGCGATGCGGCCGAGGAACGGCGAGGCGTCCAGGTTGGTGACGTGCGCCTGGAAGGGGTGCTGGTCGTCGTAGACAGGCGCGGGCACGGACTCGACGATGGTGCGGAACAGCGGCTCGAGGTCGGCCTCTGCCGGCATGCCTCCGTCGACGGGCCGGGTCAGCGACGCGCGCCCGGCGCGGGCCGAGGCGTAGACGATCGGGAACTCGATCTGGTGCTCGGCGGCGTCGAGGTCGAGGAACAGCTCGTAGGTCTCGTCGACGACCTCGGCGATCCGGGCGTCGGGGCGGTCGACCTTGTTCACCACGAGGATGACGGGCAGCTTGGCCTCGAGCGCCTTGCGCAGCACGAACCGGGTCTGCGGCAGCGGGCCCTCGCTGGCGTCGATGAGCAGGCACACGGCGTCGACCATCGACAGGCCACGCTCGACCTCGCCGCCGAAGTCGGCGTGCCCGGGGGTGTCGATGATGTTGATCGTCAGACCCCCCTCGGGCGCCGACGGGCCGGAGTAGTGCACACCGGTGTTCTTGGCGAGGATCGTGATGCCCTTCTCGCGCTCGAGGTCACCGGAGTCCATCGCCCGCTCGTCGACGTGCTGGTGGGCGCCGAAGGCGCCGGACTGCCAGAGCATGGCGTCGACGAGGGTGGTCTTGCCGTGGTCGACGTGGGCGACGATCGCGACGTTGCGGATGTCGTCGCGGGTGCGCGTGGGCATGCTGGAGTCCTGACGATCGAGTACGGGAGTCAGGGCCATTCTACGGCGCGCGCACTCGGCGCCCGGCCACGCCGACGTCGCCGGCGTCCGGCCCGTCAGCCGCGGGCGGTCGCAGCCCCCGCGAGCAGGGCCCGGACGACGGGCACGTCACCTGCCAGCCACGCCACCGACAGCCACTGCCCCCGCGGCAGCTGCCGCAGCTCGTCGTGGTCCTGCAGCGGCTGCGGCGTGCCGGCGACGACCTCCGCCCACCAGGTGCGCATCACCAGACCGGGCGCGAGCGGCCACGGCCGGCCGGTCGGTCCCACCAGCTCGGCGCCGAGCCGCACGCGCACGCCGAGCTCCTCTTCCAGCTCGCGGTGCAGCGCGGCCACGGGGTCCTCGCCGGGCTCGACCTTGCCGCCGGGCAGCTCCCAGCCGCCGGCGAGCGACGACGGTGCGCTGCGCCTGGCGGCCAGCAGCAGGCGCGGGGCAGCGAGGTCGTCGACGACCGCGGCGGCGACCACGAGCGTCTCGCCGGGCACCTGGCGATCATGCCATCGCTAGCGTGGGCCCGTGCCGAGGCTGCTGGACGACGAGGAGACCACCCGCCAGCTCGCCGGCCTGCCCGGGTGGTGGCGGGAGGGTCGCCACCTGCGGGCCTCCTACACCGCACCCGACTTCGCGACCGCCGTCCGGCTGATCGACGAGCTGGCCGCCGAGGCCGAGACCATGGACCACCACCCCGACGTCGACCTGCGCTGGTGCACGGTGACGGTCTACTGCTGGACGCACGTCAGGGGCGGTGTCACCCAGCTCGACGTCGAGCTCGCGCACCGGGCGCAGGAGTGGGCGCAGCGCCTCGGTGCGCGAGTGGAGCCCGCGCGGGGTTAGGCGAGCGTTGCCTTCGTGGCGGCCCGCCGCGCCGGTCCGTAGTTTGACGCCATGAGCAGCGACGTCGAGGCCGGCGGCCAGACCCACGCGGACGCCGAGGACCACCTCGGGTCACGGCTGAACTGGCTGCGGGCCGGAGTGCTGGGCGCCAACGACGGCATCGTCTCGACAGCCGGCATCGTCGTCGGTGTCGCCGGGGCGACGACCGACCGCGGCACGATCCTGACCGCGGGCATCGCTGGTCTGGTGGCCGGCGCGCTGTCGATGGCCACCGGCGAGTACGTGTCGGTGAGCACCCAGCGCGACACCGAGCTGGCGCTGCTGGAGAAGGAGCGCCGTGAGCTCGCCGAGATGCCGGAGGAGGAGCTCGCCGAGCTCGCCGCGATCTACGAGAGCAAGGGCCTGCAGCCCGAGCTCGCCCTCGAGGTGGCCGTGCAGCTCACCGAGCACGACGCCTTCGCCGCGCACGTCGAGGCCGAGCTCGGCATCGACCCCGACGCGCTCACCAACCCCTGGCACGCCGCGCTCGCGTCGGCCATCGCGTTCACCGCGGGCGCGGTGCTGCCGCTGCTCGCGATCGAGCTGCCGCCACCGTCCGTGCGCGTGCCCGTCACGTTCGTCGCCGTGCTGCTGGCCCTGCTCGTGACCGGGTGGCTGGGCGCGCGGCTGGGTGGCGCCGACCTGGTGAAGTCGTTGCGGCGCAACGTCGTCGGCGGCGCGCTCGCCATGGCGGTGACGTACGGCGTGGGTGTGCTCGTGGGCGGCATCGGGGTCTGAGCGCCAGCCGTTAGCGGCGCGGCCAGATGGTGACCCGCAGCGAGCCGGCGTCGTCGCCGGGCGTCGGGTCCCACACCGCGAACGACGTGCGTCCCGTGCGCGTCGGCACGTACCGATAGCGGTAGACGTGGCTGGGATCGCAGTCGGCCGGCAGCGGCTGGAGGTCGTCACCGCCCGCGTAGAGGTCGTAGTGGTCGAGCCACGGGTGCCAGGGGTCGGCGCTGCGCTGCGAGCGCCACGTGCCGCCCGTCGTCCGGCTGCACCGGGCGTCGGCGAAGACGCCGTCACCGGCCGACCAGGTGCCGGCCACCTCGACCGTGTAGGCCTCGCCCGCGACCAGCGCCGCGTCGGTGAGCGTGCCACCGGGCGGGCCGACGGTGAGCACCTCGGTGCCGGTGAGCGGTGAGCCGCCGCCGTGGCCGGGCGGTGTGACGGGCTCGGCGGCGATCTCGGGCAGCGGCGTGGTGAAGTCGCGGACGCGCGCCCCCGCCGCCAGCACCCGGACCTGCAGCGAGCCGGTCGCCTGCGCGCCGGTGGCACCGACCTGCAGGTGCACCGGGCCGGTGCGGGTGGGCGTGAGGTCCCAGACGTAGACGTGCTCGTCGCGGTCGCAGCCGGCGCCGTCGCGGGCGCGCCAGCCGGCCGAGCCGTCGACGGTGAGGGTGCGGGCGGCGTCCCCGCCCGGCGGGGACGGCGCCCAGCCGGCGTCGCCCGTGACCTGCCACGAGCACGCCGCGTCGGCGACGTGCACGCCGGCAGCCGCGGCGTACCCGCCGGTCGCGACGAGCCGGTAGGTGCGCCCGGCCGCGAGCGAGAAGGGCGTCGTGACGCCCGACCCGGTGGCGGGCACGGTGACCGACGCGACCGGCGTCCGCACCTGGTCGAGCACCGGCGGGCCGGATGCCGGACGCGGCGACGGCACGGGCACGGCGGCCTTCGGGGGCGGCTGCGGCACGGCGGGCCGCGGCCTCGGCGCGACGACGGGCTTGGGCGCGGGCTTGACCACCGGCCTCGGCGCGGGCTTGACCACCGGCCTCGGCGCGGGCTTGACCACCGGCCTCGGCGCGGGCTTCACGACCGGCTTGGCGACCGGCCGAGGCACGGGGATCGGCGCGGGGCGGGGCGGCACCGGCGTGGGCGCCGTCCCGGACGGCGGGTCGACCTCACCGCTGACCGTGCCGTCCCAGAACGACGTGCGGCCGAGCGCGCCCGCCCAGCTCAGGGAGACGTGGACGTGGTCCTGGTGCCGCAGGGTGCGACCGCACTGCGGCAGAGTCGTCGTGGCGCAGGCGGGGTGGACGTAGCTGCGTGGCGCGAAGTGCTGACCCGCGGAGTAAATGTGGTCGTCCCAGATGACGTACATCAGGCCCATGCGCCGCGCGATCGCCGCCGTGTTGCCGTAGCGGTCGGTGGCGAACGCCAGCGACAGGAAGGTCTGCGCCTGCGCCCGCTGGGTCGGGTTCGCGACGTCCACGTGCCAGTCGAACGCCCGCCCCTCCTTGTGCTCGCTGCGCCCGCCCACGGCGCACCCGCGGCCGATGCCCGAGCTGCCGGTGCCGGCGTACCGCGTGGTCAGCCAGCGCTGCAGCGCCACCACACCGGGCTTGGCCGACGGCGAGCACGTCGTCTGCCCCTGGTAGGCCGCGAACGGCTCGATCGACGCCCCGAACGTCGGCACCTGCCCGGACGCCGGAGCCCCCTGCGCCGCAGCGGGCAGCACGCCCAGCACCGACCCGAGCACCGACCCGAGCACCGCGCACGACACCACTGCCGCGAGGGCGCGGCGGCGGGACGGGGATCGGCGCGACATGCAGCTGCTCCGGACGGGGCGACGACAGGGACTGCTGGTGTCTCGGACGATCACGCCGTGGACCTGAGCCGGATGAACAACCGTCGGCCGCGCACATCGTCGTGCGGGATGGTCTCGTGGCCGCATGACCGCCATGACGACCCTGGACGACCCCGACCCGGCGCTGGACGCCGTGATCGGGTCGTTCGTGAGCGCGCTCGGGGCCGGCGGCCTGTCGGAGTTCGCGCTCACGGCGCTCGACACGGTCGGGGTGCCGGTGTGGGCGACCTGGTGGACCGGAGGGGGGATGGCCACCGGCGGCATCGGGTACGCGCTCACCGAGCAGCGCGCCCGGGTCGGCGCCCTCGGGGAGTGCATCGAGCAGGTGCTGTCCTCGCGGGCGCTGCGGGCGAGCGTCCGGCGCAGCGGCTCGCTGGCCGGGATGCGGCGCGAGGTCGGGGCGGACGCGGTCGTCGACCCGCGGCTGCTCGGCCTGCCGGCGGGGGTCGAGATCGACGACGACCGGCCCCTGCAGTGGCTGCCCACCCGGCGGCTGCGCGACGACGCCACGGTGTGGGTGCCCGCCGAGTTCGTGGCCAGCTCGGGCGACGAGCTGACCGGCAGGGGGCCGGCCGACGGCTGGCTGGCGCTGCCCGTGTCGAACGGGATGGGGGCCGGATCGAGCCTCGAGCAGGCCATCGCCCACGCCGTGATGGAGATCCTGCAGCGCGACGGCAACGGGCTGACCTTTCGTGCCCTGGACCAGGGCACGGTCATCGACCTGCGCGGCGTCACCGACCCGGTGACCCTCGCCGCCCTCGACCGGCTGCGCGCGGCCGGCGTCGAGGTGCTCCCGAAGCTGGCCGCCACCGACTTCGGCGTGCCGAACGTCTACGTCGTGGGCGCCGCGGCTGGCGACGACATCCTGTCCGCCACGGCGTGCGGCGAGGCGGTGCAGCCCGACCGCGAGGTGGCGCTGCGCAAGGCCGTGCTGGAGTTCGCCAACGCCCGAGCGCGCAAGCAGTTCATGCACGGCCCCCTGGACGCGGTGATGCGGGTGGCGCCCCCGGGCTACCAGGCGGTCGTCGACGCGATGGACCCTGCCGCCGAGGAGCAGCGGGTGCTCGCCGCCATGGTCGACTGGCTGACGCTCGCGCCGGGCACCTGGCGGCACCGGCTCGAGGCCACCGTGCTGCGGCACGACACCACCGTCGCCTTCACCGACCTGCCCACCACCACGGAGCCGGTGAGCGCTGCGGCGCTGCTCAACGACGTGAGCGGGCGCCTTCGCGCCGAGGGGTACGACGTGCTGGTCGCGGACTTCTCGCACGCCGACGGCGGTGCGCACGCGGTGAAGGTGGTCGTGCCCGGTCTGGAGGTCGAGACAGTGGCCTACGCCCGGATCGGCGAGCGCAACACCCGGCGGCTGCTCGAGCTGGGTCGTGACGACCTGGTGCGCGTCGGCGAGCAGCCCGCGCCGCAGTGGTCGACGATCCACCTCACCGATGAGGGACGGTCGCGGCTCGGCGGGCCGGCCTGGCTGGATCGCACGGCGCTGACCGCCGTCGCCGAGGGCCTGCTGCCCCTCTACCGCGAGCCCAGCCGACACACGGCACAAAAGCGTTGCGGCGTAACGCCTAGCGGGCGTCAGCACGCTCTCCGCTAGGCGATGCGCTGGTAGGCGGTGTTGCTGACGGCGTAGCGAATGCCGGCGTCCAGGAGCGCCCGTCCCGCGACCGACGCCGGGTCGAACGCGGCGCCGAACAACCACGCGAACGCCGGCGGCCGACGTCCGGTCACCTCGGTGATGCGGCGGATCGGCTCGAGCACCTCGCGCTCGACGTCGGCGGGGGTGCGCACGTGCCGGGCCTCGACGTGGTTGGCGGTGTGGGCGGCCACGACGTGGGTGCGCGAGATGAGCTCGAGGTCGTCCCAGGTCATCGCCAGCCGCGGCAGGCCGCGCTCCTCCTCGACCAGGTCGACGTCGTGGGTGTCGGCGTACGCGAGCTGCTGCTCCGGTGGCGTCGACAGGAAGCCCGTGGGCGGGAAGAACCAGGCCGTGATGCCCAGCTCGGCGCAGATCGGCGCGGCCACGGTCGCGTTGTTGAGGTAGCCGTCGTAGAACACCGGGATCAGACCCGGCTTCGCCCGTCCCCAGTGCCCGGTATCGAACAACCGGTCGAGATCGTCGGGCAGCACGGGGTCGTGGCGCTCGGCGTACCAGGCCAGCTCGGCGCGCAGCGTGTCGCGCTGGCTGTGCGGGGTGTTGTGCCAGTTGACGACCCGCAGGAAGGCACCCGAGCCGAAGGCCTGCCGGTGGTGCTCGGTGGTGAGGGGGCTCACGGGGACAGGTCTGTCCGGGCGCGCAGGTGCTGGTCGCTGAGGACCACGAGCACCTCCATGAGCGCCGCACCCGCCGGGTCGTGATCGGAGTCGAGCTGGCCGCCGTCGATCGCTGGCTCGCTGACCCGCGGGTCGATCCCGATCTCGGCCAGCTCGCCCGCGTAGTGGTCGAGCAGCTCAGCCAGCCTCGCCCCCTCGACGAGGCTCGACGGGTCGCGGACGACGAGCTGCCGGCCGGGGCGGGCGTCGTGCAGGGCCACGAACATCGCGATGCCCTCGCGCTCGAGGTCACGACGCCGGCAGGAGTCGGCCACGCCACGCACGTCGGACGCGGGCGGGGCGACCAGCTCGGCCGCGGGGATCGGTGAGCTCACGCCTGACCTCCTCGGGATGGTTCACGGCGCGGTCGCATCGCACGTCGTGGTGGCCCGTCGTCCGTCGTCCGCGAGCGCCCGCGACGTGTCAGGGGATGCTGGCCGCGGGGCCGGTCAGTTCTCGGTGACGGTGCGGGTGAGGGCGACGGCCACGTCTCGCAGCTTGCGGTTCTCATGCTGCGAGACCCGGACCAGGATGGCGAACGCCTCGTCGGCGGAGCAGCGGCGCTGCGCCATGATGATGCCCTTGGCCTGCTCGATGACGCCGCGGGACGCCATGGCGGCCTGCAGCTGCTCGCCGATGCGCTTCTGCGCCTCGTACAGGTGCACGTTCGCGAGGGCGACCGCGGCGTAGGCCGCGAAGGTCTTGGCCATGTCGACGTCCTGCTCGTCGAACCCGGCCAAGCGGGCGCTGTACATGTTGATGCCGGCGCCGACGTGGTCGGGCAGCGCGATCGGGACGCTGAGGCTGCTGCCGACACCGTGCTCGCGGGCGCCGGCGGCGAACATGGGCCACTGCTCGGCCGCGCCCGCGTCGGGCACCGAGACGATCCCCGTGCCGCGCGCCGCGTCCAGGCACGGCCCCGTGCCGCCCGCGTACTGCCGCTCGTCCATCAGCAGGGCGAGCGGGCCGGTGGACGCCACCGTCTCAGGCTCGTCGCCGCGCACCAGGGTCACCGACACGTCGACGACATCAGGCAGCACCCGCTTGCCCACCTCGGCGACCGTGGTCATCACCGAGTCCACGGAGTGCTCCGACACGACGATCCGGGCCAGCTCGTGGAAGGCCTCGTGGGCGCGGGGGGTGTGGTCGTGGCTCAACAGGTGTCTGCTCTCAAAGCTGGCGCGCGACCCACGAACGCAGGTCCAGCCGGGGAGGCCCTCGACGGGACCGCTCCACAAGCGCCAGGTATGCGCACGAGTTCGCCACCTCGACGGATGGCCCAGACAGCCAGTGTAGGGCCTGATGGGGCCGCCGACGGTGTCGGACGCCGGAGCCGGACGTGACGCACGTCGACCCGCGGGGCCATCAGGCGCACCAGTGACGCTGACGGTGAGCGGTCATGCCGTGGCGTCCGCCGGGCCCTCGTCCCTGATCCCGACGGGCTGCGCCAGGAGTGCGCGGGCCGCCGCATCGGCAGCGGGGTCAGCCCCGTCCTCGCCGACGACGAGGCGCAGCAAGGCGGCTGTGACGGATGTGACCTTGACGTTGTGATCCATGGACGCCTGCCGCAGCATCGCGAAAGCGGTGGCCGCGTCACAGCCACGCCTGCCCATGAGGACGCCCTTGGCCTGCTCGATCGGCGCCCGTGAGGCCATGGCCTCGTGAAGCTGCCCGGCCTCGATGGCGAGGTCCATCCATCGGTGCTCGTCCACGGCACCTCCCCTCACGCGCCGCGAAGCCGCATCGTCCGTGATCTTGCTGCGCCACCTTACGTCCAAAGCGCTGCGGGCACGAGCACCACGCTCCGCGTGCACCGTCGTGGCACATCGGGGGGTCCGAGCGCCCCGATCACGGCGACCGCCGGGCGAACGTGAGGTTGCGGTCGCGCCAGTAGATCTCCCACAGAGCGGTCGCCTCGGTGTAACGCCATCGTGCGATCGGGAGCCGGATGTGCGTGCAGCCGCTCTGACCTACGGTCTCCGCGCTGATTCACACGTTGAAGCGGAACTCCACGACGTCGCCGTCGGCCATGACGTAGTCCTTGCCCTCGATGCGCACGCGACCCCTGGCCTTCGCCTCCGCCATGGATCCGGCGGCGATCAGCTCGTCGTACGAGACGACCTCGGCCTTGATGAAGCCGCGCTGGAAGTCGGTGTGGATGACCCCGGCGGCCTGCGGCGCGGTGGCGCCCTGACGGATCGTCCAGGCGCGCGTCTCCTTGGGCCCGGCGGTCAGGTAGGTCTGCAGGCCGAGGGTCGCGAAGCCGACGCGGGCGAGCTGGTCGAGGCCGGACTCGTCCTGGCCGATGCTGGCGAGCAGCTCGGCGGCCTCGTCGGCGTCGAGCTCGGTGAGCTCGGCCTCGACCTTCGCGTCGAGGAAGATCGCCTCGGCCGGCGCCACCAGGTCACGCAGTCGGCTCTTCAGGGCCTCGTCGGCGAGCCCGTCCTCGTCGACGTTGAACACGTAGATGAACGGCTTGGACGTCAGCAGCGACAGCTCGCGCAGCGCAGCGGCGTCGATCCCGGCGGCCGCAGCGCCGGCGTACAGCGTGGTGCCCTGCTCGAGCAGCGCCTGCGCCGCGACGGCCGCGTCGAGCAGCGACTTGTCAGCCTTCTTGCCCCTGACCTCCTTCTCGAGCCGCGGGACCGCCTTCTCGAGGGTCTGCAGGTCGGCGAGGATCAGCTCGGTGTTGATCGTCTCGATGTCGGACGACGGGTCGACCCGGCCGTCGACGTGCACGACGTCAGGGTCGGCGAAGGCGCGCGTGACCTGGCAGATGGCGTCGGCCTCGCGGATCGTCGCGAGGAACTTGTTGCCGAGCCCCTCGCCCTCGCTGGCGCCCTTGACGATGCCGGCGATGTCGACGAACGACACCGTGGCCGGCAGCACCTTGGCGCTGCTGTGCACCTTGGCCAGCTGGGGCAACCGCGGGTCGGGAAGGGCGACCACGCCGACGTTCGGCTCGATCGTCGCGAACGGGTAGTTCGCCGCGAGCACGTCGTTCTTGGTCAGCGCGTTGAACAGGGTCGACTTGCCGACGTTGGGAAGACCGACGATGCCGATGGTGAGTGCCACGGGGACAAGAGGCTACCGGCGGTCGAGGGCTGCCGCGCACGCCCCGGCCGCTGCGCGGTCCCGCGCGGCGAGCAGGGCTGCCCGTCGGGCGAGGTCAGCGGCGCCCGCGTACGGTGGGCTCGCGACGCGAGGAGGTCAGATGGACGTTCAGGATCGGCTCCGCGTCGAGCTGGACGCCGCCATGGCTGGCTCCGGGAGTCCGCTGGCGCTGGCGGACCGGTTGTGCCAGGCGTGTGTGGAGGTGCTGGAGATCGACGGGGCGTCGATCTCGCTGACGTTGGACGGGACCTCCCGCGGGACCTTCGGCGCGAGCAGCTCGCTGAGCCGCCACCTGGACGAGCTGCAGTTCACCTACGGCGAGGGTCCGTGCCTGGATGCGGCGCGCACCGACGCACCGGTGCTCGTGGCGGCACTGGACGACCTCAGCGACACCCGGTGGCCGGCGTTCACCGGCGCTGTGCTCGATGCCGGGGTGCAAGCGGTGTTCGCGCTACCCGTGCGGCTGTCCGCTCGCCCCGTCGGTGCTCTCGACCTGTTCCGCTCCGCACGCGGGCCACTGAGCCGGTCCGAGCTCGCCGGCGGCCTCATGGCCGCGGAGATCGCGGCGGTGCCGCTGCTGGACCTGCTCGTCGGGCACGCCGAGTGGGAAGCCGCGGGACAGCCCGCGGACGGCTGGTCAGAGCTGGCGTCGCTCGAGCGTGTGGAGGTGTACCAGGCGACCGGCATGATCATGGCTGCGCTGGACGTCGATGCGGCCGAGGCGCTGGTCCGGCTGCGTGCACGCGCCTACGCATCAGGGCTGAGCGCCGCCCAGCTCGCTCTTCGGATCGTGGAGCGTGAAGTCGCCTTGACCACACGTGACTGGCAGGACGCCGGCCAACCCAGGCACGGCACGTGAGCCGCACCGAGGGCGAGGTGACCCAGGCATTCGTGGCGCTGGCCGGCCGCCTCGCCGAGGGAGCCGACGTCGTGGATCTGCTGACCGACCTGACCGAGACCTGTGCCAGGCTGCTGGACGTGGCCTCAGCCGGCCTGCTGCTCGCCGATCCGCGAGAGGTTCTCCACGTGATGGCCGCCTCGAGCGAGCGCACCCGAGAGCTGGAGGTCTTCCAGGTCCAGCGCGACGAGGGCCCGTGCCGTGACAGCTACCTGGCCGGCACGCCGGTCAGCGTCCCGGACCTGTCGCAGCAGGCCGACCGGTGGCCCTTGTTCGTGCCCCGCGCCGTCGAAGCCGGCTTCGTCAGCGTCCATGCGCTGCCGATGCGGCTGCTCGGGGCCAGGCTCGGCACACTCGGCCTGTTCGGCACCCAGATCGGGGCGCTGGAAACTGACGACCTCAGCCTCGGACAAGCCCTGGCCGACGTCGCGAGCATCGCGCTGGTCCAGGACCGCACTGCCACCGATCACCAGGCGCTGAATAAGCAGCTGCGCGTCGCGTTGACCAGCCGCGTCGTCCTCGAGCAGGCCAAGGGCATCGTGGCTCAGCAGGGCGATCTCGACATGGTGGGGGCCTTCCAGGTCCTCAGGCAGTACTCCCGGCACCACGACCAGCGGCTGACCGACGTCGCCCGAGCGCTGGTGAGCCGGGAGATCACCGGTCACCACGTGCTGGCTGACGCCGCGGCGACGGGCACCAGCCACTAGTCGGCCGGTCGACGGCGCAGCTCGCCTGCGCGGCCCCGGCCGCCGTTGCACCCTTGCCGGGCTTCTGGCCGCAGGCCACACTGGGGTGCGTGAATCAGCCCGCTGCCCTGCCGCCCCTCCCCCGCGGGCAGCGGCGTGGGCCGGCGGCGGTGCCAGCGGAGCTCGAGAGCACGGTGTCGGCCTCAGCGATCGACTTCGGTCGGCTCGCGCGCGAGCTGCAGGGGATGGACTCGCAGGCGCTGATGCAGCGCACGGTGGAGTGGGCCGTGCTCGTCGTTCCCGGCGCTGAGGCGGCGTCCCTGAGCCTGGTGCGGCAACGGCGCCACATCACCTCCGCAGCAGCCACGGCTCCGCTGGCGCGCCAGTTCGACGACCTGCAGCAGCGGGTCGGGCAAGGGCCGTGCCTGGACGCGATGTACGAGCACGAGACCGTCCGGGTCGCGGACCTCGCCTCGCAGTCGCGGTGGCCGGTGCTCGCCCGTCGGTGGCAGGAAGCAGGTGCACGCAGCGCCCTGTGCGTGCAGCTGTTCGTCCGAGGGCACGACCTCGGCGCGATCAACGTGCTGTCCAGTCGGGTCGACGCCTTCGACGAGGCGGCCGAGCAGTGGGGCCTGCTGATCGCCAGCCACGCGGCGGTGGCCCTGGCCGGCGCCTTGCGCACCGAGGGCCTGGACCGCGCCACCGAGACCCGCACCGTCATCGGCCAGGCACAGGGCATCCTCATGGAGCGGCTCAAGGTGACCCCGGAGGTGGCGTTCGAGATGCTGGGGCGCGCGAGCCAGCACACCAACCGCAAGCTGCACCTGATCGCCGCAGACCTCGTCGACTTCGGGGCGATCCCCACGAGCGAGACCCACACCGAGGAGCCCCGCACCTCGCCTCGGTGACGGCGGGTCAGCGGTGCGTCAGCGTGGTGCTGACGCGTCGGACGCCGCGTCGTGCCCCTCCCGGCGGCTGCGTGAGCGGCGCGTGGTGACCGGCGACGTGGGGGTGGACGCGGACATCACCCAGACGCTCGACCATCCCGCCGCCAGCAGCACCACGACGGCCGCTGCCACGCCGGCCGTGCCGAGACCTTGCAGCCCGAGGTCGGCCCCTCGCTGCCCGGCGACCATGGCCACCTTCCCGGCCCCCATCAGGAGCGCCGCGAGCAAGCAGAGCCGGAGCGTACGACGTCGCCGGTGCGCCTCCGGCGCCGTGCGGACCACACCGCCCACGTTCAGCCGGCGCGCGGTACGGCGCGTCGTGACGCCCACGAGGACGTGCACGACACCCGCCGCCCCCCACAGCAGCGCCGACGGGCGCTCGAGGACAGCCAACACCGCGGCCGAGAAGACGCACAGGAGGACGGTGCCGTGGGGCTGCACCGAGTCGGCTTGCTGCCGGACGACGTCCGCCCTCGTGGCGCCACCCGCTCCGGCGGGCGTCGAGACGCGCTCCGGTGTCATGGCCCGGCTCTGCCTGATCGAGATCAGGCCGAGCGCCACCAGCATCGTCGGCAGCACGAACGAGAACACGCGCCCTCACCATCCGGGCGCCGTGGGCCCGCCCGCTGGCGACCGTACCCGGCGATGGCGCGCCGCTGGGCCGGATCGGCTACACCCGCGTGCAGGTGAGCAGCAGGTACTCCCAGCGCATGGCGCCGCCGTCGGTGAACCGGTCGGCCAGCGCGTCGATCGCCGCGTCGAGGGCGGCCACGCGCTCCGCGTCGTCCGCGACGGCCCGATAGGTCGCGAGGGTCGGCCCGTAGTGCGAGGCGAAGTACCGGCGGAAGTCGCCGGTGGCCGCGAAGCGCGTCACCTCCACCGTCGCGGTCCTCGCCCGCACGTCGGTCACCCGGTCGCCCAGCAGCTCGCGCACGTGCGCCTCATCGCCCCACAGCGGCGGCGGCTGGACCCCGGCGGGCGGGGGCGGGTTGAACGGCTTCATGGTCGCGAACAGCTGCCCGACGAAGCCGGACGGCGTCCAGCTCAGCAGGCTGATCCTGCCGCCGGGCCGGCACACGCGCACCAGCTCGTCGGCCGCGGCCCGGTGGTGCGGCGCGAACATGACGCCGACGCACGACAGCACGACGTCGAAGGCGGCGTCGGGCAGGTCCATCGCCTCGGCGTCGGCCTGCCGCCAGTCGACGTCGACGCCGGCCTCGCGGGCGGCCCGGCGTCCGGCGTCGAACAGCTCGGGCGTCAGGTCGCCGGCGACCACCGTCGCCCCGGTGGCGGCCGCGGGGATGGCGACGTTGCCCGAACCGGCGGCGACGTCGAGCACGTGCTGGCCCGCGGTGACGCCCGCCGCCGCCACGAGCGCGGGGCCGAGGGTCCAGATCAGGTCGTGGGCCAGGGTCGGGTAGTCACCGCTCGCCCACACGGCGCGATGCCTGCGCTTCAGCGCCGTGTCGGCTTCGCGGTCGGCGATGGTCGTCACCGGCAGGTCCGGTGTGGGGGTCGTGGTCGAGCCCGTCATGACTGCCTCCTGTGCTGCGGCCCGGAACGTCCGGGGGTGATCACGCTAGGAAGCCGGCGGAGCCGGGCCTACCGCGCCGACGCGCAAGCCCGCTGGCGCCGCGGTGCGCTCAGACCGCTGCCCTGGCGGCCGGCGCGTAGTCGGCGCCCAGCACGAGCGCTGCTGCAGCAGTCCGCTGCGAGGAGCCCGTGAGGTCGAGCTTGCGGTAGATCGTCTGCAGGTGGCGCTCGACCGTGCGGACGCTCAGGCACAGCTGGTGGGCGACCGTCGCGTTGTCGCGGCCGACCGCCACCAGGGCCAGCACGTCGCGCTCGCGGGCGCTCAGCCGGGCGAGGGTCGCTGCCTGGCGGAGAGTCCCCGCCTCGGCCGGCTCAACCGGCGGCGCCGTCGCGTCGGCCAGGAACCGCGCGACCTCCTCGAAGAACACCGCCGAGGCGGGGTCGGACTCGAGCAGCACGTGGTTGTCGGTCTCCAGCGTCACCAGGCGCGCGCCCGGCACGGCGGCGGCGATCCGGCGACCCTCCGCGAAGGGGTTGACCTGATCACCGCGGGCGTGGAGCACCAGCGTCGGCATCCGCAGCTGCGGCAGCAGCGGCCGGACGTCGATCCCGCCCCGGGCGCGGCGGTAGGCGGCCGCGTTGGCCGGTGACGTCGTCCGGCGCATCAGCTCGTCCATCCAGCGCATCTGC
The DNA here is from genome assembly GCA_964243295.1 of uncultured Actinomycetales bacterium. Taxonomy (GTDB): domain Bacteria; phylum Actinomycetota; class Actinomycetes; order Actinomycetales; family Angustibacteraceae; genus CAXTEJ01. The sequence continues at coordinate 107,053 of CAXTEJ010000002.1, read as the reverse complement.
TCCTCGGTGGCACCGGGCATGAACATGTCGGTGAAGACCCGGCGGAACCGGCCTTCGGGTCGACCCCAGCCGACCTCGATCAGCCGCGTCAGCGCGTCGTCCAGCTCGGCCTCCTGCGGGTCGGAGTCGATGCTGGCGTAGGCGCCCAGCAGCACCAGCCGGCTCACGCGCTCGGGGTGGGCGTGCGCGTACGCGATGGCGACCGGGCCGCCCTGCGCCATGCCGAGCAGCGCGAACCGCTCGAGGCCGGACGCCTCGACGACGGCCTCCAGGTCGCTGAGCCGCGCGGCGAAGGAGAAGTCGGGCACGTCCCAGTCGGACAGCCCGAACCCGCGCTCGTCGTAGCGGTAGACGGTCGCGAGCGAGGCCAGCCCCTGCAGGAAGTGCCGCCATACCGGGCTCTGCCAGTCGTACTCGAGCTGGCTGACCCAGCACGTGTCCATGACCAGCGGCGGACCCTCGCCGGCGACGGCGTAGGCGATCCGCACACCGTCCGGCGAGCGCCCGAACCCGATGGTGTGCGGCGGTGGTGACGCGCCGGTGGCCACCCTCGCGACGGTAGCCCGGCGGCGGGCTCGCGACCAGGGGCTTCCACCGGTTCGGGCGCGGGCACCGGCGGACTGTCGGTGGCACCTGGCAGCCTGCGCGGCATGGACCTGTCGGCCGTCCTCGTCGCCCTGCTGCTCGGCATCGCCCTCGGTGCCCTCGCGGCCGGTGCCGCCGTGCGCCTGGTGCTGCACGCCCGCCACGCCGGCACGCAGGCCGAGCGCGACCTGCTGCGCGAGCGCGTGGTCGACCTGGAGGCGGGCGACGGCCACGACCGTGAGATCGCCGCCGTGCTGGGCCCGCTCGGTGACGGGCTCGCCCGGCTCGAGCGGCAGGTGGGCGTGCTCGAGCGCGACCGGGTCGACCAGTACGGCCGGCTCGACCAGCAACTGTCGACCGTCGCGGCGTCCAGTGAGGGGCTGCGCGAGCAGACCGCCGCGCTCGTCGGGGCGCTGCGCTCGTCCAACACCCGCGGCACGTGGGGCGAGACCCAGCTGCGGCGGGTCGTCGAGATCGCCGGCATGATCCCCCACGTCGACTTCGTCGAGCAGCCCACGGCCGTCGGCGGGGACGGCGGGCGGCTGCGTCCCGACTTGGTCGTCACCCTCCCGGGCGGCAAGCACCTGGTGGTCGACGCGAAGGCGCCGCTCAGCGCCTTCCTCGAGGTGGGCGGCGCGGCCGAGGCCGACAGGCCGCGGCTGCTGGCCGCGCACGCCAAGGCCCTGCGCGGCCACATCGACGTGCTGGCCGGGCGTGCCTACTGGACGGCGTTCGAGCCCTCGCCGGAGATGGTGGTCTGCTTCGTCCCGGGCGACGCCATCCTCGCCGCCGCCCTGGACGCCGACCCCGGCCTGCACGAGGAGGCGCTGGCGGCGCGCGTGGTGCTGGCCTCCCCCGGCACGCTGCTGGCGCTGCTGCGCACCGTGGCCTACACCTGGCAGCAGGACGCCCTCGCCGGCAACGCCCGCGAGCTGTTCGAGGTGGGACGCGAGCTCTACGCCCGGCTTGCCACCCTCGGCGACCACACCGCCAAGCTGGGCCGCACCCTGCACCGCGCGGTCGAGGACTACAACGCGCTGGTCGGCACCCTCGAGCGCCGCGTGCTCGTCACCGCCCGCCGCATGAACGACCTCGAGCTGACGTCCTCGGCCCTCGTCGCCCCCGAGCCGGTCGTCGCGACGCCCCGGCCGCTGAGCGCCGTCGAGCTGCTCGACCAGCGCGACCGGCACCAGGACGGTGACCGCACGGTGGCCTAGCAGCCGCCGCCCGGAGGCCGCCCGCGCGGCTGGATGCGATCAGGCAGGTGTCAGGCCTGAGCGGCCGCCGCGGCGGCGAGCTTGGCGGCCTTGAGGTCGCGGCGCAGCTCCTTGGGCAGTGAGAACAGCAGGCTCTCCTCGGCGGAGACGACCTCCTGCACGTCGGCGTAGCCGCGCTGGGCGAGGTAGGAGAGCACGTCGCGCACCAGCACCTCGGGGACGCTGGCGCCGCTGGTCAGGCCGACCGTCGCGACGCCGTCCAGCCAGGTGGGGTCGATCTCGGCGGCGTAGTCGATCAGGTGGCTGGCGCGGGCGCCGTGCTCGAGAGCGACCTCGACGAGACGCACGGAGTTCGAGGAGTTGCGTGAGCCCACGACCAGCACGAGGTCGGCCTGCGGGGCGATCTGCTTCACCGCGACCTGACGGTTCTGGGTGGCGTAGCAGATGTCGTCGCTCGGCGGGTCCTGCAGTCGGGGGAACTTCAGCCGCAGCCGTCGCACCGTCTCCATCGTCTCGTCGACCGACAGGGTGGTCTGCGACAGCCACACGACCCGCTCGGGGTCGCGCACCTCGAGGGCGTCGACCGAGTCGGGGCCGTCGACCAGCTGGATGTTCTCGGGGGCCTCGCCGGCGGTGCCGATGACCTCCTCGTGGCCGTCGTGGCCGATGAGCAGGATGTCGTAGTCCTCGTCGGCGAAGCGGCGGGCCTCGTGGTGCACCTTGGTGACCAGCGGGCACGTGGCGTCGATCGTCTTCAGCGACAGCCGCGCGGCCTCCTGGTGCACGACCGGGGCGACGCCGTGGGCCGACAGCACGACTGTGGCGCCCTCGGGCACCTGCTCGGTCTCGTCGACGAAGATCGCACCGCGAGCCTCCAGCGTGGTGACCACGTGCTTGTTGTGCACGATCTGCTTGCGCACGTAGACCGGCGGCCCGTAGAGCTCGAGCGCCTTCTCGACCGCGACGACGGCCCGGTCGACGCCCGCGCAGTACCCACGCGGGGCCGCCAGCAGGACACGCTTGCTCGTTTCGCTCACCCCTCCATGGTAGGTCGTGCGCGCGGCGGCCCCGGCCGCGCTGCGTAGGGTGACCGGATGCGCGATCCAGCCCGCAGCGACCCGGCGGAGCCGGCGGCGTGAGCGTCTCTCCCGACGCGCGCGCCCCGCGCGTCGTCCCGGAGCGCGCGCTCGAGACCACGCCCGAGCAGCCGTGGCCGGTGCGGCTGCTGAGCACCAAGATGGCGCAGTACGTCGCGCGCATGCCGCCGGTGTGGGTCGAGGGCCAGGTGGTGCAGCTCGTGCGCCGGCCCGGCCAGTCGATGGTCTACCTCACGCTGCGCGACGCCGACGTCGACTTCTCCCTCGCGGTCACCACGACCAGCCGCGTGATCGACGCGATCGGCGCCGACCTCGCGGACGGCGCCCGCGTCGTCGTGCACGCCCGCCCGACGTTCTACGAGAAGCGCGGCACGCTGCAGCTCGCGGCCGACCAGATCCGGCCGGTCGGTGTCGGCGAGCTGCTCGCGCGGCTGGAGCACCTCAAGCGGCTGCTGGCCAGCGAGGGGGTGCTCGACCCGCGCCGCAAGCGGCCGCTGCCGTTCCTGCCCCGCACCGTCGGGCTGGTGTGCGGGCGCGCCAGCGCGGCCGAGCGCGACGTCGTCGAGAACGCCCGCCGCCGCTGGCCCGCGGTGCGCTTCGCGGTCCGCGAGGTCGCGGTGCAGGGACCCAACGCCGTCACCCAGGTCGTCGCCGCCCTGCGCGAGCTCGATGCCGACCGCGAGGTCGACGTCGTCGTCATCGCCCGAGGCGGCGGCTCGCTGGAGGACCTGCTCCCCTTCAGCAACGAGACGATGCTGCGCGCGGTCATCGCCGCCGCCACACCGGTCGTCAGCGCCATCGGGCACGACGTCGACACCCCGCTGCTCGACCTCGTCGCCGACGTCCGCGCCTCCACGCCCACCGACGCAGCGAGCTGCATCGTCCCGGACGTCGCGGAGGAGCTCGCCGCGCTCGACGCCTCCCGCCACCGGCTGCGCCGCGCGGTCACCCACCGCGTCGAGCGCGAGCACGCCACGCTGCAGGCACTGCGCAGCAGACCGGTGCTCGCCGACCCGCACGTGGTGGTCGACCGGCGCGAGGCGGAGGTGCAACAGGTGCTGCAGCGGGCCCGGCGCTCGCTCGGCAGCCGGCTCGACCGCGCAGCCGACGACGTGAGGCACCTGCGCACCCAGGTGCGGGCGCTGTCGCCCGCCGCGACGCTCGAGCGCGGCTACGCGGTGGTGCAGCGGGCCGACGGGGCCGTCGTCCGTGACCCGGCCGACGTGGCAACCGGTGAGCGGCTGCGGGTGCGGGTGGCCGGCGGTGACGTCGCCGCCCGCGTGGGGTGACGCGAGGCGCCGGACGCCGTCCCGGGCGCTCGATAGGCTCACGGGGTGGCGAACAGGCAGGACGAGACCGCGGCGCTGAGCTATGAGCAGGCGCGCGACGAGCTCGTGGAGGTGGTGCGCCGGCTGGAGGCCGGGGGCACCTCGCTGGAGGACTCGCTCGCCCTGTGGGAGCGCGGCGAGGCGCTCGCCACGCGCTGCCAGACGGTGCTGGAGGGCGCTCGCCAGCGCCTGGACGCCGCCCACGGCGAGCCGGACGCCCACCCCGACCGCTGAGCCGTGGAAGGTCGGCTGCGGCGCAGGTGCCTCAGCCCGTGGGGTCGAGCGAGGCGGCGAGCACGCCGAGCTGGTCGTAGGACGCGGTGCCGGTGACCACGGTGGTGACGCCGTCCGCGCGCTCGTGGACCAGGCTGTTCTGCACCTTGTCGAGGCGCAGCACGCGGTTCCAGGTGACGCCCTCGACGACCTGCGTGCCGTCGGCGCGGCCGCGGTTGGTCTGCGCGAGCAGCCAGTCCTGCGGCACGTCACGACCCTGCTCGACCGCGGCGTAGAGGCTGTCGAAGGTGTAGCCGGCGTGCCAGGTGAGGACGCCGGCGGTCGCCCTGGTGGTGCGGACGCTGGTGGGGGTCCAGCTGGCGGGAAGGTCGCGCGGCACGGCCGGCTCGAAGCCCAGCCGCTGCGCTGCCCCCGGGGCGGCCGCGGGTACGTCGACGGGGGGCTGGGTGACGCCGTTGACGCGCGGCACGAGCGCGAGCAGCGCCACGACGATCGCGAGCACGGCGGCGAGCGACCACACCATCGACAGCGTGGTGCCGCGGCCGCGGCCGGCCTTGCGCTGCTCGGTCAGGTCGCGGGACTGCTGCTGCCGGCGCTGGAGGTCGCGCTCGGCCTCCCGTCGCCGCAGCGCCTCGAGGGGGTCGACGTCCGGCTCGGTGCCCTGCGAGGACACGGGCTCGACGACCGGCTCGGTGGCCGGACCGGCTGCTCCGTCGCCGGGCTCGTGCTGCACGCTGCTCATGCGTCCATGGTCCCCGACGCCCGGCCCGGACGCCGCGCCGGGGCAGTAGCATCCGGGCACGGTGGCCGCACGGGTGGTCACCGGTGGAGCACGGCCGGCTCAGCCACTCATGACGGAGGACCCCCGCATGCCCCCGCTCGACCCCGCCTCCCCCATCGAGGTGCTCGTCGTGGGCGAGGCCCTCGTCGACATCGTGCAGCGCGCCGACGGCACGACCGACCGTCACCCCGGCGGCAGCCCCGCCAACGTGGCGCTCGGGCTCGCCCGCCTCGGCCACCCGGTGCGCTTCGCCACCCGCACGGGCGACGACGAGGACGGTGCCACGGTGCGCGAGCACCTCACGCGCGACGGCGTCGAGCTGGCCGACGGCGCGACCGACGACGCCCCGACCTCGACGGCCACCGCGGTGATCGACGAGCACGGCGCCGCGTCGTACGTCTTCGAGCTCGTCTGGTCGCTGCCGGACGTCGACCCCGGCGCGGCCGGGCACGTGCACACCGGGTCGATCGCGGCGAACCTCGCCCCGGGCGCCGCGGCGGTGCGCGAGCTGCTGCCGCGGGCGCGCAAGCGGGCCACCACGTCGTACGACCCGAACCTGCGGCCCAAGATCATCGGCACGCCGGACGACGAGCGGCCCGGCGTCGAGGCGCTCGTCGCCGCGAGCGACGTCGTGAAGTCGAGCGACGAGGACCTGCGCTGGCTGTATCCCGACCAGACCCCCGAGCAGGTCGTCGCGGCGTGGCTGGCGCTCGGCCCCGCGCTGGTCGTCGTCACGCGCGGCGCGGACGGGGCAAGCGCGTGGCTGGCGAGCGAGCCGGGCTCGGTCGTCGCCGTGGCCCCCCGCCGGGCAGAGGTCGTCGACACCGTCGGCGCCGGCGACGCGTTCATGTCGGGGCTGCTGTCGGGCCTGCTCGACCAGGGCCTGCTCGGCGGCCCGCAGCAGCGCGAGACGCTGCGCTCGGCCGACGAGCGGCAGGTGCGGTCGGCGCTGGCGCGCGCCACGCTCACGTCGTCCCTCACCTGCGAGCGGCCGGGCGCCGACCCGCCGCGCCGCGACCGGATCGATGTGTAGGTGCACTCGGCCATCACGTGGGAGGACGCGCAGCTAGCGGGGGCGCCGAGGGCAGTGTGTGCGACCTCCAGGTAGCGCGCGCACTGCCCGGTGGCCCCTGAGCAGCGGCCTGTGCCGTTGACGTGCGGGCCGGACAGTCGTCGGGGCACCTCCATGAGGAGGTGCCCCGACGACGAGAGTCCTACTTGGTCTCGGAGCCGGAGTGCGGGTCGGCGACGTACGGGAAGTGGGCGAGGAACGCGAGGTCGTTGGCGTCGACGGAGTCGCCCAGGTTGGCGACCGTCTGCTTGACCGCCGCAGACCTGTTGTCCTGCGGCAGCAGCGCCCCCTCGAGGGCCCGCAGCTCGATGTCGACCACGTCGTCGGACAGGCGACGCCCGTTCGGGAAGCCCTGGATGTCGCCGCCGAGGACACCGAGCCGGTTGGGCTTGGCCGTCACCGGCGTCGTGAGGTTCAGTCGCAGCATCTCCGACGGCACCCCGGCGTTGTCCTTGTTCAAGTCCATCCCGTTCAGGTCGATCCCGGCGGCCGGGTACGTCTTCTTCGAGATGCCCGTGAGGAACGTGGCGACGAGGTCGGGACGGTTCGCCCCACCCGGGACGGTACGGGGGTTGGGGATGCCGTAGATCTTCTCGATCAGTGCCGGGACCTCGGGGTCCTGAACCCGCGCGACCAGCGGGGCGAGGGTGTGGTCGACGTCCGGGGTCAACCGGTTGAAGAAGTCCTTGAGGTTCGCCGGGACGACCGCCTCGTTGACCAGAGGCTGCCCGAGGCGAGAGACCTGCTGGAAGTGCCCGCCGTAGATCTCCTCGTCACTGCTCAGGCTGCCGTTGGTGCGCGGGAGGGCATTGGTGTTCTGCAGCAGTCGCAAGGAGGGGCGCTCCGTCGTCGACCAGACACCGACGACGGGGTTGCCGGCGACGTCGCCCCGACTGGCGAGCAGGGTCTTGGGCACCTGGATGGCGACGGTGTTGACGTTCTTGCCCCCCAGCGAGTTGGTGCCGACCTCGGAGAAGTTGCCGCCGTAGACCAGGTCGAACACCCGGATGTCGAGGAAGAACGGGTCGTCCCGCTGGCCGGCGAAGGCCTTTACCCCGCGCGAGCCGCCCGTGGTGATGGTGCCCGCCTTGATCGCCTGCGCGGTCAGCGCGCTGTACTGCGGCATCGACGCCTTGCCGACGTTGGAGGGAGCCACGGGGACGCCCGACAGGATCCGGTAGCTGCGCACCACGCCCGTCGGTGAGCGGAGGATGGCGTCGACGTCGTACGTCTGCCGGTAGAGCAGATTGGCATCCGTGAGGCTCGTGACCGGGCCGTCGTTGTACAAGAAGGTGCCGGGCACGGTCGTGCCGTGGTTGACGCTGCCACGTCGGTCGACGTCCTTGAAGGTCCAGCGATAGGTGAGGTCCGCCCTTCCGTCACCGTTGTTGTCGACGTTGACGTTGTAGTGCGCCTTCGTGGCGAAGGGGTAGAAGTTGGGGCCGCCGCCCGGGCTCTGGTCCGGCGAGAAGTTCGCCACGAGCGTCGCGGTGGACGCGTCGTCCGGGCTGGTGAAGGCGTAGACGTCGGTGTTGTCGACCTGCGGGTCCGACGTGATGTACGGCGCCTCGCGGTGGCTGGACGCGTTGGACGCCGAGGGCACCATCAGCGCAGCGCCGGCAGCCATCGAAGCCGTCGCGGTGAGCGCGACAGCGGCGCGCCTGCGTGCGGAAGAACGGGACATGTCGATTCCTTCGTCCAGGCGGTGGCCTCATTGCCATCCAAGGCTCAAGGCAACGTAGCCCCGACTCGGTCCGGCTGCAGCGCAAACCCCACAGCCGTGGGTCGACCTCCTTCCCCCCGGCGTTAGCCTGACCGAGTGTTCTCAACGACGACGACCCTGGCCACTGTGTTGGCGTCCGTGGCCGTCCTGGCAGCGTCCGGCTGCACAGTCGGCGGTGAGGAGCGCTCCATCGGTGACTTTCGGGCCGGAGGGTGCCGCCAACTGGCGCCCGACGTGCTGACCATCGCCCGCGACGCCGCGAAGCTGGGCTCGAGCGCCTCGCCCCCGCAGGACGTGCTCGACTCGTTGGCCACGGCTCAGAGCCGCATCCGCGCCGCTCAGCCGACCCTCGAACCCGACCTGACGACCGCTACCGACGCCCTGGTCGTCCAGGTCGGCGTCGTGCGCCTTCGGTCCGACACCCACACCTACGTGCCTTCAGTGGGCGAGGATCTGCGCAAAGCGTCTGACGAGCTCGTCCAGGTCTGCGCGACCTGACCGGTCGCAGCGCGGGTTGGACACGCGCCCCTCGGCGACGAACACCGTGAACAGGACGTGACGAGCCACGCCCCACCCAGCTTCTTCTCACGTCGAGCGGCCTGACCGTGCCACCCACCTCATAGCTTGGATACGTCTAGGGCCTCACGCCGGGATCCGCACCACCAGCACCGCGACGTCGTCGCGGGGGCCGGCGGCGCCGAACTCGCGCACCCGGGCGACCAGCGCGTCCACCAGCTCGCGGGCGGTGGTGTGCTCGGAAGCGGCCACGAAGTCGGCCAGCGGGCCGTCCCCGAAGTCGCCATGGTCACCGCGGGCCTCGGTGACGCCGTCCGAGAACATCACCAGGACGTCGCCCGGCCCGAGGTCGAGCGGGCAGTCGTAGAGCTCGGGCTCGGCCAGCACGCCCAGCAGGTGCCCCGGCACGCCGACCTCGGTGACGTCGCCGCCGGCGCGGCGCAGCAGCGGCCGCGGGTGGCCGCCGAGCGCGAGCTGGATCGTCGCGCCACCGGGTCGCGGCTCGAGGGTCGCGAGCGCCATGGTGCAGAACCGGGGCAGGTCGGAGCCGTCGTCCTCCATCGCGATGGCGTGGCTGACGTCGGCCAGCACGCGCGAGGGCGCCCACCCGAGCGAGCTGAGCGCGAGCGTGGTGTGCCGGGCGACGGCCGTCAGCGTCGCCGCGCCCGCGCCCTTGCCGACGACGTCGCCGACCATCAGGCTCCAGCGGCCGGGCGTGCTGGCCCGCACGGCCACGAAGTCGCCGCCGACGTGGGTCTCGGCCTCGGCCGGGCTGAGCACCGCGGCGACGTCGATGCCGGGGATGTCGGGCAGCAGCGTCGGGTAGAGGCCGCGCTGCAGCGTCGCGATGGTGTCGGTGCGCTCGTCGAGCACCTCGCGCAGCCGCCGCTCGACCTCACGCTCACGCGTGACGTCACGCAGCACGACCAGCCGCCCGGTGGGGTCGGAGACGTCGTCCGGCAGGGGGCTGAGGGTGACCGACAGGTCTCGGACGCTGCCGCCCGGGTCGGCCAGCTGGCACGAGCCCCGGACCGTCCCGGTGGCCGTCGCGAGGTCGGCGAGCGCGGGCACGACGTCGAGCAGCCGGCGGCCGACGAGGTCGTCGGCCCCGACGCCCACGAGCGAGCGGGCGGCGAGGTTGGAGTCGGCGACGCGCTCGTGGGAGTCGAGCACCAGCACGGCGTCGGGCAGCCGCTCCACGACGACCCGGCGTCCCACCGGCAGCAGGTCGAGCAGCTGGAACCGGAAGAACCCCCACACCAGGACGAAGCTCGTCAGGCTGAAGCCCACGGGGGTCAGGTCGAGCGTGTCGAGCGGGCCGAGGCGGAGGTTGTAGCCGGCGTTGAGCGCGAAGGGCAGCAGCACCGACGCGAGCAGCACCCAGGCCGGCCGGGCGTGCCGCCGTGAGACGCGCAGCAGGCCGGATGCGAGCAGCGCGAACCCCCAGACGAGCAGGGTGTAGCTGTAGACCAGGTGCACCCAGAACAGCAGGCCGTTGTCGGCGACGAGCTCGCCGCCGCGCGGCACAGCGGGCAGCGAGCGCACCAAGTCGCGCGTCGGCCCGAACGCGAGGGCGGCCAGGATGACGACCGGCTCGACCAGCAGGCCGACGAGGGCGCGCCGGCTCAGGCGCCTGCGCCGCTGGGTGTACTGCAGCGCGAAGACGAACAGGCTGGGCGGCAGCAGGACGATGCCGAGGTACTTCAGGCCACCCCACAGCTCGACGGCGCCACGGCCGGGAACCGACAGCTCGACGAGGTAGCACAGGGTCCACTCGCCGGCCGCGAGCAGCAGCACGGTAAGCGCCCGGCCGCCGACTGCCCGCCGGCGCCGCCACACGTAGCCGGCGGTCAGCAGGTAGACGGCCCCGCCGAGGGCGAGCAGGACGCCGAGCACGACCGTCGTCGCCACCGCGCACCTCCGTCACGACCACCGGGTCACTGCGGCGTCCAGCCGTGCTCCGGCTGCCCGTGCAGCGCCACACCGGGACATCGGCGTCCGAGGGCCCGTGCTTGAGTGCTGACGCGCTCTCAGTCGTGCTCGCGCACGAAGGCACCCACGACGTCGAGGAACGCCTGCGGCTCCTCCACGTGAGGCATGTGGCTGGAGTCGGGGAACACGTGGCTGCGCACGTCGGGGATGCGCTCGACGAACGGCGCCCACACCTGCGGGCGGGCCTCGTCGTGCTCGCCGGCGACCACCAGCGTCGGCGCGGTGATGCCGTCGAGCCGGTCGACGACCGACCACTCGAGCAGCGAGCCGATGACGTGGAACTCCGAGGGCCCGTTCATGGCGTGGTAGACCGTCGGGTCGGCCGCGATCTGGTCGAAGCTCGCCGCCACCTCGGGAGGGTTGGGCACCACGCGGCAGACGTGGCGGTCGTAGAAGACCTTCTCGGCCTCGGCGTACTCGGGGTCGTCGGTGGTGCCGGCCTGCTCGTGGCGCAGCAGCGTGGCCTGCACCTCCGGCGGCAGCAGCGCGCGCAGCTCGTTCGCGGCCGCCACCCACAGCGGCATGGACGCCGGGCTGTCGCAGATGCTGAGCGTGCGGACGCCGGCCGGGTGGGCGAGCACGTACTCGGGCCCGAGCATCCCGCCCCAGGACTGCCCGAGCAGGTGGTAGCCGCCGGCGATGCCGAGGTGCTGCACGAGCGCCTGCAGCTCCTCGACGTACAGCTCGACGGTCCAGAAGTCCGTCGGCGCCTCGGACAGGTGGGTGCTGCGGCCGCAGCCGAGCTGGTCGTAGTGGACGACGGCCCGCCCGTCGCCGGCGAGGTCGGCCATCGCGAGGGTGTAGTCGTGGGAGGCCCCGGGCCCGCCGTGCACCACGACGAGCGGCAGCGGGCCGCCGTCCTGCACCGCGGTGCGCGCCGCCTGCAGGTCACCGGTCACCCGGTACCAGGTGCTGTGGCCGCGGAAGGGCATCGTGCCCTCCTCGACCGTGAGCCTCGCGGCGTCACCCACCGTTGCCATCGGACCTCCGTCAGCGTGATCGGACGTCGGCCGGGCGGCTCGCCGTCGCGGGCGAAGGTACCGCGACAGCGGGTCGAGCGGGTGAGCCGGCGCGTGCCGCCGCCGCCCACGGGTAGCCCCCCGGGGTGAGCAACTCCCTGGACCCCACCACCTCCGCACGCCCCGAGCGCCCGGAGGCCGAGGTCGAGGAGGCCTTCGACCGGCTGGTGGAGGAGGGTGACGACCGGCTCAAGCGGCCGCTGCCGGCGCTGCTCGGCACCGGGCTGCTGGGCGGCATCGACGTCGCGACCGGCGTGCTCGCCTATCTGCTGGTGCTCGAGCGCACCGGCAGCAACCTGCTTGCCGGGCTGGCCTTCTCGATCGGGTTCGTGGCGCTGCTGCTGGCCAAGAGCGAGCTGTTCACCGAGAACTTCCTGGTGCCGGTGGTTGCCGTGGTCGCGAAGCGGGCCACCCTCGCGGCGCTGTCCCGGCTGTGGTTCGTCACGCTGGTCACCAACCTGGCCGGCGGGTGGGTCATGGCCTGGCTCATCGTGCAGGCCCGGCCCGACCTCGCGCCGACCGCGGTCGAGGCCGGCACCCACTACGCCACGCTCGGCTGGACGACCCGCTCGTTCGCGCTCGCGGTGCTGGCGGGCGCCGTCATCACGTTGATGACCCGCATGCAGAACGGCACCGACAGCACCGGCGTCAAGCTCGTGCCGTCGATCCTGTTCGGCGCGCTGCTCGCGGGCGGCCAGCTGTTCCACTCCGTCCTCGACTCGATCCTGATGTTCACGGCGCTGATCGCCGGCGCGCCGTTCGGGTACGCCGACTGGCTGGCCGCCCTGGTGTGGGCGGTGCTGGGCAACCTCGTGGGCGGGACGGTGCTGGTCACCGCGATCCGGCTGCTGCGGGTGCCGCACAAGGTCGCCGAGGAGCGCGCGAACAACGGGCGCTGACCGGCCGTGCGCCTGCCGGTCGCGCTCGGGCACGATGGACGCATGAGCGAGCAGACGAGCAGCGACTACCGCATCGAGCACGACACCATGGGCGAGGTGCGCGTGCCGGCGTCCGCGCTCTACCAGGCGCAGACCCAGCGGGCGGTCGAGAACTTCCCCATCTCGGGCACGCGGGTCGAGCTGGCGCAGGTGCACGCGCACGCCCGCATCAAGGGCGCCGCGGCCCGCGTCAACGCCCGGCTCGGGGTGCTGCCCGAGGACGTCGCGCAGGCCGTGGCCGACGCCGCCGACGACGTGCTGAGCGGCCGCTACGACGACCAGTTCCCGATCGACGTCTTCCAGACCGGGTCGGGCACCTCGACGAACATGAACGTCAACGAGGTCGTCGCCACGCTCGCGAGCCGGCGGCTCGGCCGGCCGGTGCACCCCAACGACCACGTCAACGCCTCGCAGTCGAGCAACGACACCTTCCCGACGTCGCTGCACCTCGCGGCCGCCGACAGCGTCGTGAGCACGCTCGTGCCCGCGCTCGACCACCTCGCGACCTCGCTGGAGCGCAAGGCGACCGAGTTCTCCGGCGTCGTCAAGGCCGGCCGCACGCACCTGATGGACGCGACTCCCGTCACCCTCGGTCAGGAGCTCGGCGGCTACGCCGCGCAGCTGCGCTACGGCATCGAGCGGCTGCAGTCGACGCTGCCCCGCGTGGCCGAGCTGCCACTGGGCGGCACGGCCGTCGGCACGGGCATCAACACCCCGCGCGGGTTCGCCGCCGGCGTCATCGCCGACCTCGCGGCGTCGACCGGCCTGCCGCTCACCGAGGCCCGCGACCACTTCGAGGCGCAGGGTGCCCGCGACGCGCTCGTCGAGCTCAGCGGCCAGCTGAAGACGGTCGCGGTGTCGCTGGTCAAGATCTGCAACGACCTGCGCTGGATGGGCTCGGGCCCGCTCACCGGCCTCGGTGAGCTGCAGCTGCCCGACCTGCAGCCCGGGTCGAGCATCATGCCCGGCAAGGTCAACCCGGTTATCCCCGAGGCCACGCTCATGGTCTGCGCCCAGGTGATCGGCAACGACGCGACCGTCACGTTCGCGGGCGCCTCGGGCTCGTTCGAGCTCAACGTCATGATGCCGGTGATGGGCCGCGCCATCCTCGAGTCGACCCGCATGCTCGCCGCCGCCGGCCGGCTGCTCGCCGACCGCTGCGTCGACGGGCTGGTCGCCGACGTGGACCGCTGCCGCACGCTCGCCGAGAGCTCGCCGTCCGTCGTCACCCCGCTCAACCGCCACATCGGCTACGAGGCCGCGGCCAAGGTCGCCAAGAAGGCCGTCGCCGACCGGACGACGATCCGCCAGACCGTGCTCGACCTCGGCTTCGTCGACCGCGGCGAGCTCTCGCTCGACCAGCTGGACGCCGCGCTCGACGTGCTGTCGATGACCCGCCCGTCCTGACGCCCGCCCTTCCCCGTGATCATGCGATCCCGGACCGCTCGGCTCGCTGTGTCCCGTACGGCGCACCTGTCCGGGACTCGCAATGCGGCGAGGCTATGGGGATGCTCGGGCAGCGGCGGCGCCCTTGACCTGCGGTGCTCCCCGTAGAGAGTCGGCTATCGGGACGTCAGCGCTTCGACTGCGGGTCAGGCACGTTATGGGTCGCGGGCACTAGCGTGCGCACCGTGGGCCGGCGCAACTACCTCGTCGAGGGCATCTCGTGCAGCGGCAAGACAGCTGTGTGCCGGGAGTTGAGGCGGCGCGGCCACCACGCCGTCAACGGCGATACGGAACTCGCCTATCAGGGCGACCCCGAGACCGGTAGCCCGACCGACGGTCAGGGGCACGAGCACCATGTCTGGCGCGTGGCTGCCGTCGAGGAGCTTACGGCTCGTCACGACACGGAAGTGACCTTCTTGTGCGGCGGAGCAGGAACTTCACTGCGTTCCTCGGCCTCTTCAACGGCGTGTTCGTTCTCGAGATCGACATGCCGACGCTCCTTGAGCGGCTAGACCAACGAACTGACGACGAGTGGGGTTCGAAGCCACCGGAACGCGAGCTTGTCCTCCGCCTGCACCGCACCGGGGAGGACACACCGGAGGGCATGCGCATCGACGCCACACGGCCGCTCGCCTGCGTGGTAGACGACATACTCGGCCGCGTTACCGCCACGAACGGGTAGGTACCGGACTCCAGCGTCTACGAGACCGTCTCGAAGCGGCAGGCCTGACTGCGCTCCGTTGTGAGACTGGCGTTGCGCCGCAGACTAGTTGCGGTCCCGGCATGACCGTGCCCCCGCCTGTGTCCGCGCTCACGTCGGTGTTCCTCGAGGAGGTCGACGACCGGCTACCCGGACGGCTGACGGCACTGCTGTTGCACGGGTCGCTGTGCCGGAACGAATTTCTTCCCCGGCAGCGACGTCGACTTCGTCGGGGTGTGGACGAGGTGCCGAACGGGCGTGACCTCGAGCTGCGGCGGCGGGCCCACGATGTGACGCTCGAGCGCGTCGCGTCACCCACGTTCGACGGCTTTCATGCCACTGCTGCTGACGTCGCTGGTCCTCCCGATATGTCGAAGTACCGTCCCGCCTTCTTCGAGGGCGTGTTCTAACCGGTTGGGACCGTCGACATCAACGTGGTCACCTGGCACGAGCTGGCCGAGCGGGGGATCGCCGGGCGACGTGCCTACGGTCCACACGGACCTGCCTGCTCTGCTCGACTTCACCCACGGCAACCTCGACACGTACTGGCGCGGCCTTAGCGAGCAGGTCGAAGCTGCTGGAGCGCGCCAGGTCGGCGTGAACGACGGCGCCGTGGCGTGGCTGGGGCTCGGAGCCGCGCGGCTGCACCATCTGCGCACGGGCGAGCTGACGTCGAAGAGCGGCGGCGGTCACTACGTGCTCGATCACCTCGACCCTCGATTTGCGACGATCGCTCTTGAGTCGCTGCGGCTGCGCGAGGATCCGGCATCTCCGACCCTTCACGCGAACGCCGAGCAGCGCGGAAGGGACGTGCACGATCTGCTGTGCTGGCTGGTGGGGGACGGCACGCGCCGTGCTCCGGAGGGCCGCCCAGGGCAGGGTCTTGCGTAGCAGGGAGGACCGAGAGGAGAGCTGGGTAAGCGTCCCGCTGGTCGTTCCCAGCGGTGCTACGACAAGTTGCCGGAGGGCTTGACGTCCTCGCCTTCGCCCTGGGGCTCTTCGAAGCCGTCGAGGTAGGCGGCGAGGATGTCCTGTGTGATCGGGAACGCGGCGTTCGCATCGAAGCGGGCGGCGCGGCCGTCCAGGCGCTGGCGCAGCACCGCAGGGTCGACCTTGAGGTGGATCAGTCGCCAGGTCCCGCCGTTCGACTCGACGAGCCGCTTGTAGCGGTCCCTGCTGACGCGCTGCCAGAGGCTGAAGTCGACGACGACGTCGCGGTTTTGACGGATCAATGTGATGAGCCGCTCCCGCAGGACATCCTCGGCAGCCGCCGAAAGCTGCGGGTAGTCGGCAGGGTCGTAGTCGATGCCATAGCGGCCGAACCGCGACCAGACCTCTTCGTCTACGGATAGCCGGACGTAGCCCTCGGTCTCGAGCTGCTGGGCGTAGGTCGTCTTGCCCGAGCCCGCCACCCCACAAAGGAGCACCACGACGGGACGGCTCGTCGCTACCTCACCGGACGTCACGCCACCATCTTCGCCGCGACGGGGTCGCCACGGCTCGGCGTTCGCCAAGGCAGGTCCCCAGCGACCAGAGCATGTGTCCCGGCAGACTCTCGTAGTGCGGGACAGCCACCCAGCGGCTACCGGTCACGACAAGCTCACTCGCGTGGCCAGAATGATGCGGTGGAGTCCATCTTTGTTACTGCGCCCGATCGTGTCCGTCTGCATGTGGCAGGACACGGGTCTGGCCCCGACGTGCTGCTCTTGTCCGGCGGTCCCGGTTGTGTGCACTACCTCGCGGACGAGTCTTTGGCCCCGATCGGTTTCCGAAGCTGGTTCCCCGATCCGCGGGGCGTCTCGCGATCAGGCGGTGGGCCGCACGATATGCCCCAGGCGATCGAGGACCTGGAGACCGTCCGCCAAGCCGTCGATGTCCCCGAGTGGATCGTTCTCGGGCACTCGTGGGGGTCGGACCTCGCGGTCCGCTACGCCCTCGATCATCCCCAGAGCCTTCGGGGAGTGGTCGGCATCGCGGGTCACGGACTGCACCGCGACCGAGAGTGGTCGGCGGCCTACGAGGCCGGCAAGGCTTCCGAAGTCGCGATCGACATCGACTGGGTCCCCGACGTGCATACCGCGCTCTGGGGATCCTTCCCGGACTGGATCCACCATCCCAAACTGTGGCGCGCCCTCGCGGACAGCCCCGTTCCGATGAGGTTCGTTGCAGCCGGCAATGACATCCGGCCGAGTTGGCCGTTGGAACAACTCGCCAACGTGGTCGCAGATGGGGCCTTTCTAATCGTGCCCGGCGTACCTCACGACTTCTGGGCTACAGACCCGAAGGTGTGGCGCGAGACATGCACCAACGTCTGCCGTGAACTGCTCTGACCGGCCCGTTACCTCACTCACCGCTCACTCAGGCTTGCCTAGCGTTCGAGCGGTTCGCCAGGCAGGCCCCAGCGACCCAGGCATGTGTCCCGGCAGCCCTTCCGTCAGTGGGACGGCGCAACCGGCGGTCGGCGTCCGTCCCCAGGGCGTCCGGTACGCGGGCGACCGCCCGAGGGCAGTGGCTCGGCAGGCACTATCCGATGCGGAACTCTCCGATGACGGTGCGGCCGTCGGGCTTATAGACCGGCACCGTTCTCGAGCTCTGCCGCTCGGTCTGGTTGCGCACAGCGTTCGCCGGGTTTGTCGGAAGGCCTGCGCTCAGGCTGTCGGCGCGTGCGTAGCCCTGCTGGCCGTTGGTGGCGATGACCGCGATGAGGTCCGGTTCGTCTTGACCTGTAACTACGCCGTAGGTCTCGCCGGAGGCGTTGGTTGCCCAGTCGGTAGGTTGGCGCTGCACGTATGTCGTAGTGATGGACCAGCGCGCATCGGACGAAGCCCTGATCGTCGTGCGGGTTTGCCCGGGCTGCATCGCCAAGCTGTACTTGGTCCTGCCGCCGGCGTGGTCGCAGGTCATCCCGGCGCCGTCAGCGAAAGTGAAGGTGCCGGGCGTCTGGCAGGTCAGCGCCACCTCGACGTGGGTGCTGCCCACGGGCCGAGGGCCGAGTTCGATGCTGGCGGTGCCGGTCCGCACGGTGTCGACGGCGGGAGCCAGGGCGCGTACGTGGTCCGTGCCGGGCAGAACGATCAGGTCGGTCGCGACCGCGGCACCGCCGCCGGCGACGGCGGCGAGAGCGAGCGGGCCCGCGACCAACCACGACCGCCGGAACCAAGGGCGTCGGTAGCCGGTCACCTGACGGACGAGCTCGCTGCGTAGCGCGTCGCGGAACGCGGGGTCCATGCGGGCGTCGGTCACGGGGTCGCTCCTTCTGCTGCTGCTAGTTGACGCAGGGCTGCCGGGTGCTCGGCGAGTGCTTGGCGCAGGCGTGCGCGGGACCGGTGCAGGCGTGACTTCGCCGCGGAGGTAGTCATGCCGAGCACGGCGGCGGCGTCGGCGACGCTCAGGTCCTCCAGTGCAACCAGGGTCACCAGGTGCGCGTCGCGGGCCGGAAGCCCGCGCAGCGCGGTCGCGAGCTCACCGTCAGCCAAAGCGGCTTCCTCGAGTGCTACGTCGGCGCCGTGGGCCGTCGGTGCCTCGCGGGTTAGGGAGGCCAGGAGCCGGCGGTAGCGCCGGGTGCCGCGCTGGCTGTTTCGGGTCAGGTTCGTTGTGGTCACCAGCAGCCAGGGCAACACGGACCCGTCGACGACGCGGACGACGGAGCGTCGACGCCACAGTTCGAGGAACGCTGCGGCTGTGACGTCTTCGGCGTCGGTGTGGTCACTCAGCAGGCGTAGCGCGCGCCCGTAGACCCGAGGGTGGTGCATGTCGAAGAGCGCAGCGAACGCGTCGGCGTCACCCTTCTGCCCACGCGCCCACAGCGCGTCTTCGCTGGTCACACCTACCAGTGTCCGCACAAGCTCGCGCGGTTGCAGGCAGGCGCCAACCAGTCCATCGGCACGACTGAACCGGCCGGATATGTCCAAAGACTCTTCGAGCGGGTGTCCCCTAGTCCATGGCCAGGGGCACGGCTACACCTCGGGATCGGAAGGCCTTCAACCGAAGCGTCCCGGTAGACGTTCGGCTACGGGACGGTTTGCCATGTCGCCGCTGGCCGGCCGGCTATTGCCACGTACCGGCGAGCAGGATGGGTGGGGCTGCCTGCCGCTCGTACGATCCGGCTGGCGAGTAGGGCTTGTGACTAACGTGACGGCGTCCTGACGTCGCGGGTACGCGTAGTAGTAGGTGTCAGGGGTTGTCGAGGGGGGTGGTCTGGTGAGGGCAGTGAGCGAGGCGGCTTCGTTCGACGACTTCTACCTAGCCACTAGTCAGCGGGTGCTGCGCGCGACGTATGCGCTGACCGGTGACCTGGAGGAGGCTCGCGACTGCGCGCAGGAGGCGTATGAGCGGGCGTGGCGGCGCTGGGGTCACGTCGACGCCCACCCGGACCCGGAGGCGTGGGTGCGTTCGACGGCACGCCGCCTGGCGGTCTCTCGGTGGCGGCGTTCGCGGGTGGCGGTGAGCAAGTTGCACCTGCTGAGGGGCCCGGAGTCGCTGCCGGCGCCAAGCGACGACCACGTCCTCTTGGTGGCCGTCTTCCAGCAGCTGGAGCGTGGCAGCGAGAAGCCGTCGTGCTTCACCGCCTGTGTGGCTTGTCGGTCGAGGAGGTCGCCGCCGAGTGCGGGATCCCGGTGGGCACGGCGAAGGCGCGCTTGCGTCGGGGCCGCCAAGCCATGGCTCGCCTGCTCGCTGATGACGCTGCTCTGCCAGACGTTAACGGCTCGACTGAGAGGTCTCCGCATGCGATCTGACCGCACCGATGACGTGAGCGTCGAGCTCGCGCCGCAGCGGGTCGACGAGTTCCTCGAGAGGCTGGTGGCCGGCGTACCGCCGCTGCTCCCACCGGCTTCCACGGTCCGTGTCGCGGCGGATCGGCGAGCTCGTCGGCGGTGCATCAGCGTGGCTGTCGTGGCGGTTGCTGCCATCGCAGTGGTTCCTGCGACTGGCGTCTTCGGCTTCGGGCTCGCCGGCACTACCCGGGGTCAGGTGGCGTCCACCGTTCCCTCAGACCCGGAGTATCGGGGCGACCGTGCGGCTGTCAGCCTCCGCTGGAAAGGTGTCCCGCTGGTGGTCCCCATGTGAAACAACATCGCTGCGAGGTCGTCCGGGGCCCCGGGGCGTCCGCTGGCCCGTCGGCTACCGGGACACCGCCTCGGTTCTGCGGCGGGGCGTTCGCGTCAGCAGGACCGACTCCCCTGCGCTCCACACGAGCGTGCTGGGTCCCCAGTCGCCGGTCGACGTCCGTTGGACGGTCGGCTACCGGAGCGCGACCGCGCGATGACCGCGGCCGCTCGTAGACGGGCCTGATCCCAACCGATCTGGGGACATCCCGAGAACGAACTAGGGACATCCCGGGACCATCCAGGAGCGATCTGGTGTGGATTTGGTGGCCGAGAGTGGGGACATCTCGGAGACCGACCACAGTCAGTACCAGTTGCTGCTGACGCTGTGCGACCACGCCGCGCACGGGGTGCCGTAGCGGTCAGCGATGTAGCGAAGGCCCCAGCTCACTTGCGTCGCCGGGTTGGTGCGCCAGTCGGCGCCGGCGCTGGCCATCTTCGAGCCCGGCAGCGCCTGCGGGATGCCGTAGGCGCTCGACGTCGGGTTGTCGGCGTCGACCTGCCAGCGGCTCTCCTTGGTCCAGAGCCTGTTGAGGCAGGAGAACTCGCTGCTTCCCCAGCCGCGCTGGGCGACGAGCGCTCGCGCCACCGTGCGGGGGTCGCGGGCGGCGAGCTGCGCGCGCTGCAGGTCGCGGCTGGCGCGGGCCGCGGCCACGCGGCGCTCGGCGACGACCGTGGCGCGGGCGGCCGCGGCCACCGCGACCTGCCGGCGGTGGGCCGCGGCAGCGAGCCTCGATCGCTTCGCCTGCGCAGCGCGGCGGCTGTCGTCGAGGTGGTCGGGCACCGGGACGAGCGTCGGGGCGTCGGCCGAGACGCTGAGCCCGGTGGTCACCCCCGTCGGCGTGGGCGTCGCGCCCGAGGACTCCGCCGACGCCAGAGCGACCCCGCCGCTGAGAGCGGCGACGACGGCGAGGCTGGTGGTCCCGGACAGCAGCGGGCGGCGAGCGACGAGCGACAGCGATCCGAGCACGGACGACCTCTCCTGCAGCCCGGCAGGCGCCGGGCGTGGCGGTCCCCGCGCGCCGACCCGGGACGGTGGTCCAGGTGCTGACGGCGCTCGGTGGAGCGCGCAGGCGGTGCGGACGGCGTCGTCGCGACCCCGGTGGGGCGCGGACCGCCGCTGGCGGGGCTTCTGGTGCTCCACCATGCCTGCTGACCGGTGACGCGCCAAATGGCGATGGGGCAGAAGTCCTTGACGATCAACGGATCGTCGCGCCAGCGACACGCTGCGTCGACAGATGTGATGAGCATCACCTGCGGAGGCGTCCCACTCAGGCAGCCGACGGGCAGCGGGGCAGGTCGCCGTCCGGCGTCCCGCCCCGCTGACGTGTCGGCCTCAGACGTCGAGGCCCTCCAGCATCTCGGTGACGAGGGCGGCGATCGGCGAGCGCTCGGAGCGGGTAAGCGTGATGTGGGCGAACAGCGGGTGGCCCTTGAGCGCCTCGATCACCGCGGCGACGCCGTCGTGGCGGCCGACGCGCAGGTTGTCGCGCTGGGCGACGTCGTGCGTCAGCACGACCTTGGAGTTCTGGCCGACTCGCGACAGCACGGTCAGCAGCACGTTGCGCTCGAGCGACTGCGCCTCGTCGACGATCACGAACGCGTCGTGCAGCGACCGGCCGCGGATGTGCGTGAGCGGCAGCACCTCGAGCATGCCTCGGCCGATGACCTCCTCGACGACCTCGGCGGAGACCAGCGCCCCGAGGGTGTCGAACACCGCCTGCGCCCAGGGCCCCATCTTCTCGGACTCGCTGCCGGGCAGGTAGCCGAGATCCTGACCGCCGACGGCGTACAGCGGCCGGAAGACGATGACCTTGCGGTGCTGGCGACGCTCCATGACGGCCTCGAGGCCGGCGCACAGCGCGAGGGCGCTCTTGCCGGTGCCCGCGCGGCCACCCATGCTCATGATCCCGACCTCGGGGTCGAGCAGCAGGTCGAGCGCGATGCGCTGCTCGGCGCTGCGCCCGTGCAGCCCGAAGGCGTCGCGGTCACCGCGCACCAGCCGCAGCGCCTTGTCGGGCGCGACCCGCGCGAGCCCGCTCCCCCGCGAGCTCAGCAGCACCACACCGGTGTGGCACGGCAGGTCGCGCGCCTCGGCGAGCTCGAGCCGGCCGTGCTCGTACAGGGCGCCGACGTCGTCCGAGCCGACCTCGATCTCGGTCATGCCGGTCCAACCGGAGTCGACGGCGAGCTCGGCGCGGTACTCGTCGGCGGCCAGCCCCACCGCGGAGGCCTTGACGCGCATCGGCAGGTCCTTGCTGACGACGGTGACCTGCCGGCCCTCGTCGGCGAGGTTGCGGGCGACGGCGAGGATGCGGCTGTCGGCATCGCCGAGGCGGAAGCCGGCCGGCAGCGCGGCCGGGTCGGTGTGGTTCAGCTCGACCCGCAGCGTGCCGCCGCCCTCGAGGACGAGCGGGGCGTCGAGCCGCCCGTGGGAGGTGCGCATGTCGTCGAGCAGTCGCAGCGCCTGCCGGGCGAAGTAGCCCAGCTCGGGGTGGTGGCGCTTGGCCTCGAGCTCGGTGACCACCACCAGGGGGAGCACGACCTCGTGCTCAGCGAAGCGCAGCATCGCGCGGGGGTCTGACAGCAGCACCGAGGTGTCGAGCACGAACGTCTGTCGGGCGGTGGTCATGTCTGGCTCCCCTGCCGGGCGGCGTGCGCCCGGCCACGTCGCGGGTCAGGTGCCGGGACCGAGCCCCTCGGGGGCCGTGGTCCGGCCCCCTCCCGCAGCGACTGGTCGCTGCGACACGTGGGCCTCCCGGACGACGGGACGGGCGCCCCGGCGTCACCGCGAACGCTACGCCCGGGCCGTCACGCCGGTGCCAGGCGCGCTGCGACACGCGGTGGGCGTCATCCGTGCGCCGCAGCGCCTCAGGTGCCGTAGCGCCGCTCGCGCTGGGCGTAGGCCCGCAGCGCGCGCAGGAAGTCCACCTTGCGGAAGTCGGGCCAGTAGGCCTCGCAGAAGTAGAACTCGCTGTGGGCGCTCTGCCACAGCAGGAAGCCGGACAGCCGCTGCTCGCCGGAGGTGCGGATCACCAGGTCGGGGTCGGGCTGGCCGCGGGTGTAGAGGTGCTCGGCGATGTGCTCGACGTCCAGCACCTCGGCGAGCTCCTCGAGCGAGGTGCCCTGGGCGGCGTGCTCGTGCAGCAGCGACCGGACGGCGTCCGCGATCTCGCGCCGGCCGCCGTACCCCACCGCGGCGTTGACGGTGAGCCCCGGGCCGTTGCGCGTGGCCTCGTCGAGCTCCTTGAGCCGGCGCGCGGTGGCTGCGGGCAGCAGGTCGAGGGCGCCGACGGGGTGGACGTGCCAGCGGCCGGTGGCGGCGATGCGCTCGGTGACGTCCTCGATGATCTCGATCAGCGGGCGCAGCTCGTCGGCTGGCCGGTTGAGGTTGTCGGTCGACAGCAGCCACAGCGTCACCAGCTCGACGCCGACCTCCTCGCACCACTCCAGCAGGCGCTCGACGTTGTCGGCGCCCGCGACGTGGCCGGCCCGCGAGCTGGTGCCTGACGCGCGCGCCCAGCGGCGGTTGCCGTCGACGATCACACCGACGTGGTGGGGGACGGCGTCGAGGTCGAGGCGCGACTGCAGCCGCCGGGCGTAGGCCCGGTAGACCAGCTCACGAAGCCCCACGGCTGCTCCCGCCGTTCTCGCCGGTGCCAGGGCACCGGGCGCGCGACCGCGATCGGACCCGGCCTGCTGACCGGTGCCCGCACGCTACCCGCCTGTGGCGTCCGAGCCCACCCGCCCGGCGACGCCGCCCCGATGGCCGGCGTCCACGGATACTCTACCGACCGGTAACTTACGCGACCGTAGCCTGGGTTAGACTCGTCGGCATGAGCCGCCGTCCGCGCGCGTCCATCCCCTCGACCCCGACCGGCACGACTGCGCCGGCACGCCGGGTCGGCGTGAGCGCCGAGCCCGACCCCGGTCACGAGTCCGCCGCCGAGCGCGTCGGCGAGCTGGTCGCCGCGGTCAAGCCGCACCTGCGCGGGTGGCTGCACGCCGGCACCTTCCCGCTCGTGGTGGCCGCCGGCATCGTGCTCGTGGCCCTCGCGCCCACGACCGCCGGCAAGGTCTCGGCAGCGATCTTCATGCTGACGGCCGCGCTGCTGTTCGGCACCAGCGCGGTCTACCACCGCGGCAACTGGTCGCCGCGCGCCGCGATCGTGCTCAAGCGCTTCGACCACTCGAACATCTTCGTGATCATCGCCGGCAG
This sequence comes from uncultured Actinomycetales bacterium, assembly GCA_964243295.1. GTDB lineage: Bacteria > Actinomycetota > Actinomycetes > Actinomycetales > Angustibacteraceae > CAXTEJ01. The sequence goes on along the minus strand of CAXTEJ010000002.1, from coordinate 83,081 downwards.
CTACACGCCCTTCGCTGCGCTGCTGCTCGCCCACGACCGCGCGCGGCAGCTGCTGTGGATCGTGTGGCTGGGCGCCCTGGGCGGCGTGCTGTTCCGCGTCTTCTGGGTGCACGCGCCGCGGTGGCTCTACACGCCGATCTACTGCGCGCTGGGGTGGGTCGCCGTGATCTACCTGCCCGACTTCTACCGCGCCGGCGGCGGGGCGCTGCTCGCGCTGATCCTGGTCGGCGGGCTGCTCTACACCGTGGGGGCGGTCGTCTACGGCATCAAGCGGCCCAACCCCAGCCCGCGCTGGTTCGGCTTCCACGAGGTCTTCCACGCCTGCACCGTCGCGGCCTTCGCGGTGCACTACATCGCGGTCTCGATCGCGGTCTACACCCACACCTGAGTCGCGGCGGCGTCGTCGCGGTCGGGCACCTACCGCTCGTCGACGGTGAGGACGGCGCCGCTGGCGATGAGGCCGTCGGCGTTGACGCGGTAGTGGTGGCCGCAGAACAGCAGCTCGGAGCCGGTCGGCATGGTCGTGACGACGAGCGCCTGGGCGCCGCAGGCGTCGCAGCGGTCGTGGGTGCGGGACAGCGCGCGGGCATCCGGCCGGACGGTGGTCGTGTTCATCTGCGGCTCCTTGCTCATGTGCGCGGTCTCACCGGCGCCGAGGTCGGCGCGGTCCCTTCCCATCGTCAGTTCTGCCGCGGACCTGAGCGCGGGCTGACCCGCTCGTGCCGTCGCTTCGGCGCGAAGGCGCGGCACGGGGCAGGATGCGCGGCATGAGCGCACTGGCACCTGTCACCGACCACGACATCGACCTGCCGGACGGCCGCGTCCTTCGGGTGCACGAGGCGGGTGCCGCGGACGGCGTCCCGCTGCTGGTGCACCACGGCACCCCGGAGTCGGGTGCGCTGTTCGGGCCCTGGGGCGCCGACGCCACGGCGCGCGGGATACGGCTGCTGTCGTACGACCGCGCCGGCTACGGCGGGTCGACGCGGGCGCCCGGGCGCGACGTCGCAGCGGTCGCCGCCGACGTCGCGGTCGCCCTCGACGCCCTCGGCGTGGGCGCGTTCGTCACCTGGGGCACCTCCGGCGGTGGCCCGCACGCACTGGCGTGCGCGGCGCTCTTGACCGACCGGGTGCGCGCCACCGCCACCATCGCCGGTGTGGCGCCGTGGCAGGCGGAGGGGCTGGACTTCCTCGCCGGCATGGGCGAGGACAACCTGGAGGAGTTCGGGCTCGCCGTCGAGGGCGAGGAGCGGCTGCGGCCGTGGCTCGAGACCTTCCGCGAGGGCCTGGTGGCCACCACCGCGCAGGACGCCGTCGAGCAGATGCGCACGCTGCTGTCGCCGGTCGACGTGGCCGCCCTCGACGGCGAGGCCGGCGACTACCTGCACGCCTCGATGCTCGCCGGGCTGCGCCACGGCGTCGACGGCTGGGTCGACGACGACCTGGCGTTCATCCGCCACTGGGGCTTCGAGCTGGCCGACATCACCACCCCGGTGCTCGTGCAGCAGGGCGGGCAGGACCTCATGGTGCCCGCCGCGCACGGCCCGTGGCTGGCGGCCCACCTGCCGACGGCGCAGGCCTGGATGGAGCCCGACGAGGGGCACCTGTCGATCTCGCTCGACGTCAGCCGGGTGCACGCCTGGCTGCTCGAGCGCTGGAGCTAGCTGCGGCTGCCGCCGCGCGGCGCACCGTCCGCGCCGTCGGCCGCAGGGTCTGCCGGGCGGCGGCCCGGCCGGGGGGCGCGGGGGCCACCAGGCGCGGCCCGGTCCGCGACGGCGGCCTGCGCGGCGTCGTCCGCCAGGCGCTGGTCCTCGCGGAACCGCATGCGGCGCAGCTTGCCGGTGAGGTTGCGGAACAGCAGCCACAGCACGATGGCGAGCACGAAGACGACCAGGAAGCCCAGCAGGCCGGGCGTCACCGAGTTCGGGTCGGGCGCGACGTCCGCGGGCAGCGTGGCCGTCGGGCTGGGGGTCGGGGTGGTGGCTGCCGCCAGCCGGTCCGCCAGGCTCGCCGCGAGGCCAAGGGCAGCGCTCATGCGCGGACGCCGGCGAACAGGTCGTCCTCGGGCAGGTCGACGGGCACCTCGCTGTGGGCGAGCTCGAAGTCCTCGGTCGGCCACAGCTCGCGCTGCATCGCCAGCGGGATCGCGAACCAGGTGCCGAGCGGGTCGACCTGAGTGGCGTGCGCGATCAGCGCCCGGTCGCGCACCTCGAAGAAGTCGGCGCACGGCACCCGCGTGGTGATCGGGCGCTCACCGCGCTCCTCCCAGCGGGCGATCCACTCGGCGAAGGGCGACTCGAGGCCCTCGGCGGTCATGGCGTCGTGGAACGTCGTGATGCGCGCCCGCGACAGCGTCTGGTTGTAGTAGAGCTTCGCCGGCTGCCAGGGCTCGCCGGCGTCCGGGTAGCGCTCGGGGTCGCCGGCTGCGTGGAAGGCCTCGACGGTGACCTGGTGGCACATGATGTGGTCGGGGTGGGGGTAGCCGCCGTTCTCGTCGTACGTCGTGACGACCTGCGGGCGGTACTGCCGGATCAGCCGCACGAGCGGCTCGGCGGCGACCTCGACCGGCGTGAGCGCGAAGCAGCCCTCCGGCAGCGGCGGCAGCGGGTCGCCCTCGGGCAGGCCGGAGTCGACGAAGCCGAGCCACTCGTGGTCGACGCCGAGCACGGCCACTGCCTCGGCCATCTCCTTGCGCCGCACCTCGGGCATGTCGCGCAGGATCTCCGGGTCGTGCTGCAGCGCGGGATTGAGCACGTCACCGCGCTCGCCGCCGGTGCACGACACCACGACCACCTGCACGCCGTCGTGCACGTAGCGCGCCATCGCGGCGGCGCCCTTGCTCGACTCGTCGTCGGGGTGTGCGTGGACGGCCATCATCCGCAGGGCCGGGACGCCGTCGTCGGTGGGTCGCGCGTCGTCCGGGCGGGGGGTGGGCATGTCGGTCACAGCGGAGTGGCTCCTGGTCTGTCGCCTCGCGAGGGGTGCGCGACAATCATCCCAGCGTCCACGGGTCGCGCCCACCACGGGGCGGACACCGTCCGGACGCCGGTCGCCGCGGGTGCGGGCGACGACGCAGCCTGTCGAAGGGACCGGTCGATCGTAGGTGCCAGCAGCGTGATCACGCCTCCGGTCCCGCCGGCCGTCGCCGCCAGGCTCGATGAGCGCTACGGCCGCACGACCTCCGTCCGCCGCCGCCGGCTCGCCCTGGCGGCGGGGGTCGTGGCGGCCGCGCTCGCCCTCGCCTGGCTGGTCTGGGCCGGCCTCGGCGGCAACGGGGCGTCGGTGAGCTCGACGGACGTCGGCTTCCGCATCGTCGGCGACAGCGCCGTCGCGTTCACCTACGACGTGTCCAAGGACCCCTCGCGCAGCGCGACCTGCACGCTGCAGGCGCTCGACCGCAGCAACGGCACCGTGGGGATCACGACCGTCACGATCGGCCCGTCGCGCCAGCAGGTGACGCGCACCACGAGCACGATCCGCACGTCCGCCGAGGCTGTCAACGCCGTCGTCCGCGAGTGCACGCTGCGCCCCTGACCGGCGCGCGCCAGCCGTCGACGCTCGGAACCGAGCGGCGACCTTGGTACTCTGACCGCTTGCCCATCGCGGGCCGGGGCCTCGTCCCCGCCCGCCCCGCGCCGGACCGACCGTGCGCGACGGAGCACCGAGGAGACACCGTGACGGAGACGCAGAGCGTCACCTGGCTCACCCAGGAGGCTTACGACCGCCTCAAGGCCGAGCACGACACGCTGTCCGGCGTGGGGCGCACCGAGATCGCGAAGAAGATCGAGGCCGCCCGCGAGGAGGGCGACCTGAAGGAGAACGGCGGCTACCACGCGGCCAAGGAGGAGCAGGGCAAGATGGAGGCCCGCATCCGCCAGCTGCGCCAGCTGCTGGAGTCCGCCGAGGTCGGCGGCCACGCCGCCGACGACGGCGTCGTCACCCCCGGCATGGTCGTGACCGTCGAGCTGGCCGGAGAGCCGCTTCGGTTCCTGCTGGGCAGCCGCGAGGTGGCCGACGACGAGCTCGACGTCTACAGCGAGAAGTCGCCGCTCGGCGCGGCGATCATCGGCCACAAGGCCGGCGACACCGCCTCCTACACCGCGCCCAACGGCAAGCAGCTGCAGGTCACGGTCGTCGACGCCAAGCCCTACACCGGCTGACCGCGGTCGCCCCGCAGGATCACCTCCACGGCCGTCAGCTGGTCGGGTCTGAGGGGGGCCCTGCGCTGTCGCAGCGGGGCCTTCAGCCGCCCGGCGGGCATGCGCGGGGGTGGCGTCCGAACCGCTCCTGTCACGCCCGCTCCCGTCGAAGGTCCTGCCCCACTTGGTGGCCCAGACGAGGGCGTCGTGCTGCCCCGTGAGGGCCCGGCCGAGCACGCTCCCGGCGTGCCCGGCTCCCCAGCCCATCTACTGCTGCCCGCCCGCCGTCATCGGCGCACCGATCTGCCAGGTGCCCGCGCCGAGCGCGCTCACCTCGATACCGCTGCGGGCCAGCAGCCGCCTCATGGCTGCCGCACCGGAGGCTCGCTCCAGATGGCGGTCAGCGCCCGGTAGTCGGCGATCTTGGCGTCGACGGCGCTCAGCTCGTCCTCGGTGTGCCGCATGCGCTCGAGCACCACGCCGCGGTGCTCCTCCAGGCGTCGCAGCCGGTCTCCGATGCCGGCCGGCGCGACCTGCACCGGGACGGGCACGGCGGCCGTGGTGGCGCGTCGCCGGGTCAGGCCCACCACGGCGATCAGCCCGCCGGTCAGGGCGAGGCTGGCGCCGACGCGAAGGGCCAGTGAGAGCCCCTCGAGCAGAGCGGACGGGAACGACGTCCCCGCGCCGGCGAGCTCGTCGGCCCGGTCGAAGGCGAAGGTGCTCAGCACGGCCAGGCCCACGGCGCCGCCGACCTGCTGGGTGGTGTTGACCAGGCCGGACGCCAGTCCGGACTCTCCCTCGCCGCCCAGGTCCTGCGTGGCGGCGGACAGCACCGCTACCGCAGCCATGCCGAGGCCCAGCCCGAGGACCACGGTCGCGGGCACGAAGCCGGTAAGGAAGCTCTGGTCCGCCCCGAGCAGGGAGCACCACCACAGTCCAGCGCCGAGCAGGGTCATGCCGCTGACGAGCGGCAGCCGGGCACCGACCCTGGGCAGGAGTGAGGAGCACACCCCGCTGCCGACGAAGGCGGCCACGGCCAGCGGCAGGTAGGCCAGACCGGAGCGCAGCGCACTGTCCCCGCGGACCTGCTGCAGGTACAGGGTGAGCAGGAAGAACGTCGTGAGCTGCACCGCCCCCAGGGCGATGTTGACCACGTTGCCGACGCTCAGGTCGCGCAGCCTGAACACCGACAGCGGGAGCAGCGGGTCATGGGTGCGGTGCTCGACCAGGACGAAGACGGCCAGCAGCACGGCACTGAGGGTGAACGACCCGAGCACCAGCGGGAGGTCCAGCCGTCCGGCTCGAGGTGTGGGGGCTCGGGCCGGAACGGCCCGGCAGGGGGTGGGGCTCAGGTGGTGTCAGGCGGTGTGGTCAGCGCTGACGCAGACCTTCGAGGACCAGCAGCATGTGCCGCTCCCAGCCGGCGGAGCTGTAGCGGTAGTGCATGGTCGCGGTGATGCTTCCCATGATCATCGTGTAGTCGTCGAAGGTCAGGTCGTCCCGAAGGACTCCGGCGGCCTTGCCGCGGTTCAGGATCCGGGTGACGCTCTCGCCCACCGCGGCCTTCTGCTCCTCGATGCCCTCCCAGTGGAAGGTGTCGAGCTGCATCATCGCGAGCTGGAAGACGGCGTCGTCCTGCGCGGCCTGGTTGTGGCCGCGCATGACGGCCACCAGCGCCTCGAACGGGTCCTCGACGTCCTCGGCCGCGCGGGCGATGGCGACGAACGACTCGAACCGCTCCTGCACCATGGCGGTCACCAGGGCCTCCTTGGTCGGGAACCGCCGGTACAGGGTGCCGAGACCGACGCCGGCGTGGGCGGCGACCTCATCCATCTGCGCCTGCGGGCCGGATCGGGCGAACAGCTCGCGCGCCGAGGACAGGATGCGGTCGCGGTTGCGGCGGGCGTCTGCGCGCAGGGGGCGGGACGTGCTGGTCATGTGCCTGCTTCCCCTCGTCGTGGCGGTCAGGTCCGCGCATCGTGCCTTCGCTGGCCGGTCCGACCTGGCTGGTGCGGGGTGGACGGTGCCCAGCGCGGTGCAGCCAGCATGCCACAGAAACTGGACCTCCGCATCCGCTTGACAGCTCCGACGCACCGTGCCACCGTTGTGGGGAACCGGACCTCCGAGTCCGGTAGCGCCGAGGTCGTCACTGCTCAGGTCTGATGACGCCGGTTCGTCCCCTGCCAGGAGCACGCATGTGAGCACTTCTGCTCGGCTCGATCAGCACCATCAGGTCGCAGTCGTCACCTGCACGTCCCCGCGCGACGTCTCCGCGCTCCTGGCGGCGCTGAGCCCGGCACTGTCGGGCCGACCACGACGGCGTCCTCGGCGACCGCGTCCTGCACCGCGGCATGGTCACCGAGGACGTCACCCCCCACCACGACCGGAACCTCGCTGCGATCACAGCGGCCCAGGCCGCCGGCGCGACGCAGCCGTGCTCGCGCTGCTCGAGCCCGACCGGCCCGAGCTCGACGAGCTCACGCGCGCGCTGACGGCCACCGAGGCCATCGACATGGCGGGGGGGTCTGCCAGATCGTGTCGGAGCTGACCGGCCGAACCGTGACCCGCCGAGTCGTACCCGACGAGGACTACCACGCAGGCCTCCTCGCGCAGGGCGCCCCACCGCCCGCCGCGGACCTGCTCCTCGGCATGTTCCGCGCCAGCCGCCGCGGCGAGCTCGCAGCCGTCGACCCGACGCTGCCGCGGCTGCTGGGCCGCCCACCCACCCCCGTGCGCGACGTCCTGGCCGCCGCGCTGGGCACGCCCACCGACCAGACCTGACCGACGTCCGACTAGGAGCCCACCAGTGCAGCTCACCGAGAACCTCACCACCGTCGTCTGGAACCCCGTCACCGGGTGCGACCAGATCTCCGCCGGGTGCGACAACTGCTACGCCCTGCGCCTGTCCAAGCGGCTCAAGGCGTTCGGGCAGGAGAAGTACCAGACGGACGGCGACCCCCGCACCTCCGGCCCCGGGTTCGGCATCGCCTGGCACCCCTCCGCGCTACTGCAACCGGCGCGCTGGAAGCGGCCTCGGGTGGTGTTCGTGTCGTCCATGGGCGACCTGTTCCACGCCCGGGTGCCCATGGACTTCCTGCGACAGGTGTTCGCCGTCATGGCCGCCGCGCCGCAGCACACGTTCTGGCTGCTGACCAAGCGTCCGGCACGCGCCCGCGCGCTCGCCCGGACCATCGACTGGCCGCCCAACGTGTGGCTGGGGGTGTCGGTCGAGGAGCAGAAGGTGCTGCACCGGCTCGAGGACCTGCGCACGATCCCCGCACCGGTCCGGATGCTGTTCTGCGAGCCGCTGATCGGCCCGCTCGACGACCTCGACCTGTCGGGCATCGGGTGGGTCACCGTCGCCGGCGAAGCCGGACGCGGAGCGCGGCCGATGGACCCGGACTGGCTCAGGAGTCTGCGCGACCAGGCCGAGGTCGCCGGCGTCCCGTTCTACTTCAAGCAGTGGAGCGGCGTGCGGTCGCGCTCCCTCGGACGCGAGCTCGACGGTCGCGAGTGGAACGAGCTCCCCCACGCCCTCGTCGAGGCCTGATCCCCGTCCGAACGGCGCCACGGGCGCCCCTTTCCCACCGGCCACCCCACCACGAGCCTGCCGAGTCACGGGCAGCTGGAGTCACCATGTACAGCATCGTCCCGCAAGGGCCCTTCAACCTCGACGAGTCAGCGCAGTTCAGCTTCATCGACCGCGAGCCCGAGCCCGTTGAGCCCCAGAGCATGCGGATCGCGTTCTGCCGCGACGGCACCTGGGAACCGACCGGGGTCCATGTGACGCAGGACGCAGCCGCCGTCCACGTCGTCGGCGAGGCCGTGGACCGGCCCCAGGTGCAACGCATCCTCGGGCTCGACGTCGACGCCACCGGCTTCGTTGACGTCGGTGCCCGTGACCCGATCATCGGGCGTCTGCAGGCACTCGCGCCCGGGCTGCGTCCGCCACAGCTGCACTCGGCCTACGAAGCAGCCGCGTTCTGCATCCTCAACGCCAGGCGATCATCGGCGCAGGCACGCCGGATGCGGACGCACCTGGCGCAGAACGCGGGCACCGTCCTCACCATCACCGGGCGGGACGTCGTCTGCCTGCCGCCGCCCGCCCATCTTCTCGACCCCGACCCGGTCCCGGGCCTCGACCCGGTCAGACGTCAACGCCTCCAAGCCATCGCCCGGGCGGCACTCGACGGCAAGCTCGACACCGTCGTACTGGCCGCGCTGAGCCCGAGCGAGGCCCGGGCCCAGCTCGAGCAGCTGCAGGGGATCGGGCCCTTCTCCTCCGCCATCGTCGTGGTCCGGGCGCTGGGTCACCGGGACTACATGGCTGGGACCATCACCGAGCTCAACGCGACCGTCGGCGACCTCTACGGCCTCGGCCACCCGGCGACTGCCGACGAGCTGGCCGCCATCGCCACAGCCTGGTCGCCGTGGCGCACCTGGTGCCAGCTGCATGTGCGCTCGGTGGCATCCCGGCTGTAGCACCTCGTGTGCCCTGAGCGGATGTCATCAGCCGGTGAGGGTGACGGCCCGGCCGAGGTGCTCGTCGCTCGTGAGCGACGCGACCAGGAAGTCCGCGAGGTCCGCGCGCGTCACGGTCCGGGCCTTCTCGCGGCTGCCGGCGGACAGGACGTGGATGTCGCCGGTGGCGGGCTCGTCGGTCAGCACGGCGGGGCGCGTGATCACGAAGTCCAGGCCGCTGTCGTGCACGATCGACTCCATCGCCGTCTTGTCGGCGGTCGAGCCTCGCAGGTAGGTCGCCACCACGAGGCGGACGGTGGGCGGGGTGTGCGCCGTGCTGTCGCCGACACCGACCGACGAGGTGACCACGAGCCGGCGGACGCCGAGCCGCTGCATCGCCACGACGATGCCCGCGGCCACGTCCGCCTCGAGAGTGGTGCGACGGTACGGCGTCTTGCCGCCGACCGTGTCGATCACGGCGTCCTGACCCTCGAGAGCCGCCGCGATCGCGGTCATGTCGCTGGCATCGCCGGCGCGCACCTGGACGCCTGGGTCAAAGCTCGCGGTGCTGTGCACGAAGGCGGTGACCTCGTGCCCCTCCGCCACCGCTCGCTCGACGACCGCCCTCCCGGTCTTGCCGGCCGCACCCACCACGAGAACCTTCATGCCCGTCTCCCCTCGATGTCGCTCACGCCCGTCATCGCCTATCGACAGTCACTGACGATACGGCTATCGACAGCGACTGTCGATAGCCGGCGATAGACTCGGAACATGGCCGGCAGCAGGAAGGACGTGAGGCTGCGGCTGCGCAACGCGGCACTGGAGCTGTACGCCGACCGGGGGTTCGAGAGGACGACAACCGCTGAGGTGGCCCTGCTCGCCGGAGTCACCGAGCGCACCTACTTCCGCCACTTCGCTGACAAGCGAGAGGTGGTCTTCGACGGCGAAGCCGCCCTGCGGGCGTCGTTCGCCGTCGCCGTGGCCGAGGCGCCCGACCTGGCGCCGCTGGAGGTGCTGCGCCACGCCTTCTCCTCGCTCGCCTCGCGCGTCGAGGACGACCGCGACCTCCAGGCGCGCCAGCACCGGGTGATCGCCGCGACACCGGAGCTGCGAGAGCGGGAGGCCACAAAAGCGGCACACCTCACCCAGACGGTTGCCGACGCGCTCGAACGCCGCGGCACCCCTGAGCCCCTGGCGTCGTTGGCTGCCACCTGCGGCATCGGGGTGCTCACCCGAGCCAGGCGCGAGTGGCTCGCCGGCTCGCCGCGCAGCTTCGCAGCTCACCTCGCCGCGGCGTTCGACGACCTCGACCTGCTCCTGCACCTCCCTCCTGCTCCGCGCTCCCGAAGCCGGTCACCAGTCGCACCCTGACGACCACCGCGTCCCAGTCCGCACAGTCACCACGTCCTCGAAGCCGCTCGCCGGCTCGGGGACCGCCCCCTTGGAGGAGCGACATCATGACCAGCCTCGGCAGCCGACCGTGACGGACTACGGTCACCCCCTGTCATTCGGTTCGTTCCTGACGCCGTCGAACGCGGCCCCCGCCGAGACGGTCGCGCTCGCTGTGCTGAGCGAGCAGGTCGGCCTCGATCTGGTGACCTTCCAGGACCACCCCTACCAGCCCGGCTTCCTCGACACCTGGACGCTGCTGAGCTTCGTCGCCGCGCGCACCAGCCGGGTGCATCTGGCCGCGAACGTGGCGAACCTCCCGCTGCGTCCGCCGGCCGTGCTGGCCCGCAGCGTCGCAAGCCTCGACCTGCTCAGCGGCGGACGGGTCGAGCTGGGCCTCGGGGCCGGTGCCTTCTGGGACGCGATCGAGGCGATGGGCGGTCGTCGGCTGGCTCCGGGACAGGCCGTGCAGGCGCTGGAGGAGGCGATCGGCGTCATCCGGCAGCTCTGGGACGTCGACACGCCAGGGGGCGTCCGCGTCGAGGGCGCGTACCACGGCGTGGTCGGCGCCAAGCGCGGCCCGGCTCCGGCCCACCCGGTCGAGATCTGGCTGGGCGCCTACAAGCCGAAGATGCTGGCGGTGACCGGCCGCCTCGCCGACGGGTGGCTGCCGTCGCTGGGCCTCCTGCAGCCCGGCGACCTGCGCGCCGGCAACGCCGCCATCGACGAGGCCGCGGCCGAGGCCGGCCGTCGTCCGGAGGGCGTCCGGCGGCTGCTCAACATCACCGGCCAGTTCACCGCGACCGGACGCGGTCGGCTGCAGGGCCCGGCCGAGCAGTGGGCGCAGGAGCTGGCCGACCTGGCTCTCGGCGATGGCATCAGCGCCTTCATCCTGGGCAGCGACGACCCCGCGGACCTGCGCGTGTTCGCCGGCGACGTCGTCCCCGCGGTTCGCGAGCTCGTGGACGCCGAACGAGGTGCAGGCGGCGCCAGCACGACGAACGCGACCAGCACGACCAGCACGACCGGCACGACCGGCACGACCAGCACGACCGGCACGACCGGCACGACCAGCACGACCAGCGTGCCGGCTGCACCGGCCGCCACCAGGCGCGCTTCGCCGGCGCCGCGCCGTCCGGCTGCCATCAGCGGCGCGCTCGACGTCCACCCCACACCCGACGACGGCAGTCGCCGCAGCAGCACGGCCGCGTGGGACGAGACCAGTCGGCCCTCCGGACCCGTACCGGACCCCCGACGCAGCTACACCCCCCACGAGCGCGCCAGCGCCCATGAGCTGATCCAGGTGCACGACCACCTGCGGGCCGAGCTCGCCCAGATCGACGCCCTCATCGAGCAGGTCGCCGCCGGCACGCGGGGGGTCGGCTCGGCCCGCTCCCACATCAGCACGATGACCTTGCGCCAGAACAACTGGACGCTCGGCACCTACTGCGAGTCGTACTGCCGGGTCGTCACGATGCACCACACCCTGGAGGACCAGGCGATGTTCCCGCACCTCGTGCGGGGCGACCCGCGGCTCGCACCCGTCATCGAGCGGCTCGAGAGCGAGCACCTCACCATCCACGGGGTCCTCGAGGCCGTCGATCAAGCCCTGGTCGCCCTCGTCTCCGACCCCGGGGGCCTGACCGCCCTGCGCACTGCCGTCGACCGGCTCAGCGACACCCTGCTGTCCCACCTCGCCTACGAGGAGCGGGAGCTCGTCGAACCCCTCGCTCGGCTCGGCCTGCGCACGTACTAGCACCCACCCGTCGGCGGCAGGTGGGCAGGGTGCTCAGCGGCTGGCCGCGAGGCGGTACTGCCGGTTCGCCAGCGGCACGAACACCGCCAGCAGGATCGCCACCCAGATGAGCGTGTAGACCACCGGGTGGTTGAGGGCCCAGCCGGACGGCGGCGGGTTGCTCGCCGGGATGTTGCCCCAGAGCTCGCGGGCCGACCTGGTGACCGACGAGACGGGGTTCCACTCGGCGAAGGTGCGCAGGACCGAGGGCAGCGTCTGGACCGGGACGAAGGTGTCGGCGATGAAGGTGATCGGGAAGATGACGATGAACGAGGCGCTGTTGACGACCTCCGGGCTGGGGGCCAGCAGGCCGACGTACGCCATCACCCAGGAGAAGGCGTAGGCGAACAGCAGCAGCATCACGAAGCCGGCGAGCCCCTCGAGCACCGAGGTGTGGATGCGCCAGCCGACGGCGAGCCCGGTCAGGGCCATGACGATGACGACCAGCACGTTGTTGGCGACGTCGCTGAGGGTGCGGCCGACGAGCACGGACCCCTGCGACATCGGCAGCGACCGGAACCGGTCGATGATGCCCTTCTGGATGTCGTCGGCGAGCGCCGAGCCGGTGATGGTGGCACCGAAGACGACGGTCTGGGCGTAGATGCCGGCCATGAGGAACTCGCGGTAGCCCTTCCCGCCGTCCTCGGGGTTGATCGCCCCGCCGAAGACGTAGGCGAACAGCACGATGAACATGATCGGCTGCAGCGTCGTGAACACCAGCAGCTCGGGCACGCGCTTGATCTTGATGAGGTTGCGCTTGGCGACGACCGCGCCGTCACCCATGCTCGCCAGGACGCTCATCGGGCTCCCTTCCCTGCGGTCGTGACGGGCTCGTCGGCGACGACGTCCTCGGAGGGACGGCCGGTGAGCGTGAGGAAGACGTCGTCGAGCGTCGGGCGCCGCAGGCCGACGTCCTGGACGTCGACACCGGCCGCGTCGAGCCGGCGCAGGGCCTCGACCAGCGCCCCGCTGCCGCCCAGCACCGGGACGGTGAGCCGGCGGGTGTGGTCGTCGACGACGGTCTCGCCCGAGCCGACGGCCGCGAGCACCTCGCGGGCCTGCCCGAGGCGGGCGGCGTCGGCGACGACGAGCTCGAGGCGCTCGCCGCCCACCTGCGACTTCAGCTCGTCGGCGGTGCCGCCGGCGATGACGCGGCCGTGGTCGATGACCACGATGCTGTCGGCCAGGCGCTCGGCCTCCTCCATGTACTGGGTCGTCAGCAGCAGCGAGGTGCCCCCGGCCACGAGCTCGGTGATGACGTTCCACATGTCGTCGCGCGAGCGGGGGTCGAGCCCGGTCGTCGGCTCGTCCAGGAACAGCACCCGCGGCTCGGCGACGAGCGCTCCCGCGAGGTCGAGGCGGCGGCGCATGCCGCCCGAGTAGGTCTTGACCGGCCGGTCGGCCGCCTCGTCGAGGCGGAAGCGCGCCAGCAGCTCGCGTGCCCGGGTGCGTGAGCGCGCACGGCCGAGGCGGTAGAGCCGCCCCACCATGTCGAGGTTCTCGTAGCCGGTGAGGTACTCGTCGACCGCGGCGTACTGGCCCGACAGCCCGATGCGCTTGCGGACCTCGTCCGGCGCGGCGACGACGTCGACGCCTGCCACGGTCGCGGTGCCGGCGTCCGGCCGCAGCAGCGTCGTCAGGATGCGCACCGCCGTGGTCTTGCCGGCGCCGTTGGGGCCGAGCACCCCGAGCACCGTCCCCTCCGGCACCCGCAGGTCGAGCCCGTCCAGCGCCCTGACCTCCTTGTATCTCTTGACCAAGCCCTGCGCCAGCACGGCGTCGCCCATCGCGCTCCCATCCCTCCGGTCGCTGCCTCTGATCCGCGCCCTGCCCCGATCGCGGACGGCGACAGACTGGCACGCACCACCGACAGTCGTCAGTCCCCGCAAGTCGCAGCCCGTTGAGCGCGATCCGCGGGCTCAGCTGAACAGCAGGGTGTAGCCCGCCTTCTCCAGGGTCGCGAGCACCGCCGCGCAGTGGTCAGGGCCCTTGGTCTCGAGCTGCAGCCCGATCTCGACGTCGTGCAGCCGCAGCTGCGCGCCGGTGCGCACGTGCTCGACCTCGAGCACGTTGGCATCGGCGTCGGCGAGGACGGCGAGGACCGCCGCGAGCGAGCCGGGGCGGTCGGGCATCAGCAGCCGGAACTGCAGGTAGCGGCCGGCCGCCGACATGCCGTGCCGCAGGACGCGGAGCATGAGCAGCGGGTCGATGTTGCCGCCCGACAGCACCGCCACGACGGGTGCCTCGAAGGTCGCGGGGGTCTCCATGAGCGCCGCCACCGCGGCCGCGCCCGCCGGCTCGACCACGAGCTTGGCCCGCTCGAGCAGGAACAGCAGCGCTCGGGCCAGCGTGTCCTCACCGACCGTGAGCACCTCGTCGACCAGCTCGCGCACCACCGCGTACGGCACCTCGCCGGGGCAGCCGACGGCGATGCCGTCGGCCATCGTGGCCATCGTGGTCAGGGGGACGGGGTGGCCTGCCGCCAGCGAGGCCGGGTAGGCCGCCGCGGCGGCGGCCTGCACGCCGACCACCCGCACGTCGGGGCGCACCGGCTTGACCGCAGCGGCGATGCCGGCGACCAGGCCGCCGCCGCCGGTGCACACCACGATCGTGCGCACCTCGGGGCACTGCTGGAGGATCTCCAGGCCCACAGTGCCCTGCCCCGCGACGACGTCGGGGTGGTCGAAGGGGTGGATCAGCACCGCGCCCGTGCGGGCGGCGTGGGCGCGCGCGGCGACCAGCGCGTCGTCGATGCTCTCGCCCACCAGCTCGACCTCGGCGCCGTAGGCGCGCGTCGCCAGCAGCTTGGGGATGGGGGCTCCGGTGGGCATGAACACCGTCGACCGCAGACCGAGCAGCTGAGCCGCGAGCGCGACCCCCTGGGCGTGGTTGCCGGCGCTCGCCGCCACCACCCCGAGCGACTGCTCGGCCTCGGTCAGCCGCGACATGCGCGTGTAGGCACCGCGGATCTTGAACGAGCCAGCGCGCTGCAGGTTCTCGCACTTGAGGTGCACCGGGCCGCCGACGCGGTCGGACAGCGCGCGGCTGTGCTCCAGCGGGGTGACCCGGGCGGTGCCGACGAGCAGTGCCTGCGCTGCCAGCACGTCGTCCCGGGTCACGGGCAGGGTGGTGGGCATGCGCGCGAGTCTGGCAGAGCCGGCCCGCCGGCAGACGTGCCGTCACGGCCGCCGCCGCGGCGTCGAGCCCAGGTCGACCACGGGTGGCCGGTACCCCGGCGAGTCGTACGGCGAGCGGTCGACGACGTGGTGCGGGGCCCGGATGCGCACCTGCGTGCCGCCGATCGTCAGGACGCCGGCCGGCACCGTCACCTCGGCCCCCAGCGGCTCGAGGTGGCTGCGCCACAGCCCGGGCTCGAGCACCTCGACGCGGCCACGCACCATCACGGCGAGCAGGTTGCGCCACGCGGTGCTGCCCGGCTCGAACATCTCGCTGTGCCCCCGCACCAGCGAACCGTCCGGGTGCACACCGGTGTCGAGGCGCACCACACCCGGCAGCTCGTCCGGGTCGAGGCCGTGGCCGATCTGCTCGCTCCCGCCTAGGACGCCCGTCGCCACGGGCGCGGCGACCGGTGCCAGCGGGTCGAGCGCCCACGGCAGCAGGGCTTCCAGCCGCTGCCGGACGTCGCGCCCGGAGTGACCCTGCGACAGCCGGATGGGGTCGTCGAGGGCCGTCATGGCGAAGCGCTGCGGGCCGGTGGGGTCGGCGTAGCGGGCGACGTCGTCGACGTAGCCGCCGGCGCTCGCGACGTGCACGACGCGGTCGGCCACCATGCCGCCGGCTTCGGCGGCGCCGACGATCGAGCCGCCGTAGCTGTGGCCGAGCACCGTGAGGTCGCCGCCGGGCCCGGGGGCCGCGACGCGCAGCCCCGCGACGTCGGCGGCGAGCACCGGACCGGCGAGGTCGGCCGCGTCCCGGTAGGCCGCCGCCACGACGTGCCGGCGCGCGTAGTCGCGCAGCGCGTCGGTCGCGTCGTTCGGCGGCAGCAGCGTCGCGGGGTCGAGCGGGTCGTCGAAGGGCTGGTCGGGGTGGTCGGCGCCCTGCCACAGCACCACCGCGACCGAGGGGTCAGCGCCCGCGAACGGCACCATCCGCGCGAGCGACCCGGGGTAGCGGTGCAGGTCGCTGCCGGTGCCGGGCACGAAGAAGGCCAGGTGGCGGGCCCGCCGCAGGTCGCCGAGCACCTCGACCAGACCCCCATCACCGGCCGGGTCGAAGCGCAGCAGCTGGTGCGGTCGCCTGGTCGTCGTGCCGTCCGGGTGCTGCAGCACCACCTGCCCGGTGAGCAGCCGCTGCTGCAGCGCGATCCGTTCGCCCAGCTCGGCCCGGGCACGTCCGGTTGCCGTGGGCGCGCGCGCCAGCAGCGCCGCGAGGTCTGCGGCCACCAGCACCCGGCTGGCGGCGAAGCGGTCGTCAGGCGCGGCGGCGGTCAGCCAGCCCAGCAGCCGCGGGTTGAGCAGCGCGAAGCGTCGCCGGCGCACCGGGTCGAGCGAGGCCAGCAGCCCGGCCTGCGCCGTGGCGGCCGCGGCGGGCGTGAGCAGCAGCGTGCGCGTCAGCTCGTCGCGCAGCCGGACGTCGGCCCCTGCGCCCGACCCGGCACCCTCGCCGCGCGCCACGACCGCTGCCAGCCCCGGCACGGCGACCAGTAGCCGCTCCAGGCCCCCCGGCTCGGTGCGGCCGAGCAGCGACCGGAGCCCGTCGCCGTCCGCTGCCGGGGACCACGCCGCATCACCTGCCGCGGTCTGCACTGCGGACAGCAGCGCCGCGACGGTCGCCTCGGTCGCGGCGTAGGCCTCGGCGACGACCCTCACCACCACCTGCAGCGCGTGCAGCTGCTCCAGGGCGTGGCGGCGCCCCACCACGGCGGCGGCCAGCGCGCCATGGGCGGGGCTCCCAGCCGTCAGACCCCGTGCGGCGGGCAGCAACGCGGTTCCCTCCGCGAAGCGCCCGGCCACCGACCCGACCGCAGCGGCGAGGCTCGCCAGCCCGCCGACGTCCACCCGCAGCCTCATGGGCGAGGCACGCGAGCGGCGGCTGCGACGAGCTGGTCGGCCGCGTCGTGGGAAAGGCGCGCGACGGCGTCGAGGTCGTGGGCCACCCGTCGGCCGAGGTCGGCCAAGGCGTCACCGGCCTGGCCGTGCAGCGCGCCGGACGACAGCAGCCGCAGCAGCCGGCGTGACTCGGCGGCGGCCGCGTCACCAGCGGCGCGCACACGCGCCGCCCAGGCCAGCAGGGCAGCGGGGTCGGAGCCCATCGGGCAGGGTGGAGCGGGCACGTGCAGCCTCCGCGGTCGGGCCGGCCCCACGCCGTCGAAGGAGTATGCCCCGACCCGGCCCCGCCGTGCAGCCGCTGTCCACAGGCTCAGCCGAGGTCGTGCAGCCCCTGCGTCGCGAGCACCGCGGCGGCGTGCGGCGCGTGCGGCGCCAGCAGCCCGGCGGCGAACAGGACGTACCGCCCGTCGACGGCGAGGCGTGCCTCGCGCGGCACCCGCCACCCGCCGGCGTGGTCGGTGACCGCCGGGCCGAGCACCGCGCGCCGCGCGCCCGCGGCGGCGTGGCGCAGCACTCCCCCCGACCCCACCACCAGCCGGACGTCGGCCAGCGGCCTCGGCGCGGACGTCGGCCCCGCAGGCCGGCCGTGCCGGCGCAGGGCCACGGTGACCGCGAGCCTCGCGAGGGCGACGTCGGCCTCGACGTCGTCGCCGCCGACCGGCACGAAGCCCGGCTCGGCCGCGACCCGCGCCGCGAAGGCGGCCAGCCGGTCGGCGTCAGGCCCAGCCAGGAGCCCCTCCGCGACAGCCGCCTCGACGACTCCCCCGGCGCTCCACCGCATGCCCAGGTCGCCCTCGACTGTGCGGGCGCGCCACATCGTCTGCACCACGTCCTTGCGCAGGGCGGCGTCCTCCCCCGCCGGCGTGAGCACCGAGTAGACGTCGGTCGTCGCGCCGCCGACGTCGACCACCAGGACCTCGCCGGCCCCGCTCACACCAGGGGCGCCGTCCGCCAGCACCTCCACGCCTGCGAGCACGACGTCGGGCGTCGCGGCGCGCACCATCCGCCCGAGCCGCGGGCCGCGCGACAGGCCCTTGCCGCCGATGACATGACGGATGAACATCTCGCGGATCGCCGCGCGTGCCGGCTCGGGGTCGAGCACGCCGATGCGCGGCAGCACGTTCGCGGTCGCGGTCACTCGTCGTCCGCGCCGTGCCAGCTCGTCGACGGCACCATCGCGCCCGTCGACGTTGCCTGCCACGACCACCGGCGCGCTGATGCGACCGACCGCGAGCCTGCTGGCGTTGTGCCGTAACACTTCGGAGTTGCCCCCGTCGGTGCCGCCGACGAGAAGCACCACGTCAGGCCGGGACTCGCGCAGCGCCCTTACGTCGGCGCCGCTCAGCGGTCCACAGGCGACGTGCGACACCCGGGCGCCGGCAGACAGTCCCACCCGGTGACCGGCCTCGGCGGTGACGTCGCGCTCGTAGCCGACGACCGCGAGCCGGAGCCCGCCACCGGCGCTGCTGCAGGCGAGGACGTCGTCGACCCGTTCTCGCGCAAGGGTTCTGCGAATCGATTCGAAGCCGTCGAGGACGTCGGTCGCCACCGTCGTCGGGTGTGACGCCGTGGCGACGAGCGTGCCATCGTCGGTCTCGACGAGCGCGGCCTTGGTGAACGTCGACCCGAAATCGACGCACAGAACCCTTGCCACGTCAGCGTTCTAGGACAGCGCCTGCTCCAGGTCGGCCAGCAGGTCCTCGACGTCCTCGATGCCGACCGACAGCCGCACCAGGTCGTCGGGCACCTCGAGCAGCGAGCCGCTGACGCTCATGTGCGTCATCTTGCCGGGGTGCTCGATGAGCGACTCGACGCCGCCGAGCGACTCACCGAGGGTGAACACCTCGGCTCGCTTGCACACCGACAGGGCCTCCTCGAGGCCACCGCGCAGCCGGAAGCTGATCATGCCGCCGAAGCGGCGCATCTGCTTCTTCGCGATCTCGTGGCCCTCGTGCGACGGCAGGCCCGGGTAGACGACCGTGTGCACGCGCGGGTGGTTGTCGAGCAGCTGCACGATGCGCTCGGCGTTGTCGCAGTGGCGTTCCATGCGCACGGCGAGGGTCTTCAGCCCGCGCAGCACCAGCCAGGCGTCCATCGGGCCGGCGACCGCGCCCATGGAGTTCTGGTGGAACCCGATCCGCGCGTCGAGCTCGTCGGCGGTGCCGACACCGGGGTTCTTCGACGTCACGAGCGCGCCACCGACGACGTCGGAGTGGCCGCCGGCGTACTTGGTCGTCGAGTGCAGCGCCACGTCGGCGCCGAGGGCGAGCGGGTTCTGCAGGTACGGCGTCCCGAACGTGTTGTCGACGACGAGGTAGGCGCCCGCCTCGTGCGCGATCTGCGCGAGCGCGGCGATGTCGGCGATCGTGAGCAGCGGGTTGGTCGGCGTCTCGGCCCATACGAGCTTGGTCTGCCCGGGCCGGATCGCGGCGCGGACGTCGTCCAGCTTCCCGAGGTCGGTGGGCGTGTGGGCGAGGCCCCAGGGCTGCGCCACCTTGTCGAACAGCCGGTAGGTGCCGCCGTACGCGTCGTTGGGGGTGACGGCATGGTCGCCCGGCTTGCACAGCGCGCGGATGACGGCGTCCTCGGCAGCGAGGCCGGAGGCGAAGGCGTAGCCGCGGCTGCCGCCCTCGAGCGAGGCGAAGCACTCCTCCAGCGCGGTGCGCGTCGGGTTGGCCGACCGCGAGTACTCGTAGCCGCCGCGCAGCCCCCCGACGCCGTCCTGCTTGTACGTCGACACCTGGTAGATCGGGGGCACGACCGCCCCGGTCAAGGCGTCCGGCTCCTGGCCGGCGTGGATGGCCCGGGTGGAGAATCCCGGCTGCCCTGTCGTCTCGTCGCTCACCCGTCGAGGGTAACGACCGCTCAGGCGGTCGCGCCCGCCGCAGCCGGCGGCAGCGGGGCGTCGGGCACGGTCAGGCGGTGCATGAACACCTGGCACAGCGGGCCGATCGCGACGACGAACACCACCGTGCCCGGGCCGAGGGTGCCGCCCATGGCGAAGCCCACCACCACGACCGACAGCTCGATCAGCGTCTTGACCGACCGCACCGACCGGCCGGTGCGGCGCACGAGCCCGGTCATCAGGCCGTCCCGGGGGCCCGGCCCGAGGCGCGCGCCGACGTACAGCGCGGTGGCGACGGCGTTCAGGACGATGCCCGCCGCCATCGCCACGACCTGCAGCGGCAGCTGGTCGATGCGCGGCATGAGCGCCAGCGACGCGTCGACGCTCACGCCGACGAGGACGACGTTGCTCACCGTGCCGAGGCCCGGGCGCTCGCGCAGCGGCAGCCACAGCAGCAGCACCAGCGCGCCGACCACGATCGACCAGGTGCCGATGGTGCCGCCCACCTGCCGCACCAGACCCTGGTGGAAGACGTCCCAGGGCATGTTGCCGAGCTCGCTGCGCACGAGCAGGGCCATGCTGACCCCGAAGAGGACCAGGCCGACGTACAGCTGCGTCAGGCGGCGGGGCATGCGGCGGTTCCTCACCGGCACAGCATCGCCGACGCGCCGGGATGACGGCGACGGGGTTCGTGGTTGTGCGTGGTGATCCACTACCTCCGGAGGTCCATCGTGCTGTTCGGCTCGCGCACCAAGTCCCGACTCGTCACCGCCGAGGAGGCGCTGCCGGGGCGGCCCACCCCGCTGTACACCGTGCCCGCCAAGCACGCCGTGCTCGGCACCCCGCTGCGCGGCCCGTGGCCCGAGGGCACCCAGACCATCTACCTCGCGATGGGCTGCTTCTGGGGCGCCGAGCGCATCTTCTGGCAGACGCCCGGCGTGGTCACCACGGCCGTCGGCTACCAGGGCGGCCACACCCCGAACCCGACGTACGACGAGACCTGCACCGGCGCGACCGGCCACACCGAGGCCGTGCTCGTCGCCTACGACCCCGCGGTGCTGTCGACCGACGCGCTGCTGAAGTCGTTCTGGGAGGGCCACGACCCGACCCAGGGCTTCCGCCAGGGCAACGACCGCGGCACGCAGTACCGCTCGGTGCTGTACTTCACCACCGATGAGCAGCGCGCGGCCATCGAGGCCAGCCGGACGACGTACGGCCAGCTGCTGCTCAGCCGCGGCTACGGCGAGATCACCACCGAGATCCGCAGCGCGCAGGACGCCGGCGCGTTCTACTACGCCGAGGACTACCACCAGCAGTACCTCTACAAGGTGCCCAACGGCTACTGCGGCATCGGCGGCACGGGCGTCAGCTGCCCCATGCCGCAGTCGGGCCCGGCCGCCTGACGCGCGACACCGCGAGAACGGGGTACTTCCGCGACGGAGGTGCCCCGTTCGTGCGTCCTCGTCACTTTCGTCGTCACCCCGCGCGGGCGACGACCAGCCGGCGAAGCCGCTCGACGAGCGCGTCCGGGTGGCGCAGCACGTCGTCCGCCGTCACCACGACGAGCGACCAGCCGGCGTCCTCGAGCAGCCGCCGACGGGCGACGTCGCGCTGCCACTGACGGCGGTCGCTCCTGTGGTGGTCGCCGTCGTACTCGACGGCGATCCGCAGCTGCGGCCAGGACAGGTCCGGCCGCGCCAGCCACTGGCCCTCGACGACGACGTCGCACCCCGCCACCGGGCGCGGCAGCCCGGACCGGATGACGAGCAGCCGCAGCCGCGTCTCCATCGGCGAGTCCGTCCGTGGCTCGAGCAGCGGCAGCGCCGCCCGTAGCCGACGGCTGCCGCGCCGACCGGGACGGAGTGCGACCTCCGTCATCGCCAGCAGGTCGTCCCAGCCGCCGCGCAGCACGGCGTCGCCGAGGACGACGAGGTCGTCCAGGTCGAGCCGGGGTGCGAGGTCGGCCCACGTCCGCGCCCCGGTGGTCGAGCGCAGGCCGCCGGGCAGCGTCCGGACGCCGACCCTGACCTCGCCGACGTGCCCCCGGACGCCTCTGGGCCGCGGTTGCAGCCGCGCGCACGTCACCTCGACCTGGTCGGCGGCGGCTGCGGGTGGTAGCGGTAGGCGCATCAGCACCGCGGCGCTGGCGTGGCTGATCACGCCGTCGACGACGAGCAGGACGGCCCGGCACCGCAGCTCGTGGTCGTCGGCCAGCGCCGTCGACGCCCGCACGCCGTGCACCGGCGTCCAGAAGCGCCTGCCACGCAGCACGTCACGGGTGACGCCGGCGGTGGCCGCCTCGGCCACCGTGAAGGGGCGGGCGAGCAGGTGGGCAGGGACAGGTGCGCGGCCGGGCACCACCCCAGCCTGGACGTCGGCGCCCCGAGGCCGCGGCCGTCGTCCACAGGCATCGCGACGACGCACGAGTGGGGCACTTCGCCGCCGACAGTGCCCCGTTCGTGCGTCCTGGCGAAGGTCCACAGCGCCGAGAGCGAACACGGGGATAACCAGGCGCGCGCTGTCGGTGCCAGCACCTAGCGTTGTCTGACGTGGGACTGGCGACGCGCGAGCGGGACGAGACGACCGACCGGGCGCAGGACGCCGGGACGGGCCTGCCAGCTGCCGCGCGGCGGCTGGACTGGCACCGGCTGCGCGGGCCGGTAGCCCTGGTGGCACTGGTCGCGACGTTCGTCTCGACGCTCGCCCAGGCGCTCAGCACCGTCGTCGCCGGTCGGCTGGCCGAGCCCCCGCCGACGTGGCCCCTGGTGGCCGTGCTGGCCGTGCTCGGCGTCGGCTGGGCGCTGCTCGACACCGTCGGGCGCACGCTGTGGGCCACGGTCGTCGACCGCGCCGAGGGGCGGTTGCGCGCCGATCTGCTCGACGCCGTCATGCACCAGCCGCTGTCCGAGCTCAGCGAGCAGGCCGTCGGCGAGGTGCTCGACCGCGTCGACGACGACACCCACGAGATCGGTGCGCTGCTGCGGCAGAACGCCTGGGGCCTGATCCGGCTGCTGCTCGGCGGCCCGGCCCTGCTGGTCGTCGCCGGCCTGACCTGGTGGCCGGCGTGGATCCTGCTGCCCGTCGCGGCGGCGCTCACCTACCTGGTCATCCGCCCGTCGCTGGGCGAGCTGGCCGAGCGCAAGGTGGTCGAGGAGATCGCCTGGACCGACCACGCCGCCGCCATGGAGGAAGGCGTCGCCGCGCGCGACGACCTGCGCACCAGCCTCGGCCAGGCCTATCTCGTACGCCGGCTCGCCGAGCTGTCCGCGCGGGTGCACGCCCGCTTCCACGAGGTCGTCACGCTCGAGGCGCGCATCAGCAGGCGAGCCGGGGTGATGCTGCACGGGCTGCTTGCGGCCGTCGCCGTGGCGGGGGTGGCGCTCGTCGTCGCCGGCGTCGAGAGCACGGCCACGCTGGTCACCCTGTTCCTCGTCACGACGACCTTCGTCGGCCAGATCGACCAGGTCGCGCGGCAGATCCCCGACCTGCAGGCGGGCATGGGCGCGCTGATCCGGCTGCGCGGCCTGCTCGGGGTCGAGCCCGAGCCCGAGGGCGGGCGCACCCTGCCTCGCGGCGTGCTCGGCCTGCGGCTCGACCACCTGCACTTCGCGTACGCCGAGGGCACCTTCGCGCTGCGCGACATCGACCTCGACGTGCCGGCCGGCACGACCTGCGCCTTCGTCGGGCGCAGCGGCTCGGGCAAGTCGACCCTCGCCTCGCTGCTGTCGCGGGCCGTCGAGCCCGCCCGCGGCACGGTGCTGCTCGGCGGCGTCGACGTGCTCGACCTCGACCTGCAGCAGCTGCGCTCGGCCGTCGGCGTGGTCACCCAGCGCACCGAGATCATCGCCGGCACGCTCGCCGAGAACATCACCCTGTTCAGCCACCTGCCGCGCGAGCGGGTGCAGGCCGCCGTCGACGAGCTCGGCCTCACCGACTGGGTGACCGGGCTGCCCGACGGGCTCGACACGCTGCTCGGGCCAAGCGGCACGACGCTGTCGGCGGGCGAGGAGCAGCTCGTCGCCTTCGCGAGGCTGCTCGTGCGCGACGTGCGGCTCGTCGTCCTCGACGAGGCGACGGCCCGCATGGACCCCGTCACCGAGGCGCGCGTCGTCGCCGCCTCCCAGCGGCTGCTCGCCGGCCGCACCGGCCTGCTCGTCGCCCACCGCCTCACCACGACCGCGCGCGCCGACTCCGTCGCCGTCATGGAGGCCGGACGGCTCATCCAGCACGGCCCGCGCGCGGTGCTCGCCCGCACGCCCGGGCCGTTCCGACGGCTGCTCGAAGCCTCCGACGAGGCGCCGACCGACGCCGCGGCGGTGGCCGAGGCCGTCAGCGCCGGCGGCGCGAGCGTCGGCACCGCCCGTCGTACGGGCACGCCGCCGCCCGCGCCCGAGGTCGCCACCGGCCCGGGCCTGGCCAAGGGCATCTGGAGCTCGCTGCTGATCCACCCCAGCTGGGGCCTGGTCAGCGTGCTGCTGTTCCTGCTCTCCGCCCTGTGCGGTGCCTACGGCGCGCTCACCGGCTGGGTGTGGGGCCACCTCGTGGTGCAGCTGCAGGGCGGCGAGCGCCCGGTGGGCCTCACCGCGGCGCTCGTCGTCTCGCTCGTCGTGTCACCGCTGCTGCTCGCGGAGGCCATCGCGCGATACCCGCGATGGTGGGTCGCGGTCATGCTGCGCACCCGCGCCGCCGTGCTGCTGGGCCAGACCCGCCAGCACCGGCTCGACCCCACCCCTCCCGGCGAGGTCGTGTCGCGGGCCATGGAGGCCGACCGGTTCGCCCGGTACGGCGACCGCTGGGTCGACTTCGTCAACGGCATGGGCATCGCGGTCGTCACCGCGGTGGTGGCGGGCACGCCGCTCGCGGGCGCCGTGCTGCTCGCCGTGATGGTCGCCTCCGCGGGTGTCTCGGCGCTCGGCTCCCCGGTCGCCGGGCGGTCCGCGGCGGAGGCCTCCGCAGCCCGAGCGCGCTTCGGCCGGTCGCTGGTGTCGGCGCTGGACTCCGTGCGCACCGTCAAGCTCGCAGCCGCGACGCCGCAGGTGCACGCCCACCTGCGCGAGGTCGACGACGGCCGCATCGACGCCGCCGTCCGCGAGCACCGGGTGCAGGCGCTGCTGGCCGGCGTGCCCGTCGTCCTGGTGCAGATGGGTGTCGTGGCGGCGTGGGCCATCTACGTGGCCGGCGGGTGGGGTCTCGCGACCGCGCTGCTGGTCTCCAGCGCCGTCAACGGCTTCGACTGGTTCGGCCGGGTCGCTGGCGCGGTCATCACCGAGGCGCCCGGTACGCGGGCGTGGCAGCGGGCGACCAGCCGCTTCGCCGGCGGCCGCGACCTGATGGAGCTGCCTGAGGGCCTCGACCTGGTCACCGGAGCCTCCCCCCAGCCTGCGCCCGTGGCGGTCGACCGGCTCGACCACCTCGAGCTCACCGGGCTCACGGCCGTGCACGACGACGGCACGATCGGCGCCAGCGACGTCGACCTGGTGGTGCGCCGAGGCGAGCTGGTGCTGCTGCTCGGGCAGATCGGCTCCGGCAAGTCGAGCCTGCTGTCGGCCCTCGCGGGGCTCGTCACACATCGCGGCGGCCTGAGCTGGAACGGCACTCCCGTCGTCGACGCCGAGTCGTTCCTGCGCCCCGGCCGCGTCGCGCACGTCGCCCAGGTGCCGCGGGTGCTGTCAGGCACCTTCGCCGACAATATCCGCCTCGACCACGACCGCGAGGTCGACCGCTCGATCGCCGACGCGAGGCTCGGCCGCGACGTCGAGGACGCCGGCGGCGCCCACGCGCTCGTCGGCCACCGCGGGGTGCGGCTGTCAGGGGGCCAGGTGCAGCGGCTCGCGCTCGCCCGGGCGCTCGCCGCCGACGCCGAGCTGCTCGTGGCCGACGACGTGTCCTCGGCGCTCGACGCCACGACGGAGGTCGAACTGTGGGACTCGCTGCGCGCGCGGGGCAGCACGGTCGTCGGTGCCACCACCAAGCGGGCGGCGCTCGCGCGGGCCGACCGGGTCGTCGTCCTGGTCGAGGGCAGGGTCGCCGCGCAGGGTCCGTGGCCCGAGCTCGAGCAGGCGTGGGGACACCTGGCCGGCTGACCGGCCGCCGAGCCTGGTGATCCGACCCGACTGTGCGCAGATGGCTGCTTCGACCGCCGTGAAGCCGCCATTTGCGAGCAGTCGACACTCCCGGTCGCCCCTCGCGGTCGCGGCGGCCCGGCTCACCTGGACCGCACGGCCACGAGGCGGCGGAGCCGGGCGACGAGCTCGTCGGGGTGGCGCAGCACGTCGTCCGCGGTGACCACGACGAGGGCCCAGCCGGCGTCCTCCAGCAGCCGCCGCCGGGCGATGTCGCGCTGCCACTGGGCGCGGTCGGTGCGGTGATGGTCGCCGTCGTACTCGACGGCGATCCGCAGCGTGGGCCACGACAGGTCGGGGCGGGCCAGCCAGCCACCGTCCACGACGACGTCCTGCCCGGCCACCGGCCGCGGCAACCCGGAACGGACGACGAGCAGCCGCAACCGCGTCTCCATCGGCGAGTCGGTGCGAGGTTCCAGCAGCGGCAGAGCCGCGCGCAGGCGCCGAGCGCCACGACGTCCCGGAACCGCCGCAGCAGCGGTCAGCGTGGCCTGGTCGGCCCAGCCGTGGCGCAGCACCGCGTCACCGAGCACCACGAGGTCGTCGAGCTCGAGGCACACGCCGAGATCGGCCCAGGTACGTGCGCCAGCGGTGACCCGCAGACCACTCGGTAGCACCCGGACGTCGTCACCGAGCTCGGTGCAGTGGGCGCGGACTCCGGCGACCCGAGGCCGAGTCGCGGTGGCGACCTCGATCACGCCAGGGCCGACGCGCTCCGGGAGCGGCAACGCGCACAGTGCTGCAGCGGTGCCGTGGCTGAAGACGGCGTCGGGCAGCAGCGTCGCGACCGCGAGGCAGCGCAGCTGAACGCTGTCCTCGAGGTCGGTCGAGGCACGCACCCCTCGCACCGGCGTCCAGAACCGAGTGCTCCGCAGCACCGCGCGCGGTACGCCCGCTGCCCTCGCCTCAGCGACCGTGAACGGACGGGACAGCAGGTGCAACGGCACCGGAAGACGTCGCGCTGGCACGGCCACAGCGTCGCCGAGAGGCGTCGTCGCACGGTGGCGTCGTCCACAGGCCCCCACTGTTCGCTCGTGGCTGCTTCACGGGGTCCGAAGCAGCCACGAGCGCGCAGTCGGGGGCGTCACTCGGCGAGGAACCCCAGCAGGTCGGCGCGGGTGAGCACGCCGGCGGGCATGCCGTCGTCGACGACCATGACGGCGTCCCAGCTCTCGAGCTCGCGGCGGGCTGTCGCGACCGGCTCGCCGGCGCCGACGAGCGGCAGGGGGGCGCTCATGTGGTTGCCGACCGGGTCGGCGAGGTGGGCCTTGCCGGTGAAGAGCAGGTCGAGCAGGTCGCGCTCGCTGACGCTGCCCGAGACCTCGCCGGCCATGACGGGCGGCTCGGCGCCGACGACGGGCATCTGCGAGACGCCGTACTCGCGCAGGATCTGGACGGCGTCGCGCACCGTCTCGCTGGGGTGGGTGTGCACCAGCGCGGGCAGCGCGCCCGTCTTCGCCTTGAGCACGTCGCCGACCGTGGTCTCGCCGCTGGCGGCCAGGAACCCGTACGACGCCATCCAGCTGTCGTTGAAGATCTTGCCCAGGTAGCCGCGCCCGCCGTCCGGCAGGAGCACGACGACCACGTCGTCCGGGCCGAGGTCACGGGCGACCTCGAGGGCGGCGACGACCGCCATGCCGCACGAGCCGCCGACGAGCAGGCCCTCCTCACGGGCGAGCCGGCGTGTCATGGCGAAGGAGTCGGCGTCGCTGACCGCGACGATGCGGTCGGCCACGGTGGGGTCGTAGGCCGAGGGCCAGAAGTCCTCGCCGACGCCCTCGACCAGGTAGGGCCGGCCGGTGCCACCGGAATAGACCGAGCCCTGCGGGTCGGCGCCGACGACCTGCACCAGGCCGCTCGCGCGCTCGGCGGAGACGTCCTTGAGGTAGCGGCCGGTGCCGCTGATGGTGCCGCCCGTGCCGACACCGGTGACGAAGTGGGTGACGCGGCCGTCGGTGTCGGCCCAGATCTCGGGGCCGGTGGTCGCGTAGTGGCTGGCCGGCCCGTTGGGGTTGGAGTACTGGTCGGGCTTCCAGGCGCCCTCGATCTCGCGCACCAGCCGGTCGCTGGTCGAGTAGTAGCTGTCGGGGTGGTCGGGAGCGACCGCCGTCGGGCACACGACGACCCGGGCGCCGTACGCCTTGAGGACGTTGATCTTGTCCTGGCCGACCTTGTCGGGGCACACGAAGACGCAGCTGTAGCCGCGGCGCTGGGCCACGAGGGCGAGGCCCACGCCGGTGTTGCCGCTGGTGGGCTCGACGATCGTGCCGCCGGGCTTCAGCTGCCCGGACTCCTCGGCGGCCTCGACCATGCGCAGCGCGATGCGGTCCTTCACGCTGCCGCCTGGGTTGAGGTACTCGACCTTGGCGAGGACGGTGGCGCTGATGCCCGCGGTGACCGTGCTCAGCCGGACCAGGGGGGTGTTGCCCACGAGGTCGGCGATGTTCTCGGCGTACTTCATCTCCCCATCGTCCCAGACCCTCGGCGCTGCCACGACCGGCGGACGGCGGGCGGCCGGTGCTCGGCTGTCGGCGCGGGGGGTTACCGTGACGTGGGCGGACGCCGGACGGCGCGCCGCCGGCCACGACCAGAAGGGGGCCGCCGATGAGCAGGGCAGGTCGAGCACGCCGGATCGCCGCCGCGGCCGCTTTCGGTGGTGGCGGCCTGACGGCGCTCACGGCGCTCGGCGCGGGCGTCATCGCCGCCGAGGTGAAGCTCGCCAAGCGCTGGATCGGCCAGCCGTTCGGCAGGGGCGAGGACATCAGCGGGCTCTACGGCGCCGGCGTGGGGACGCCCATCGAGTTCGCGGTCGTCGGCGACTCCTCCGCGGTCGGCCTCGGCGCCGAGACCGCCGAGCAGACCCCTGGAGTGGTGCTCGCCCGGGGCCTCGCGGCGGTCTCGGCTCGGCCGGTGCACCTGACGATGGTCGCGGTCGTGGGCGCCGAGTCCTCCGCGCTCGACACCCAGGTCGACCGGTTGCTGGCCGACGTCCCGGCCCCCGATGTCGCGCTGATCATGGTCGGCGCCAACGACGTCACGCACCGCGTCCGGCCGGCGGTGAGCGTGCGCCACCTCGCCGCCGCCGTCACCCGGCTGCGCGAAGCGGGGTGCGAGGTGGTCGTCGGCAGCTGCCCCGACCTCGGCACCATCGAGCCGGTCGCCCAGCCGCTGCGCCTGATCGCCCGCCGCTGGAGCCGCGACCTCGCCGCCGCCCAGATCGTCGCCACCGTCGAGGCCGGCGGCCGCACCGTCTCACTGGGCGACCTGCTCGGCAAGGAGTTCAAGCGCGTCCCGGGCGAGATGTTCAGCCGCGACCGGTTCCACCCCAGCGGCGCCGGCTACGCGGTCGTCGCGGCCGCCCTGCTGCCGAGCATCTGCGCCGCCGTCGGGCTGTGGCCGGACGGCGGCACCGAGCGCGCGCCGGACGCCCGCCGGGGTGAGGGTGTGGGCCCGATCTCCGTTGCCGCCGTCGCCGCCGCCGACGACCCGGGCAGCGAGGTGTCGGCCACGGAGGTCGGGGGCCGCCAGCGCGGGCCCCGCGGCCGGTGGGCCGTGCTGCTGCGCCGCCGCCACGAGCCGGTCGCCGACGACGCCGCGGCGGTCGACGGCGCGGGCGACGGCGCCGCGGACGACGGCGCCGCGGACGACGGCGCTCCCGCGGACGAAGGCGACGGTGTCCGGCTGGCGTCCGGGGCCGCAGCCGGCTGCGCCCCGCCCGAGCCCACCGACGACCAGCTCAGCCCCGCCCCCCGATGACGTGGAGCCCCGCATGACCGACGCCGTGATCGTCGCCACCGCCCGCAGCCCGATCGGCCGCGCGGTCAAGGGCTCGCTGAAGGACGTGCGTCCCGACGACCTCGCGGCCGCGGTCGTGCAGGCGGCGCTGGCGAAGGTGCCGAACCTCGACCCCGCCGACATCGACGACCTGTACCTCGGGTGCGCCGAGCCGTGGGCCGAGCAGGGCGCCAACATGGCCCGCATCGTGGCGGTGCTGACCGGCAACGACCAGCTGCCTGGCGCCACGATCAACCGGTTCTGCGCGTCGAGCGTGCAGACCACCCGCATGGCGTTCCACGCGATCAAGGCCGGCGAGGGCGACGTGTTCGTCTCGGCGGGCGTCGAGTGCGTCAGCCGCTACGCGAGCTTCGCCGGCGCGGTCCAGAACCCGCCGGAGTGGCTCAACGCGCGGTTCGGGCCGGCCGGCGAGCGGA
Organism: uncultured Actinomycetales bacterium; assembly: GCA_964243295.1. Classification (GTDB taxonomy): domain Bacteria; phylum Actinomycetota; class Actinomycetes; order Actinomycetales; family Angustibacteraceae; genus CAXTEJ01. The sequence goes on along the minus strand of CAXTEJ010000002.1, from coordinate 53,053 downwards.
CGGCCGAGATGGTGGCGTCCAACGCCACCTGGACCGACCCGCGCGAGCACGGGCTGCTGCCCGACGCCTACGTCGCCATGGGCCAGACGGCCGAGAACGTCGCCACGCTGCGAGGGGTCTCGCGCGCCGAGCAGGACTCCTGGGGCGTCGAGAGCCAGAACCGGGCCGAGAAGGCCGTCGCCGACGGGTTCTTCGCCCGTGAGATCACGCCGATCACCACGCCCGACGGCACCGTCGTCACCACGGACGACGGCCCGCGCGCCGGCGTGACCATGGAGTCGGTCGCGGGCCTGCGGACGGTCTTTCGCGAGCACGGCACCATCACGGCGGGCAACTGCTGCCCGCTCAACGACGGGGCAGCCGCGCTGGTCGTCATGAGCGACACCAAGGCCCGCGACCTGGGCCTGAGGCCGCTGGCTCGCGTGGTGTCGACCGGTGTCACGGCCCTGTCGCCCGAGATCATGGGACTCGGCCCTGTCGAGGCCTCGCGGCAGGCGCTGGCCCGCGCCGGCATGAGCATCGACGACATCGACCTCGTCGAGATCAACGAGGCCTTCGCCGCCCAGGTGCTGCCGAGCGCCGCCGACCTCGGCATCGACCTCGACCGGCTCAACGTCCACGGCGGCGCGATCGCGCTGGGCCACCCCTTCGGCGCCACCGGCGCGCGCATCACCGCCACGCTGCTGAACGGCCTCGCCGCCCGTAACGCCACCTTCGGGCTCGAGACCATGTGCGTCGGCGGCGGCCAGGGCATGGCGATCATCTACGAGCGGCTGACCTGACGCGTCAGCGGCTGATGGCGGTGTGGGTCAGAGGCCGCGGCGCAGCGCGGTGAGCTCGTCGGCAGCCGCGGCGACCGCGGGGCCGTCGCCCTCCGCGAGCACGTCGGCTGCGAGCACCGTCACCTGGTCGCCCGCCGCGTGGGAGGCGAGCCGGGGCACCAGCCGGGCCGGGCGTCCCGCGGCGGCAGCGGCGAGGTCGGCGAGACGCTGGCTGGTCGCGTGGGCGCGGTCGGCGGGCGAGCCCCCGGCGGCGGGGCGGTCCAGCCGCGCCAGGCCGAGGGTGCGCAGCCGGTCGGCCACGCGGCCGAGCTCGGTGCGCAGCTTCTCGCGCGCGTCGTCCCCGGCGGTGGGGGCCGCGGGCGGGCCGTGCGCGTCGTCCGACGGGGTCATGCAGGTCATCGAAGCACCCCCGAGCACGACAGCGGGCCGCCAACCCGTGAGGGTGACGGCCCCGCTGAGGCGTGGGAGGTCAGTCGCTGCCGCGCAGGATCGACAGGATGCGCAGGATCTCGATGTAGAGCCAGACCAGCGTGACGACCAGGCCGAAGGCCGCCGTCCAGGCGAACTTGGCGGGGGCGCCGCCCGTGACGGCCTTCTCGATGAACTCGAAGTCCATGACCAGGCTGTACGACGCCAGCACCACCGCGAAGGCGCCGATGACCAGGCCAAGCATGCCGCCGCGCAGGTTCTGCCCGGCGAACGCGACGAGCCCGATGTTGACCAGCGAGAACAGCAGGTAGCCGATCATCGCGATGAAGAAGATCTTGTTGAGCTTGGGCGAGGTGCGCAGCTTGCCGCTCTTGTAGCCGAACAGCACGGCGGCGAAGACGCTGAGCGTGCCGAGCACGGCCTGCGCCACGATGCCGTTCTGGCTGGCCTCGAAGAAGCTGCTGATGCCCCCGACGAACAGACCCTCGAAGGCCGCGTAGGCCAGCACGAGCACTGCGCTCGGGCTGCGCTTGAAGCTGTTGACCAGGCCGAGCACCAGGCCGACGATCGCGCCGACGAGCATCAGCCCGGGCACGAACCAGCCCACGGCCGCGCCGCCGAGCAGCACGGCGAACGTGACGCCGGTCTTGAGGACGACGTCGTCGTAGGTCAGGCGACCGGTGTCGGCGGTCGTCGCTGCCGGCGCGCCGTACATCGCGTCGAGGTCCGTGGCGGACGGCGTGGCCCAGCCGGGCTGGCTGGGCGCCTGGCGGCTGTCGCCGAACGTGGCGTAGCCGCGGTTGTCCTTGCCGATCCGGTCGAACACGGGGTTGCTCATCGTGCTCCTTCACAGGGCCGCGGTCAGCCGCGGTCACGTCCGAGGGGCCCGCAGTCCGGACCCGACATGAGGGTAATGCTCAGGTAAAGCAAATCGTTCCCGCCGCGGCGCACCTGTGCCCCCGGCGGGACTCGAACCCGCACTGGTGCGCTTTTAAGGCGCCTGCCTCTGCCGATTGGGCTACGGGGACGGCGCCCGTCAGCGTACGCATCACCGGTACGTGCGCCGCGGGTGCAGGGCGTGCGCGCCGTCCACCCGGTCGAGGAACAGCGTCCCGGCCGTGTGGTCGACCTCGTGCTGCAGGGCCACGGCCTCGAACGCGTCGGTCACGACCTCGACGTGCTCGCCGGTGACCGGCAGCTGCCCCCGGACGACGACGCGCCGCGCCCGCCTCACGTCACCGGTGAGGTCGGGCACCGACAGGCACCCCTCACGTCCGCGCTCGCGTCGCGTCGCCTCGACGATCTCGGCGTTGCACAGCACGAAGGCTCCGTGCGTCGTGCGGGCCTTCGGGTGCCCGGTCACGTCGACGCTGAACACCCGCAGCGCCTCCCCCACCTGCTGGGCGGCCAGCCCGACGCACCCGGGCGACACCGCCTGGGTGGCCAGCAGGTCGGCCGCCAGCTGCACGACGTCGGTCGCCCGGGGGTCGACGTCCGCGCCGGGCGTCGACAGCACGCGCGCCGGAGCCCGCAGCACCGCCCGCACGACGCCGTCCGGCAGCGCCGGCATGGTCCACGTGCGCGTCACAGGTCGTCGGTGTCGAGCGGCTGCAGCGACGCGTCGACGCCGAGCCGGCCGGCCTCGTGCCGCACCGCGGCCTCGAGCGCGCCGACGTCCGTGCCCGGCGCCAGCCGCAGCTCGGCGAGCAGCACGTACAGCTCGCCGGACAGCCGCGTGGTCAGGTCGACGACGCTGCCGCCCGCCGCGGCGACGACACCGGTCAGCCCGCTGACGATGCCGGCGCGGTCAGCGCCGTGGACGCGCAGCACGAACGCCAGCCCCTCGTCGCCGGCGGCGTCACCGTCGTCGCCTCCCGGCACCGCGCGGACGTCGACGCTGAGCGACCCGTCCGCGGCGAGGCCGGCGAGCGCCCGGCTCACGTCGTCCGGCCCGGCGTCGGTGGTGACGAGCAGCAGCATGGCGAAGTGACCGCGCAGCAGCGTCATGGTGGAGTCCTCGAGGTTGCCCCCGAGCGCGGCGAGCGCGGCGGTCGTCTCGGCGACGATGCCCGGGCGGTCGTGGCCCAGCACGGTGACGGCGAGCAGGCTCATGCCGGCGATCCTGCCGCAGGTCGCGGGTGCGTGAGCGCTCGGGCGGCGGCGAGCACGTCGTCCAGCATGGGCTCGGTGAGCTTGCCCGTGAACGTGTTCTGCTGGCTGACGTGGTAGCTCGCGAGCAGCCGCACCGGCCGCCCGGACGACGTCAGCAGCGGCACGCTCACGCCGTGCCCGAAGCGGGGGCGGGCTGCCGGCAGGCTCCAGCCGAGCCGGCGGGCCGCGGCCAGGGCCACGTCGAACGCGAAGCCGCCGAGCACGAGCACCGCCCGCAGGTGCGGCTCGACCAGCGTGACCTCGCGGTCGAACCACGCCGAGCAGGTGTCGCGCTCGTCCGGGGTCGGCTTGTTGGCGGGCGGTGCGCACCGCACGGCGGGCACGATGCGCGCGCCGGCGAGCTGCTGGCCGTCAGCGGCCGAGCGGCTCCACGGCACGCTGGCGTAGCCGGCGCGGTGCAGCGCCGCCCAGATCCAGTCGCCGCTGCGGTCGCCGGTGAACACCCGGCCGGTGCGGTTGGCGCCGTTGGCGGCCGGCGCGAGGCCGACCACGAGCAGGCCGGGACGCGGGTCGCCGAAGCCGGGCGAGGGGCGTCCCCAGTACGGCTGGCCGCCGAACGACCGGCGGCGGCCGGTGGTGGCTACCTCCTCGCGCCAGGCGACCAGGCGCGGGCAGGCGCGGCAGACCGACGCGCGCGCCTGCAGCACCGGCAGCGACCGGGCCGACGCCGCGAGCGCCCGCACCTGCTCGGCGTCGCGGGCCCGCGGGGTGCGGGCGCCGGCCGGGTCGCCGGGCCACCCGGTGCCCGGCGGCACGGGCGAGGCGAACGGCTCGCCGGTGTCGGGGTGCGGGTCCACCCGCCCAGTCTCGGCCACCGGCGGGGCCACCGGTCGGCTACGGGGTGGCGCTGGGCCGCGGTGCCGGCGTGCCGGTCAGCTGGGACGTCGGCGCCGCGCTCGTCGGGGCGGTCGTCGGGCTCGTGGTCGGGCCCGTCGTCGGGACGTCGAACGGCCGGGTGGTCGTGCCGGCCGTCGGGACGCCCGTGGGTGCCGGGGACGCGGTCGCGGTGGACGACTCGGTGGGCGATCGAGCCGGGTCGGTCGCACCGCTGGTCGGGGCGCCGCCGCCGTCACCGGCTGCCACGGTCCGGACTGGTGCGACCGCCACGAGCGGTGGCACCGGCAGCGTCGGCGTGGGCGGGGCGGACACGACGCCGGACCCGTCGTCCAGAAGCCCCTGAGCCTGCTGCGCCAGCGGGTAGACGTTGAACAGCTGCCGCCCGTACACGTCGCTCGCGGGCACCGGCGCGATGGTGCCGCCCGTCTCGTCCCACGTCGTGGCAACGCCCGGGTCGACGGCCAGCGGCTGCCCGGTCTGGTCGTACAGCTGCACGTCGCGCAGCGGCCGGCCCTGGGCGTCGTAGGCGAAGACGTTGGTCACCGGCCGGCCGTCCCGGTTGAGCCCGGGCTGGCTGTCGTCGCTCGCGCTGCTGTAGATGACCTCGCCGCCGTCGCTCAGGTTGGCGAGCATCGGCAGCACGAGCACCGCTGCGAGGACGTTGCCGAGCAGGACCAGCGGAGCGAGCCCCCTGCGACCGCTCCACCGGCCCCGGCCGAGCTCGACGCTCACCACGACGAGCGCGACGGTCAGCGCCAGCCCGACGATGCCGACGGTCGTGCCGGCCAGCCCCATGAGGAGCCAGGCGGCCACCAGCGCCCGCAGCACCCACCAGACCGGCCGGATGGTGAGAAGGAACGCCGAGACAGCCGGCCACTGCGGGTGCGCGCGCAGCGGAGCCGCGAGGTCGGCGAGGCTGCGCCGCAGCTCCGCGACGTGCGACTGCGGCCGGCGGCTGCCTCGCGGCGCGAGGCCAGCGGCGGCGCGCAGCTCGTCGGCGTACGCCTGCGGCGCGCCGAACCGCGGCTCCAGCGGGCCCTGGTGGTCGGCGGCGGCGTCGGTGAGGTCGGCGGCCAAACCCCCCGTCAGCTCCTCGACCTCGACGGGATCGAGGTCGTCGAGGTGCGCGCGGACGGCGGCGACGAACGCCACGACGTCCGGGCGCACGCTCGAAGCGGTCATGATCGTGCCCCCGTCGGCTCGAGCAGCTGCTGCATGGTGTCGGCGAACCCCTGCCAGGTCTTGGCCTGGGTCTCGAGCAGCGCCCGGCCGTGCGGGTTGATGCCGTAGTACTTGCGGTGCGGTCCCTCCTCGGAGGGCACGACGTACGACGTCAGCGCCCCGGCCGCGTACAACCGGCGCAGCGTGCCGTAGACCGACGCGTCGCCGACCTCCTCCAGGCCCGCCGTGCGCAGCCGGCGCACGACGTCGTAGCCGTAGCCGTCCTCGTCCTGCACCACCGCGAGGACGGCGAGGTCGAGCACCCCCTTGAGCAGCTGCGTCGTGTCCATCCTCGCCCTTCCCGGTGGTGTGGTGAGGACGGTACCGCGCCAAGCACACTAGCGCCAGCACCCTGATGCGAGGCGGGGGCATCTCAAGATCACCACGGGTGTGCCGATGGACGACCCGTGCCCCGACTCGTGCGCCCGCCCTCGGCGCGACGCATGTTCGTCGGGTACGTCGGGGTGAGCCTCGTGCCGGTCGTCCTGCTCGGCCTGCTGCTCGCCGCCTCCTTGCGCGCCGACGCCCGGGAGCGCGGCCTGCGCAGCGGCGAGTCCATCGCCACCCTCATCGCGCACACGTCCGTCGAGCCGCTGCTCACCGGCGCCGACCTGCGCAGCGGGCTGCCCAGCACGACCGACGTCACGCTGCGCCGGCTGGTCACCAAGACCGTCGCGGACGGCACGTTGGTGCGGCTGCGCGTGCGCGACCTCGACGGCCGGATCCTGTTCGCCGACGACGCCCAGGGCGAGGGCAGCCTCGACGGCGACCGCAGCGCCCTGCTGGCGGCGCAGGGGCAGGTCGTCACGAGGGTGACCGGATCGGCGCAAGCCGGTGCGAGCGACGGCGGCCCCGTCATCGCGAGCTACCGCCCGCTGCTGGCAGGCCCGGTGTCGCAGCGCGTCGGCGTGCTCGAGATCGAGCTGCCCTACGGCCCGATCCGCGCGAGCGCCGGCGAGCGGCTGCGGGCCCTGTACGTCGATCTCGCCGTCGGCCTCGGCCTGCTTTACCTCGTGCTCGCGGCGGTGTCGATGGTCGCCACGCGGCGGCTTCGCCGGCAGTCCCACGACAACCTCTACCTCGCCGAGCACGACCAGCTCACCGGCCTGGCGAATCGGCGCGTCTTCGACCGGTGCCTCGGCGAGCTCGACCAGCGCTGCCCCGACGCGGGCCGCACGGCCGTCGCCGTGCTCGATCTCGACCGCTTCCGGCAGATCAACGACACCATCGGCCACCAGGGCGGCGACGAGGTCGTCGCCCAGCTCGCGAAGCGGCTGCAGGCCCACGTCGGCGACGGCGACCTGCTCGCCCGGCTCGGCCCCGACGAGTTCGGGCTGGTGCTGCACGCGGTCGACGGCGCGGAGCAGGCCGAGCAGCTGCTGCGCCGGCTGCAGGGCGTCGTGGCCGAGCCGCTGGTGGTGCAGGGCATGCCGCTGAGCACCGAGATGAGCATCGGCTACGTCCTCGCCCCGGACGACGGCACCGGCCCCCTGCTGCTGCAGCGCGCCGACATCGCCATGTCTGCCGCCAAGGCCTCGCACGCCGGCGTGCTGCGCTACGACCGCGCCGACGACCACCACGACAGCGACCGCCTGGCCCTGGTCGGCGAGCTGCGCCAGGCGCTCGTCACCGACGAGCTGGTGCTGCACTTCCAGCCCACGCTGCGGCTGCGCGACGACCAGGTGTGCACCGTCGAGGCCCTCGTGCGGTGGAACCACCCTCGCCACGGCCTGATCCAACCCGACCGCTTCCTGCCCGTCGCGGAGCAGACCGGCCTGATCGACCCGCTGACCGACTGGGTGCTCGCGACCGCCCTGACGCAGCTGCGCAGGTGGGACCACCTCGGCGTCCGCGTCGACGTCGCCGTCAACGTCTCGGCGCGCAACCTCACCTCGGCTGGCTTCGCGACACGCGTGCTCGACGCCCTCGCGGCCAGCGGACTGCCGGCGCGGCGGCTGGTGCTCGAGGTGACCGAGACCGCGGTCTTCTCCGACGTCGAGAAGGCGACCCGCGAGCTGCACCGGCTGCGCGACGCGGGCATCCGCATCAGCCTCGACGACTTCGGCCAGGGGTCGACGTCCCTCGGCTACCTGGGCCGGCTGCCCCTCACCGAGCTGAAGATCGACCGCCACTTCGTCACCGACATGGCCACCGAGAGCGGCAACGCCGCCATCGTCCGCTCGCTGATCGACCTCACGCACAACCTCGGCATGTCGGTGGTCGCCGAGGGCGTGGAGGACGAGTGCACGCTCGCTCTGCTGCGCCACGGCGGGTGCGACGTCGCGCAGGGCTTCGTCTTCGCCAGGCCCATGGGCGCCAGCGCCGTCATCGAGTGGTTCACCGCGCGCGACTCCCAGCACACCGAGCCTGCCCCGGCGACCCAGCCACTGCCCCTCACCCGAGGCTGAAGGCGATCCCGTCCAGGATGTCGTGCTCGGACACGGTGACCTCGCTCAGAGCGGACCGCTCGACCAGCCGGTCGACGACCGCCCACCACACCAGCGCGCCGGCGCCGATGACGTCGACCCGGCCGGGGTGCATGAAGCCCAGGGTCGCGCGCTCGGCCCGCGACATCGTCAGCAGTCGGTCGCACGTCTCGCGCACCGCGTCGACGCCCAGCCTCGCCCGGTGGATCCGTGCCGAGTCGTACGCCGGCAGGCCCAGCACCGCGGCGGCCACCGTGGTCACCGACCCGGCGACGCCGACCAACGCGCCCACGCCGTCCAGCGGCACGACCTCGGCCACCCGGTCGAGGGCCTCCTCGACGTCGGCGCGGGCCGCGAGCACCTCCGCCTCGGACGGCGGGTCGCCGGCCAGGTGACGCTCGGTCAGCCGCACGCACCCGATGTCGACCGACAGCGCGGCCTCGACCTCGCCGGTGCCGCGCACGAGCTCGGTCGACCCGCCGCCGATGTCGCACACCACGAACGGGCCGCGTTGCCCGTCGGCGACGAGCTCGCGGGTGGCGCCCGTGAACGACAGCTGCGCCTCCTGGGCACCGGCCACCACCTCGGGCTCGACGCCGAGCAGCGCGTGGACGCCGCGCACCAGCTCGTCGCGGTTGCTCGCGTCGCGGGTGGCCGAGGTCGCGACGAAGCGGACGCGCTCGACGCCCCAGCGCTCGCAGGCGCGCGCGTACTCCGCGGTCGCCGCGAGCGTGCGAGCGAGCGCCTCGGGCGCCAGCACCCCGGTGCGGTCGACGCCCTGGCCGAGCCGCACGACCTGCATGCGACGGTCGTGGTCGACGAGCGTGCCCGCCGCGGGGTCGACGTCGGCCACGAGCAACCGGATCGAGTTGGTGCCGCAGTCGATCGCGGCCACCCGGGTCACGCGCTCTGCCTGCTCTGCTCGGTCTGAGCGCGGCCGGCGCCGACGCACGGGCCGGCAGCCCACCACCGCGGCAGCGCGGCCAGCGCCTCGTCGCCCAGCGGGTTGACTCCCGGGCCGGCCGCGAGCGCGTGAGCGACGAGCACGTGCAGGCACTTGACGCGGGTGGGCATGCCGCCGGCCGAGACGTCGGCGAGCTCGGGCACCTCGGCCAGCGCCCCCCGCCGCCGCAGGTAGTCGCGGTGCGCGCCGGCGTACTGCTCGGCGAGGTCGTCGTCGACCGCGAGGCGCTCGGTCATCTCGCGCATGAGGCCCTGCGACTCCAGGGTGCTGACCGCGCCGGTCGCCCGCGGGCACGTCAGGTAGTAGGTCGTGGGGAACGGCGTGCCGTCGGGCAGCCGCGGCGCGGTCAGCGCGACGTCCGGGGCGCCGCACGGGCAGCGGTGGGCCACGGCGACGAAGCCGCGCGGCTCGCGGCCGAGCTGGTCGCGCACCGCGGCGACGTCACCCTCGGCCACCGGGCCCCGCGCGGCGACGGGGGTCGGGCCATCGCTCACGGTGCGCTCGTGCCGCCGGCTACCCGCACCGACGTCCACAGCCGGCCGAACCACGCGCGGTCGGAGGTCGCGGGCGCGGTCACCACGCGCTGCTCGCCGACCGCGCTCGACCGGGGCGTCGGGTCGATGACGGTGTAGGCGCGGTCGCCGGGCATGACGAACTTCAGCCGCTCGCGGGCCTGCGCCTTGACGTAGGCGGGGTCGTCCCAGGCGGCGCGCTGCGCCTGCAGGTCGGCCAGCTGCTGGCGCTGGGCGTCGACCTGGGCCGACAGCGCGTCGACCTGGCTGCGCTGGGCGACGTAGGAGCGCATGGCCGGGGCGAGCAGCACCGCGAGGACCACGGCGATGACGCCGAGGAATGCGGCGCGCCGCATCCGGGCCGGACGCGTGCTGGCGGTGGCGCGGGCAGGGCGACCAGCGACCGACGCAGCCGGCCGCACACCGGGACGCGAGCCGACGCCCGGCCTCGCGCCCGCGCCGCCGTCCCGGGCGACGCGGCTCGCGCCGTCGCGCCCGGAGCGGCCGGCGCCCGGCCCGCGTCCTGCTGCCATGCCGCGATCAGGCCCGGCGGAAGCGCGGGAAGGCGGAGCGGCCGGCGTAGCGCGCGGCGTCGTCCAGCTCCTCCTCGATGCGCAGCAGCTGGTTGTACTTGGCGACGCGCTCGCTGCGGGCGGGTGCGCCGGTCTTCATCTGGCCGCAGTTGGTGGCGACGGCGAGGTCGGCGATCGTGGTGTCCTCGGTCTCGCCCGAGCGGTGGCTCATCATGCAGCGGAACCCGCTGCGGTGAGCCAGGTCGACGGCGTCCAGGGTCTCGGTCAGCGAGCCGATCTGGTTGACCTTGACCAGCAGGGCGTTGGCGCTGCCCTCGTCGATGCCGCGCTGCAGGCGGGTGGGGTTGGTGACGAACAGGTCGTCGCCGACGACCTGCACGCGCTCGCCGATCGCGCGCATCAGGTGGCCCCAGCCCTCCCAGTCGTCCTCCGAGAGGGGGTCCTCGATGGAGACCAGCGGGTACTCGCTGAGCAGGCCCTCGTAGAAGCCGGTCATCCACTCCGAGGAGCGCTCGGCGCCCTCGAAGCGGTAGCTGCCGCCGGAGTGGAACTCGGTCGCGGCCACGTCGAGCGCCAGCCCGATGTCGGTGCCGAGGGTGAAGCCCGCGCGGTCGACGGCCACGGCGATCAGGTCGAGCGCCTCGGTGGTCGACGGCAGGTCGGGGGCGAAGCCACCCTCGTCGCCCAGGCCCGTCGCGAGGCCCTTCTCCTTCAGCACGCTCTTGAGCGCGTGGTAGGTCTCGGCGCCCCAGCGCAGCGCCTCGCGGAACGTCTCCGCGCCGATCGGCGCGATCATGAACTCCTGGACGTCGACGCCGCTGTCGGCGTGGGCGCCGCCGTTGATGATGTTCATCATCGGCACGGGCAGCACGTGGGCGTTGGGTCCGCCGACGTAGCGGAACAGCGGCAGCTGGGCCGACTCGGCCGCGGCCCGCGCGACGGCCAGCGAGACGCCGAGGATCGCGTTGGCGCCGATCTTGGCCTTGTTGTCGGTGCCGTCCAGGTCGAGCATCGCCTGGTCGACCAGCCGCTGCTCGGACGCGTCGAGGCCGAGCAGCGCCGGGCCGAGGTCGTCCATGACGGCCAGCACGGCCTTCTCGACGCCCTTGCCGCCGTAGCGGGCCTTGTCGCTGTCGCGGCGCTCGACCGCCTCGAACGCGCCGGTCGACGCACCCGAGGGCACGGCCGCGCGGGCGATGGTGCCGTCGTCCAGGGCCACCTCGACCTCGACGGTGGGGTTGCCGCGCGAGTCAAGGATCTCGCGGGCGCCGACGGCCTCGATGCTGGCCATGGGGTGCTCCTCGGTCGGTGCGGATGTCGGGGTGACGCTCGCCGCGAGCCTACTGTCCCCCGCAGTCCTCACCCACGCGGCCACGCCGGGCCCAGCGCCCTCGAGCCCCCGCCCACACCGGCGCCCGTCCGCCTGGCTCGTCTGGCCCGTCCGCGCCGGGTCGCTGCCCTGATCACGTTACGTGGGTGCTGGTGCGCATCACGTGGCGCGCACGCCGCGTGGAGGGAACCGTCACGGCGGGAGGGGACCGCGATCTCAGGATCTGGACCCCCACCCACCTGGACGCCTCGTCCCAACGCCCCACCTCGACGCCCAGCCCGGACGACGACCCGCCGGCGCCGCGCCCGGCCGCCCCCAGCCGCCCGGGACCGGCCCACCACCCGAGGAACGGCGACCGCTCCACCTAGCCGGCCGACGTCCACCGGTCCCTCACCCGGCGACGGCCACCTCCACCTGGCGTGGACGCCACGTGAGGCGCACCGTCACCGCGGGAAGCGGGTCCGGTCTCGGCGGCTGGACGCCCACGCTGAGCCGCCGTCCACCACCCGCACGGCACAGTGCAGGTGCGAAACGGAACCATCCGGGCAAAGCCGTCAGGACGCCGCGTGCGACCCCGACAAACCCCGGACAGGCGCGGGGGCGTGCTCCTAGCCTGGACCGGCCGGTGCCCATCGGCCCGCACGGAGGAGCCCCGATGTACGTGACGCTGCGCGACACCACCGCGCGCGGCGACCGCTCGAAGCAGCCGCGGCGCGGCCGGGTGGCGGGCAGCGTGGTGCTGCTCGGCGTCGTGAGCATGCTGACCGACATCTCCTCGGAGTCGGTGTCGGCGATCCTGCCGCTCTACCTCACCGCGGTGCTCGGCCTCGGACCCATCGCCTACGGCGTCGTCGACGGCCTCTACCAGGGCGTGAGCGCGCTCGTGCGCCTGCTGGGCGGCTGGCTCGCCGACCGCGGCGACCACCCCAAGCGCGTGGCGGTGCTCGGGTACGGCCTGTCGGCGCTCGCCCGCCTCGCTCTGCTGCCCGCGACGGGGCTCGCGGCGATCACCGGGGTCGTCACGGTCGACCGGCTCGGCAAGGGGCTGCGCACGGCCCCGCGCGACGCGCTCATCTCGGCCGCCAGCGACCCCCGCGACCTCGGCCGGGCGTTCGGCGTGCACCGCTTCCTCGACACCCTCGGCGCCGTCGTCGGCCCGCTGCTGGCGTTCGCGGTGCTGGCCGCCGTGCCGGGCGGGTACTCGTCGGTGTTCGTGCTGTCGCTGGGCTTCGCCGTGGTCGGGGTCGCGGTGCTGGTGCTGCTCGTGCCCGACCTGCAGCCGCGCCGTGATGCGGCGGCGGCCAGCGGCGTGCCCCTCCCCCGGTCGGCGCCGTCGTGGCGGCGGGTGCTCGACCCGCGGCTGCGCCGGCTGCTGCTCGTGGCGGCCGTGCTCGGCGTGCTGACCGTCGGCGACGGCTTCCTCTACCTCGCCCTGCAGCGCCGCGACGACTTCGCCGCGAGCTGGTTCCCGCTGCTGTACGTCGGCACCAACGCCGCCTACCTCGCCCTCGCGCTGCCGCTGGGGCGGGCCGCTGACCGCGTGGGCCGCGGCCGGGTGCTGGTGCTCGGCCACCTGGCGCTGGTGGGCGCGTACGCCGCGGCGGCCGGCCCGGCGCGCGGCCTGGTCGCGACGCTCGCGTGCCTGCTGCTGCTCGGCACGTTCTACGCGGCGACCGACGGCGCGCTGCCGGCCCTGGCCGGTCGCCTGGTCGACCCGTCGGTGCGCGCGAGCGGCATCGCCACCGCGCAGACCGTCGTCGCGGTGGCCCGCTCGCTGTCCTCGGTCGGCTTCGGCGTGCTGTGGGCCACCGCCGGCCGCACGCCCGCGCTCGTCACGGTCGCCGTGGTGCTGCTGTGCGTGCTGCCCGCCGCCTTCCGGCTCGTCGACCACCTGGACGCCGGTGACCGCGCGGCCGCGGACATGCAGCAGGGTCAGAACGAGCAGCCCGAGGAGCAGGACGCCGGCGCGCCCGGGCAGGGCCGCCCGTGAGGTTCGGGCTGCGCGAGCGGCTGGCGGCGCTGACGGCGGTCGTCGCCGTGACAGCCGTGAGCACCGGCTTCTTCCTGACCTCGCAGCGCGCCGAGCGCGATCGCGAGCTGCGCACGTCGGCGCCGGTGGCGACCACCGCGCTGGCGGCGATCGAGCGCGGGCCGCACATCGTGTTCCGCAGCACCGCGCTGGGGCCGACGTACGGCAGGGTCGCGATGGTGCCGACCGCTGACCCGGGCGGCGAGCGGGGTGTCACCAGCGCCGAGTGCGAGCGGGTCTACGCCACCCGGCAGCGCATCCTGTGCATGGCCGCCGACCGCGGTATCGCGGTCACCTACAGCGCGACGGTGCTCGACGCGGCGCTGCGCCAGGTGCGCCCCTTGCAGCTGGCCGGCATCGCGAGCCGCGCGCGGCTGTCGCCGGACGGCACGCTGGCGGCGACCACGACGTTCGTGTCGGGCCACTCCTACGCGTCGGCGTCCTTCTCGACCCAGACGCTGGTCTCCCCGGTCGCCGGTCGCGGGCAGACCAACCTCGAGGACTTCGCGCTGCTCCACCAGGGCCGGCGCATCACGCCCAAGGACCGCAACATCTGGGGCGTCACGTTCGCGAGCGAGGACGACGACAGCTTCTACGCCACCGTCGCGTGGGGCGGCCACACCTGGCTGAGCCGGGGCAGCATGGCCCGGCGCACGCTCACCACCCTGCGCCAGGACGCCGAGTGCCCCTCGGTCTCGCCCGACGGCACGCACGTGGCGTACAAGAAGCGCGCCGGCCAGGCGGCCGGTCACTGGCGCGTCGCGGTGCTCGACGTCGCCGCGGGCACCGAGCGGGTGCTCGCCGAGACCCGCAGCGTCGACGACCAGGTGGAGTGGCTCGACGACCGCACCGTCATCTACGGGCTGCCGCGCACCGGCGCGCAGGCGGGGACCTCGGACGTGTGGAGCACCGCGGCCGACGGCTCGGGCAGCCCGCAGCTGCTCATCGAGGGCGCGTGGTCGCCGGCGGTCGTGCGATGAGCTGTGTGCGCGACGCAGTCAGGGGTAGCGCACGACGAGGTCCGGCGTGAGCTCGGCCAGCGCGCAGGCGCCCAGCAGCTGCATGGCCTCGACGAGCTCGGCGCGCATCGCCCGGAGCAGGGTTCCCACGCCGGTCGCCCCCCCGGTCGCGAGCGCCCACAGCACCGGCCGGCCGACCATCACGGCGCTCGCGCCGAGGGCGAGGGCGGTCGCGACGTCCAGGCCCGAGGTGATGCCACCGTCGACGAGCACCGGGACGTCGGCGCCGACGGCAGCCACCACCTCTGGCAGGGCGCGCGCGCTGGGCACGGCGCGGTCGAGCTGGCGCCCGCCGTGGTTCGACACGATGATCCCGTCCGCGCCGGCGTCGACGCACCGGCGCGCCTCGTCACCGCGCAGCACCCCCTTGACCAGCACCGGCAGCCCGGTGAGCGCCTGGAGCTCGGCGACGGCATCGACGGTGACGCCCGGCGACTGCTCGAGCGCCCACCGCGCGTCGACGCCGGCGGGCAGGTGGCGGCCGAGGTTGACCGTCATCCACTCCTCGGTGCCGGCGACGCGCACGTGCTCGAGCTGGGGCTTGCTTCCCAGCACCGGGGTGTCACCGGTGAGCACCAGGGCGGTGGCCCCGGCCGCCGCGGCCCGTTGCGCCACGCCGCGGTAGGCGGCGGGCTCGCGGGTCACGTAGACCTGGAACCACCACGGGGCGCCGGCGTCGTGCACCCGCTCGAGCTCGGTGCTGGACCGTGTCGACACCGTGAGCAGCGACCCTGCGGCGCCGGCGCCGTGCGCGGTCGCCCGCTCGGCGTCCGGGTGCGCCAGGGCCTGAAAAGCCATGGGCGCCACCAGCACCGGCGTGGCGACGCGCCTGCCGAACAGCTCGACCGACGTGTCGACGTGCGTGACGTCGGTCAGCACCCGCGGCCTCAGCCGGTAGCCGCGCCAGGCCTCGCGCGCCTCGCCCCGCGCCACCCCCTCGCCGGCGCCCGCATCGAGGTAGTCGAAGACCTGCGATGGCAGCAGCGCCCTGGCCGCCGACCGCCCGTCCTCTCGCTCTCGCAGCTGCGCCGCCGCCTGCGTCGTCGTGGTCAGGACGGCGTCGCAGCCTGCGAGGTGCCGACGTCGCCCACCCCGGAGACGTTGCGCTGCACCGGCAGCGGGGTCGTCGCCACGAGCTCGTCGGCCACGCCGACAGTGGCGCCGTCGCCGCGGGCAGCCCGCGACCGCTCGAGCGCGACCAGGTCGATCACCAGCGCCTCCCCGTCGCCGACGCCGCCCGCTGGGCCGCCGACCTCGGCGAGACGGGTGTCGCGCTGCGAGGCCGTCGGCGGTGTGGGGTCGCGCAGGTCGACGTAGGGGCGACCGAGGTGGTCTGTGGCGGTGACGGTCACGTGACGGCGCTCGCGAGCCGGCCACGGCCGCTCCGTGTCGGCGGGCACCGGACGCGTGGCGCCCAGCACCTGCTCCCACACCCCGACGTACGTCGCCGCCTGCGGAGCCCAGTCGAGCTCGGTGGTGACCCGCCGGCGGGCCAGCTGTGACAGCTCGCGTCGGCGGTCGGCGTCGTCGAGCAGCGCCATCCACGCCACCGCGAACGCGTCGATGTCGCCCGGCTCGACGTAGACGCCGGCCTCACCCGCCGAGACGCGGGTCTCGGTCAGGTCGAACGTGAGGACGGGAAGGCCGTAGGCCATGTACTCCATGGTCTTGTTCATGGTCGAGACGTCGTTCAGGACGTTGCGGCGGTCGGGCCCAAGACCCAGGTCGGCCGACGAGAGGTAGGCGGCGATGTCATCGCGGCCCACGCGCCCGGTGAAGGTGACGTGGTCGAGCAGGTGGAGGTCGGCGGCCAGCCGCTTCAGCTCGTCGAGGCAGTCGCCGAAGCCCAGCAGCGCGAGGTGGCAGTCGTTGCGGCCGTGCTGGTTCACGATCACGTCCAGGGCGCGGATCGTGACGTCGACGCCGTCCTGCGGGCCCATGATGCCGAGGTAGACGGCCAGGTGGCGGCGCCCGTGGGCGATGGCCGGCTCGGGCAGCACGATCGGGCGCATGACCGAGGTGTCGGGGCCGCTGCGCACCACGGTGGCGGACGCCGGGTCGACGCCGCCGCGCCGCAGCGCGACCGAGCGGTAGGACTCGTTCGTCGAGATGACGTGGTCGGCGGTGCGGTAGGTGCCCGCCTCGATGGCGTACAGGAACTTCAGCTGCAACCGGCCGACGCGTCCGCGGGGCTCGCCGAAGCGGCTGAGATAGAGCTCGGGGTTGAGGTCGTGCTGGTCGAACACGAACTTCTTGCCCAGCAGCGCCCAGCAGCGGGCCAGCAGGAAGTAGGTGTCGGGCGGATTGCACGCCTGCATGGCGCCGAACCCGTCGCGCACCGCCACGACGACCGACAGCAGGGCGGTCCACAGCCAGCAGTAGACGAACTCGAAGGCGAAACCCACAGCACCCCGGGCGCGAGGCGGTCCGGGGTACTTGTAGATGCGCACGCCCTCGACGACGTGGTGCCACGGGTCACCCGGCCCCTTGGGGCAGATGACAGAAACTCCGAAACCCGCCGCGACGAGGGCACGGCACTCCATCCAGACCCGGCGGTCGAAGGGCACAGGGAGGTTCTGGACGATGATGAGAACTCGCTTGGAACGACTCACCAGTACCCCTTCGTCGACCCCGCCGGACCAGCGCTGGAAGCATGGCAGCCGCTATGACGTCCTGTCAGCGTCTTCGGGCTTCCATCTCGTCACGTGGGGCTTTCGTCCGTTAAACCCCTTGCGACAGTATCGATCTGGTGAGCGGCCCGTGACCAAGAGTAATGTTCACGGACCGAAACTGCGGCTTCGCAGCAGGCCTGGTAGAGGCCGTCGTCGGCCAGCGCCTCGACGATCGTGCCGGCCAGAGCACTCGGGGCGTCGCCCGTCACCAGCCGGCCACCCACGCCCGGACGGATGATCTCGGGCATGGCGCAGGCGTCGCGGCCGATGCAGGGCAGGCCGCGCGAGAGCGCCTCGACGAACACGATGCCGAAGCCCTCGAAGCGTGACGGCATGACGAACAGGTCGTGCTCGTCGTACAGCTCTCGAACGCGTTGCGCGGCAACATGTCCGAGAAAGGTCACGCCGTCCGCCGGTGGGCGGCGCAGCGGCCAGCGCGGCGGACCGGCGACCGTCAGCGTCACGTGCGGTCCGAGCTCGCGCCGGACCAGGTCGAAAGCGGCGACCACCTGGTCGCCGGCCTTGGTGTCGAAGTCCCTCCCCACGAACAGCAGCCGGCGCGAAGCCCCCTGACGGCGAACGGGAGGCGGCGAGCTGGCGAGCGGCACGTTGACGCCAGGGTTCACGACCGTGACGCGCGAGGCGTCGATGCCGCTGCGCACGAGGTGGCGCGCCATCCAGGCGCTCATGGGCAGCAGCGCCGCGGCGGACCGGTAGACGGCGTCCTGCCGCGCGTGCAGCTGCATCAGCCTCCGGCGCCCGAGGGTGCGAAAGTGCGGCACGCCGTCGGGGCCGAGCTGGTCGAGCAGGATGCCGTAGCTGAGGTCCTGCAGCAGCATCGTCGGGACGTCGAGGACGGCGAGGTCCTGCACCTGCAGCACCACGTCGGGCCGCGTGCGCCGCACGCCTGACCGCACCTGGCGCTGCACCAGCGCCTGGGTCGTCCGGTTCATCCGCCACTGCGAGGACCACCGGCCGTCGTGGCGCCGTGCGCCCGCAGCCTTGAGGGCCAGCCGCACCGGCGTGGCCACGGTCGTGCCGACGTCCACCACGTCGCTCACGGCGGTCATCGCCTCGCGCAGCCGCCACGGGCTGCCCGACCAGGTGGTGCGGGGGTCGGCCTGCCAGTGGCAGGCGAAGCCGATGCGAGGCCCCGGCGCCGCATCGACCCCGGCCTCGTCGGAGGTCACGTCGGTTGCCTCGGTGCCCTCGGCCAGCCGGCCGACCAGGTCTCCCGCTCGCGCCACAGCGGCCGCATCACCGGCTCGCGGCCGGTCGCCGCCTCGGCCAGCGCGCGCAGCCCCACTCCCGCCACCAGCAGCCGGACGCCCGCCGCCCGACGCGCTGCGCCCCAGTGCTTGTGCATGAGCGTGGCCTTGCCCCGCAGCAGCAGCCGCTGCTTGCCCAGCCGGTTGGCGGACGACGCCCCCACCGCGTGCATCGCGACCGCCCGCGGCGTGATGCTGGGCCCGAACCCGGCGCGACGGGCCCGCAGGCTGAGGTCGGCGTCCTCGCCGTACATGAAGAAGTCCTCGTCGAAGCCGCCGAGCGCCTCCCAGGCCGGGCGCGTGGCCATCAGCAGGCAGCCGGTGACGATGTCGACCTCGCGGACCGTGTCGCGCGCCCAGCCGCCCATCGACTCGGGGTCGAACACGGGCGAGCGCCGAAACGCCGACGTCAGGCCCGTCGCCCAGGCGAACGTCGACCACACCGTCGGCTGCGCCCAGCACGAACGGGGGTCGAGGGCGCCGTCCTCGCGGACCGTCCGGCCACCGACGATGCCGCGCTGCGGCTCGTGCTCGAGGAAGTCCGCCAGCTCGTCGACGGTGTCGGTGCTCAGGGCGGCATCGGGGTTCAGCAGCAGGATCAGCGGTGCCGTGGTGGCCGCGGCGCCCAGGTTGCAGGCGGCGCCGAAACCGAGGTTCGTCCGCTGCTGCAGCACGTGCACCCCGTGGGGCCTCGTGGCGAGGTACTCCTGCGTCGTGCTGCCCGACGCGTTGTCGACGACGACCGTCTCGACGGTTCGGCCGGACGGCGTCCGCGCCGGGATGCTGGCAAGGCACCGGCGCAGCCAGTCCAGCGCGTTGTAGCTGACGACGACGACGCAGACGTCGGGCGCGGTCACGGCGCGACGTCCGGCACCGGTGAGCGGCTGTCGTCGCGGTACCAGACCGCGGCGGTGCCGCGCCACCGGCGCCATCGCACCAGCCCGCGCGCGGCCAGCGTGATGCCGAGGTGCGCCGGCACGTGCACGGCCAGCACCGGCCGGGCTCGCACGGCGGCCGCCATCGAGCCGAGGCCGGCCTGCCGGTGCGGCCCCCGCAGCCCGGCGCCCAGGATGCGCGCGTTGCCCTCGGTCACGCGCGCACGACGGCTGACGCACTCGCGCAGGGTGCGCGGTGCCACGACCACCACGGGCGCCGAGGCCACCCTCGTCTTCTCGACGTCGTCGAACTGGCCGTCGAGGAAGTAGTCGTCGGCGATCATCGCCGGCCAGCGGGTGAAGCGCGCGCGCCCCGCGGCGGTCACCGCCATCGCCCCCGTGCCGGCCAGGCCCACCTGGTTGGTGAGCAGCTGCGTCCGCAGGGCGTAGTGCGAGCGCACGAGCAGGCTGCTGCGCGAGCAGTCCGACACCGGCGTCGCGGCGGCGGCGACGACCTTCCCCGAAGCGACGGTGTCGATGAGGTGCTGCACCGAGGTCGCGTCGACGTGGACGTCGGCATCGAGGTAGACGCGCGGGAAGCCGGAGACCGCTGCGTCACCGGCGTCGAGCGCCGCCGACTTGCCTGGCTCGGGCAGCTCGACCAGCGCCGCCCAGGGTGCGGTCGAGCGCACGACCTCTGCCGTGCGGTCGGTGCAGCCGTTGCACACCACGACGATCTCGTGCTGCCCGACCAGCGGCGCGAGCCGGCGCAGCGTCGCGCCGATGCTGCTCTCCTCGTCGTGAGCGGGTATCACGATGCTTCCCATGACCCGCGCCCTGTCGCCGTTGCTGCTCACGACGTCCCCCACGGTGTTCTTTCTCTACGGCCGCAGGCAGCGTAGGCGCTACGCGTGCCGCCGGGCACGTGATTGGCCGAACCGGCTGACCTAGCGGGGGACGCGAGAGCGCCCGGCCCGCTGAGGAGCAGCGGACCAGGCGCTTCGCGGTGCTCGCGTGGGCCTACATCCTGACGGGGCTGCTGCTGTCGTCGTAGACGTTTCCGGAGGAGGCCACCGGCACGTTGGTGTTGACGGACCCGTACTTGAAGGTGCGCGTGAACCGGTTGTCGCGCACCGAGATGTTGTTGATGAAGTACTGGCCATTGTTGCCGTCGACCACGTACAACGTGTAGTTGCCACCACCGAGCAGGTTGTTCTCGATGGTGAGCGGGCCGGGCGTGGACGGGCCGAGGTCCGGCGCCAGGAAGAGCGCAGCGTTCTGGGTTGCGCTCAGCGTGATGGTGTTGTGACGGACGACGGTGTTGACGACGCCGTTCTGCACCTGGCCGCCGTCGGCGTGGTTGCCCGACGCGGTGGAGAAGTCGTGGACGTAGTTGTCCTGGAACAGGACGTTGCTGCCGAGCTTCACGCCGTCGGCCGGGAGCCCGTAGAGGTCGCTGCGGACCATCGTCCAGTTGTCGTAGGCGATGACCGCGGCCCGATAGTCGCCGGTGAACTCGCAGTCCTCGACCCGGACGCTGCCCGAACCGGTCGTCTTGATGGCGAAGGACTCACCATTACCGGTGAAGCGGCTGCGCTTGATGACGACGCCCGGAGCCGAGACGGTGATGGAGCCGCGGATGTTCTTGGCGTCGACGACGGCACCCGCGGTCGTGATGGTCATGCCACCCGAGCTCTGCAGGCTCACGCCGGCCGGGACCCCGGTGTTCGAGGCGTTCGGCATGCTGGTGACCGGCACCGGCACCGGCACCGGCACGAAGGGCGGCGGCGTCGTGGTCGAAGGCGCCGGCGGCGGCGTCGTGGTCGAAGGCGACGGCGGCGGCGTCGTGGTCGAAGGCGCCGGCGGCGGCGTCGTGGTCGAAGGCGACG
>CAXTEJ010000002.1:0-31995 GCA_964243295.1 uncultured Actinomycetales bacterium | reverse complement strand
GCGGCGGCGTCGTGGTCGAAGGCGCCGGCGGCGGCGTCGTGGTCGAGGGGGCCGGCGGCGGCGCGGGCGCCGGAGTCGTCACGGACTGCGGGGCGAACGTCACGTCCACCCAGTAGTTGGCGCTGCGCCAGCTCTTCACGGGGAACGAGCTCGCGCCGTAGCTGTACACCGAGTTCGGCCCGGCCGCGCCGTCGGCGAGCGCGGTGAGCGGCCCGGACGTCGTCGACTTCCGGAAGAAGTACGCGTCCGCGGCGTAGTGGCCGGTGTTCGTGTGGTACGAGACGACGTAGGTGGTGCCCGCCTTCGCGGCGACCGGCTTGGCCAGCACGGCCGACTGCCACCCGGAGCCGGACTCGCCGGTGAAGGTGACGGTGCCGAGCTTGGCCCCGGCGCCGGTCCAGATCGTGCCGGTGTGCACGCCGGTGTTCAGCGAGCTCTTGTAGAAGCGCACGCCCGTCAGGAGCCCGTCCTGGCTCGCGCGAAAACGCATGCCCAGCTCGACGGACGCGCTGTCGACGTTCTCCAGACGCGACGGGGTGCGAGTGCCGAAAACGTTCACCGAGCTCGGGGCCGCAGACACGGGCGCTGCCTGAAGAGCGCTGAGGCCGCCGAAGGCGACGCAGGCGATCACGCCGGTCGCGGCCCAGGCTGTCGACCGCGGTGCGCGGATCTCTCGAGTGGTTCGCATGGCGGGATCTCCTGTGGCGGGGTCGGGGGAAAGCGCGGGACGAGCGGTGCGCCTCTGGTGGCTCACGGAGGTTGTCGTCGTCAGGGACTTCCGACTTGAAGGCTAACCCCCCAAAAGAACTAGTCCGCACCCGTCGAAGAGCCGCAGGCCGGTGATCGCGATGCTGCGGGTGACCGCCTGACCTGTGAGTTCGCCGTTCACCGACCCTCATGGCACCCCTTGGGAAAACTTCTGCTCCACCATCCAGCATGCGAGATACGTCACGGAGAGTGATGGGTTGTGATGTCGACGGGCCGACGAGCGTGTGAACCCCCGGTGCCCGACGGCCTGATCCTCGTGCTCATGACGAGCACGTCACCAGCCGTCGGGTCCCCGACATGTCAACCCGCCCAGCAATCCTGCGGGACGGGGCGACCCGAAGGTCACGCTGCGGAGTCGGCCATGGCAACCGCGGCCCACCGCCAGTGGTCGAGCAGGCACTCGCTGTCCATGACGTCACGGGTCGGCGGGTGTCGGCGAGCAGTCGCACGACCACGAGGACCGCTTCCCCTCAGGTAGTCATTCATGACTAGTCACCACGGTGCTCAGGGCCCGCTGCGGCCACGGGCCGGTCACCGGCGGGTGCGACGTCACGGCCGGAACCATGCCGTGCGATGCGGCCGGCCGGCCACCAGCAGCCGCTGCAGTGATGACCCGCCGCTGCCCACATCCCGCAACCCCTGCAGCAGGCGGTCGAAGGCCTCGGTGCGGTCGAAACCCGGCGGAGGTTCGCCGGGTGGCAGCCACAGCCCGTCGTGCAGCAGCACGACCGCCCCGGGCCGGGCGTCGACCAGCGCCCGGTCGGCGACCTCTTGCGGGGTCCCGTCCTGCCACTCCCGCGCTGCCGGGCCCCACACCACGACGTCGAGACCGTCGGCGCGGGCCGCGGCGTACGTCGCGAGGCTCTGCGAGCCGTACGGCGGGCGGAACCAGCGCACTCGCTGGCCGATCTGCTGCTCGAGGGCGGCGTGGGAGGTGATGATGCGGCGCCGGGCCTCGCTGGCGGCAAGCGTCGTCAGCCGGGTGTGGTCAGCGCCGTGGAGCGCCACCTCGTGCCCGGCGGAGAGCAGCCGGTCGACGATGCCGGGGTGCCGCCGTGCCCGGTCGGTCAGGACGAAGAAGGTGGCCGTGGCTCCCTGTCGGTCGAGCAGGTCGATCAGCTCGGGTGTCCATCGCGGGTCGGGACCGTCGTCGAACGTCAGGACGACATCACTGCCGTCCGTGAGGACCGACCCCACCGACCCCACCGGTCGCAGCAGCGGGTCGACGAGCGCGCGCACGCGACGCCGACCGCGTGGGCCGAGCGCCTGTCGCAGCCGCCAGGCCGGCGACGCGCTCACGGCCGATGCTCGAGGTCGACGTCGGGGTCCGGCACCCCGCCAGTCTGCCCGGTCCGGCTGGCCGATCGACAAGATCCACGAAGCCGTGCCGCGGCGCACGCGGGTGTGTCGGGTGGCCACCGTCCGGCAGCGCGCATGGCGATGGTCAGACAGGCACGGCGACGGCGTCGCGCACGGTCCGCGTGACGGGAGCCGGGGCGCGTCCGCCGCCCGCCCGCCGGCGCAGCCACGCCCCCACGGCGCAGACGACGAGCAGCCACGCCAGCCCTTGGGCGACGAGCCCCCGCAGCATCGACCCGTGCACGGCGGCGACCGCCGGCTGCTCGAGCGGCCGGGCACTCAGCTGCACGGACGGCGGCACCTCCACCTGCTGCTGCATGCGACGCAGCGTGGCGGCCGTCTCGTCGAGCAGTGCGGCGCGCAGCGCGGTCGCCCGATCACGCGACGCGGACGTGACCCTGATGGTCAGGCTGGACGCGCTCTTGACCACGTCCGTGCCCCGCTGGACGCTGCCGGCGCCGACCGCGATCCCGTAGTCGGCGCCCGAGACCCTGGAGGCCAGCCGCTCGCGGGTCTCGGGCCCGTCGACCAGCAGGTGCAGCAGACCGGTGGCCTTCTCGGCGCGGCCCGATTTGAGGTAGGGGTTGACGCCGCGGGGCGTGGGGATCTCGACGAGGACGACCGCTTCGGCCTGGTAGCGGGTGTGCTGGCTGAGCAGCCAGGCCTGGTGCGGGACGAGCAACGCAGCGGCCGCCACCGCGACGGCGGCCGTCCTCGGCACCCACAGCCGGAGGTCGGCCGGCACACGGTGCGGGTGCGCAGAGCCCAGGCCGAGGCGCCACAGGGCGCTGGTGGCGCCGAGCAGCAGGAACGTGATGCCCGCCGCCATGGGGAAGGCCAGCCCGTCGAAGGTGACGAGGGTCAGGAGCGGGACAGCGAGGCCCGCGGCCAGCGCCACGCCAAGGGAGCGGTCTGCAGCCAGGGGCATCCGGCGTCCGAGCACCAGGCCGACGACGACGCCGCCGCCGAGCAGCGCCAGCAGGGCCAGCAGGCCGACGACGCCGGCCTCGACGAGCATCCCGAGGTACTGGTTGTCGAGCGTGCGGTACAGGCCCGGGATGAACGTGCCCACGCCGCGGCCGGTGACCGGGTCCTGGGTGACGTAGTGCCACACCGGCGCGTAGTCGTCGGTGCGACCGGCCGTGCTGGGGTCGGAACCAGCGTTGAGGAACAGGCTCTTGATGGTGCCGAGCAGGCCTGGCACGGCCGAGCGCATCGCGACGAGCGCGAATGGCAGCAGGAGGAGCACACGCCGCCGCACCGGCCGCGGCCAGCTCCAGAACGCGACGGCGACCGCCACGACCGCGCCGAGGATCGCGGTGCGCGCCACCGACATCGGCAGCGCCGCCGCCACGGCGCAGGCGCCGAGCCACCACCAGCGTCGGTGCTGGCCCGAGTGGACGGCGAAGTGCACCAGCAGGGGCAGCACCGAGGACAGGACCACGCCGAACTCGATGGGGTGGATCGTGGTGCCGCTGACCCGCCGGAACGACGACCGCTCGCTGAGCGCACCGAAGGCGTGGTTGGCGTGCAGCCCGGGGATCTGGATGAAGTGGGCGATGTCGATGCCGAAGAAGAACTGCACCATGCCGAGCAGTGCGATGCCGACAGTGCCGACGCACACCAGCTTCAGGGCGGTGTCGAGCTTGCGCCGCGTCGACAGCGCCTCGGCCGTGGCGAGGGTGACGCCGACCCACGCCATCAGGGTGAGCAACCAGCGGTCAGCCGAGCTGTGCTCGACCGCGGCGCGGGGTGACACGGCCCCGACGGCGTAGCTGAGCTGCATCGCGACGACGAACACGAGAAGCAGCACCGCGACAGGGCCGTGACGCTCGCCGCCGTGGCGTCGTCGCAGCAGCCGGCTCAGCAGCCACCACAGGGCGAAGGCGATGCCGAGGATCTGCGCCGGTGTGCCGGCCGCGCCGAGCGGCTCGACGATGAGCTCGCTCGGTACGCCGAGCAGGACGACGACGTAGACCAGCAGCGGCGCCAGGGCGTCGAAGGCCCACAGCGGCCGAGCGGTCGCCACGCCTACGACCGGGTCGCGGGGACGCGGTCGCCGTCGTTGTCGGGATGCCGCTCAAGGCCACGGTCACCGTCGCGGTCGGCCGTCAGGTCGCCGCCGTCGTAGCGCTGCAGCGGCAGCATCCGCTGCCCGTCCCCGTCGTCGTCGGCACCGCGCCGCCAGCCCGAGGCCCGCACCCACTCGACGAGCACCACGATGGCCAGCAGCAACGCGAAGCCCAGCACCCCGAGCACCACGCTGAGCCGGATGCGGTTCTTGTAGATGGGCTTCGCCTCGGCTGTCTGGGTGAGGACCGTCGCGGTGATGCGGCTGGTGCCCGGCGCCTTCGCGCTGTTCTGCACCGCGTCGAGGTCGTCCTGGATCGCCTGGGCGACCAGACCGACCGTCGCCTGCGTCTGCGCGCCGTCACCGCTCTTGGCCGAGACGATGAGGATGGGCCCGCCGTTCTCGGCGAGGTAGGGGCGCACCTCGTAGTCGCGCACCGCGCCGCGCGCGATCAGGTCGGTGCGGCTGTCGTCGTCACTGACGTTGATGCGGACGATGTCCGCGGTGATGCCCAGGGAGGCGCCGAAGAACAGGAACGGGTTCGTCTTCCCCTCCACGCCGGCCTGCTGGGTCGGAGGCAGGAACAGCACCTGGGACTCGCTCTGGTACTGCAGCGGTGTGAGGTTCCACCCCGCGAATCCCGCCAGGACGGACACCATGAAGGTGGCGACCACGAGTGGCCACCGCTTGAGCAGCAGCCGCACCGTCTCGTTCAGCACCGGGCATCCGATCTGTCGCGGGGACGCACGGCCGACCAGACCCCGGGGCCGTGTGGCTCGAGGGTACCGAAACCCCGTGCTGCACCGAGAGCCTTTCGGAACCTCCCCCGAACCTTCACCCGCTGGCTAACGTGACCCCTGGTGACGGGCGGAGGGCGCGACTGACGGGGTGGGCATGGCGAGCTGGTCGAGGGGCGGCGCCTCCCTCCCGGGCGACTGGGACGGGTTGGTCGTCTACTGCGCCGGCGCGTCCTGGGACGCGGTGCGCGGCACGGGGAAGCACATGGCCGACCGGCTCCCCCGCTACGCACCCGTGCTGTACGTCGATCCGCCCATGTCGGTGCTGACACCGTTGCGGCGCCCGCACCTCGCGCAGTCGCTGCGAGAGCCGCGGCTGCGGCTGATCCGTCCCGGGCTCGCTCGCCTGACGCCCGTGGTGAACCCCGGCGTGAGCCGTCCGGTGCTGCGCGACCTGGCGGTCGCGGCGCAGCGGCGGTCGATGGCGCGCGCGGTGCGGCGCCTCGGCGGGTCGGTGCACGCCGTGGTCGGCGCGAACTTCGACCGGGTCTTCGACGCCTGCGGCGAGGACCTGCGCGTGCTGTACGCGACCGACGACTTCGCGGCCGGCGGCGAGCTCATGGACATCGGCGACGACTGGCTGGCGCGCCGCGAGCGCGCCCAACTCGACGCGGCCGACCGGGTCGTGGCCGTCTCGCCCGCCCTGGCAGCCCGCTGGCGAGCGGACGGCCGCGACGTCACCCTCATCACCAACGGCTGCGACGCGGACATGTACGCCGACGTCGACGCAGCACCCCTGCCGCCCGACGTGACCCTTCCCGGGCCCGTGGCCGTCTTCGTGGGGCATCTGTCGGAGCGGATCGACATCCGGATGCTGGAGGCGGTTTCCGACCGCGGCCTGTCGCTGCTCCTCGTCGGGCCACGGCGGCAGGGCTACGAGCCCGGCCGCTTCGACGCCCTCGTCGAGCGCGACACGGTGCAGTGGGTCGGACGACAGCCGTTCGAGCGGCTGCCCTCCTACCTGCGCGTGGCCGCCGTCGGCCTGACTCCCTACGGGGACACCGCGTTCAACCGCGGCAGCTTCCCCCTCAAGACGCTGGAGTACCTCGCCGCTGGCCGGCCCGCAGTCGTCACCGACCTGCCCTCGGCGCGCTGGCTCGACACCGACCTGGTGACCATCGCGGCCTCCCCCGAGGACTTCGCTGACGCTGCCGTGAGGCTCGCGCACGAGGCGCCCTCGGCCGAGCTGGCCGCCGGCCGCCGCGACCTCGCGCGGCGCAACAGCTGGGACGTCCGCGTCCGCGAGCTGGCGAAGGTGCTCGACCTACCCGTCTGAGGACGCCGTCGCAGCCCGTGCCCGGGCAGGCACCGGCAGCCGCGAGCGCAGCCGCTGACGCGTGCGCGGTGACAGCATCGGCCAGACGACGGGCAGGTAGGCGAGCAGCCCCAGCCCGCCACCGACGGCGAGCACCCAGAAGTCGCCGTGCAGCAGCGTCCGCGCGGCCAGCGGCCCGACCGCCACGACCGGCAGCCCCAGCAGCGGCCGGGCGACCCCCCGGCCGAGCGCTCGGACACTGAGGCCCGCACCGCGCAGGGCGATCGCGAACGCGGGCACCATCACGACGAGCGCCACCACCGCGTGGGCAGCGGCGACGCCGCGGATGCCGCCGGCACGGGCGCCCAGCAGGATCGCCGGCGCGAGCACCAGCAGCCACGACCCCTGCAACCACAGCACGAGCCGACTGCGCCCGATGGCGATGAGCAGCTCGAAGCTCAGCTGCAGCAGCACGCGGACGAGCCCCAGCACCGCCAGGCTGGCGAGCGCCGCCGTCGCGGGCGCCCACCGCTCGCCGTACAGGAACCGCACGGCTGGCCCGGCCAGCAGCGCGAGCAGTAGGCACAGCGGAGCGCTCAGCGCCGTCATCAGGCCGAGGGCCCTGGCGAAGGCCACCTGCAGCGCGGCTCGGTCGTGCTGCATCGCCGCGAAGCCCGCGACCGACACCTTGGCCACCGTCTTGCTGAACAGGTTGTACGGCCAGCCGGACAGGTTGAAGGCGAGCACGTAGAAGCCCAGGGCCACCGCCCCGAGCTCGCGGCCGATGATGAGGTTGTCGACGTTGACCACGAGGATCGCGACGATGGTCGCCCCAGCCAGGGGCAGCCCGCCGCGCAGCAGCTGGCCCGCGACCGGCCTGGACCACCCTGGGCGGTACCTCACCGGGGCGAACCGGATCTGCAGCCCGCTGTTCAGGGCGTTGCCGACCAGCCGCCCCCAGGCGAGGCTCCAGGCGCCGTGGCCGAGCAGGGCCAGCACGATCGTGAGCCCTGTGCCGACGAAGAAGCCCGACAGGTCGGCGTAGGTCTTCTTGTCCTGCGCGAAGTCGCGGGTCAGCAGCGCCGACGGCACAGCCGCCGCGCCGTTGACGAGCAGGCCCAGCGACAGCAGCCTGATGATGCCGGACGCCTCGGGCGCACCGAGCTCGCGGCCGAGCGCCGGAGCAGTGAAGTAGAAGGCGCCGAACAGCAGCACCGAGAAGCCGAAGATGACGGTGACGGCCGTGGGCGCGACGCGACGCAGCGGCCCCGGCCAGCGCACCAGCGTCTGCTCGACCCCGAGGTCGTTGAGGTTCGACAGCAGGACCAGGATGACCGTCGCGACGGCGAAGACGCCGAAGTCTTTGGGAGACAGCACTCGCGCCAGCACGATGCCACTGATGAGTCCGCTCGACCGCGCGGCGATCGTCGACACGAAGCTCCACGACAGCCCCCGCCGCACCCGGGCGGCGAGCTCGGGAGAGGACGTCGGCGCGCCGGACTCGTCGTCGCGGTCCGCCGGCTCGGCAGGCGGCCGGCGCTGTTGCGTGGTCTCGTCCACGTGCGTCCCTCCTCGCGCGCCGGGTGGTCGGGTGGTGCGCGGTACCTCAGCCCAGCGCGGCCAGCACGGTGCGCACGACGTGATCCTGGTCGTCGGCGCTCAGGGCGGGGTGCATGGGCAGCGAGAGCATCTGCGCCGCCGCCTCCTCGCTGACCGCGAACGCGCCGGTCCCCTTGCCCAGGCTCGCGAACCCCGGGTGCAGGTGCACCGGCGTCGGGTAGTGGATGCCGGCCCCGATCTGCGCGGCCGACAACGCCGCCAGGACGTCGTCACGGCGGTCGGTGTCGACACGGACCACGAACAGGTGCCACACCGGGAGGTTGCCGTCGGCGACCTCGAGGCACCGCACGGGCGTGCCGGCGAAAGCCCGCACGTAGCGGTCGGCGGCAGCGCGACGGCTCTCGTTCCATGCCTCGAGGCGCGTGAGCTTGGCCCGCAGCACGACCGCCTGCAGGGTGTCGAGGCGGGAGTTGAAGCCGATCGTCTCGTGGACGTACTTGCGACGGCTGCCGTGGTTGCTCAGCAGCCGCACGGCGTCCGCGAGCTGCGCGTCGTCGGTGACGACGGCTCCCGCGTCACCGTAGGCACCCAGGTTCTTGCCGGGGTAGAAGCTGGTCGACGCTGCCGCGGAGCCGTGACCGATGCCGTGCCCGTCACGCGTCGCGCCCTGGGCCTGCGCGGCGTCCTCGACGACGGCCAGGCCGTAGCGGGCACCGAGCCGCTGCACCGAGGCGACGTCGGCCAGCTGGCCGTACAGGTGCACCGGCACCAGCGCCGCGGTGCGCGGCCCGATGGCGGCGGCCATGGCCTCGACGTCGACCAGGAGGCTGCCCGGCTCGGCGTCGGCGAGCACGACGTCGGCACCGGCCCGGACGACGGCCTCGGCGGTCGCGACGAACGTGTTCGCGGGCAGCACCACCTCGTCGCCAGGACCGATGCCGAGGGCGCGCAGCGTCAGCTCGATGGCGTCCGTGCCGTTGGCGACGCCCACGCAGTGCTGGCGCCCGCTGAACGCCGCGAACTCCTGCTCGAACGCGGCGACGTCGGGCCCGCCGGCGAACGCGCAGGAGGACAGGACGCGCCGGAAGCCGTCCTCGATCTGCGCCGCGACCTCGGCGTGCATGGCGGCGAGGTCGACGAAGGCGACGGGATGGCTCACGAGTGCTCCTGCGAGGTGTGGCGGATGGTGGCGAAGGCGCGCGATGAGGCACGTCGACCGAGGACCAGGGCCGTGGTGCGGGCTCCCTCGACGAGCGGCCGTGCGGCGGAGGGCGCGGTCGCGGGTGCGGCCGCGGTGGTCGCGTACCAACCGGCCAGCTGGTCGGCGGCGACGGTCAGCGAATAGCGCTGGCGCACGACGGCCTGGCCGTGGCGCCCCAGCCGCTCGCGCCCGGCCGGGTCGGCGAGCAGGCGCTCGAGCTGACCCGACAGGTCGCTCGGAGTGCCGTTCCCCAGCCCGTAGTACCCCTCGTCGACGAAGCCGGACGAGGTGGTCTCATCGAGGACAGCGGAGAAGCCGCGCTCCCCCAGCACCACGAGCGGCTTGGCGAAGGCCATGGTCCGCAGCGCCGACCCACCCATACCGAGCATCAGGTCGGCCGCCGCGTACGCCGGACGCGGGTCGGTCATGGGACCGGGCACGAGCACCAGCTCGCGGCCGTGTCGGGCGTTGACGTCGGCAGCCATCGCCTCCAGCTGGGCGCGCGCAGCGCCGTCGCCCACGATGACGAGCCTGATGGGCCAGCGCGCAGCCAGCTCGTCGACGACGGCGACGGCCCGCTTCAGCCCCTCGAGCTTGCGCCAGCTCTCCAGCCGCGACACCGCGACGACGGCCAGCTCGTCCGGGCCGACGCCCCAGGCGAGCCGCTGCGGCCGCCCGTCGACCACCGCCGGGTCGTTCAGGCGCAGGTCGACCGGAGGCTCCAGCAGGTACGTCGGCCCGCTGCGCACGCGCCGCGCCTGGCGGGCGAGGTCGGGTGTGCCGAAGGTGGCGGCCACGTGGCGCGGCAGGAAGCGGGGCACCACCATCGTCATCACCGAGCACAGCAGCGGGCGCCGCTGTCGCAGGTGCAGCAGCGGGTAGGCATCGAAGCACTGGGGCCAGTCCCACACGTGCACGACGTCCGGGCGCAGCCGCTCGCCGATGCGGCCCAGCGCGCGGACGCGGGCTGCGTCCGGGTGGTGGTCGGCGTCGGGAAGCTCGAGGTAGGGCAGGTCGCGCCCCTCGAGCAGCGCCGTCGCGGGCCCCGGCGCCGCGGCCAGGCTCACCTCGTGGCCGTGGCGCTCGCGCACCAGGGCGGCGAGCTCGATGGCGTTGGTCTGGGTGCCGCCGAGCTCGAGCCGGTGGGCGACCACGAGCACCTTCACGACGTGCTCACGGCGGCAGCGGCGTGCCGCTCCCTCGCCGGGGCGCCGAACCAGGTCTGGCCCGCCGGCACGTCACGCGTGACGACCGAACCCATGCCCACCACGGCGCCCTCGCCGACCGACAGGCCCTCGCGGACCATCGCGCCCATGCCGAGGTACGCCCCGCGTCCGACGGTGACCGAACCGCCGAGCCGGACGCCGGCGCAGACGGTGGCGTAGTCGTCGAGAACGTCGTCGTGCGTGAGGGTGACGTGAGGCATGACCACCACGTGTCGCCCCACGCGCACGGCCGCGGTGAGCACGACACCGGCGAGCAGGATGCTGCCCGCGGCGACCTCGCAGGTGGCGGCGACCTGCGCCGAGGGGTGGACGACCGAGCCGTAGCGGTCGTCGGCCACTCCATGGGCGCGCAGCTCGCCGGCGAGCCGCTCACGCACGTGACCCTTGCCGGCGCAGAGCACGAGCGTCGCTGCGGCGTACCGCCCGACCGAGGCGCTGCCACCCAGCACCGGGTCCCCGTCCAGCTCGGACCCGACCTTGTCGGGGTCGTCGTCGAGGTAGCCGAGCACGCGGTCGCCCCCGGCGCGGGCCGCCTGCGCGGTCTCGCGGGCCAGGCCGCCCGCCGCGACCAGGACGATGCCCCGGGTCTTGGTCATGGCCGAGCTGCAGCGCGGACGGCGCTCACGACCCGGGCGTGCTCGTCGTCGGTCATCTGGTGGAAGACCGGCAGGATGAGCGTGCTGTCGGTGAGGCGCTCGGTGACGGGCAGCGGCCCGTGCTCGGCCCCCTCGTACGCCGGCTGGCGGTGCGCGGCCATGATGCCGCGACGGCCCGACACGTCGGCGTCAGCCAGGGCGGCGAGCAGCCCCTCGCGGTCGGTCCCGAACGCGTCGCCCACCTCGACCCAGAACGACTGGTAGTTGCTCGTGCCGTGCTCGGGGTCGCTGACGCACCGCAGGCCGGGCAGGTCGGCCAGCGCGTCACGGTAGGCGTCGGCGATCGCGCGACGGCGCTCGACGACCGCGTCAAGCCGGCCGAGCTGGACCAGCCCGACCGCGGCCTGCAGGTCGGTCAGCCGGAAGTTGTAGCCGACCTCGGTGTACTGCTCGGCGGGCGGCAGGGTGCTCAGGTGCCGCTCGGCCGCGCTGACGCTCATCGCGTGCTCGCGCAGCGAGCGGACGCGGTCGGCCCAGTCGCGGCGCCTGGTGGTGACCATGCCGCCCTCGCCGGTGGTCAGCAGCTTGCGTGGGTGGAACGACCACGCGGCGATCTCGGCGCCGGCACCGACGGGCCGGCCGCGGTACGTCGAGCCGGCCCCGCAGGCGGCGTCCTCGACGACAGTGATGCCGAGCGGGTCGCACAGCTCCCGGATCGAGTCGAGGTCGACGGGCACGCCGCCCTGGTCGACCGCCACGACCGCGCGCGTGGCCGGTGTCAGGGCCGACTTCACCGAGTCGGCCGTCAGGTTGCCCGTCTCGGCGTCGACGTCGGCGAACACCGGCCGGGCCCCGACGTACGTCGCGGCGTTGGCGGTGGCGATGAAGGAGAAGGACGGCACGACGACGTCGTCGCCGGGGCCGATCCCCGCGACCAAGAGCGCGAGGTGCAGCGCGGTGGTGCAGCTGGAGACCGCGACCGCGTGCTCGGCCTGCATGCGAGCGGCGAAGGCCTGCTCGAACTCGGCGACGCGGGGGCCCTGCGCGACCCAGCCGGACTCGATGACGGCCGTGACGGCGGCGACCTCCTCGGCGCCCAGCCACGGCTTCATGACGTTGACGCGTGCCATCAGCCCGCCGCCCTCCCGGCGGCGACCGCCTCGCGCTGGGGGGTCCACCAGCGCACCAGCTCGCGCAGCCCCTCCTCGAGGCCGACGCGCGCCCGGAAGCCGAGGTCGCGCTCGGCCGCCGTGGTGTCGGCGAGCCGGCGGGTGACGCCGTTGACCGCCCGCTCGGGGCCGTGCTCGACGTGCAGGTCGCTGTCCATGGCGCGCAGCAGCGCCTCCGCCAGGCCGAGCAGCGAGGTCTCGGCGCCGCTCGCGACGTTGTAGACGCCCTCGGTGACGTCGCTCGCGGCCGCGAGGACGTTGGCGCGCGCGATGTCCTCGGTGTAGACGAAGTCCATCGTCTGCAGCCCGTCGCCGAAGATGAGCGGCGGCCGGCCGTCGGCGATGCGCTCCATCCAGCGCACGAGCACCTCGGTGTAGAGGCCGTGCACGTCCATGCGCGGGCCGTAGACGTTGAACGGGCGCAGCGCCACCCACGGCAGGCCGTACATCGCCTGGAAGCTGCGCAGCATGCCCTCGTTGAAGGACTTCGCGGCGCCGTAGAAGGTGTCGTTGTTGTGGTGGTGGTGCCGCTCGCCGGTCGGGAACTCCTCGGCCAGCCCGTAGACCGACGCGCTGGACGCCGCGACGACCTTGCCGACCCTGTGCTCGGCTGCCGCCTCGAGGACGGTGAACGTGCCGCCCACGAGGACGTCGAGCGCGAGCCGCGGCTCCTCGGCGCACTGCGTGATGCGGATCGCCGCCTGGTGGCACACCAGGTCCTTGCCGCGGGTCACGTCGTGCACCAGGTCGCGGTCGCGAAGGTCCCCCTCGACGAGCGTGACCCGGCCGGTGGCGAAGGCGCTCTCGAGGTTCTCGCGGCGTCCGCGCACCAAGTTGTCGAGCACGTCGACGTGCCCCACCCCGGCGTCGAGCAGCTGGTCGACCAGCGTCGAGCCGATGGTGCCGGCCCCGCCGGTGACGAGGACGGTGGCGCCGTGCAGCGTGGTCATGCAAGGGCTCCCTGGGTGGCGGAACGGGCGGTGGGCAAGGAGTGCAGCTGGTCGGCCAGGCCGGCCGGCACGTCCGTCAAGTCCGGCACGTCCGGCACGTCTGCGGACAGGTCGACGGGCACGAGGGCGCCGGCGGTGGCGAGGCTGGTGCGGGCCGCCTCGAGGACGGACAGCACGCGCAGCCCGGCGGCGCCGTCGGTGCGAGGCGCCCGCTGCTCGAGGATGGCGGCGGAGAACTCGTCGACCATCGCGGCCAGGGCCTCCCGCTCGGGCAGCGCCGGGGCGTACATGTCGCCGACCCGGTACGACACGCTGGCCGTGGTGCGCGCGCTCAGACCCGCGGCCGCGC
This sequence comes from uncultured Actinomycetales bacterium, assembly GCA_964243295.1. Taxonomy (GTDB): domain Bacteria; phylum Actinomycetota; class Actinomycetes; order Actinomycetales; family Angustibacteraceae; genus CAXTEJ01. The sequence goes on along the minus strand of CAXTEJ010000002.1, from coordinate 18,694 downwards.
TGTCGAGGTTGAGGTCGATGCCGCGGTCGTAGACGCTCAACCGCTGCTGCGGGTTCATGTCGTCCCACACGAGCGTGCGGCGGCTGCCACCGATGACCAGCTGGCGGATCTTGGTCGGGCTGAGCCAGTTCACGTGCACGTGCGCCATGGCGCCGTTCGCGAGCGGCATGGTGAGGTAGCCGACGCAGGCGCGCCCCGCCCCGATGGGGTCGGCCCCGTGGGCTGAAACCCCCTGCGGCGCAAGGCCTCCGGGCAGGACGAAGTCCATGATGGAAAGGTCGTGGGGTGCGAGGTCCCAGATGACGTCGACGTCCGGCTGCACGAGGCCGAGGTTGATGCGGACGGAGTCGATGAAGAGCACCTCGCCCAGCTCGCCGCCGCCGACCAGCTCGGCGATGCGCTGCACCACCGGGGTGTAGCAGAACGTGTGGTCGCACATGAGCGTCAGCCCGCGCTCGGCCGCCAGGCGGACGACGTCGAGCGCGTCGGGCCGGCTGCTGGCCAGCGGCTTCTCCACCAGGACGTGCTTGCCGGCCTCGAGCGCCGCCACGGCGATCGCACGGTGGGTGCGCGCGGGCGTGGCGACGGCGACGGCGTCGACGTCGTCGCGCGCCAGCAGCCGCTCGACCGAGGTCTCGACGTCCGCCCCGGCCGCGACCTTGCGGGCGCGTCCCTCGTCCATGTCGCACACCGCGGCCAGCTCCCACCGGTCGCTGCTGCGGAAGTTGCGGGCGAGGTTGGGTCCCCAGTAGCCGGCCCCGATCACCGCGACGCGCTGCGTCATGCTGTTCCCCCTGCTCATGACCGGACCAGGGAGGTCCGTCGATCTCATTGTTGCGCTCAGAACTGTTGAGGCGTCGGCGTTTTGGCAGTTCCATCGCGCGTTTGCCCTACGTTCGCCCCACTGTCGTGAGGGTTGGTCTCAGCGCGTGAACACCGGGTCGACCCAGTAGTTCGTGTTCGACGTCCCCGTCGGGAAGCCGGAGCCGTAGGTGTAGACCGCCGCCCTGGCAGCCGTGTGCAGCGGCGGGGCGTCGACCGCGGCGGCCAGGCCGTTGGTGGTCGCGGCGTACCCACCACTCGGGGCCCGGTAGGACACCACGTACGACACCCTCGCCGAGACCGGAACCGCCTGGTTGAACCTCACGGTCTGCCACCCGGTGGTCGACTCCGTCGTCGACGTGGCGCTGGCGAGCAGCGTGCCGCCTGCGGTCCACATCGAGACGGTGTGCGGCCCAGGGTTCTTGGGGCCCTTGAAGAAGCGGACACCGGTGATCGAGCCCGCGACGTCGGCGCTGAACCGCGTGCCGACCTCGACGCTGGCCGCGTCGTTCCACGACGGGACCGCGGGCTGGGTGCCGTCATTCCACAGGCCGCAGGGGCAGACGCCGGGTGCTGGCGCGGCCGCCGCACTGGTGAAGGTGAACTGGCGCGGCGCGGGCATCGCCGTGCCGTCCGTCGCGGTGGCGCGGACGCTGACCGTGTAGGTGTCACCGCTCGGGAGGGCGGCCGACGGCGTGAACGTCGCGGTGCGCGACGCTGCGTCGTAGGTCACCGCGCCTGCCCTCGGGCCGCTGGAGGCGCCCGTCACCGTCAGCTCGACCGAGGCCGGGTCGACCGCGAGCGAGAAGGTCGCCGTGGCCGTCGTGGACGTCGGCACGCTGCTGGCGCCGTCCACCGGCGTCTGCGCCGTGACGCCGGGCGGTGTCGCCGTGGTCATGAAGACCGGCTCGACCCAGTAGCTCGTGGACTTGTAGGAGCTCGTGGGGAAACCACCGGCACCGTTGAGGAAGACACCGTTCGTGCCCGCCGGCGCTGTGAGCGGGCCGCGCGCGTAGGCGTTGGCGAAGAAGCTGGTCGAGGCGGAGTAGTGGCCGACCGGCGCGAGGTAGGAGACGACGTACGTCGCGCCCGGTGTGACGGCCACAGGTGAGGAGAACGAGGCGGTCTGCCACCCGAACGGCGACTCGTTCGTGAACGTCACCGTCGCGAGCTTGGTGCCGGTGCTCGACCAGAGGGAGCCGACGTGGGTGCCGGTGTTCTTGACCGCCTTGTAGAAGCGCACCCCGGTGACCGAGCCGTTGACGGTGGCGGCGAACTTGGTGCCCACCTCGATGGACGCGGTCGCACCGCCGTCGACGGTCGCCGGAAGCGACGAGGGGTCCAGCAGGGTGCACGGGCACCCGCTGCTCGCGGTGGTGAACGACCAGCTGTAGGGCGCCATGACCGCGCCGGACACAGCCTTGGCGCCGCTCACCGTGGCGGTGTAGGTCGCGCCTGCAGCCAGAGCGGCGGTCGGGCGCAAGGAGATGGTGCGTGACGGCGCGTCGTAGGTGGTGGTGCCCGCCACGGCGGCACCGGCGGCGGACTGCAGCGAGATCGCGGGGGTGCCTGACTGCGGCGGGGCGCTGAAGGTGGCCGACACCACCGGCGACGAGCCGACGAGCGTCTCCCCGCCGGTCGGCGAGGTGGAGGTCACACCGGGCGCCGCGTCAGCGGCGTTGAAGACGACGTCGACCGAGTAGTTGCTGGCCGAGGCGTTCGTCGGCGCCGCGGACGCGGCGTAGGTGTAGGCCCCGCCCCTGACGCCGACGTGCAGCGGCGGGGCATCCAGGCCGACGCTCGAGAAGGCGTTGGTCGTGACGCTGTAGGCACCCAGGGGTGCGCGGTAGGACGCGGTGTAGGTCGCGCCGGCCGACACCGTGACCGGCGAGGCGAACGTGACGGTCTGCCAGCCGGTGCTGGACTCGCCCGTGAAGGTGGCGGTGGCCAGCTGGGTTCCCGTGCTCGACCACAGCGAGCCGGTGTGGGTGCCCAGGTTCTTCGGCCCCTTGTAGAAGCGGACACCGCTGATCGTGCCGTCGACGTCGGGGGTGAACCGGACTCCGAGCTCGACGCTGGCCTGGTCGGTGACCGTGGTCGTCGCCGGGGCGACGCCGTCGTTCCAGAGGCTGCACGGGCACACGCCGGGCGTCGGCGCGGGCTGGGCGACCACGAACGACCAGGTGCGCGGCGAGGCCATGGGGACGTCGTTGGCACTTCGGGCGCTGACCGTGGCCGTGTAGGTGTCGCCCCGGCCCAGCGCAGCGGCCGGGGTGAACGTGGCGACCTGCGTCGCCGGGTCGTACGCCGTCGTGCCGGCCACCGCGCCCGCGGGCCCGGTGAGCGAGAACGACAGCGTGGACGGGGTGATCTCAGCACCGAAGGTGGCCGAGGGCACGACGTTCGCGGGCACGCTCGACGCACCCGGCAGGGGGGTCTGGGCGGTCAGCGCCGGAGGTGAGGTGTCGGTGTTGGCGAAGACGACGTCGACCCAGTAGTTCGTGTCGCCGTAGGAGGAGGCGGGGAACCGGTGTGCGTTCGCGTAGACGCCGTTGAGGCCACCGCTGGGCCGACCGGGCGCGGTCAGCGGGGCGGACGTGATGTCGCTGGTGGTGAAGGCGTTGCTGTCGGCGGCGTAGCGGCCGCCGGGGGCGAAGTACGACGCGACGTACGTGGTGCCGGCGCTCACCGCGATCGGGTTGGCGAACTCGAGGGTCTGCCAGCCGGATTCGGTCTCGTCGACGAAGGTGCCCGTGGCGAGCTGGGTGCCCGTGCTGCTCCACAGCGTCCCGGTGTGGGTGCCGGTGTTCGCGGCCCCCTTGTAGAACCGGACGCCGTAGACGTAGCCGGCGCGCGAGGACGTGAAGCGCACCCCCAGCTCGACGGCCGTCGCGCTGGCGACGCTCGCCGTGCCAGGCGTCGCCTGGCCGAGCAGCGAGCACGGGCAGGTCACCTGCAGGGCCCGAGTGACCGCCGTCCCGATGTTGGCGCTGTCGTCGACGGCCCTCGCGCGCAGCGACACCGTCCCGTCGCCGGGCTGGGTGTAGGTGTACGTCCAGCTGGCGCGACCGGTCGCCGGGTGCCACGTGACCCCTTCGTCGGTGGAGACCTCGACGCCCGCGACCTGGCCGCCCACGTCGGACGCCGTGCCGGTGACGGTGACCCGTGAGCCGTTGCCGATGGTGGCGCCGGCGGCCGGGGTGGTGATGACGGTGGTCGGGGCCGTGGTGTCGGCGGCTGCCTGGGGGTTCGTCAGACCCGCCATCAGCGTCGTGGGCTGTGCGCCCATGTCGGACAGCACGTTCAGCGTCGCCTGCTGCATCCGGGGGTCGGCCGGGGCGCCTGCACCGTCGTGGTCGGCACTGAGCCCCCACGCCCACTGCACCGTGCCCGCACCGAACACGAGCGCGCCGCTCGGCGCGCGGTACAGCGTCACGTGGTGGGTGGTCGTGCCGGGGGTCACGGTGCGGCCGTAGTCACGCAGGTACTGCGGGGTGGCACCCACCGTGGTCGACAGCTGGACGAGGCCGGCCGGGCGGGCGCCGTTGTCGAGGTCCTCGTCCGACTCGTAGCCGACCGTGTGGGGCGCCAGCGCCGTGGTGGCGGTGGTCATCGACGACAGACCGGTGCCACGCCACAGGCGCAGCTGCGCCTCGGCCTGGGTGACGGTGACGGGCAGGTCGGTGTTGTTCGCCATGTAGAGCGTGCCGGTGAGTGCGTTCTCCGGCAGGCCGCCACCCTGCGCCTTGGTGGCGAAGCGCGGGTCGCGCCAGGTACCGGTCCACTCGCTGCTCGGGTCGACCTTCGCGTCAGACCAGGTCTCCTTGTACGTCACGAGCGTGCGGTCGGCGGTGGTCGTGCCGTCGATGCTCGGCTCGTACCGGGTGCGCCAGTAGACCTCGTTGCCGCTGAAGAACGCCAGGTTGACGCCGGCGTCGCGTGCGGCCTCCACGTTGGCGCGCTGGGCGCCCGACCAGTACTCGTCGTGGCCGGTCGAGACGAACACGTGGTGGTTCTTGATGAGCGAACCACGGCGCGCGCTGTCGAGTCCGCTCGTGTACGAGACGTCGAGGCCGTTGCGCTCCATGAACTGCAGCATCGGGAACTCGTTGGAGAACAGGAAGTCACGGCCGTCGTTCAGGCTGCGCGTGGCGATCGGGCGGTTGTAGCTGACCTTGAAGGCCCTCGCCTGGCCCGTGCCCGAGAAGGTGCCGGTGTTCATGTACATGTCCGCGCCGCCGTACTGGTTGTACGCCTGCCACGTCGGGTCGGACGTCTGGAACATGACGTCGGAGGTGCTCGCGTCGTCGCGGACGACGAACGTGATGTGGCTCATGTCGTTGAGGTCGGCGCGGTGCAGCCTGGCGACGTACACCCCGGAGACGGCGTCCGCGGGGATGTCCCACGTCGCCGACACGCCCCAGGTGCCGCAGTCGTAGAGGCCGGTGCTCGGGTCGCTGGCGCAGGCGGGCTGGACCTGCGGGAGGGTGGTGGACGGCGCGACCGAGGCCACCTTGCGGGCACCGTCCCCGCCGTACCAGCCCAGCCGGTAGATGTCGATGGTGTAGGCGGAGGCGTCGGTCTTGATCTTGAAGGCCGCGATGTCGCCGACGTCGTAGCTGATGTCGGTCGAGAAGCCCTGGATGCTGTCGTCACCGGCGCCGCGGATGTCCCACACCGACCGCGGTGTGCCCGGCTTGGTGTTCTCGCAGGCGATGGCGTTGAGGCCGGCGCAGGAGGCGTCGGCGGCGGTCGCACCCCTGAGCGGGGCCAGCAGCGTGGCGGCCAGGATGAGGACGCTGGCGACCGCGAACCTGGCCAGGGAGCGCGAGGAGGTGAGACGTGTCGCCATGGGATCCTCTACCGACGTCAGCCGTGCGGGCACCCGCGCAGTGGTGCACCCGGGTTCGTGAGGGCCAGGCTAGGAGCCGGATCGGCCCGGCGACAGGCTTTTCTCCCTCTCGCCCAGCAGGTTTCCAAAGTTTCTACGGTGCGTCACACGGTCCAACTCAGCGTGCTGTCCCGAAACCGGCAAACTCCACAAACACCGCAGCACTCGTCAGGCGATGCGGAGCCCGTCTCCCGCCGGTTCGAGCTGCGTGCCGCAGTCGGGGCAGCGCAGGCGGTCGTCGAGGCGGGTGCCGCAGACGCACACCCACGCCTTGCGCACGGCGGGGTTGCCGGCGACGAACGCGTGCGCCGGCACGTCACGTGTCAGCACGGCGCCCGCCGCCGCGAACGAGTGCTCGCCGACCTCGATGCCGCAGACGACGACCACGCCGGCGCCGAGCGTCGCGCCCCGAGCGACGTGGGTCGGCGTCAGCGCCTCGCCCGACCGCTTGATGTGGGCGCGGGGGCGAAGGTCGTTGGTGAACACGACGTTGGGGCCGAGGAAGACGTCGTCCTCGACGGTGACGCCGTCCCAGATCAGCACGTGGTTCTTGATGGTCACCCGGTCGCCCACGACCGCGCCCGACTCGACGAAGGCGCCGTCGCAGACGTTGCACTCGGCGCCGACCACGGCGCCCGGCAGCACGTGCGCGAACGCCCACACCCGGGTGCCAGTGCCCACGTCGGTCGACTCGCACAGGCCCTGCGGGTGCACGAACACGCCGGACGGCGCGCCAGGGCTGTCGGTCACGAGTGCTCCCCCGCTGTGGTCATCGGCTCACGACCGGGAGCCGACCGCAGGCTAGCCGCAGCGCGCGACGACGAGGCGGTGATCGGCCACATCAAGACGCCACCGTGGTTGCGTCAGCGGGCGAACACCGCCTCGCCGTCGACGAGGGTGAGGTCGACGCGCACCCCCGAGATCTCGGACGCCGGCACCGCGGTGACGTCGCGGTCGAGCACCGCGAGGTCGGCGAGGGCGCCCACGCTCACCCGGCCGCCGTCGTCGAGGTGGTTCACGCGCGCGGAGCCGCAGGTGCAGGCCGACAGCGCGGTGCGGACGTCGAGCGCCTGGGCGGGCAGCAGCGGCGGCAGGTCGCTGCCGGGCTCGACGCGGCGCACGGCGACCTCGATCGCGGCGAGCGGGTCGGGGGTGGAGACCGGCCAGTCCGACCCCATGGCGAGCGCGGCGCCGGAGCGCCAGAGGTCGCCGAAGGGGTACTGCCAGGCAGCGCGCTCGTCGCCGAGCAGCGGGATGTTCAGCTCGTCCATCGCCGGCTCGTGGCAGGCCCACAGCGCCTGCAGGTTGGCGGTCACGCCGGCACGGGCGAACCGCGGCACGTCAGCCGGGTGCACCACCTGCAGGTGGGCGACGTGGTGGCGCAGGTCGGGCACGGACGACGGGTCGGCGGCGGCCGCCTCGAGCGCGTCGAGCGCCTCGCCGGCCGCGCGATCGCCGATGGCGTGCACGTGCAGCTGGAACCCGTTGCGCGACAGGGCAACCGCGGCCCGCGACAGCACGTCGGGCGCGACGTACGACAGGCCGGTGCCCCCGCACGAGCAGCCGACGTAGGGCGTGCGCATGCCAGCCGTGCGGCTCTCGACGACGCCGTCCTGCATGACCTTGACGCTCGTGGCACGGAACCGGCCATCGGGCACGGCGGCGGCGACGCCGGCGCGGCGGGCGACGAGCGCGGCCACGACGTCGTCGACCTGCTCCAGCCCGACGCCGCGGGGCCACCACAGCGCGCCCACGACCCGAGCGGTCAGGCCGCCGGACGCCGCGAGCGCCAGGTAGGCGCCGGTCGCGTCGGCGTGGCCGGCGTAGTCGCCGAGGATCGCGTCCTGCCAGCCGGTGACGCCCAGCGAGTGCAGGTGCGACTGGGCGTCGCGCAGCCCGGCCAGCTGCTCGGCCGGCGAGGTGGGCGGCAGCACGGCGCTGACGGCGTCCATCTCGGCCTCCTCGAGCAGCCCCGGGTGGTGCGACGGCAGCCCGGCGAGACGCAGGGCGGCGGTGTTGACCCACATCGCGTGGTGGCTGCTGTCGCGCAGCACGACCGGCCGGTCGGCGACAGCCTCGTCGAGCTGGACGGCGGTGGGCCGGCCGCCCGCGAAGTGCTCCTTCAACCAGCCCCCGCCCTGCAGCCACGCGAGGTCGGGGTGCGACGCGGCATACGCGCGCACCAGGTCGAGGGCCGCCGACGCGCTGGACGACCCGGTCAGGTCGCACGCCAGCCGCTCGACCCCCGCCATGACCGGGTGCACGTGGGCGTCGGTGAAGCCCGGCACGACCAGCCGGCCGCGCAGGTCGACGGCCTCGGCGCCGGGCCCGACGACGTCGCGCACCTGCGCGTCGGCGCCCACGGCGACGACCCGGCCGCCGCGCACCCCGACCGCCGTCGCGCCCGGCACGACGTCGACGCCGTCGAACACGACGCCGCCGCGCAGCACGAGGGCCGGCATCACCGCGCCGGTGACTCGGGCAGGTCGAGCAGCCCGCGCAGCAGCCGCGGGGACGGCGACCCGTGCGACAGCAGCTCGTCGTGCACCGCGAGCCGGCTGGCGCCGGTCCGGGCGGCGGCGAGGTCGGCGGCGAGCAGCCCCACCTCGTCGGCCCCCACGTAGTACGTCGACAGCTGGCAGCTCGTGAGCAGCGCCCGGCGCCACTTGCCGGCCGCCTCCCCCGGCTCCTGGTGACCGCGGCGGGTCATCAGCGCCGTCGCCTCGGCCTCGGTCATGCCGCGGGTGTGCACGCGCACGTCGAGGATCGCGTTGATGGTGCAGCGCAGCCGCATCTTCAGCTGCTGCAGCCGCAGGCACAGCGCGTCCAGCTCGTCACCGCCCGCGCTCTCGACCGCCTCGGCCACGAGCTGCTCGGCGTGGACGGCCCAGCCCTCGATGAGCACCCCGCTGGCGAGCGCCGCCCGCACCGGCGTCGATCCCCGGAACGCGCGCGCGTGCGCGAGCTGGACGACGTGACCCGGCACGGCCTCGTGCGCGGTGAGGTCGCGCAGCATGTGGCCGTTGTACTCGCGGTAGAACGACGCGACCTGCTCGGCCGGCCAGCCTTCCGGCGTCGGCGAGACGGCGAAGAAGGTCGTGTGGGGACCGCCCGGCTCGAGCGCGCCCGGGGCGTCGCAGTAGGCGACGGCGACACCGCGGTTGACCTCGGGCATGTCGACGACCTCGAGGCTGTCGAGCAGGCCGTCCGGGATCGTGAGGATGCCGTGCTGCTGCACCAGGTCGGTGAGCCCGGCGACGTGGGCGCGGCACTGGTCGAGCACGTCGGCGTCGGTCGTGGGCGCGAGCAGGGCGACGGCGTCGAGCACGCCGCGGACGCGGTCGGGGCCTGCGCCGACGTCCAGCAGCGGGGCGAGGCGCGCGCACACCTCGGCGAGCTGCTCCTCCACGGCCATCAGGTCGCTCTCGGCGCGGGTCAGCAGGGCGTCGGGACCGGTCTCGGTGTCGAGCTCGGCCCACAGCCGCGCGGCGAACGCCTCCGGCCGCAGCCGCGGCTCGCGGTGGCAGTCGGGCAGCCGGTCGGTGAGCCAGCGGGCGTGCTCGTCGAGCGCCGCGTCGGCGGTCGCGCGGGCGGGGTCGATGACGCCGCGCAGCGACGGCGCCAGCTCGAGCAGGTCGTCGACGGGTCCCGCGAGCAGCGCGCGGGCGCCCTGGGCCCGCGTGACGGCGGTCTCGACGTGCACCCGAGGCATCTGGCGCAGCGTCGCGCGAGCCGTCGACAGCGCGGCCGGGACGCCGGACAGCCGGGACACCAGCGCCAGCGCCCGCTCGTGGGGGTCGCCGACGCGGCGCGAGACCAGGGCGTGCACGGCGTCGCCCGGCAGGTGCACGAGCGGGTTCCAGGTGTGCTCGGCGAGGTCGGTGAGCGACCACTGCATCGCGGTGAGCCGGCCCCGCAGCAGCTCGAGGTCGACGAGGTCCTGCGGGCCGAGCGCCGTGTCGTCGAGGTCGTCGAGCGCCCCGACCGCGGCGCCGAGCTGGTGGAGCGACTCGCCCACGCCGGCGGCGGACCGGTCGGGCAGCCGGCCGTCGTAGCGGTGGTCGCCCAGTGCGGTGGCGTGGGCGGGGTCCTGCTCGAGCAGCACGTCGAGGGCCGTGCGCGCCGTCCGCCGGTAGCGCTCGCGCGCGCCGACCACGGGGTCGCTCACGCGGCGCCCGACGCCGAGCGGGCGTCGTGCTCGACCGCGCGGACGGCCTCGCGCAGCGCCGCCTCCGGGTCGACACCGTCGGCGCGGGCCCGGGCCACCAGCCGCAGCAGCTCGGCGCCCAGGCCGTCAGCGGGCCAGACGACGGGGGCGCCGGTGCGCTCGAGCCGGCCGAGCACCTTGTCGGCCCGGGCCAGGGCGGGCAGCGCGACGGGCACGCCGTCGAGCACGTGGCCCCGCTGCTTCTCGCGGGCCTTGATGGCCTCCCAGCCCTCGGCGACCGAGTCAGCCGTGGCGCCCTCGTCGTCGGGCTCGGCGGCGAAGACGTGGGGGTGGCGGCTGACCAGCTTGCGCACGATGCCGTCGGCGACGGCGTCGACGTCGAAGCCACCGGCCGAGGCGTCGCGCTCGCTGGCCACCCGCGCGTGGAACACCACCTGCAGCAGCACGTCGCCCAGCTCTTCGCGCAGGCCGTCGCCGTCCCGGGTCTCGATGGCCTCCACCGCCTCGAACGCCTCCTCGACCAGGTAGGGCGCGAGGCTCGCGTGGGTCTGCTCGGCGTCCCAGGGGCAGCCGCCGGGCGATCGCAGCCGGTCCATGACGGCCACCAGGTCGAGCAGCCGAGCGCCCGGGACGTCGTGGCTCCCGACGAGCACCTCGACCTCCGGCGGGTCGGCGCGGCCGGCCACCAGCGACAGCTCGGTGGCCAGGGCGTCGGTGAGGCCGGGGTCGGCGTCCGGTGAGCCCACCCAGACGACGTCCGCGCGCGCCGCCGCCGACACCAGCTCGCGGGCGAGCACGGCCGGCGACCCCGCCGCGGCCCGGACGTCGATGCCCGACTGCGCGATCGCCTCGGCCTGCGGGTCGCGGGCGTCGGCGCACAGCACGACGCCAGCCTGCTCGAGCACCTGCCACGCCTGCCGCGCGAGCAGCCCGGGGGCCACGCGCGGGGAGGTCAGCAGCAGGGTCAGCCGCCCGCTCACGACGCCACGCTCAGGAGGCCGGGGGCGCGGTGGCAGAGGGGGACGGTGTGGGCGTCGGCAGCCAGTTGGGGGCCGCGTCGACGACGCTGAGCGACTGGCTGTCGAAGCGGCCGTAGCGCGGGCTGACCTTGACGCCCTCCGAGCGCAGCGTCGCCGCGACCGCGTCGAGCGCCTCGGTGCTCTGCGCCTGGTTGAGCTTGTTGAGCGCGATCTGGCCGCGCAGCGCTCGGACCGCGGCGGGGTCGGCTTGCGGGGTGCCCGGCAGCGCCGCCTGCGCCTCGGAGTCGGAGACCCCCAGCCCGGCCGTCTGCGCGGCCTTGACGAGGTAGGGCTCGGCGATCAGGTCGAACAGCACCAGGCGGTCGAGCTGGGCGACCTCGGCGAACTGCGGGTTACCGGCCTTGAGCCCGGCGAGCGCGTCCTGCAGCTCCTGGGTCGAGACCCGGCGGTCACCGACGACCGCGGCCGCGCCGGTCTCGCGCGGCGAGCAGGCCGCCGTGGTCAGCGCCACCGCCAGCACGGCGGCGGCGACCAGCGGGCCGCGGATGGTGCGGGTGGTGCCTGTCACGGTGCCTCTCCCCTGCAAGACGGTCGGTGCGGTCAGGCCGGACGTCGGCCGGCGACCGCGGACCCCTGGCCGGCCACCCGCGCGGCGTCGGCCACGCTGTCGAGCAGGACGGCGTCGACCAGAGCTCGGGCCCAGCCTAGGACCTCGTGGTCGCGCAGCGGCTGACCGCCCACGCGCGCCGTCGTCGGCCGCGGCACGGTGAGCGCGCGGATCGTCGGCCGCAGCTGGGCGCCGGGGTAGAGCCGGCCCAGGCGCAGCTGCTGGCTCTCGCGCAGCTCGACCGGCCCGAAGCGCACCAGGTTGCCCTGGGCGACGATCTCGGCCAGGCCGGCGCGACGGGCGTGCACCCGCAGCCGGGCGACGTCGAGCAGGTTGTCGACCTGCTGCGGTGGCTCGCCGTAGCGGTCGACCAGCTCGGCGCGCACCTCGTCCACGGCCGCCTCGTCGGTGGCCGACGCGAGCTTGCCGTAGGCCTCGAGCCGCAGCCGCTCGCCCGGCACGTAGTCGTGCGGCAGGTGGGCGTCGACGGGCAGGTCGATCTTCATCTCGGCGGGTGCGGTCTCGCCCTCGCCGCGGTAGTCGGCCACGGCCTCGCCGACGAGCCTGATGTAGAGGTCGAACCCGACGCCCTCGACGTGACCGGACTGCTCGCCGCCGAGCATGTTGCCGGCGCCGCGGATCTCGAGGTCCTTCATGGCAACCTGGATGCCCGAGCCGAGGTCGGTGTGCTGGGCGATGGTCTGCAGCCGGTCGGCGGCGTGCTCGGTCAGCGGCTTCTCGGGCGGGTAGAGGAAGTAGGCGTAGGCGCGCTCGCGGCCACGCCCCACCCGGCCGCGCAGCTGGTGCAGCTGGGAAAGGCCCAGGGAGTCGGAGCGCTCGACGATCAGCGTGTTGGCGTTGCTGATGTCGAGGCCGGTCTCGACGATCGTGGTGCAGACCAGCACGTCGAACTTCTTGTCCCAGAAGTCGACGACGACCTGCTCCAGCTTGTGCTCGCCCATCTGCCCGTGGGCGGTGGCGACCCGCGCCTCGGGCACGAGCTCGCGGATGCGGGCGGCGGCCTTCTCGATCGAGCTGACCTTGTTGTGCACGTAGAAGACCTGTCCCTCGCGCAGCAGCTCGCGGCGGATCGCGGCGGTGATCTGCTTCTCGTCGTAGGAGCCGACGAAGGTCAGGATCGGGTGGCGCTCCTCGGGCGGGGTGGCGAGGGTCGACATCTCGCGGATGCCGGTGACGGCCATCTCAAGCGTGCGCGGGATGGGCGTGGCGCTCATGGCGAGCACGTCCACCGCGGTGCGCATCGCCTTGAGCTGCTCCTTGTGCTCGACGCCGAAGCGCTGCTCCTCGTCGACGATGATCAGGCCGAGGTCCTTGAACCGCACCTCGGTCGTGAGCAGGCGGTGGGTGCCGATGACGACGTCGACGCCGCCCTCGCGGAGGCCTTCGATGACGTCCTTGGAGTCCTTGGTCGAGGAGAACCGCGACAGCCCCTTCACCACGACCGGGAAGTTCGCGAACCGCTCGGTAAAGGTCTGCATGTGCTGCTGCACCAGCAGCGTCGTGGGCACGAGGATCGCGACCTGCTTGCCGTCCTGCACCGCCTTGAACGCCGCGCGGACGGCGATCTCGGTCTTGCCGTAGCCGACGTCGCCGCAGATCAGCCGGTCCATCGGCACCGCGCGCTCCATGTCGCGCTTGACGTCGTCGATGCTCGAGAGCTGGTCGGGGGTCTCGACGTAGGCGAAGGCGTCCTCCAGCTCGCGCTGCCAGGGGGTGTCGGGCCCGAACGCGTGCCCCGGCGAGGCCATGCGCGCCGAGTACAGCCGGATCAGCTCGCCGGCGATCTCCTTGACCGCCTTGCGCGCCCGGCCCTTGGTCTTGGCCCAGTCGGAGCCGCCGAGCTTGTTGAGCGTCGGTGACTCGCCCCCCACGTAGCGGGTGATCTGGTCGAGCGAGTCGCTGGGCACGAAGAGCCGGTCGGCCGGCTGGCCGCGCTTGCTGGAGGCGTACTCCAGCACGAGGTACTCGCGGGTCGCGCCGGCCAGGGTGCGCTGGGTCATCTCGACGAAGCGCCCCACGCCGTGCTGCTCGTGGACGACGAAGTCGCCCGGCCGCAGCTGCAGCGGGTCGACGACGGCCCGGCGGCGCGAGGGCATGCGGCGCATGTCCTTGGTGGTCTGGCCGGCCGTGCCGGTCAGGTCGGTCTCGGTGACGACCGCGAGCTTCGCGGACGCCGCGAGGTAGCCGCGGCTGAGGCCGCCGGTGCCGACGTGGACAATCCCGGCCTCGGGCGGCTGCGACAGGTCGTCGACGACGCGGCCCGGCAGGTCGTGCTCGCCCAGCACCTCGACCACGCGCTTGGCCAGGCCGATGCCCTCGGTGACGACCACGACGCGCCAGCCCTCGGCCAGCCACGTGGCCATGTCGCGCAGCGCCGCGGGGGTGTCGCCCCGGTAGGCGTCGACCTCCCGGGCGTCCATGCGCAGCACCTGACCGTCGTCCGGGCCCGTGAGCTCGTCGTCGGCACTGAACGGCCCGACGCCCCACCACGGGATGCCGGCCCGGTCGGCGTGGTCGCGGACGTCGGCGAGGCCCCAGTACGACGCGGTGCCCAGCACCTGCTCGAGGTCGATGGGTGTGACGTTGCCGGCGGCGGCGTTGGACCAGCTGGCCTCGAGGAACTCGCGGCTGGTGGCGACGAGGTCGTGGGCCCGGGTGCGCACCCGCTCGGGGTTGCAGACCAGCACGTGGGTGCCCTCGGGCAGCACGTCGAGCAGCGGCTGCATGCCGTCGACCAGGGCGGGGGCGAGGGACTCCATGCCCTCGACGGCGATGCCCTCGGCGACCTTGTGGAGCAGGTCGGCGACGCCGGGCAGCTGGTCGGCGAGGGCCAGTGCCCGCGCGCGCACCTGCGGCGTCAGCAGCATCTCGCGGCACGGGGGCGCCCACAGCCCCTGCTCGGCCACCTCGAGGCTGCGCTGGTCGGCGACCTTGAACCAGCGGATCTCCTCGATGGTGTCGCCCCAGAACTCCACCCGCACGGGGTGCTCCTCGGTGGGCGGGAAGACGTCGAGGATGCCGCCGCGGACGGCGAACTCGCCGCGCCGCTCGACCATGTCGCTGCGGGTGTAGGCGGCGCCCACCAGCCGCTCGACGACGTCGTCGAGCGCGGCCTCGTCACCGGGCGCGAGGCGCACCGGCTCGAGGTCGCCGAGGCCGATGACGATCGGCTGCAGGACGGCGCGCACCGGCGCCACGACGACGCTGACCCGGCCGCCGCCGCCCTCGACCGTGGCGTCGGGGTGGGCCAGCCGCCGCAGCACCGCGAGCCGGCGTCCGACGGTGTCGCTGCGGGGGCTGAGCCGCTCGTGCGGCAGCGTCTCCCACGCCGGGAACTCCACGACCGAGTCGGCGGGCAGGAAGCAGCGCAGCGCCGTCGCGAGGTCTTCAGCCTCGCGGCCGGTCGCCGTGACCGCGAGCACCGGCCGGCCGCCGCCGCGCGGGGCGGGCGCGGCCATGGCGGCGACCACCGTCGACCACGTGCCCGAGGGGGCGGTGAGGTCGAGGTGTGACGTCGTCCCCGACGCGGCGAGGTCGCGCAGCGCGGCCAGGGCGCGGTCGCCCAGGGCGAGGTCGAGGACTCCGGTGAGGCTCATGGGCTCCTGCAGCGTCGTGGCGGGTGGGGCTGGTCGAGCGGGCTGCGGCTGTGCCCGGACGACGGCTGGAGGTCACCGGACGGCGTGGTCGGACAGCACGAAGGCCCCGAGCCGGCACCGGCCTGGGGTCGAGGACAAGCCTACGACCCGCCACCGACAGTGCCGATTCGAGCGCCCGGGCCCGACCCGGAGCGCCGCAGTGATGCCGCCCGACCGACGATCCCGCCCCGACTCGGCCAGCTGCGACGTGCCTGGGACGTCATGGTGCGTCCCGGTTCGTCCCCCGGTGTCGGCCCGCGTGCACCCGAATCGCGTCGCGTCGGGCCGGGCCGCGCCTAGGGTGACGGCACCCCATGGGCTGCGGCGGGGGCCGCACAGCGTGCGCTGCCACCGTGGACCACGACGACGAGGACCCGACGATGAGTGCCGCCGCTGCGCGCCGCCTCGCCGCCACCGTCACGTCCGCCGCCGTCGTGGTGCTGCTCGCGCCGGGCGGGCCGACGTCCGCGGTGGCGGCGCCGGGACCGCGGTCGCTCGTGCCGCCGTCGCCGACCTCCGCCGTGCCCGCGGCGGCGGGATCAGCCTTCCCCACCCTGCTCGTCACCGACCCCATGAGCCGGCATGAGCGTCGCGGCTGGGGGCTCAGCGGGATCGGGGGGCCGTGGCAGGTGTCGAGCCCGGCCACGCGGTTCGGCGTCGACGGCTCCGAGGGGTCGGTCGTCGCCGTGCCGGGGTCGCGGTCGGCGGCGCTGCTGCCAGCGGCGGTCGCGGCCGACAGTCGCACGCTGGTGCGCCTGGTCGTGCCGCGGCTGCCGGGCGCGGGGACGCTGACGGTCGCCGTGACGACACGCGCCTCGGGACTGCGCCGCTACGAGCAGCGGCTGGTCGTCGACCCGCGCGGCCGCGCCCGGCTGCTCGTCGTCCGGGTCGACGGTCGCGGCCCCAGCACCCGGGTGGGTCGCGTCGTGACGCTGCCTCGCGCGGTGCGCGCCGGTCAGCGGCTCGACGTGCGGGTGCAGACCGCGGCGGTCTCGCCGGTCGTCCTCGCCGCGAGGGTGTGGCCGAGCGGCACCCCTGAGCCGCAGTGGCAGCTGGTCGCTCGTGACGCGTCGCCGCAGCGGCTGCGCGCGGCCGGCGCGCTGGGCCTCGCCCTCAGCGCCGACCGGACCGGCGCCCCCGTCATCGCCCGCATCGACGGCGTCCGGGCAGTCGACCTCGCCGGACGCCGGACCAGTGGGACCGGCGCGCCGGCGCCCGTGCCTGCGCCGGTCCCCGCTCCCGCACCACCTCCCCCTCACGCGCCGACTCCCGCACCGCCGCCTCCACCCGGCCCACCACCGGCACCTGCGCCTCCTGCCCCGCCGGTGGTCACGACGTCCGATGGCCGTCCCGACGCGGCGACGACGGGTGTGCCAGACGGCACGGACCTCACCGTCGTCGAGGGCGACGTGGTCGTGACGCAGCCGGGAACGGTGCTCGACGGCCTCGACGTGCACGGCTTCGTGTTCGTGCGGGCCGCAGACGTCGTCATCCGCCGTTCGGTGGTCCGCGGCGGTGCGGCGACGGGCAACATCGGCCTCATCACCGCAGATGACCCCGCGGTGCGCAACCTCCGCATCGAGGACACCGACTTGGTCGCCGCCGTGCCGTCGGTGTGGATCGACGGCATCAAGGGCGCCAACTTCACCGCCAGCCGGGTCGACATCCGGGGCACGGTCGACGCCATCAAGGTCTACGGCGACCACGTCCGCGTCGAGGCGTCGTACCTGCACAACACGGCGCGGTTCGCCGACGACCCGAACCAGCGCGGTGGCCCCACCCACAACGACGGCATCCAGGTGCTGGGTGGGCACGACATCGTGATCGTGGGCAACGACGTCCGTGGCGCAAGCAACGCGGCCCTGCAGGTGACGCAGGACCACGGCGCCGTCACCGACCTGGTCTTCAACGGCAACTGGGTCGACGGCGGTGGCTGTAGCGTCAACCTGGCCAACAAGGGCCTGCCCCGCATGTCGGGACTGAGCGTGGTCGGCAACCGCTTCGGCCGCGGCATGCGCTTTCGCGGCTGCGCCATCCTCGGCAGCCGAGGCACGAGCTTCACCGCCGATGGCAACATCTGGGACGACGACGGCAGCCCCGTCCCCGTCCGACGAGACGGCTGAGCCCGTCACCGCGCACGCCGACCAGGCGCAGCTGAGCTGATCAGCGACGCGTGACCTGTCGCCCTCACGGGTGCCGGCCGCTGCTCCGACCGGGTGACCAGGCGGTCACGGACCGCGAGACGGCTGCGCTGTCCGGTGCCCATCAGTGCGGCCTCGGCCCTGCTCCGTCAAGCCTCTCCCGCCGCGCGACGACAACACGTCAGCGGCACACGGAGGCGGCCCGATCACCTCCGTGTGCTGCACCCAGGGGATGGCAGCGGAGGAGACCGGCATGCAGCAGGGCCAGGCGCACCAGATGGGTACCCACCGACTGCAGCGCACCGTCGCCGCCGTCGCGGCCGGCGCCCTCGGCGCCCTGCTGCTGTCGGCCCCCACCGCCGAGGCCGCCACGGTCCGCACCGTGCCCGCCGCAACCCGCGCCGCCGTCCCCGCGGCAGCCGCGGTGACCCTGCGCAGCGCCCCCGGCCGCGCCGTCAGCACCGTCGTGTCACGTGTCGACCTGCGCGACACCGACACGCTCGTCCGGTTCTCCCTCCCCCGGCTCCCCCAACGCGGCAACGGCACCTGGCTCGCGGTGGCCTCGCGGTCCTCACGCGGCAGCGTCTACCGCCAGCGCGTGCGCATCTCGCCCGACGGCCGGCTCCAGCTGTCGGTCGTCCGGCTGCGCGCCGGCAGCACCTTCGAGACCCCCGTCGGCCGGCCGATCCTCCTGCCCCTTCGCGTGGTCGCCCATCAGTCGGTCCAGCTGCGCGCACGCACCACGGGCGCGGACGTCGTCCGGCTCAGCAGCCGCGCCTGGGTGGCCGGCGCCATCGAGCCGGGGTGGCAGAGCACCGTGACCGACGCGTCCGCCACCCGGGTGGCCGCACCTGGAGCCGTCACCCTGTGGGCTTACACCTCCAAGGGCACCGCGACCACCGTCACGAGCATCAGCTCGGCAACCGTGACGTCGGCGACCACCGCAGTGGCACCGACCGCTCCCGCGCCCACCCCGCGCCCGGCCCTTGCGCCGCGGCCGGCTCCGGCACCGGCACCGCGTCCCGCTCCCACCCCGGGCCCCGTGCCGGCTCCGGCTCCCGCTCCCGCTCCTGCCGTCGGTGACATCGCCGCGCCGGCTCCGGCTCCGGCACCCGCGCCGGCACCCGCTCCCGCCCCTGCGCCGGAGCTCGCCCCGGCCCCGGCCCCGGCCCCGGCACCCGCGCCGGCTCCGGCTCCGGTCCCCGTTGCTGCACCCGCACCGGCCCCCGCACCGGCTCCTGCCCCCGCTCCTGCTCCGACCCCCGCACCTGCGCCTGCTCCTCCGCCCGAGGCGACACCTGCCCCCGCTCCTTCGCCGGCGCCCGTCTCCATCGCCGCGCCCGCTCCGGCTCCCGTGGGCCGGGTGCAGCCGGATGCGTCGAACACTGGTGTGCCTGCTGGGACGGTGCTGAAGCGGTATGACGGTGAC
>CAXTEJ010000001.1:228918-237018 GCA_964243295.1 uncultured Actinomycetales bacterium | reverse complement strand
TCACCCGGCGTCGGGTCACCCGACAGGTCCAGCACATCCCAGTCCGACGGACGCATGACTCCCCCTCGCGCGGCCTGCTGCGGTCGCACGAAGGGTAGCCACCACCGGGGGTGCGCACCATGGGCGACCACTAACGTGATCGCGTGACCCGATCCCGGCTCCGACCCGCGACGACCCCCGGCGAGCCCATCACCCGGGTCGGCGGGCAGCCGAGCTGGCTCGAGGAGCCCGCGTGGCCGCTGTCGGCCGAGCTCGAGGTGCCGATGCGCTTCCTCGCTCAGGTGGTCGTGCGCGACGAGCCGCTCACCCTCGCCTACGTCTTCATGACCGACGAGGACGACGACTACGTCGACACCTTCGAGCCGGACGGCGGCGAGAACGCGGTCGTGGTCCAGCCCGGCGGCCTCCTTCCCGACGGCGTCCGGACCCAGCCGCTGGCGACCGGCCCGGGGCTGCGCGACGACGACGGCGAGCCGGTCGAGCTGGTCGTGAGCGATGACGTGGGGGGCGATGCCATGGCGGGCGATGCCATGGCGGGCGATGCCATGGCCGAGCTGGACGACGCGGACCAGTTGGACGTCGTCCGGACGTCGGGCGAGCCGCAGTGGCTGCAGGCCGACGAGCACCCGGGGCCTGGCTGGCGACTTGCGATCCAGCTCGACTCCGGCGCGGTGCCGGCATCGCTCGCCTTCGGTGACGCGGGCGTGGGCTACGCGTTCGTGAACGACGACCTCGACCGGGGCGTCTTCTTCTGGCAGGGGGCCTGACGGTGTTCGGACGCAAGCAGCCGCCCAGTCCCGCTGACCTGCGCAGGCAGGCGGTCGAGGCCGAGTCCGAGCTGGTCGAGCAGGCGCTGATGATGGTGACGCAGGGCGGGCGCGTCGTCGTGTCGCCGGCGACGAGCGGCTTCGACGGCCGGGTGCTCCTGGCGCAGACGGGCGACGGCTGGCACGCCGTGACCGTCGGCATCTCCTCACCGGACGTCGATCCGGTCGCCGAAGGCGTCCTCGGCCGCGGTTTCGAGCTGTCGATGGAGCTGCCGGCCGACGCCGTCGACCTCACCGGCGGCCGGCCGTGGGTGGTCGACCTGCTCTCGAGCCTCGCCGTCACCGCTGTGCAGGGGGCGTCGTACGGTCCCGGCAGCCGGCTGCAGAACGGGAACCCGCTGGACGGCGACCCCGCCTCGGTGCGCACCCACCTGCTGTTCGCCCCCGACGTGCGGCTCGGCCGGGTCACGACGCCGGGCGGCGAGGAGCTGAGGCTGCTGCAGCTGGTGCCCGTCGACGCCGAGACGCTCGAGCGGGCCAAGGCCGAGGGCACCGAGACGGTGCTCGAGCAGCTGCGCGCCGACGACCCGCTGCTGCAGGCCCGGCTGAGATAGCTCCGCGCCCCGCCCGTCGGCGCCACGGACGCACCGGCTCAAGTCGGGCGCGTCACCACCCGATGACGCGGGGGTGAGTCCCCCGACGTCGAGCGCGCCGTCCGGTGCCGGCGTCAGCGCCACGCAGGTCGCGCCGCACGACGGCGACCCGGCAGCGCTCGACTGGCCTGAGCTGATCGGCGCCGTGCTCGCCGACCAGACCCGGCTGCGGCTGCTGTTCCAGCCGATCGTCAGCCTGCAGGACGCCGTGATCGTCGGCTACGAGGCGCTGGCCCGCTTCGACGGGCCCCCGCACCTGACGCCGGACCTGTGGTTCGCGGCCGCCGACCGGCTCGGCCACGGCGCCGAGCTGGAGGCCGTGGTGGTCAAGCGGTGCCTGCAGCTGCGGCACTCACTGCCGCCCAACTGCTTCCTGACCATGAACGTCAGCCCCCACCTGCTGACCCACCCCCAGCTGTCGCACCTGCTGCTCGACGCCGGCGACCTCCACCCGCTCGTCATCGAGCTGACCGAGCACCAGAGCGTCGCCGACGTGCGCCCGCTGCTCGGGCTGCGGGACGCCCTCACGCGGCGCGGCGCCCTCATGGCGCTGGACGACGCCGGCTCGGGCTACTCGGGGCTGCAGCAGATGACGCTGCTGCGCCCGCACATCATCAAGCTCGACCGGGCCCTCGTCGACGGAGCCGACCGCGACGAGGTCAAGCTCGCGCTGGCCGAGCTGCTCGGCGAGTTCGGCGGCCGCATCGACGCGTGGCTGCTGGCCGAGGGCATCGAGACCTGGGGCGAGGTCGGCGCCTTCCAGCGGCTGCGCGTGCCGCTCGGCCAGGGCTACCTGCTCGGCCGTCCCGCCCCGGCGTGGTCGTCCCTCGCCCCCCGGGTGGTCGAGCGACTGCGCCGCGGTGCCGCCAGCGCCCGGCTCGTCGACCAGGTCGGGAGCCTCGTGCAGCAGGTGGCCGTCGAGGGGCGCGAGCCCGTGCCGCCCGACCGGATCGGGCTGCGCGTCGACGAGCACGGCCACCCGACCGCGCTGCTGCTGCCGCTGCACCGCGTCGGCGAGCTCGGGCACCGGATCACCCCGATCAGCCTTCGGGTTGCCGCCACGACGGACGTCGTCGAGCTCGCGCGTCGTATCGTGGCGCGACCCCAGCCGAGCCGGCACGACCCGGTGGTGTGCGTCGACGAGCTGGGTCATCCACTGGGGGTGGTGCGCGTCGAGCAGGTGCTGCTGCGGCTGGCCGAGCTCAAGTCGGACGGCTGAGCGACCGATACGACCGCGATGCCGCGACCGTCGCCCCCGCGCCCCGCCACGACGTCGCCCACCCAGACCCTCGAGGAGCCAGCATGAAGCAGTTCGCCTGCGGTGACGTGATCCCCGGCTGCACCCGCACCTTCCGCGGCGACGAGGATCAGGTGCTCGCCGAGGTCGCCGACCACGCGCGCGTCGACCACGGTCTGCTCACCATCCCCGACACCCTCGTCGTCCGCGTCCGCGGGCTCATGGTGCCGGCCTGATCCGTCTCAACGCTGCGCTTACGCGCGAAGGTTAGTTCTGCGGCGCCCGGGTAGATCGTGGCGACACCTCGTGTCGACACCCGACGGGCCCGCCCACGCGGGCCCCATCGCCCGTGAGGACACCCATGGCCGCCCGACCCGCACCTGCCGGCACCGACTCGGGGTCTGACGCTGCCCCGCCGCTGAGCACCACCAACCTCACCCGCACCGGCCTCGCCGAGATGGTGGGCGCCTTCTTCCTGATCTACACCGGCACGGCCACCGCGGTCGCCGCCAACCTCGGCCGGCAGACCGCTGGCGCCCCCCCGGACAGCCTCGCGATCGCCCTCGCCTTCGGCTTCTGCCTCGCCGCCATGGTCGCCGCGCTCGGCGGCGTCAGCGGGGCGCACCTCAACCCGGCCGTCACGGTGGGTCTCGCGGTCACGGGCCGGTTCGCCTGGCGGGCGGTGCCGGCGTACGTCGGGTTCCAGCTCGTCGGGGCGGTGCTCGCGGCCCTCGCCACCTGGGCGACGTTCGGCGGCGACGCGCGTCGCCTGGCCCGGCTCGGCGCACCGGCCCCCACCGAGGGCATCAGCGACGGCCGGGCCTTCCTCGTCGAGGCCTTCATCACCTTCCTGCTGGTCTTCGTGATCATCGCGGTGACGAGCGACCCGAAGGCCGCCGCGGTCGCACCCGTCGCCATCGGCTTCGCGCTCGTGTCGGCCGTGCTCATCGGCGGTCCGATCACCGGCGGTTCGGTCAACCCGGTGCGCGCCCTCGGCCCCGAGATCGTCGCGGCGCACTTCGAGGCGTTCTGGGTCTACCTGCTGGCCCCGCTGCTGGGCGGTGTCGCGGCGGCCCTGCTCTACGACCGGGTCATCGGCCGCGCGGTCGTGCCGGCCTGACCCGCGTCAGCCGTGGGCGCGCAGGTAGCGCCCGAAGTGCGGCACGGTGAACGCGATCTGGCCGCGCTCGGCTGAGTAGACCAGCCCCTTCTTCAGCAGCGCGTCGCGGGCCGGCGACAGCGACTGGGGCTTGCGGGCCAGGTGGTCGGCGACCGCGGACGTCGGCACCTGGTCGACAGCGCCGGGTGCCGGTGCGGCGGTGGCCCCGGCGAGGTCGTGCGCGACGTCCGCCATGGCCCGCAGGTACTCGCGCTCGCCCGGCGTCGCCCGCTCGAAGCGCGAGCCGAAGAAGCCGACCGCGAGCTCGGCCTCGGCGACGGGTGCGGCGACGCGCACGTCGTCGAGGCTGATCGGCGAGCCGGTGGCGACGTCCCACGCGGCCTTGCCGTAGGCCTGGACGAAGTACGGGTAGCCGGCGGTGGCGTCGTACATCGCGGCCAGGGCCTCGGGCCGCCACGCCGCGTCCTCGTCGCGGGCCGGGGCCTCGAGGGCGAGGTCGGCGGCGGCGCGGTCGAGCCGGTCGATGCGGGCGTAGCGGAACAGCCGCTCGCTGTAGGACTTGCTGGCCGACAGCACCGCCGGCAGGTGGGGCAGGCCCGCACCCACCACGATCAGCGGGAGGCGCTGCTGCGAGATCTCGTGGCAGGCCGCGCACAGGGCGGAGACGTCGTCCGGGCCGATGTCCTGCATCTCGTCGAGAAAGACCGCGACGCCGCGCCCGGTGTCGGCGGCGAGCCCAGCGACGTCGCCGAGCAGCTCGACCAGGTCGATCTCGATGTCACCGGAGTCGGCGCGGCCGGTGACGGCGGGGACGTCGATGCCCGGCTGCCAGCGGTCGCGCAGCTTGCTGGCCGGGCCGGCGTCGCGCTGGGCGAAGGCCTTCAGCACCCCGAGCACGTGGTCGGTGTCGTCGCCGCGGCCGCCCAGCTCGCGCACCGCGAGGTGCAGCGCCGCCGACAGCTGCCGGCGCAATGAGGTGTCGGGCCGCGCCTCGAGCTTGCCGGTGCCCCAGCTGCGGCGCACCGCGGCCGACCGCAGCGCGCCGAGCAGCACGGTCTTGCCGACACCGCGCAGCCCGGTCAGCACCAGCGACCGCTCGGGGCGACCGCGCGAGACCCGCTCCAGGACGACGTCGAAGGCGGTCAGCTCGTCGTCGCGGCCGGCGAGCTCGGGCGGGCGCTGGCCGGCGCCGGGGGCGTAGGGGTTGAGCACGGGGTCCACGATCGGACCGTATCGCGGTGTCTAGCGCGGGCCGCAGAGGCGCGCAGAAGGCGGCATCGTCACCCGGTGGGCGATGCGGCTCTGAGCGGCCGGAACACCTCCCGCAGGGTCTGGGCGAGCAGCTGCGGCTCAGCGACGGCGGGGAAGTGGCCGCCACGGTCGTGCTCGGCCCAGGCGGTGACGGTGAAGTAGCGCTCCGCGAGCTCGCGAGGCGGCTTGGGGAACGGCACGCGTTCGCCGCCGAAGATGGTCACGGCCGTCGGCACCGGGGGCTGCTCACCAGCGGGCAGTGCGCTGTCATCTCGATGGCGGTAGACCCAGTACGGGAGCAGCGAGGTCATGATGGTCCCGGTCGTCCAGTACAGCGTCAGTGTCCCGAGCAGCAGATCTCGGTCGAACATCGGCTCTCCCCGCTCGTCGGTGCTGCTCCAGGCGACGACCTTCTCCCCGATCCACGCGGCGAGCCCGGCCGGCGAGTCCTGCAGCCCAGCGGCGAGCGTGGCCGGCTTCGTCGCCTGCTGGTGCGCGTACCCACCCTCCTGCGCGGTCCATCGCTCCAGCTCGCAGGCGTGCTCGGCCTCGTCCGACGTCCATGGCTGCGGCGGCAGGGCGAGCCCGGGCGTCGCCAGGTGGATGCCGATGACGGCTTCGGGATGCCGCCGCGCCAACCAGGCGGTGACGCCGGCTCCCAGGTCACTTCCGTGCGCGGCGTAGCGCCGGTGACCCAGGCCCTCCCCCATGATCCGGTGCCACAGCTCGGCGACGTGCTCGGCCGGCAGACCACCGGGCATCAGCGGCGGAGCCGAGAACCCGAACCCGGGCAGCGATGGCACGACGACGTCGAAGGCGTCCGCCGCGTCGCCACCGTGAGCCACCGGGTCGGCCAGCCGCTCGATGAGGGGGAGGTACTCGCAGAAGGAGCCGGGCCACCCGTGCGTGAGGACCAACGGCGTGGGGTTCGGGCCCTCGCCACGGCGGCGCATCACGTGGACGACCTGACCGTCCACGTCGACGCGCAGGTGCTCGAGCGCGTCGAGCCGGGCCCCGAAAGCGGCCACGTCGAAGGACTCCCATGCCGCGACGAGGTCTCGCAACCACGCGTCCGGGACGCCGGCGGCCCAGCCGTCGACTCCCGAGCCGGCCCAGCGAGTGCGGGCCAACCGCTCGCGCAGGTCCGCCAGCTGTCCTCGATCGAACAGGATCTCCACCGGTTCCACCGAGACGGACATGGCCACACCCTCCCCGGCGTCCTGCACCAGGGCAAGCTGTCAGCACCTTGGCCCGGCGGTGACAGCGGGTCGAGCCAGCTCGTCAGTCGCGCTGCCACGTCGACGACACCCGTCCGCCGGCAGCACACCACTCCCCCCACAGCGAGCACACCGGCGTCCAGCTCGGCGTTCCTGGCTGGGGGGGAGCACGCGCTGACAGGGCTGATCGCGCGAAGGCGGGCGTCCTCACGTACGCCTGGAAGGATCGTTGCGGCCGATGTCGGCGGCTGTCGGCGAACGGGGCGTACGGTCGGACCGACGGCCCAGACCCCGACGGCCCAGACCGGACGGACCCCGCATGACGACCTCGCCCGACACCCACGGCCACGCCGGCACCGACGGGCTCGAGCTGCCGCCCGCGCTCGTGCGGCTGCTCGGGCAGCGCGCGACCTGCTACCTGGCGACCACGATGCCCGACGGCTCGCCCCAGCTGACCCAGCTGTGGGCCGACACCGACGGGCGGCACGTGGTGCTCAACACCGTGCAGGGCTACCAGAAGACGCGCAACGTCGAGCGCGACCCCCGCGTGGCGGTCACCGTCTCCGACCCGGCCAACCCCTCGGCCTACTGGGCGGTGCGCGGGCGCGTCCTCTCGGCCACCACGGACGGCGGCGCCGAGCACATCGAGGCGCTGTCGCAGCGCTACACCGGTGGCCCGTACCCCTGGTACGGCGGCCGCGAGCAGGTGCGTGTCGTGCTCACGATCGCTGCGGACTCGCTGCACGCGATGGGCGGCTGAGCGGGCTCAGGCACCGGGTCGCGCGAGCCCGTTGCGATAGGCCCAGACGACGACCTGCACCCGGTCGCGCAGCTCCAGCTTGGCGAGGATCCGGCCGATGTGCGTCTTGACCGTTCCCTCGCTCATCACCAGAGCCGCCGCGATCTCGGCGTTCGACAGACCGAGCACCACCTGGTCGAGCACGTCG
This sequence comes from uncultured Actinomycetales bacterium, assembly GCA_964243295.1. Lineage (GTDB taxonomy): Bacteria > Actinomycetota > Actinomycetes > Actinomycetales > Angustibacteraceae > CAXTEJ01. The sequence continues at coordinate 229,826 of CAXTEJ010000001.1, read as the reverse complement.
CGCTCGCGGTCGGTCAGCCGGGCCAGCATCGGGTCACCGGTCGACGGCGCGCCACCGGGCTCGGCCGGGAGCTTGTCGGCGAAGGCGTCCAGCAGCCGCCGGGTGACGCGGGGGGAGACGACGGCGTCGCCGCTGGCGACCGAGCGGATGGCCGACAGCAGGTCCGGCGGCGGCACGTCCTTGAGCAGGAACCCGCTGGCCCCCGCCTGCAGGCCGGCGTAGGCGTACTCGTCGAGGTCGAACGTCGTGAGGATCACGACGCGTGCGGTGCTCGTCGTCGCGGTGATCCGCCGTGTGGCCTCGATGCCGTCCATGCCCGGCATCCGCACGTCCATCAGCACGACGTCCGGGCGCAGGGTGGCCACGGCCTGCACCGCCTGGGCGCCGTCGCCGGCCTCGCCGACCACCTCCATGTCGTCCTGCGACCCGAGGACCATCCGGAACCCGACGCGCAGCATGGGCTGGTCGTCCACCAGCAGGATGCGGATGCTCACCGGACCGCCCTGCTCCGGATGCACGGTGGGGCCTCCAGCGGCGGGGTGGCCGCGGCAGCGGTCGCGAGGACCGGCTCGGCCGCCGGCTCTCGGGCCGACGAGGTCGCCGGGTCGTCGGCGTGCGGCGGCAGCTGCCAGCGCGCGCGGACGCGCCACCCGCCGCCGGTCACGCGGCCGGCCTCGACGGTGCCCCCGAACAGGCCGGTGCGCTCGCGCATGCCGAGCAGCCCGTGGCCCGGTCCTTCCCCACTGCGAAGGCTGCGCCGACGCTCGCCGGGGTCGGCGACGGTGACGCCGCCCGCTGCCGCCGGGGAGCCGCCCAGGGCACGGGCGGCTGCGTCGGCACGAGCGCCAGCAGCCCCACCGACACCGCCGGCGCCGTCGTCGGTGACCTCCACCTCCACCGTGCCGGCA
>CAXTEJ010000001.1:69388-228818 GCA_964243295.1 uncultured Actinomycetales bacterium | reverse complement strand
CCCACCGACACCGCCGGCGCCGTCGTCGGTGACCTCCACCTCCACCGTGCCGGCAGCAGCCACCGTGCCGTCGGCGTCCACCGTGCCGTCGCCGAACACGATGCGGACGGTGACCGAGCCGGCGTCCGGCGCGTGCTTGCGCACGTTGGTCAGCGACTCCTGGATGACCCGGTAGATCGTGAGCCCGGCGCTCGGCGGCAGCTCGGGAACGTGGCCGGTGATGACCAGGTCGACCGGCAGCCCGGCGGCACGGGTCTGCTCGACCAGCTGCTCGACCTGCGCGAACCCCGGCTGGGGCGCCGTGGACGTCGGGTCGTCGGAGCGCAGCACCCCGACGAGGCGGCGCATCTCGGCCAGCGCCTGCCGCCCGGCCGCCGAGGCCGCCATGACCGCCCGGCGGGACGGCTCGGGCGCGCCAGCGACGTAGGCCGCACCGTCGGTCAGGGCGATCATCACGGTCAGGCTGTGGGCGACGACGTCGTGCAGCTCGCGGGCGATGCGGGCGCGCTCGGCTGCGGCCGCGAGCTGGGCCTGCTGGTCACGCTCGACCTCCAGCCGCGCCGCGCGCTCGACGAGGGACGCCAGGTAGGCGCGGCGGGTGCGCTGGTAGACGCCGAGCGCGACCGCCGACGTCACCGTGCCGGTCAGCAGCGCCACCACCGCAGCGTCGCGACGGCTCTCGGCGAAGGTCAGCACCGCGACAGCCGCCCCGGCCTCCAGCACGACGAAGGCCACGGCGAGCAGCCGTCGCCGGCCGTCGTAGGCCGCGAGCGAGAACAGGGCCACGAGCACGGCCAGCCCGGGCTCGACGGCGAAGATCGCCGACTGGAGCGCACTCAGGCACGCGACCAGAGCGAACACCACCGCCGGGCGCTGCCGCCGACGCAGCAGGGTGAGGCTGATGACCACGTCGAAGACGACGCTGCCCGCGCTGACGGGCGCTCGGTGCTCGCTGCTGGGGTCCTCCCAGTAGCGGGCGAGGGCCCCCGTCAGCACGACGAGCACGACCCCGGCGTCCACCAGCTCGGGCCGCCTGCTCAGCAGGGCGGGGAACCAGCCGGCCGGCACCGGCAGGCTAGGTGCGGCCGAGCTGGTCGTCGAGCGCCTCATGGAGTCCTCCCCGTGCAGTGTGACCGGTCCTTCAGGCGTCGGTGCGCCGAAGGCGCCACGCCGCGGCGGCGACGAGGACGACCGCGTACGTCAGCATCACGGCGAACCCGCCACCGGCCGAGAGCGGGTCGTCCAGCATCGCGCTGTCGAACATCGCCGAGCCGGCGTTGCCGGGCAGGTACGGCGCCACCGGGTCGGACCACGAGCTGGGCAGCAGGCCGATCAGCGGCGTCGCGAGGAAGAAGGCCGCGACGACCGCGGAGATCCCGCCGGCGGTGCTGCGCAGCAGCATCCCGACCGCCACCGCGATCATGCCCACGAGGGTCAGGTAGCCCACGGCGCCCACGAGCGAGCGCAGCACCCCGTCGGTCGACAGGCCGACGTCCAGGCCGACGCCGCTGAGCAGCGGCTGGGACACGAGGAACGCGGCGAGCGTCATGACCGCCGAGACCAGCACGACCAGGGTGGCGTAGACGCCGATCTTGCCCCAGAGCACCGGCAGCCGGCGGGGCACCGCGGTGAGCGTGGCGCGCACCATCCCGGTGCTGTACTCGCCGGTCGCGACGAGCACCCCGAGCACCGCGATGGCCAGCTGCGCGAACGTGACGCCCGACAGCGCGACGCCGAGCCCGCCGAGCCCGTCGACCTCGGCGCGCTGCGGCGCGTCCCAGCCGGCGTACTGGTTCGCCGTGACGGCGCCGGCGAGGGCCGCGAGGCCCACCATGAGCACCACGGCGATGAGCAGGGTCCACCACGTCGAGCGCAGCGAGCGCAGCTTGGTCCACTCCGAGCGCAGCACGCCCAGCTGGGTGACCTTGGGTGCGGTACGGGTCCCGGGCGCCGACGTCCGGGCGGGAGCGGTGGTGCTCATGCCGCCACCTGCGAACGGACCGTCGCAGACGCCGACGTCTCCACCCCGGGAGGGCCGGTCTGGGGTCGGTCGCCGTGGGAGCGGTACTCCACCGAGTCGCGGGTGAGCTCCATGAACGCGTCCTCCAGGGACGGCTGGCGCACCGACAGCTCGTGCAGCGGCACCTGCTCACGGAAGGCCACGACGCCGATCTGCTCGGCGGTCAGTCCCTGCACCTCGAGCACACCTGCCTCGTTGCTGCTGACCGTGACGTCGGGCGCGAGCAGCACGTCGCGCAGCCGTGCCGCCTGCGGGCTGCGGACGACGACCGAGCCGTTGGACGCGGAGGCGACGAAGCCGTCGACGGTCGTGTCGGCGATGAGCCGGCCGCGGCCGATGACGACGAGCCGGGTCGCGGTCAGCGCCATCTCGGTCATCAGGTGCGACGAGACGAGCACGGTGCGGCCCTCGTCGGCCAGCGAGCGCAGCATGGTGCGGATCCACATCACGCCCTCGGGGTCGAGGCCGTTGACCGGCTCGTCGAGCACCACGACCTCGGGGTCACCGAGCAGGGCGGAGGCGACACCCAGCCGCTGCCCCATGCCCAGCGAGAACCCGCCGGCACGCCGCGTGGCGACGTCCGCCAGCCCGACCTCGTCGAGCACCTCGTCGACCCGGCGGGCGGTGATGCCGTTGGTCTGCGCGAGAGCCAGCAGGTGCGCGCGCGCCGACCGGCCGGGGTGCACCGCCTTGGCCTCCAGCAGCATGCCTAGCTCGGACATCGGCGCCGCGGCCTCGCGGTAGTCGCGGCCGTTGACCAGCACCCGGCCGGACGTCGGCGCGTCGAGCCCGGCGATCATGCGCATCGTCGTGGACTTGCCGGCGCCGTTCGGCCCCAGGAACCCCGTCACGATGCCCGGCTGGACGACGAACTCGAGCGCGTCCACGACAACTGCGTCCCCGTACTTCTTGGTCACCGACTGGACCTCGATCATGGCGTCTCCTCCTCGTCTGCTCGGCAAGCTGCCGTGCGGACAACGCTAGGGACGGCCCGCCGGCGCCACATCGGCCTCACGGCCCGACCTGGGCGCGCGCGCATCCGCACGAGGGGGGACGGCGGTACTCCTTGCTGCCGACCCCGTCCGGGTCAGTCCGACGGGCGCTCCAGGACGGTGAAGCCCGCCGGCAGGGGACTGGCGCTGCGCCTCGCGGTCGGAAGCCGTCGCAGGCCGCGAGTAGCGGCAGCACCCGCTCGGCAATCCGCGCCACGGCGGCGGCCGGGTCGGCTGAGGGCATCCGCAGCGGCACGGCCCCGCGCGGCGACGGCTGGGGCGGCAGCTCGAGCCGGTGAGGCTCAGGGCTCCCGCGGCGAGCCGCCGGCCAGGACGTCGGAGCGGATGGTCAGCCACGACACCGCGCCGCCCGCCGCGAGCAGCACCGCGCAGGCCACCATCGCGCGCGCGTAGCCGGTGGTGAACGCCGCCGGCAGGGCGTAGTCGTCGCCCGAGAGCCCGACGGCGACCGGCAGCGCGGCCACGGCCAGCAGCCCGCCGGCGCGGGCGACCGCGTTGTTGACGCCGCTGGCGACGCCGGCCATGCGGTCGGGCGCCGCGCTGAGCACCGTCGCGGTCAGCGGTGCGGCGACCAGGGCCATCCCGACGCCGAACGCCAGCACGCCGGGCAGCACGCCGGTCAGGTACGTCGTTCCCGCCTGCACCCGCGCGAGCAGCAGCACGCCGCCCGCGGTGAGCAGCGGCCCGACCGTCAGCGGCAGCCGAGGGCCGATGCGCTGGGCCAGTGACGCCGTCCGCGACGACAGCAGCGAGATCATCGCGATGCCGGGAAGGCTCGCGGCGCCCGCGGCGGTCGCGTCGTACCCGAGCGAGGTCTGCAGCTGCAGCACCAGGAAGAACGAGAACCCGCCGAGCGCGCCGTAGACCAGCACGGTGTTGAGGTTGGCGCCGGTGAACTGGCGGTCGGCGAAGACGCCGAGCGGCAGCATCGGATCGGACGCACGACGCTCGCGGACGACGAACGCCACGCCGGCGATCACGCCGAGCCCCGCGGTGGCGAGCACGTCGGGACCCAGCCCGTCGCCGGCGGCGATGAGCGCGTAGGTCACCGCGCCCAGCGCGATCGCCGCGAGCACCGCGCCGAGCACGTCGAAGCGGCCGTGGTGGCGGGCGTCGAGGCTCTCGGGCACGTGGCGCACGGCGGCGTAGGTGACCGCGACGGCGAGCGGCACGTTGACGAGGAACACCCACCGCCAGCTCACGGTGTCGATGAGCGCGCCGCCGACGAACGGGCCGGCCAGGCCCGCCACACCTGACAGCGACGACCACAGCCCGATCGCGCGGGCGCGGTCCTCGCTGCGGAACGTGGACTGGATCAGCGACAGGCTGCCGGGTGTCAGCAGGGCGCCGCCGACGCCCTGCAGCACGCGCGCGGCGACGAGCTGGCCGGTCGACTGGGCGAGCCCGCAGACCAGCGAGGTCAGGGCGAACGACAGCACACCCACGACGAACACCCGCCGCCGGCCGTAGCGGTCGCCGAGGGCGCCACCCAGCAGCACCAGCGCCGCGAGCGCGAGGGTGTAGCCGGTCACGGTCCACTGCAGCCCCGACAGCGACGACCCGAGGTCGCGGCCGATGCTGGGCAGCGCGACGGTGACGGCCGTCGAGTCGAGGAACGTCATGACGCTCGCCAGCACCGTGGCGGTCAGCAGCCACCGGCCCCGGGCGGTGCCGAGCGCGACCGGCTCGGCGCACGAGACCCCGGGGTCACCAGGCACGCCCGCGCCGGGAACGTCGGGCGCGGTGATGTCGAGGGGCTCAGGCGACGTAGGGGTGGCCACCCTGCTCGCTGACCATCGGCTTGCCGGCGGCGTCCCAGGCGCGCATGCCTCCCGACACGTTGACGGCGTCGACGCCCTGCTGCGCCAACCACGCCACGGCCCGGCCCGAGCGGGCGCCCGAGCGGCAGATGACGTACAGCGGCGAGCCCTGCGGCAGCTCGCCGACCCGGTCGGGCACGTCGCCCAGCGGCACGTGCGTCGCGGTCTCGGCGTGCCCCGCCGCCCACTCGTCGGGCTCGCGGACGTCGAGCAGCACGGCGTCGGTGGGCAGCTCGGTGACCTCGATGGCGGGTGCGTCGCTCATGGCAGACAGCGTGCCACGCGCACGCGGCGCCGCGACACCGGTCAGCCCTTGGCCACCTGCAGCGCCAGGGTGCGGCTGCGGTCGACGGTGAGCGAGGTGCTGGCCCCGCCGTCGCTCGCGGTCCAGCCGTCGCCCGGCTTCGCCGTCCACCCCTGCGGGACGACGACGCGCACGTTGAGGTTGGGCGCGTTGAGCAGCGGCTGGGTCTCGGCGCGCACCAGCAGGCGCATGCCGTCGCCGTCCTTGACCGCGGCGGCCGGCACGGAGTACGTCCAGGTCAGCTTGGCGGTCTCACCCGGGCCCATGAGCGCGACGGCGTCGGCGTAGGGCCGGCCCTGGCCGTCGGTGCCCTTGTGCTGGGCCGAGCCGACGAGGAAGCCGGGGCTGTTCTCGCCGCTCGGGCGCGACAGCAGCTGCGAGCCGGCAGGCATGAAGTTCATGACCAGCAGCTGCGCCCAGCGGGTGTAGTAGCCCTTCTTGGGGTCGACGCCGCCACCGGTGTAGGCGGGCGTGCGGTTCTCGATGACGACGGTGCGCTGCACCTTCGCCGAGCCGTCGGCGGCGAGAGTGATGGTCTCGTTGACGGTGCGGTGCTGGTAGGTGTCGACCTTGCTGGCGTTCTGGTTCTGGGTGTAGACCGCGGCCAGGTCGCCGGTCGGGTCGACGGGGACGGCGCCGGCGGCACCGGTGCGCTCGATGAGCTGCTGCAGCGTCGGGTCGTGGAAGTACATCTGCAGGTGGCGGCCGGGGATGGCCTTGCCCAGGGCCTGTGCTTGCCCGATCAGCGAGCCGCCCTGGGTGAGGCGCTGCAGCATCGTCTGCATCAGCTGGTCGTTGCGGTCGTGGCGCTCGGCCTGGTCGACCGGCTCGAGATAGGCGTCGACGACGAGCTTCTGGGCGACGTTCTCGGAGGTGAGCTCGCCGTACTCGGCCGACTGGATGGGGCCGGTGGCGCTGAGCAGCTGGCTGATCGCCTGCACGTCCATCGCGATGACGCCGTCGGGCTTCTGCCGGAAGCTGTTCGAGGCGCGCAGCAGGTTCTCGCCGGCGATGCGGAAGTCGGGGTTGCGGTTGACGGTCACGAACGGCCGCTCCTGGCGCCCGGACAGCCACGGGTCGCCCTTGACGGGGGTGAACAGCGTGGGCTGGTTGCCGTTGCTCAGCACCGAGGTCTGGCCCTGGACGGGGATCGACAGCTTGCCCTGGTCGAGCCTGACGAAGGCGAGCGACAGCGGCGCACCGCCCGAGGCGCGTGACTCGGCCGGGTTGAGGATCGTGACCAGGTAGGTGCGCGGCCCGTCAGCGCCCACGGCCGCGGGCAGCACCTTGAGCACCGGCGCGAGCGACACGATCTGCTCGTTCAGGGAGTCGACCTGCGCCATCGCGGACTGCTTCTTCTCCAGCGCCTCGGCGCCTCGGGGGCCGTCGCCCTTGACCTCGACGAGGTCGCCGCGGGCCGAGCCGAGCGCTGCGGCGAGCTCGTCGACGGACGTCGAGGCGCTGCGGATCGCCGGGATGCTGAAGGTGTCGCCGGTGAACAGCCGGGAGTCCTTGCCGGTCACCTGGGTGTAGACCGACAGGGCGTTGCCGCCGGCGCCGCTGAGCGTGCGGGCGGCGGCGAGCAGGTGGTCGAGGTCGCTGACGGTGCGGCCGACGTACGGGACGTACTTGGCGATGCGCACCTGGCGGGTGTCGGCGGCGGTCTGGGCCTGCACCAGGGCGGCCGCGCCGGCGTCGAGGTGCGCCTTAGCGGCCGTCTCGTCACCGGCCTGCAGCGTGGTGCGGAACTGCGCGAGCTCGGCCTGGGCCACGCCCGCCCGCTCCTGGATCACCCGCGACGACCGCAGCGTGCCGATGCCCACCCACGCGAGGCCCGCCGCCAGCAGCACCCCGAGCAGCAGCACCAGCAGGACGACGCGCACCCAGCGCCGCCGCCGGCGGCGGGGGGCGCCGGCCGTGGTCGAGGCGGGCGAGATGGTCTCGGTCATGCAGGCTCCACTGGTCGAGGGTGACCGGTCGAGTGTAGGTGAGCCCGCTGACACCCTCCGTTATCGCAGCAGCCGCGACATCCGCCTGTCGGCGAGCGGCTTGCCGCCGGTCTGGCACGTCGGGCAGTACTGCAGCGCCGAGTCCGCAAAGCTCACCTCGCGCACGGTGTCGCCGCAGACCGGGCACGCCTCGCCGGTGCGCCGGTGCACGCGCATGCCGGCGCGCTTGGCGTCCTTCAGCTCGGACGCCGGCCGGCCCCATGCCGCGACGACCGCGTCGGCGAGCACCGAGCGCAGGCTGGCGTACAGGCGGTCCACCTCCTCCTCGCTCAGCGTGGCGGCCAGCGCGTACGGCGAGAGCCGGGCCGCGTGCAGCACCTCGTCGGAGTAGGCGTTGCCGACCCCGGCGAGCACCGACTGCTGGCGCAGCAGCCCCTTGATCTGGGTGCGGCGCCCGTCCAGCAGCGCGGCGAGCGTGGCGCGGTCGAAGGAGGCGTCGAGCGGGTCGGGGCCGAGGCTCGCGATCGCCTCGACCTGCCGCGGGTCGCGGACGACGTGCACCGCCAGACCCTTGCGCGTGCCCTGCTCGGTCAGGTCGAATCCCTGCCCCTCGGCGAGCACGACGCGCAGCGCGATCGGCCCCTTGCCGGGGCGCGCCTGCCGGTCGGGCAGCGCGTCCGACCAGCGCAGCCACCCGAGCTTGGCGAGGTGGAAGACCAGGTGGAGGCCGTCGACGTCCAGGTCGACCCACTTGCCGTGGCGGGTGACCGCCGTGACGGTGAGGCCGGCGAGCGCGGCCGGCGGCGGGTCGAACGTCTTCATCACGTTGATGGCCGCGACGTCGACGCGCGCGACGACCTGACCGACCGTGCGCTCGCGCAGGAAGCCCACGAGGGCCTCGACCTCGGGCAGCTCGGGCACGGCGGCAGTCTGCCACCGCGAGGTCAGGGAGGGGAGTCGTTCCAGGGTGTGCGGGTGAGCAGCACGCCGACCCACCAGCTCATGGCCACGACCGCGAGCAGCGCCGCGCCGGCGACCCGCCAGCGCCAGTGCGGGCTGCCGGGTCGCCACAGGTCGGTGGCGCGCAGCGCGACGCTCGCCGCGACCGCGGCGAGCGGCAGGTCGAGCAGCAGGAACCGCCACATGCTCGTGATGGGCCGCACGACGGCGAACAGGTAGAGCGGGTAGACCACGGCCCACACGCGCAGCTCGGCCGCCAGCCAGGCACCGTGCCGGCCGACCACGACCGAGACCAGGGCCGCGACGGCTCCGACGAGCAGCAGCACGCCGACGACACCGGCGCGGTCGAACGCCCAGGAGAACCACGGGACGAAGGGGCCGCTCGCGGGGTTCTGCCCCCACACCGCCTGCGTGTCGAGGAAGGCGGTCGGTACGCCGGTGGCCAGCCCCACGTACGCCGGCCACAGCAGGGCCGAGCCGCCCGTCGCGGCGCCGAGGCCGATGAGCCGCCACCACTCGCCGCGCGTCGCGGGCCGGTCGCTGCGCCAGCGGGCGACCGCGTGCCAGGCGATGACCACGAGCAGCGGCGCGGCCACGGCCCGCGTCAGGCCGAGCAGCAGCACCACGGGGATCGCCCAGCCGTACTGCCGACGTACCAGCAGCAGCAGCGCCGCGGCGAGCAGCACGGCCGCGAGCGCCTCGGTGTAGGCGACCTGCAGCACCGCGGCCGGCGGCAGCAGGCACCAGGTCGCGACGGCGAGCACGGCGAGCCGGCTGCGCGCGGCGGTGTCGGAGGCGTCGCCGGGCGTGCTCGTGTGCGAGAACAGGGTCCACAGCAGCACCGCGGCGCCCGCCCCCGCAGCGAGGTTCACGACGCTCGCCGCCGCGCTGTACGGCAGCCCCAGCGCCATGACCGCGCGCGTCAGCGCGGGGAACAGCGGGAAGAACGCCCAGCTGTTGTAGTCGACCTGGCCGAGGTCGTTGAGCGGCAGGCCGTCGGGGTAGCCCCGCTCGGCGATCTGCCGGTACCACTGCCCGTCCCAGATCACGACCATGTCGGCGTAGTCGGGGTGCAGGTCGCCGACCCCCGCGGGGTTCTGAACCCACCGCGCGGCACTCGCGATGATCAGCGCCGCGACGACCCGCGACACCGCGTAGGCCACCAGCACCTGACGCACCGGCGGCCAGGCCCGCACCCGCAACCACACCGCTCCCAGCCCGGACGACGGCCGCCCGGGCCGCGGTCGCCCGCGGTCGCGCTGGGGCGGGGGGCCGGGCGCAGGTGCCGGGTGTACGGCGACGTCGGCCACCGGGTCATGGTCGCACCCGGGGCTGACGATCGCTGCGGGTGGCAGATAGGGGTCGTTGGACGGACCAGTTCGCCTGATCCACACACGGAACGCGTCATAGTTGCCGGCGCGCCTCTTGAGGTGCAGGCGACACAGAGTCAGCCACGCGCGGCGGAACTGTTTGTGCCGCCCTAACGATGCACAACTTCGGGCCCGCGTTACAGCCGCGCGGGATAGCTCAGCACACCACTTCACGAATTGATAAGCACATCGAGTTTCGGCCTGGGCCAGTCAGTCCGACTCCGCCTCATGTGGTTACTTTCGCGACCGCCGGTTTGAACCGGCGGACAGAAGTAGCGGTTCCAGGGTCAGAACGAAAAACTGAAGGCGAAGCTCACTCAATTCTTAGATATCGATTCACGTGCCGCGGGCCAACGATGGCGGACACTGAGGGAAAATCTGGGCTGTAACCAAAGACCAGGCCAGTAGGTGAGGACCAGTAGTTGTTGCTAGCCTGAATTTGCCCATCGGGAGTCGAAACTCGACCGTCTTCAACATTGATCTCTACTCCATTGCTCAGAAAACGCGCACCCTGAATCACGATTCTCGACGGCGGCGCGAATACGATGCTCGCAAAAATCTCATTTTCGACCGAGCGAACGATGAGGGTTCGACCCTCGAAGGTGATATCCCAGGCGTCGGTAGACAGAGCAAGCTCGTTCGCCTCGACGACGAGGACTGGTCGGTTGTACTCGTCTCTCATGTACATGTACAGCTCTAGTCGATCCTCTTCGCGATGGAAGGCGAGCAGTGGCTGATTGTCCACCACCAGCGGGGCGAGAAGTGGACCAGACCACGTGAACTCATCGCCGCCAAGCCGGATCGTCATCGGACCAGAGGCGTCGAAGTGAAGTCCGTAGGGGGCAGTTACACCCTTTGCAATATTGAATGGCTCGTCGTTCGCGCGTCGAATTTGGGCCTGGGTAAGCAGGCCGTTCGAAGACTCTCGCTGGTGGGAGTCACACAGAAGTGTCATATCCTCCGATCGATGCCGTTGGACCTCAGCCCACGGAAGAATGTGCTCATAGGTATATAAGGGCTTCCCGCAGAATGCGCATCCGTATCCGCATTGCTGCCGTATCGCCCTCTTGACCTCGACGGGAATTGCTGGTCTTCCCTGCGGCATCACGGTCGTCCTATCACCCGGTGTTGGATTAGGCTTACCCTATCGCGGGGAGCGTGCCGACTTCGACGGGCGGTCTCCCAATACTTCAAACAGGGTCGTCGGTCGCAGCAGCCAGGGCGTAAAGGCCGCCGACACGGTATGGCCGTGCCGACCGAGAGGGCACCCAGGACACTGCAACCCGACATCGCCCATACCTGAGATGGTCGGTGACGGTCGTGGCACGCACACGCGCCAACGAACACGGAACGCCGGCGGGCCTCAGAACAGGTATGTGAGGGTCGTGGCTGCCAGCGGTCACGTCCCAGCTTGCTGATAGTAAGCACGATCCCACTGACGGCGTCGAGGCGGTCCTATAGCGGCTGCTCGCCGACATCACTACGCGGGGTGAGGGCGAATCGCTCGTACGGATGCCGCAATCGGAGGGTGTAAGTGCGCCGCGAAAATCCGGTTTGACCATGCTCGCTTGAGCGTTGTACAGCACCGCTATTCGCCACCCCTCGCGGTATTCAGCGGCGCAGGTGCTCCCCGAGCACCTGGACGACGAGCGCGTGGTCCTGCCGCTGCGGCAGCCCCGACACGGTCACGGTGCCGACCAGCCCGACGTCCCGGACGGCGAGGGGAAACGAGCCGCCGTGCGCGGCGTACTCGGTCTCGGGCACGCCGAACATCTCGGTCAGCGACTTGCCGGCGTCGCGGCACAGCTGGCCGACGTACAGCGAGCTGTGGCCGAACCGCTGCACGACGCGCGTCTTGCGGATGACCCACTGGTCGTTGTCGGCGGCGGTGCCGGGGCGGGCGGCGTGGAACAGCTGCTGGGTGCCGCGGGTGACGTCGATCGTGACGGGGAGGTCACGGCGGCGGGCCTCGGCGACGAGCGCGCAGCCGATGTCCCAGGCGTCGTCGTTGGTGAGGCGCGTCAGCTGCAGCGCCTGCTCCTGCCCGGCGATCTCCGCGACGGTCAGGGGGTCGTTGCTCAGCGGCTCGGGCATCAGGGGCTCGGGCATCAGGCGCTCGCCGGCGCGAGGCGCTCGTGCAGGAACGCGACGACCGTCTCGTACGCCGCGACGGTGGGGTGACCGGGCTCGTCGACGTAGTCGCCCGACAGCACCGAGTGGGCGCGCTTGGCGATGCCGTGGGGATTGCCCGGCGAGGAGTCGATCTCGACCGCGCGCCAGCCCTCTCCGAGCGCGGCGGCCAGGGCCGCGAACCGCTCGGGCGTGGCCGCGGCGTCCTCGCTGAAGCGCAGGCCCAGGGCACACAGGCCCTCCTCGCGAGCGCGGCGCACCACGACGTCGCGCTCGGCATCGGACAACCCGAGGTCGCGCTTGCGGGCGGCGCCGATCGGGAACGGGATCGACGGCTGGCTGGCGACGGGCGCCAGCACCGCCGGCTCGACGGCGGCCGCGATGGCGAAGCCGCCGGAGAAGCACATGCCGATGACGCCGACGCCGGGCCCGCCGACCTCGTCGTGCAGCTGCCGGGCGAGCGCGCGGACGTACTCGGCGACGGGTCGGGCGGCGCCACGGGCGAAGGCCCGGAACTCCGCCGACACGCACAGCCTCGGCAGCACCTGCGCGAGGTAGGCACCCGACACCGGCCGGCCCGGGTCGCCGATGAGCGACGGCACCGCAACGGTGAAGCCCGCCGCGACGAGCCGGTCGGCGAGCGCCATCACCTCGGGCGTCATGCCCGGCAGCTCCGGCAGCAGGACGACGCCCGGCCCGCGGCCGCGTCGGTAGACCGGATGCGTGATGCCGGCCGCCTCGAACGGCTCGACCGCCCAGCCGGCGAGCGGGTCGGTGGTCGGCTCGGCGCTCATGAGGTCAAGCCTGGCACAGGCGCGAACGCCGGCTCGCGCCTAGGCTGCGAGCCCCGCCCGCGCCAGGAGCGCAGGCACGAGCGAGGAGTCCGCATGTCCCCCGTCCCGAGCGGTTCCCCCGGTGGCGCCGGCGCGACCACCGACGCCGACGACCTGGCGGAGTTCGGTTACGTCCAGCGCCTCGACCGCAGCATCGGGCGGTTCTCGAGCTTCGCCGCCGGTGTCAGCTACATCTCGATCCTCACCGGCACGTTCCAGCTGTTCTACTTCGGCTACGGCGCCTCGGGGCCGGCGTACGTGCTGTCGTGGCCCCTGGTGTTCATCGGCCAGCTGATGGTGGCGCTGTGCTTCGCCGAGCTCGCGGCGCGCTTCCCCGTCGCGGGGTCGGTCTACAACTGGGCCAAGAAGCTCGGCAGTGCGACGACGGCGTGGATGGCCGGCTGGATGATGCTGACCGCCTCGGTCGTGTCGATCGCCGCCGTGGCCCTCGCCTACCAGGCGACGCTGCCGCAGATCTGGAAGGGGTTCCAGCTGGTGGGCGACGGCACGGGCACCTACGACGCCACGCTCAACGCCGTCGTCCTCGCCTCGGTGCTGCTGGCCTTCACCACGGCGGTCAACGCCTATGGCGTGCGGCTGCTGGCGCGCATCAACAGCGTGGGCGTGGCGATCGAGCTGGCCGCGGCCGTCGTCCTCGTGGTGCTGCTGGCGATCGCCGCCCGGCGCGGCCCGGACGTCGTCACGCAGGCGTCCGCGACGGCGTCCGACCACTCCGGCGGGGTGCTCGGCGCCTTCCTGGTGGCCTCGCTCGCCTCCGGCTACGTGATGTACGGCTTCGACACCGCGAGCTCGCTGGGCGAGGAGACCGTCGACCCGCGCCGCACCGGGCCGACCGCCATCCTTCGCGCCATCGTGGCGTCGTTCGTGCTCGGCGGGCTGATCCTGCTGCTCGGCCTGATGGCGGTGCCCGACCTCGCCGACCCGCTGCTGAGCAGCAGCAGCGGCGGCCTGCAGTACGTCGTCCTGCAGTCGCTGCCCTCCGGCGTCGGCACGGCGCTGCTGTGCTGCATCGTCGTCGCGATCACCGTGTGCGCCCTCGCGGTGCACACCGCGGCGATCCGCCTCGCGTTCGCCATGGCCCGCGACGACAGCCTCCCCGCCAGCTCACGCCTCGCCCGCATCGACCCCGTCCGCCGGACGCCGGTCACCGCGGCCGTCGTCATCGGCGTCCTGGCCGTGGCGATCCTGCTCGCCAACGTGCGCCAGCCGCAGATCTTCACCGTCGTCACGAGCATCGCCGTGGTGATGATCTACCTCGCCTACCTGCTGGTGACGGTGCCCATGCTCATCAGCCGGTTGCGCGGCACCTGGCCCGGCCCGGGCGCGGCCGAGGCCCGCGCGCGCGGCTACTTCTCGCTCGGGCGGCTCGGTCTGCCGGTCAACGTGGCCGCCGTCGTGTGGGGCACCGCGATGGCGCTCAACCTGGCGTGGCCGCGCGCGGAGGTCTACGACACCGGTGAGGTGTCGCACTGGTACCTGCGCTTCGGCGCGTTCCTGTTCATCGGCGCCGTCGCGGGCCTCGGGCTGCTGTGGTGCCGGCTGCGGATCCGCGGTGGTCGCGCGGTGCTGGCCGACCACTCGGTCGCCTGACTGCTCCGGCTGACCACTCACCCCATGGTCTTCTGCCCGTCGATGCTCTCGCGCAGGATGTCGGCGTGGCCGGCGTGCTGCGAGGTCTCCGCGATCAGGTGCAGCACGGTGCGCCGGACCGACCAGCGGGCACCGGGCTCGAACCACGGGGCGACGGGCAGCGCGTGGTCGGCGTCGAGGTCGGGCAGCGTGCGAACGAGCTCGTCGGTCGCGGCGGCGACCTGCGCGTAGGTCGCGAGCAGCCCCTCGACCGTGTCGCCGGCGACCATCGCGAACCGGCCCATCCACGCGTCCTCGGTCCAGTCCGAGCCCTCCGGCGCCATCGCGGCCGCACCGCCGGCCATGAACCGCGCCCAGCCCGCCTCGGTGGTCGCCACGTGCTTGATCAGGCCGCCGAGGCACAGCTCGCTGACGGTGGGCCGCGCGGCTGCCTGCTCGTCGGTCAGGCCCTGAACCGTGTGGCGCAGGAACGCGCGGTGGGCAGCGAGCGCCTGCAGCAGGTCGGCGCGCTCCCGCACCTGGTGCGGCAGCGGCTGGGTCGTCGCGGTGCTCAGGGTGGTGGTCATGGTGGCCTCCAGGTCGGACGTGCGACCCGCAGGCCGGGCCGTCACCACGACGCTAGAGCGGCTAGGTGACAGTTTCCGTCCGCAATCCCGGCAGACTGCATCGCATGAGCACCGGCGCGCGCACCCTCCAGCTGCTGTCGCTGCTGCAGTCGCGCCGCTACTGGCCGGGCGCCGATCTCGCCGCCCGCCTCGAGGTCTCGGTGCGCACGCTGCGCCGCGACGTCGAGCGGCTGCGTGACCTCGGCTACCCGGTCACTGCGGCGCGCGGGGTCGACGGCGGCTACCAGCTCGCGCCCGGCGCCTCGCTGCCGCCGCTCGTGCTGGACGACGAGGAGGCCGTCGCGCTCGCCGTCGGCCTGTCCGCCGCCGCCTCGAGCGCCGTGACGGGCATGGCCGAGAGCTCGGTGCGCGCCCTCACCAAGGTGGTGCAGGTCATGCCGCCGCGGCTGCGCCAGCGGGTCGACGCCCTGCGGGCAGCTACGAGCGCGCCCACCTGGGGGCCGCCCGGCGAGGGCGTCGACCCGCAGGTCCTGACCACGTTGGCGCAGGGCTGCCGCGACCACGAGCGCCTGGCGTTCACGTACACCTCGGCGTCCGGTGAGCGCACCGAGCGCCTGGCCGAGCCGCTGCGCCTCGTGCCGCTCGGCCGGCGCTGGTACCTCGTCGCCTACGACGTCGACCGTGGTGACTGGCGCAGCTTCCGGCTCGACCGGCTGGCGCACCCGCGCACCACCGGCGCGCGGTTCCGCCCCCGGGAGCTGCCCGCCGTCGACGCCGTCGCCTTCGTGCGCGCCGGTCTGAACCGGCTGCCCAGCCCCTACGCGGTCGAGGTGCGGGTCGCTGCGTCCGCTGCCGACGTCCGGGCGAGGATCGGGCGGTGGGCCGAGGTCGTGCCGGACGGCGACGGCTGCGTCGTGCGCATGAGTGCCGACCTGCTCGACTGGCCGGTGCTCGCGCTGAGCATGGTCGACGCCGACTTCACGATCGTGGGGCCACCGCAGCTGCGAGAGCACGCGAGGCGGTTCGCCGGGCGGCTCGCCCGCTCGGTGGGCTGACTCAGACCCGCTGGGCGGCGGCCGCGGGCTCGGAGCCCAGCGACGCCGGGTCGAAGCGGGCCAGCGCCACGGCGCCACCCGCGGCCGCCACGACCCCCAGCAGCAGCACCGGCAGGAAGCCGTCGCGGACGGTGTCGCCGAGCAGCAGCACGCCGACCAGCGACGGCACCGCCGTCTGGCCGAGCACCATCGCGGCGGTCGCCGACAGGGCCGACCCGCGCTGGAAGGCGGCGCTGTAGAGCATGAAGGCGGTGACGCCGCTGACGAGCAGGGCGTAGGCGGCGGGGTCGACCGCGAGCGTCGACGGGGCGAAGCTCGGCAGCACCCGCGCGCTGATCGACACCAGCGCGAAGCCGACGCCGGCGACCGCCCCGAGCACGAGCGCGCCGGCCGAGCCGCGCACCCGGCCCGCCAGCAGCCCGGCCACCAGCACGGCCGCCATGGCCACGAGCAGCCCGGCCCGCCAGCGGACCGACGTCTCGTCCGAGCCCGTCTCGCCCGACGCCGCGGCGACGAGCACCAGCCCGACGAGGACCGCGGCCACCGCGCCGTACTCCGCGCGGTGGAGCGGCGCCTTCAGCACGCGCGAGCTCAGCAGGGCCGTGACCACGACGCTCGAGCTGATGATGCTCTGGGCGAGGAACAGCGGGAGCGTGCGCAGCGCGGAGAAGTGCAGCCCGAAGCCCACCAGGTTGAGCACGATGGCCCCCACGAAGGCGGGGGCACGCAGCATCCGCAGCAGCAGCCGCAGGTCGAGCGCTCCACCGCCGCCCTCACGGCGCGCGGCAACCGCCTGCAGCAGGGCCGCCACCCCGAAGGCGACGGCGGCGACGAGCGCCTCGACCAGCCCGAGTGCCACCCGTCAGCTCGCGTCGTGCGCCGGCTCGGAGGTCAGGTCGACGGCGGGCCGGGCACGGGGGACGCCGGACAGGCTGCCGGTGCGGCGGCGCCGGCGCTCGGTGAGGAACAGGCTGAGCGCGACGTAGTAGCCCATGTAGGCCAGCGAGATCGCGATGACGACGTTCGACGGGTCGGGCATCTGCACCAGCAGCACGGCGTACGCGATCAGCCACACCGAGCTCAGCACCAGCGACACCGGGCGCAGCGTGACGGTGCGCGAGGGGTAGAGGTAGCCGATCGGCACGAACACCAGCACCGAGCACACCAGCAGCAGCGCGGTCACCGCGGCGGGCGGCAGGTCGAGCACGACGACGTAGAACGCGAGCACGTTCCAGTAGCTGGGGAAGCCGAGGAACAGGTGGTCGTCGGTCTTCGCGTCGACCCGGCAGAACTGGTACGTCGACGCCAGCAGCGGGATCGCCGCGAGCACGGTGCCCGAGGTGCCTCCCGGCAGGTAGCCGCCGCTCCAGAGCAGCAGCACCGGCGCGAACGCGTAGGTGAGGTAGTCGACGATGTCGTCCAGACGCGCGCCGTCGAACTGCGGCAGCTTCTCCTTGACGCGCACCCGGCGGGCCAGCATGCCGTCGGTGCCGTCGATGATCAGCGCCAGCAGGCCCAGCCACAGCGCGCGCACGGCGTTGCCGTCGAACGCCGCCAGCACGATGAGCAGCGCGATCGCCGCGCCGCTCGCCGTGTAGGCGTGGACCGCCCACGCCCCGACGCGAGGCCACACCGGCACGTGCGTCGACGCCTCGACACTCGTCGCCTCAGCGCTCATGTCGACCACCACCCCACCGAGCTCGTGGGCCTGCCACTCGCCCGGGCCGACCTGCATGAGGGGCTCACGCTACCTCCCGTGCCCGCGCAACGGCGTACCGAGTGAACAGGTGGACGCCGGACGCCGCCTCCCGCCGTCCACCTGCCGGTCACGCCGCCGCCACGCGGCGCCTCCTCGGCCGCTAGGTTTCGGGCATGAGCGCACTCGACGCCTTCTCCCTCGCCGGCCGCGTGGCGGTCGTCACCGGCGGCAACCGCGGCATCGGCAAGGCCCTCGCCACGGCCCTCGCGGAGGCGGGCGCGGACGTCGCCCTGCTGGTCCGCTCGCCCGAGGCGTGCGGTGACCAGCTCGACGCCCTGCGAACGCTCGGCGTCCGCGCCGAGGCGTTCGCCGGCGACGTCACCGACCGGCCGAGCATCGAGCGGGCGGTCGGTGAGATCGTCACCTCCCTCGGCGGGCTGCACGTGCTCGTCAACAACGCGGGCGACTGCGTCCACCGGCCCGCGCTCGAGGTGCCCGACGAGGAGTGGCGGCGCGTGCTCGGCGTCAACCTCGACGGCGTCTGGATCTGCTCGCAGGTCGTCGGCCGGCACATGGCGGACGCCGGCGGCGGCGTCATGGTCAACATCGGCTCGATCTCGGGGCAGATCGTCAACCGCCCACAGTGGCAGCCGGCGTACAACGCCTCCAAGGCCGCCGTGCACCAGCTCACCAAGTCGCTCGCCGCCGAGTGGGCGCCCCTCGGCATCCGCGTCAACGCCCTCGCGCCCGGGTACGTCAAGACCGAGATGGCGCCCGTCGACGAGCCGCAGTACCGCCGGCAGTGGATCGAGGACGTCCCCCAGCAGCGCTACGCCATGCCCGCCGAGCTCGGACCCAGCGTCGTCTACCTCGCCAGCGACGCGTCGTCCTTCGTCACCGGGTCGGTCCTCGTCATCGACGGCGGGTACACGGTGTTCTGAGCGGGTCGTCCGGTCGGCACGTCGGGCTACTACGTGAGCCGCGCCCGAGCCTCACACGGACCGGGAGCTCCAGCCGGGACTCCAGCCGGCGGGCGTGCCACGGCCGATCCACGCCCCGAGCAGCTCCCTGGACATCAGCTCGTCGATGACCATGAAGGCGGCGCCGCGCAGGCCGGACATCTCGCCCACGGGCGATGCCAGGATCTGCAGCGACCGCGTGGCCAGCGGCAGCGATCGGCTGAACACCGACTGTCGGATCTCGGCGAGGTAGAGGTCGCCGGACTGGCCCACCCCGCCCCCGACCAGGATCAGGGACGGGTTGAAGAAGTTGACGATGCGGGACAGTGACTCGCCCACGAGCTGCGCGGAACGGGTCAGCAGCTGGACGCAGCCAGGGTCACCGTGGCGGGCACCCAGGCCGACGTCCATCGCGGAGACCTCGCGCCCGCGCGCGATCACGGCCTGCAGGTAGGCACTTCGGCCGTCGGCGGCGTACCGAGCGCCGTCGCGCGCCAGCGCAGCGCCACCGGCGAACGCCTCGAGGCACCCCGTCTGACCACATCGGCAGAGCACGCCGCCGCCGTCGTCGATCGCGATGTGGCCGATGTCGCCCGCGCAGCCCTGGGCGCCGCGGTGCAGCTGACCCCCCGACACCAGGCCGGCGCCGATGCCGGTACCGATCTTGACGTAGACCACGTCGCGCTGGCCGTGGGCCAGTCCGCCGCGAAGCTCGCCGAGCGCCAGGACGTTGACGTCGTTGTCGACCCAGGTGGGCGCATCGAACCGTGCGGCCAGGTAGCCCCGGACGTCGTACCCGTCCCACCCCGGCATGATCGGCGGCGCGATCGGGCGTCCCGTCGCGAACTCGACCGGCCCGGGCAGGCCCACACCGATGCCCCACACCTCGACCGGCCCGCCCTGCTGGCTCTGCTCGGCGAGGACGACGTCGAACAGCGCCGCGACCTGCCCGAGGACGGGCTCGGGGCCGGCGGTGACGTCCGCAGGCTCTTCCCGGACGGCGACCACCCGGCCGTGCAGGTCGCAGACCGCCACCGCGATGCTCGTCGCGCCGAGCTCGGCGACCAGGATGCGACCGGCCTCGGCACGAAAGCGCAGCTTGCGCGGCGCCCGCCCGCCCGTCGACGGGCTCAGGGAGTCCTCGGCCACCAGCCCCGCCTGCTGCAGCTGCGCCACCCGCTGGGTCACGACGTTGCGGCCCAGGCCGAGCAGCCGGGTCAGCTCGGGCCGGGTCCGGGCGCCGTCGGAGCGCACGGCGTCGAGCACTGCCACGAGCGCGTCGAGGTGGTCAGCGCTCACGGGGCCAGCAGCGAGATCCATCGTCATGTCCCACCCATCCTGTCACGGTCACCCTCAGATCTGCTGACATCTGCTTGACTTACGCATCTGCCGTGCATAAGTTCGACCGCACCACCCGGCAACAGACAGCGAGGTCTAGGGATGCGGCTCGGTTACCACACGATCACGTGGGGCGGCGTGGTCGGCGATCCCCAGGGCGTGACCAGCGTCAAGGACCTCTTCTACCGCGTTGACGGGTCCATGGCCACAGCCATCAGCGAGATCGCGTCCCTCGGTTATGAGGGCGTCGAGATGTTCGACGGCAACGTCAACGACTACGCCGACCGGCCGGGCGAGCTGCGCTCGATGCTCGACGACGCCGGTGTCGAGCTGGTCAGCGTCTACACCGGCGGCAACTTCGTCTACGCCGATGTCCTTGGCGACGAGCTGCACCGCGTGACCCGCGCCGCCGACCTGGCCCAGACCCTCGGCGCCCAGAGCCTGGTCGTCGGCGGTGGTGCCCGGCGGGCGTCTGGAACCACCGGGGCCGACTACACCGCACTCGGGGCGGCCCTCGACCGCATCACCGAGATCGCGGCAGACCGCGGCCTGCTCGCCTGCTACCACCCTCACCTGTCGACCATCGTCGAGACCCCTGACGAGCTCGACCAGCTGATGGCGCTGACCCGCATCGGCTTGTGCCCCGACACCGCCCACATCGTCGGCGGTGGCGGTGACCCGGCGGCCGTGATCCGCACGTACGCCGACCGGCTGCGACACGTCCACCTCAAGGACGTCCGCGTCGACCCCCTGCAGTTCCTGCCGCTGGGGCAAGGCGACATCGACTTCGCCGACGTCCTGTCCGCCATCCACGACAGCGGCTACGACGGATGGCTGATGGTCGAGCTCGACTCCTATGACGGTGACCCGCACGAAGCCGCGGCCGCCAGCAAGACCTATCTCGACTCGCTGCTGGCTGACGCTGGCAGCACGACCTCTGGAGCACAGTCATGAAGCGCACGCACGTCGCCGCCGCAGTCGCCGCCGTCGCCCTGGCCACCTCGGGGTGCAGCGCTGGCACCACCGCCGCGACCACCCAGGACACGGGCGTGTCCGCGAAGGCCGACGCAGCCCTTGCGGCCGTCACCGGCAAGGTCCTGTCCAAGGGCCCGAACGGCGAGGCACCCTCGCCCTCCTCGGCCTCCGACCTGTCGGCCGACGAGGTCGCCAAGGTCAAGGCCCGCGGCGCTACCGCGGCGATCGTCATGCACTACGGCGGCAACGACTGGGCCAACGCCCAGATCGACGGGCTCAAGAGCGAGTTCGGCAAGCTCGGCATCACGGTGGTCGCGGTGACCGACGCCAACTTCAAGCCGGACAAGCAGGTGGCAGACATCGAGACGGTGCTGACCAAGAAGCCCAGCATCATCGTCTCGATCCCGACCGACCCGGTGGCCACCGCGGCGACGTACGAGAAGGCCGCAGCGCAGGGCGTGAAGCTGGTCTTCATGGACAACGTGCCGCAGGGGATGACCGCCGGCAAGGACTACGTGTCGGTCGTGTCGGCCGACAACCTGGGCAACGGGGTCGTCTCGGCCCACCTGCTGGCCAAGGCGCTCGGCGGCAAGGGCGAGATCGGGCTCATCTTCCACGAGGCCGACTTCTTCGTCACCAAGCAGCGCTACACCGGCTTCAAGGACACGATGACCAAGGACTACCCCGACATCAAGATCGTCGAGGAGAAGGGCATCGCCGGGCCCGACTTCGCAGGCGACGCGCAGGGTGCCGCGAACGCGATGCTCAGCAAGCACCCGAACCTGGCTGGCATCTGGGGTGTCTGGGACGTCCCCGCCGAGGGCGTCATGGCCGCGGCTCGAGCGGCTGGTCGCACCGACCTGAAGATCGCCACCCAGGACCTCGGCAAGAACGTCGCGATCGCCCTCGCGAAGAACGAGCTCGTCGTGGGGCTCGGGGCTCAGGTGCCGTTCGACCAGGGCGTCACCGAGGCGCGTCTCGCGGCTGGTTCGCTGATCGGCAAGAAGGCACCGCCGTACGTCGCCCTCAGCGCGCTGCCCGTCGACCACGCCAACGTCCTGGAGTCGTGGAAGAAGGTCTACAACGCGGATGTCCCCGCAGACCTGCAGAGCTCGTTCAAGAAGTAGGCACGAGGGCGCCGGCGCAGGGAGGAGACCAGTGACGAGCCAGGCGACCCTCGCGGTCGACATGCGCGGTATCAGCAAGAGCTTCGACGGGGTCAGCGTCCTGCGCGATGTCGACTTCTCGGTGGAGCGGGGTGAGGTCCACGCCCTCGCAGGGGGCAACGGGGCCGGCAAGTCGACGCTGATGAAGATCCTGCAGGGCGTCTACTCCAGCGACGCGGGCACGATCCGGGTCGACGGTGACGTCGTCAGCATCAGCTCGATCCACGAGGCGAGGGCAGCGGGCATCGGCATGGTGTTCCAGGAGTTCAGCCTGGTGCCCAGCCTGACCGTCGCCCAGAACATCTACCTCGCCGTCGAGCCGCTCGGTCGCGGCGGCCTGATCGACGACCGTGAGGCCGTGCGCCAGGCCCGCCGGGTGTTCGCCGACATGGAGGTCGACGTCGACCCGCGAGCTCTCGTGTCCAGCCTGGGTACGGCGTACTGGCAGCTCACCGAGATCGCCAAGGCCCTCGCTCAGGACGCCCGCGTGCTGATCATGGACGAGCCGACGGCGAGCCTGGCGAAGCACGAGACGCAGGCGCTGTTCGCGCTCGTCGAACGGCTCAAGGCACGCGGCATCTCGATCATCTACATCTCGCACCGCATGGACGAGGTCTACCGGATCGCCGACCGGATCACCGTCCTGCGCGACGGTGCCTGGTTGTTCACCGAGCCCTTGGCCGCCCTCACGCCGGCGCGGATCGTCGAGGGCATCGTGGGCAAGAAGATGGAGGGGGAGATGTCCTACCTCGCCCGCGGCCACGCACCCGACGGTGAGGTCCTGCTGGAGGCTCGCGCTCTGCACGCAGGACCCCGGGTGCGCGACGTGTCCTTCACACTGCGGGCCGGCGAGATCCTCGGCCTGGCCGGACTGATGGGCAGCGGTCGCACCGAGCTGGTCCGGGTCCTGTTCGGTATCGACCGGCTCACCAGCGGGCAGCTGCTGATCCGGGGCAGGGAGGTCTCGCTCTCGAACGCCAAGCAGGCCATGGCGGCAGGCCTCGCACTGATCCCTGAGGACCGACGCGACCAGGGGCTGGTGCTCGACCACTCCGTGCGCGACAACCTGCTCCTGCCGCTGCTGCCCCAGATCGGTCAGGGTCCACTGCTGAGCAGCAGCAAGGGCAAGAGCCTCGCGGCCCGGCTGATCGAGCAGTTCGCGGTCAAGGTCGCCAACCCGGCTCGTGCGGTGCGCCTCCTGTCGGGCGGCAACCAGCAGAAGGTCGTGCTGGCCAAGTGGCTCGGCACCGAACCGGACGTGCTGATCCTCGACGAGCCGACCGCCGGTGTCGACATCGGCACCAAGAGCGAGATCCTCGACATGATCCGCAGCCTGGCCGATGCCGGCAAAGCCGTCATCGTGATCTCCTCCGAGTACCCGGAGCTCCTCGCGGTGAGCGACCGCATCCTCGTCCTGCGCGACGGCGCCATCACCCGCGAGCTGCCGCGGAGCGAGATCGCCGACGAGGAATCCCTCCAACTCATCGTCCAGGGAGTCTAGCCATGAGCCAGAGCACCAGCTCCGCCAGCGCCACCCCCGGCACGGCCGCCGGTCCCGGCGACGGTTCCCGCGCGTCCGGCCGGCAGGCGCTCGCCGACCTGGACTGGCGGCGCTACATCATCTACATCGGCTTCGTCGTGGTCTTCGTGGTCTTCGCCGTCCTGCTGGGCGACGAGGGGTTCCTGTCGTCCAACAACCTGCTCAACATCTTCCGGCAGACCGCGACGATCACGGTGATCGCGGTCGGCATGACCTACGTCATCGCCTGCGCGGAGATCGACCTGAGCGTCGGTTCGGTCGCGGGGCTGTCCAGCGTCTGCACCGCGATAGCACTGTCGAACTACGGCATCCTCGTCGGCGTCCTCGCCGGCCTGGCGGTGGGCCTGGTCGTCGGGTCCATCAACGGCGCGCTGGTGAGCCTGCTGGGCATTCCCTCCTTCCTCGTCACCTTGGGGATGCTGGGGATCGCCGCCGGCCTGGCCCAACGGATCACCAACTCGGCACCGCAGCCGATCCTGTCCGACACCTTCAACCTGGCCTTCGGGGGCGGCAACATCGGCCCGGTTCCGGTCCTGCTCGTGTGGAGCGCCCTGTTCGTCATCATCGGGGCGGTGGTGCTCTCCCGCACCAGGTTCGGCCGCCAAGTGCTCGCCACCGGGGGCAACCGGACCGCCGCCCAGTTCACCGGGGTCAACACCAAGCGGATCAAGTTCCAGGTGCTGCTGATCTCAGCCACCGTGGCGAGCGTGGCCGGCATGCTGTACGCCGGACGACTGCAGTCGGGGCGCTTCCAGTGGGGCGCGGGCGACGAGCTGTCGGCCATCGCTGCGGTCATCCTCGGCGGCACCAGCCTGTTCGGCGGCAGCGGCACCGTCGTCGGGACGCTCATCGGTGCCCTGCTGATCGGATTGATCAACAACGGGCTGACCCTGGCCGGTCTCGAGAGCAGCGAGCAGCAGGTGGTGCGCGGCGTCATCATCATCCTGGCCGTCGCACTGGCCCGGAAGAAGTAGGCGATGTCGCGCCCGCTGCGGTCCGGCATCATCGGCGCAGGTTTCATCGGCAGCGTCCACGCCCACGCGGTGCGAGCCAACGGCAACGTCCTGAGCCGGGTTGCCGACTCGACACCCGAGCTGGCCGCCCGGGCGGCCGTTCGGCTCGGGGCGGAGGCACCCGCGGAGTCGGCGCTGGCCCTGATCGCTTCGGACGACGTCGACGTGGTGCACATCTGCACTCCCAACGCCACCCACGCGGCGCTGACCGAGGCCGCGATCGCGGCCGGCAAGTCCGTCATCTGCGAGAAGCCGCTGGCGACCTCGGTGTCCGACGCCGAGCGGTTGCTGTCCCTTGCGACCGCGGCGGGGGTGGTGGCCGCCGTCCCCTTCGTCTACCGGTACTACCCCACGGTTCGTGAAGCGCGTTCCCGGATCACCGACGACGGGGGTGAGCCGCTGTGGTTGCTGCACGGCTCCTACCTCCAGGACTGGCTGGCCGGCCAGGAAGCGACGAACTGGCGGATCGACCCCGGCCAAGGTGGTGGGTCGCGGGCGTTCGGCGACATCGGGGTGCACTGGTGCGACCTGATGGAGTTCACGACCGGGCACCGCATCACCAGACTGGTGGCACGCATGTCGTTCGCTTTCGGCAAGCGCCCGGGGGAGGACGGCATGGCCGCCCGCACCGAGGACGGCGCGACGGTGCTGTTCGACACCGACCGCGGTGCGAGCGGGTCGGTCGTCGTCAGCCAGGCCTCGCCCGGACGCAAGAACCGGTTGTGGTTCTCCTTCGACGGCACCAGCGCGTCGTACGTCTTCGACCAGGAGCTGCCCGACTCGCTCTGGGTGGGTGGGCGACGGGAGAACCGGGTGATCGCACGGGGTCCGGACACACTGAGCTCGGCGGCAGGGCAGGCCTACTCGCGCCTTCCCGCAGGGCACCCGCAGGGGTACCAGGACTGCTTCAACGCCTTCGTGGCTGACGTGTACGGCGCCGTTCGGGGTGGCTCGCCCGAGGGGTTGCCGAACTTCGACGACGGCCGCAGGGCCGCGGTCATCACGGAGGCCGTCATGGCGTCGGTCACGAACGACACCTGGGTGGAGGTACCCGCATGAAGCTCGGATTCTTGACAGCATGCCTGCCGGACCAGTCGCTGGAGGACATCGTCCGGTTCGCGAAGGAGCACCAGTACGAGGCGCTCGAGGTGGCCGCATGGCCCGACCTGGGCAGCCGGCCCTTCACGGCCACCCATCTGACGGCGGAGGGCTTCGGCCCCGCCGAGGCGGAGCGGGTGCGCGCGCTGTTCGACGACAACGGTCTGACGTTGTCGTCCTTGGCGTTCTACGACAACAACCTGCACCCCGACGTCGCCGAGCGTGCCGCCATCAACGAGCACGTGCTGACGTTGGTCGACGCGGCCGCCACGTTGGGCTGCCCGACCGTCGGCACGTTCGTCGGGCGCGATCCCGGCCGCACCGTGGCGCAGAACCTGGCCGAGGCCGAGAAGGTCTTCGCGCCGCTGGTGGACCGGGCCGGTGAGAAGGGCGTCAAGCTCGTCATCGAGAACTGCGTGATGGAGGGCTGGCACCCCGACGGCTACCCCGGGAACCTCGCGTACTCCCCCGAGCTGTGGGAGTGGATGTTCTCCCTCGGGCTGTACCTGAACTACGACCCCTCGCACCTGCTGTGGATGGGTATCGACCCGGTGGCGGCCATCAAGCCGTACGTCGACAAGGTGGCCCACGCCCAGGCGAAGGACGCCGAGATCTTTCCCGACAAGCGCAACCGCTTCGGCTACCCGGGCAGAGCGGTGGACCGCACCGACCCCTGGGACGTCGGCTGGTGGCGCTACCGCGTCCCCGGCCTCGGCCAGGTCGACTGGGTGCGTGTCGTCGACGCGCTCTACGAGGGCGGCTTCGACGGCGTGCTGTCCGTCGAGCACGAGGACCCCGTCTGGGGCGGCACCCAGGAGCGGGTCATGGCCGGCCTTGACATAGCGCACCGTACGCTGCGGCCACTGCTGGCCGCCTGAGCACCAGGACATCGCCATGGAGCAGGAAGCAACAGCTGCAGGTTATTTCGACGCCCACCAGCGCGCGACGGTCGAGGCGGCGATGGCGCGCATCATCCCGACCGACCAGACGCCCGGAGCCCGTGAGGCCGGGGCGATCGACTTCCTCGAGCGGTACCTCTCGGGCATCGACTACATCTACGCCAAGCCCGATGGCAGCGGCTTCGAGCGGCTCGAGGGCAAGCAGGCAGCCGCCTGGCTGCGACGGGTCGAGGCAGCCCGCGCGAAGTACGCGACCGGCGTCCAGGAGCTCGACCGCCTGGCGACCGAGGCGTTCGGCAGGTCGTTCGTCGACCTCGACGAGGCACAGCAGGACGAGGTGCTGGGTGGCCTCGAGCGCACTGCGCACGGGGAGGACGACACCGGGGGCACCGCGGAGATCGCGTACAGCCTGCCGGCCGAACCGGCGCTGCAGCAGACCAACGCCGAGGACGAGCTCAACTTCTTCCCGCTGCTGGTCACCCACACCAGGCAGGGCTTCTTGTCGGATCCCATCTATGGCGGGAACCGCGGCCAGGTGGGCTGGCGGGCCATCGGGTTCCCTGGGCCCGCTTCGCTGCTCGAGGTCCACACCGGCCGTTACAGCACGCTCGAGTACTTCGCAGACGACCGCAACCACCCCGGCCCGGAGGACCACCATGACGCGTGAGGGCAAGCCGGAGAAGGTGGACGTCTGCATCATCGGGGCTGGTGCCTCAGGGGCGGCGGCCGCCAAGGTCCTGACGGAGAGCAGCCGGCGGGTCGTCGCGCTGGAGAAAGGACCGTGGCGCACCCGTGAGAGCTTCGGTGGCGACGAGCTGGCGAACGTCAACCGGTACAACCTCTGGCCAGACCCGCTGCTGAACCCACGTACGGCGCGCCAGTCCCCGCAGGACGAGGCGCACCTGGAGACGTTCTGCCCGGTGCCACAGATGGTCGGCGGCGGCACGGTGCACTGGCAGGGCTGGCTGCCCCGGTTCACCCCGGACGACTTCCGGCTGCGGTCGGTCGCCGGTGAGCTGGCGGGCTCGAGCCTGGCGGACTGGCCGATCACCTACGACGAGCTGGAGCCGTACTACGACAAGGTCGAGTGGGCCTTCGGCGTCTCGGGGCAGGCCGGCGCCAACGCCTACGAAGGCAGGCGCAGCCGCGGTTACCCGTGTCCGCCGATGCCGCAGTCCCGGTATGCGGGGAAGTTCCACCAGGGCTGCGCCAAGCTCGGCTGGAACTCCTTCCCGACACCGCAGGCGGCACTGTCGCAACCGTTCAACGGCCGACCGGCCACGGTCATCAGCGCCTTCGCGCAGCAGCACGGCGACCCCACTGGCACGCGGTCCAGCGCGCTGAACGTCTTCATCCCGGACGCGGTGGCCACCGGCCGGTACGACCTGCGTCCGGACAGCTATGTCCGCGAGCTGGTGCTCGACCAGGTCGGCCGCATCCGGGCCGCGGTCTACGAGGACGCGAGCGGCACGCTGCACGAGCAGGAGGCCGACGTCTTCGTCCTCGCCTGCGGCGCTGTCGAGTCCGCGCGGCTGCTGCTGCTGTCCACCTCGGGGCGCTTCCCGAACGGGCTGGCCAACGGCAGCGACATGGTGGGCCGCAACGTCACCTTCCACGAGTACTCGGCATCGGTCGGTACGTTCGCCGACCCGGTCTACGCGTGGGCCGGGGGTGGCTATGTCAGCGCCAGCAGCTTCGAGTTCTACGGGCACGACGCCTCGCGCGGGTTCGTGGGCGGCGGTCACATCGCGGCGGCGGGGGTGGGGATCCCGTTGCCCATCAACTGGAGTTTGCCCGGGCGACCGGTCTGGGGCGCCGCGGCCAAGCAGGTCGACCGTGACCACTACAGCCACAGCATGGCCGTGGCGATGGTGCTGCACGACATGCCGCAGCACGACAACCGGGTCGACCTCGACCCCGATGTCGTCGACGCATGGGGCATGCCGGTGGCGCGCGTCACGTTGACGCCGCACGAGAACGACATCGCCCAGGGCCGGTTCCTGGTCGACCGGTGCGGCGAGATCCTGGAGGCGGCGGGCGCCGCGACCGTCGACAAGGTCTATGCCAAGCGGGTCACCGGCAACTGCTCGCACCAGCACGGCACCACCCGGATGGGGGACGACCCGGCCAGCTCGGTGGTCGACCGCAACTGCCGGGCCCACGAGGTCAGCAACCTGTTCGTCGTGGACGGCGGGCCCTTCCCGACAGCGACCGGCGCCAACCCGACCCTGACCATCATGGCGAACGCCTGGCGGGTCGCCGAGCTCATCGCCACTGGCGCTGAACGCTAGGAGCGCCGGGCCGGGACGCTGCTGCCCTTTCCATGACGAGCCTGGACTTTCCTCGTGCTGCAGCACGAGGGAAGTCCAGGAAGACCTACGTAACGTGATCATCCGCGCGTCTGAAGATGCCCGGTGGGGGTCAGCTGGTGGGCACCTGCATGAGCACGAACCGGGCGTCGCCGGGGTCACTGACCTCGGACATCAGGCCGAAGGGCGTGTGCTGGACGTCATCGACGGCGAGGGCGCCGTTGTCGCGGGCGGCGGTGCGGGCGGCCTCGATGTCGGCGACGGCGAAGTAGAGCAGCCACTGCGGGGAGGGGCGGCTGAACAGCGGTCCGACGCCGCCGAGCGGGTCGCCGCCGGGCAGGTTCATCATCGTGTAGTCCTGCGGTCCGTCGTCGCCGAGCGGGCGGTGCTCGTGGCCGAAGACGGCGGTGAGGAACGCGCGGGCGCTGTCGGGGTCGTCGGTCCGCAGGTCCTCCCACACCAGGCCGCCGGGCTCGTTGACGATCTCCGTGCCGATGAACGGGTCGCCCTGCCAGCCCGAGTAGGTCGCACCGGTCGGGTCGACGAAGGTGACGAAGCGGCCGCGGCCGGGGATCTCGAGGGGGCCGGACGTGACCGTGCCGCCCGCGGCGGTGACCGCGGCCGAGGTGGCGTCGACGTCCGTGGTGGCGAAGAACAGGCCCCAGCCGTCGACGCTGTCGGGGGTCATGCTGGCGCCGATGCCGGCCGCGGCGGCCCCGTCGACGCGGCAGATCGTGTAGCCGTTGGTCGGGTCGCCGCTGGTCTCGTGCTCCCAGCCGAGCACCGCGGCGTAGAAGGCACGTGCCCGGTCGGGGTCGGACGTCGTGAGGTCGACCCAGCTCGGGGTGCCGGCGGGCCAGGGCGTGTCGTGTCGGGTCATGCCGCCCATCCCAGCACCGGAGGCCGGCGCATGCCAGTGCCTCGGGCCCTCAGCGGTGCCTCAGCCGCGCAGCTGGAGCCAGCTGGCCGACGCCCGCCCCTGCACTCTGGGCTCACGCGCCGGACGGCACGTCGCTCGCGCCGGTCGCGATCCGGTCGTCGTAGGCGGCGCACGCCCGCGCGAGCTCGAGCACCCGCCGTGCCGCGCCGGCCATCGCGGCGTCGACCATGCGACCGCCGACCACGCTCACGGCGTCGCCCGAGCCGAGCGCGGCCAGCACCGCGCCTGCGCGCTCGAGCTCGTCGGCCGACGGCCGGAAGCCCTCGACGACGGCCGCGACCTGCCGGGGGTGCACGACGCTGCGACCGACGAACCCGGCGTCGCGGCCGCTTCGGCACGACGCGACCAGCCCCTCGCGGTCGGCCAGGTCGGGATAGACCGACAGCATCGGCGACGGCAGCCCGGCCGCGGCGCAGGCGACGACGAGCCGCGAGCGCAGCGGCGCGAACGCCTCCTCGCCGCGCAGCCCGAGCTGCGAGCCCAGGTCCGCCTCGCCGAGCTGCACCGACACCACACCGGGGCACCGCGCCACGGCTGCCAGCGCCTCGATGCCGGCCGCGTTCTCGACGACGGCGTGCAGACCGACGTGCGGGCCGACCGCCGCCGCGACCGCGGTGACGTCGTCCGGGCCCTCCACCGTGCTCAGCCGGACGTCGGTCAGCCCGGTCGCGCCGGCGAGCGCGGTGAGGTCGGCCACCTGCTGGCCGCTGGAGCGGGCGTTGACGCGCACCTGCACGGCGAGGTCCGCCGGGCGCTGGCCGAGGAACGCCACGACAGCGGCGCGGGCGGCGGGCTTGGCCGCGGGCAGCACGGCGTCCTCGAGGTCGAGGACGACCGCGTCGGCGCCGCTGGCCGCCGCCTTCGCGAAGCGCTTGGGCCGGTCACCAGGGACGTAGAGGGCCGTCAGGAACACCGCTAGACCACCCCCTCGGCGCGCAGCGCCGCGACCTCGTCGGCCGTGAACCCCACTTCGGCGAGCACGGCGTCGGTGTCGGCGCCGTGCCCCCGGCCGGTCCAGCGGATCGACCCCGGCGTGCCCGACAGCTTGAACAGCACGTCCTGCATGCGCAGCGGCCCGAGCTCGTCGTCGTCCACCTGGACGACCGTGCCGCGCGCCACCACCTGCGGGTCGCCGACGAGCCCGGCCACGTCGTACACGGGGGCGACGGCGGCCTGCGCCCGCTCGAAGGCGTCGACCACCTCGGCGGTGCCGCGGGCCGCGATCCAGTCACCCACTGCGTCGTCGAGCTCGTCGGCGTGCTGCGCGCGCTCACGCCCGCTGCCGAACCACGCTTCCCGCGTGAGGTCGTCGCGGCCCACCAGGCGCAGCACCCGCTCGGCGATGCTCTGCGAGCTGGTCGAGACCGCGAGCCAGTCGCCGTCGGCGGTGCGGTAGGTGTTGCGGGGCGCGTTGTTGGCCGAGCGGTTGCCGGTGCGCGGCTGCACCCACCCGAGCTGGTCGTAGGCGGTGATCTGGCCGCCCATCATCATCAGGATCGGCTCGAGGATCGCGAGGTCGACCACCTGGCCGGCACCCGTGGCGTCACGCGAGCGCAGCGCCGCCGTGACCGCGAAGGCGGTGGCGATGGCCGCGATGCCGTCGGCCAGGCCGAACGGCGGCAGCGTGGGCGGGCCGTCGGGCTGACCCGTCGTCGCGGCGAAGCCGCTCATGGCCTCGGCGAGCGACCCGAAACCGGGCCGCCCGCTGTAGGGCCCGGTCTGCCCGAACGTGGTCACCCGGGCGATGACCAGCCCGGGGTTGCGCTCGAGCAGCAGCTGCGGCGACAGCCCCCACCGCTCGAGCGTGCCGGGCCGGAAGTTCTCGACCAGCACGTCGGCACCGTCCAGCAGCCGCAGCAGCACCTCGGCGCCGCGCGGCTGCGACAGGTCGGCGGTGACCGTGCGCTTGCCCCGGCCGATCGACTTCCACCACAGCCCGACGCCGTCCTTGGCCGCGCCGTGGGTGCGCGCGGCGTCGGGCCGGGTCGGGTGCTCGACCTTGACGACGTCGGCGCCGAAGTCGCCGAGCAGCGTCGCCGCGAGCGGCCCGGCGAACAGCGTGGCCACCTCGACGACGCGCACCCCGGCGAGCGGGCCGGTCGGCTGCGGCGTCACGGCTGCGGCTGCTCGGTCGACAGGACGTCCACGGCGCAGCGGAAGCCGACGGTGGGCGACCGCGACAGCCCGCACCCGGGCAGCAGCAGCTTGACCGACACCTCCGGCGGCTGGGGCCCGCCGTCGAGATACCAGTCCGAGCCGGTGGCCTCGTAGTCGCAGCCGCCCTTGAGCATCACGAAGCGCGTGCGCCCGTCGATGTGCTCGCTCTCGGTCCAGCTCCACACCAGCGGGTCCAGCCGACGTGCGCCCGCAGCCACCGCGACCTGCCACTCGTCCTCGGTGGGCAGCCGCGCGCCCCGCCAGGCGGCGTAGGCGCGGGCGTCGGTCAGGTCGACGTGCGTGACCGGCTGGTGCTCGGTGCCCGGCCGCGGGGCGCCGCCGACCCAGTGCGCCAAGAACCGTTGCGGCACAGCGGGTACATAGCCCGAGGTCGTCACGAAGCGGGCGAAGTCGGCGTTGCTGACCTCGGTGGCGTCGACGGCGACCGACGTCAGCACCACCTCACGCACCTGCTCCTGCCGGTCGTGCAGCCGAGGAGGCAGCGGCTTCCACTCCTCGACGTACGGCGCCTCGGCGTACATGCCGGTCTCCCGGCGCCGAAAGACGTGCCGCAGCGCGTGCCGGCCGGCGGGGACCGTGACCGCACCGGGTGACGGCGTCCCGTGCGCCGACGCCGGCACCACGCGCTGCGGCAGCCGGGCCGGGAAGCGGATGTCGTCCGACCCGGGGTCTGCGGCCGCGGCGGCGAGCATCGGGTGCAGCCCCTCCGGCTCGACCGCGCCGTCGGCCACGTGCAGCAGGCCACCGAGCCCGTGGGCCGGCACGACCGCGCGGACGGCGGTGCCGTCGTCCGCGCGCCGGCCGGTGACGAGGTCGTACCAGCAGCCGGGCGGGTCGGCCGCGAGCACCGGGCCGTCGTAGCGCTCGGCGCCGCGGTTGACGAGCGGCCAGAAGGTGGTGCCGCCGCTCGAGAAGCCGGCCGCGTGCAGGTCCACGGCCTCCGGGCGCAGCGGCGGGAGCGGCGTCCAGCTGCCGTGGTCGACCAGGGCTCCCAGCACCGACCGGCTGCGCCGCAGCAGCCGCAGGCTTGCGGCGTCGCGCGGGTTCCAGCCGACCCACGCGCCGAAGACGACGTCCCAGACCAGCATGCCGGCCCCGTTGAGCCAGGCCGACTGCAGCTCGACGCCGTGGTCGCGGTTCCACCGCCGGGTGTGGTGCATCATGTGCCGCTGCTCGAACCAGCGGGCGCGCAGCACCCCGGGCACCTCGCTGTCGGCGAACCACTGCGCCCACGACAGCGCGTGGTCGGGCACGCGGGCGAGCGGCAGCCGCGACTCCCCCTCCAGCACCGGCGGCGGGTCGAGCCGCGCCAGCCGCTCGAGCAGCACCGGGTCGCCCTGCTTCAGGGTGTCGAGGAAGACGCCGTCCGCGCCGGTCTCGGTGACGAGGGCCGCGAGCTCGTCCGCGTCGCTGCCCGCAGCCCGCCGGGTGCCGGTGTCCCACGGGTTGTAGTCGAGGAAGACGCGCACCCCGCGCTCGTGCAGCCGAGCGACCAGCCCGGCGAGGTCGGGAACCTGCCGGTACCAGTCGAACTGGTTGCGGTCGTCGAGGCCGATGACCGGGTAGGCGTGCCACAGCACGACGGCGTCGAGACCGCCGACCTCGGCGTAGCCCTCGAGCAGCCGCTCGACGTCGAAGTCGCCGGTGGCGTGGTCGTGCAGCAGCTCGTCCCACAGCCACACGACGGCCACGGCGCAGGCGTCGGCAGCCCACCGCTGCCCCGGCCGGTCGTAGGCGGACCCGTCGTAACCGGTGCGCTCGCGCGCCTCGAGCCGCCAGCGGGCGAGGGCGTCGCGCCAGGCGGGGATGTCGCCGGCGTGGTCCGGCGCTGCGAGGACCTTCGCGTCGTCGAGCACCGACAGGTCGGCGTCCGGCTCGAGCGGCACCGGGGTGGGCCGGTCGATGGGCCGAGGCACCAGCGGGTCGAGGGGCCGGTCGATCACGACGCCGCCACCGCCAGGGTGCGCCGGGCCAGCTCACTGAGGGCGATGCCGTCGAACCCGGGAACGGTCGAGGCCACGCGGTCGTGCAGCGGGTCGGTCCAGCGGGACGGCAGCGCCGCAGCCCCTCGCAGGGCACCGCACACCGAGCCCACCGTCGCCCCGACCGAGTCGGTGTCCCAGCCACCGGTGACGGCCGCGCCGATGCTGGGCCCGAGCTCACCGCGCCCCCGGGCCAGGGCCATCGCCGTCAGCGCACCGTTGTTGACCGCGTGCACCCAGTGCAGGTGACCGTACGCGTCGTGCAGCACGTCGAGCGCGCCCTCCAGCGCCAGGTCGTCCCGGCGTCCGACCTCGGTGCCGAGACGGACTGCCTCGCCGTAGCGACTGCCCTGCGGCAGGACGGCCCTGGCGCCGTCGAGCACCGCGTCGACGTCGTCGTGCACCACGGCGAGCGAGCACAGCGCGGCACACCACATCGCCGCGTGCACTCCGGACCGCGTGTGGCTGAGCCGTGCGTCGCGCCACGCCGCCTCAGCGGCCGCAGCCGGGT
This sequence comes from uncultured Actinomycetales bacterium, assembly GCA_964243295.1. Lineage (GTDB taxonomy): Bacteria > Actinomycetota > Actinomycetes > Actinomycetales > Angustibacteraceae > CAXTEJ01. The sequence goes on along the minus strand of CAXTEJ010000001.1, from coordinate 194,580 downwards.
CACCGGGGTGCGTCCAGCCGTGGACGTCGGCCCGGATCGCGGCGCCGATCCACTCGCGGAACGGGTTGCGCACCACGGCGGTGCGCGGCGGCAGCTCACCCAGCAGCAGGTTGCGGTAGGCCACCCGCTCCGCGGTGAAGACCCGGCCCCCGGGCAGCTGGTCGAGCCAAGCCTGCGCGACGTCGTCGGTGGTGAAGCCGTGGCCGTGCTCCTCGACGAGCCGCAGCGCGATCATCGCGAAGTTCAGGTCGTCGTCCTCGGGCATGCCGCGGATGTTCTCCTGCAAGCTGTTCGCGGCGCTGCGCCGGTTCCACGGCCAGGCGCGCGCGACGTCGTCGGGCAGGCCTCGCGCCGTGAACCAGTCGTCGACCGGCCAGCTGCCGGTGGCCTGGGCGATCGCTCGGATGCCCTCGCGCGGGATCTTCTCGACCGGCTTGCCCAGCAGGCAGCCGGCTGCCCGCCCGAGCCAGGCGCCGCGCAGGCGGTCCGGCAGCGCGGCCGCGTGGTCGCCCGTCACATCGACCCGTTGCGGCGCACCCCAGGCAGCCCGGACGTCGGCCAGCTCGGTGGGCTCGGTGGCCGCGGTCGCCGGGTCGGCCGGGCGCCGGTCGAGCTCGTCCAGCAGCTCGGCCGCGAGCGCCCGCAGCTTCTCGTCGGCGGGCGTCGCGGACGCGCCGCTCACCGGTGCCGCGGGGTCGCCGCCGGCCGACGTCCAGGACAGGCGCACGTCGTCGACGCGCTTCCCCTCCTCGGCGGCGGCCACGAGCTCGTGGGTCAGCAGGTCCTCGGGCTGCACCCAGGTCAGGCGCCTCACCGCTGCCTGGCTCCGTCCGCCGCGTCCTGCACGACGCCGTTCACCGGTGTCGCCGACGTCCGGGCCACCTCGTCGAGCCCGCCAGACAAGGCCTGCACCGCCCGCTCGCGGTCGCGAGCCCGGCGCAGGTCGGCAGCGCAGACCTCACGGGCGACCTGCGCGAGGACGCGCCCGGGCTCGACCAGGTCGGTGCGGCTCGCCTCGGCGACCTGCGTCGACCATGCGGCGGGCACGGCCGCCGACCCGCCCAGCGCCCCGGCGACGGCCCCGGCCATCGACGCGATGGAGTCGGCGTCACGCCCGTAGTTCACCGCCCCCAGCACCGCGGCCCGGTAGTCGCCACCGGTCACCAGCAGCATGCCCAGGGCGACCGGCAGCTCCTCGATCGCCTTGGTGCGGCTGGGTCGCCGGGCGTCCATCGACGGCGCGCGGTACTCGGGGCCGACGGTGTCGTACGGCGTCACCGCGGCCCGCAGCACCGGGATGGCCTCCTGCCAGCGCCGCGGGCTGACCCCGTCCGAGGTCACACCGGTGGCGCGCAGGCCGCGCGCCGCCTCGGTCACGGCGGCGACCGCGTCGTGCGTGCCGTCCCGCGCGAGGCCGAGGGCGACGTCGACCACCGACTCGACCGTGGCACCCGGCGCCATGGCTGCGGCGACGGCGGCAGCGAGGACGCCGGCTGCCTCACGGCCGTAGCTGGACTGGTGGGCGCCGGCCACCTCGATGGCCTCCGCGTACGCGCCCTGCGGGTCGGCGGCGTTCACGACGCCGACCGGCGCGATGTACATGGCCGCACCGCAGTTGACGATGTTGCCCACGCCGGCCTCACGCGGGTCGACGTGGCCGTAGTGCAGCCGTGCCACGAGCCACTTCTCGGCCAGGAACACCCGCTGCAGCAGCAGGGCCTCGGACTCCAGCTCGGGCACCCAGCGCCGGCCGGTCACCATCTTGGGCACCAGGTGCTCGGCGACGGCATAGGCGTCGAGGTGGGTGCGCAGCTCGGCGTAGACCTCGACCAGCGCGTGCGTCATCAGGGTGTCGTCGGTGATGTGCCCGTCACCCTTGTGGTACGGCGCGATCGGCCTCGCGTCGCGCCAGTCGTCGTAGTAGGGCGGCACGACGCCGGTGACCCAGCCGCCCCAGCGCGCCCGGATCTGCTCCGGCGTCCAGCCCTCGGTGGCGCCACCCAGCGCGTCCCCGACCGCCGCACCGACCAGCGCACCGACGGCTTTGTCCTGCAACACGTCCACGGGGTTCTCCGAGCTGTTCGTTGGATGGTGCACGCGAGGAGCGGGCACGGACGGTGCACCCCCAGGATGCTGCACCCGAGGATGCACCGTCCGCGGTCGGTCAGCCCCCGCTGACCTGCGACCAGCCGTCAGCCAGCTGCTTCTGCAGCGTGGTGATGTCGATCTTGTTGCCGAAGTACTGCTGCAGTGCGGGCGTCGCGATCTGGTCCTTCCACTGCGGGTAGGCGTCGACCGACTGGAACGGCGCCTGCACGAGCTGGTCGCCGCCGGCGAGCGTGGCCTTCCAGCCGTCCTCGCCGCCCGTCGAGGCCAGCACCGCGTCACGCGCGCCGGACGACGTCGGGATCAGCCAGTCGCCCTCCGCCACCGAGGCGAGGTTCTTGGCCTCCATGAAGTAGTTGACGAACTCGCCCGCCTGCTTCACGTGCTTGCTCTGCGCCGACACCGACATGGTCTGCGGGTTCGCGGCCTGGTTGGCCGACGTCCCCTTCAGCAGCGGCAGGACCGACCAGTCGAAGCCCGCCGGAGCGGTCTCCTTGATCTGCTGGGCGGCGTAGTTGCCGCCGACGGTCATGGCGTACTTGCCGCCCAGGAAGGCGGTGAGCACGTCGCTGCCACCCTGCGTCAGCGACGTCGGGTCGATTGACTTGTCGACGTAGGCCATGTCGTGGATGGTCTGCGGCACCTTGAGCTCGGCGGCGCCGATGGTGATCGAGGCCTTGTCGCCGCTGGTGGTGAAGTACCCGGCGCCCTCGGTCAGCCCCATGCTCATGATCGTCGCGGTGGGCTGCTTGAGCCCCCAGCCGAGGCCGTACTGCTTGCCGGCGGTGGCCTGCTTGCTGATCGCGCGGAACTGGTCCCATGTCATCGTGTCGCCCGTGGGGACGGTGACGCCGGCCTTCTTCAGCAGCGTGTCGTTGGCGAACACGACGTACGACTGCAGCAGCGTCGGAGCACCCACGACCTTGCCACCGACGGTGACGGTCTTCCAGACGCCCTCGGGCACGTCCTTCCTGATGTCGGCCGACAGGTACGGCGTCAGGTCGGCGAGGTAGCCCTGCTTGGCGAAGCCTGTGATGTCGGCGGACTCGTCGTGGATGATGTCGGGCGCCGTGCCGCCCTGGAACTGGGTGACGAGCTGGTCGTGCACCGAGTCCCAGCTGCCCTGGACGTACTGCACCTGGACGTCGGGGTGCGCGGAGTTCCAGCTGTCCACGATCGCCTTGCTGGCGGCGATCGTCGGGTCCTGGAAGGCCAGGCTCTGGAACCGCAACGTCACCTTCTCGCCCTTGGCGAGGTCACTGCTGGAGTCGCCGCTGCTGGTGCCGCCGCCGCCCGTGGCGCACCCGGCCAGGAGCACCGCGCCCAGCGCGAGCACCGAGCCGGTGCGGCGGGCACTACGTCGTGCCTTCATGAGATCTCTCTTCCGTGGGTCGAGCGGGAGGTGGGGACGTGATGGTCGGAGGTGGCGCGGCGCACGGGCAATCAACCCTTGACCGCGCCGCTGAGCAGGCCGGAGGTGAGGCGGCGCTGGATGATCGCGAAGAACACCAGGCTGGGCACGGTCGCGAGCAGCGACGCCGCACCGAGCGCGCCGAGCTGCACCTGCCCCTCGGCCCCGACGAAGCGGGCGAGGGCGAGCGGCAGGGTGACCTTGTCGGGGTCCTGGATCAGCACCAGCGCGAAGAAGAACTCGTTCCAGCTGGAGATGGCGGTGAACATCGCCGTCGCCACGATCCCGGGCAGCAGCAGCGGCAGCACGATGCTGCGCAGCACCCGCAGGCGGCTCGCACCGTCCATCGCGCCGGCCTCCTCGAGGTCCTTGGGGATCGAGGCGACGTAGCCCTGGAGCATCCACAGCGCGAACGGCAGCGAGTAGACGAGGTAGACGATGACCAGGCCGGGCAGCCGGTTGACCAGGCTGAACTGCTTGAGGATCAGGAACAGCGGGATCACCACGAGGATGACCGGGAACACCTGGCTGATGAGGATCCACCCGGTCGACAGCTGCCGCATGCGGCCCTGGAACCGCGCCAGCGCGTACGCCGCTGGCAGGGCGACCAGCACCACGAGCACCGTCGTGGCCACGGCGACCTGCAGGCTGTTGGCCGCTGACCGCAGCAGGTCGGCCCGCTGGAAGGCCGCGGTGAAGTTGTCGAGCGTGAAGCTCCTCGGCCACAGGGTCGGCGTGATCGACGCCAGCTCGCGGGGTGTCTTGAACGCGATCGACAGCATCCACAGCAGCGGGAAGCCGAGGAACACGATGTAGCCGGCGAGGGCGGTGTACTGCAGCGGGCGTGAGTACCAGGCGCGCTGGTTCATCGCTGCTCCTTCAGCCGTGAGCGCAGGTAGAACAGCAGCAGCACCACGATGAGCACGACCATGACGTCGCCCATGGCAGCGGCGTAGCCGAAGTTGCCGTAGCGGAACGCCTCGTTGTAGGCGAACAGCATCGGCAGCATCGTGCGCCCGCCCGGCCCGCCCGCAGTCAGCACGTAGACCAGGCCGAAGCTGTTGAAGTTCCAGATGAAGTCGAGCGAGGTGATGGCGGCGATCACCGGCCGAAGCGACGGCAGGGTGACGTGGCGGAACCGTTGCCACGCGGTCGCTCCGTCGACCGCGGCCGCCTCGTGCAGCGACTGGTCGACCGACTGCAGGCCCGCCAGCAGCGTGATGGTGGTCTGCGGCATGCCTGCCCAGACGCCGACGACGATGACCGCCGGCAGCGCCGTCGAGAAGTCACCGAGCCAGTTGGTTCCCCCGTCACCGAGGTGCAGGTCGCGGAGAAGCCCGTTGATCGGCCCGTAGTTCGGGTTGAGCATCAACCGCCACATGATGGCGACGATGACCGGGGGCATGGCCCACGGCACCAGCGACAGCGTGCGCGCCAGCCAGCGCAGCCGCAGGTCCAGGTTCAGCAGCAGCGCGAGCCCGAGACCGGCGAGGAACTGCAGCACCGTCACCGACAGCGCCCACACCAGGCCGATGCGGAACGAGCTCCAGAACAGGTCGTTGTCGGCGAGCCGGGTGAAGTTGTCGACGCCGACGAAGCGCGTGACGACGTTCAGGCCGGCCTTGCTGTCGGTGAACCCGAGGTAGAGGCCCTGCAGCAGCGGGTAGACGCTGAACAGCGCGACCGGCACGAGCGCGGGGAGCACGAGCAGCCAGGCCTCGCGCTGCTGGCTGGACCGGCGCGGTCGCTGGGACGACGGGCGCGACGGCCCGGACGCCGGGGTCGCAGCAGGTGCAGGCCGCACGCTGGTCATCGCGGGCTCCCGACGTCGGTGGTGGAGGCCCGGACGGTCAGCACCGGTGGCACGCGGGTGGTCTGGACCGGCCGCGCCGGGTCGGCGATGCGGTCGAGCAGCAGCTGCGCGGCCATCCGGCCGCGATCGGCCGAGCCCAGCCCGACGCTGGTGAGGGTGGGGGTCGCCTGCGACGCGAGCTCGGTGTCGTCCATGCCGACCACGGCGACGTCGTCCGGCACGCGCCGGCCGCGCTCGGCCAGAGCGTGCATCACGCCGACCGCCAGCAGGTCGTTCGCAGCGAGGACGGCGTCGGGCCGGCCGGCCGCGCGGGCGCCGTCCCACTGGTCGAGCAGCTCGCGGCCGGCGTCCAGGCCCGCGGCGAAGGTGAAGTCCTCGGCGCTCACGCGCAGCGCCGGGTCACGGTCGATGCCCAGGCGGCGCGACGTGCGCTCGAACCCCGCAGCCCGGGCGGCACCCGGCACGGTGTCGGCCGGGCCGTTGACGAACGCGATCCGCTTGCGCCGCAGGCCGTGCAGGTGCTCCAGTGCCAGCCGGACGCCGCGCGGGGAGTCGGCGCGGACGTTGTCGAGCGCGACACCGGCGGGCAGCGAGCCGATGACGACGGTCGGCACGCGTGAGCCGCGCAGCTCGGCGACCAGGTCGTCGGTGATGCGCAGCGGGCTGATGATCAGCCCGTCGGCCCAGCCCGTGCCGAGGCGGGAGATCAGGCCGATCTCCTCCTTGGGGTCCGACCCCGTCGAGGCCAGCACCAGCCGGTAGCCCGCCGAGCGCACCACGGCCTCGACCGCGCGCATCATGGCGACGTAGACCGGGTTGCCGACGTCGGCGACCGCCAGCGCGACCTGCTCGGTGCGACGCACCTTGAGCGACCGTGCCGCTGCATCGGGCACGTAGCCGAGCTCGGCGGCCGCGGCCCGCACGCGGCCGGCCATCTCGGCGCTGGACGGCAACCCGTTCAAGACCCGCGACACCGAGGCGATCGAGACCCCGGCGAGGGCCGCGACGGCGGCAGCAGTCGCACGAGGAGGCGTCACGGCGTCCACACGGGCTCCTCGGCGTCGTCGCTGACGGATGCTGCAATCGATTGCGTAATCGATTACAAGAGATGACGGTGCCACTGTCGGACGCGTGCGTCAAGATGCTGACGTGACGAATCTGTCGTCCCGGCAGCGGATCGAGCCGCTCACCGCGCCGAGCCGGCTCGGCAGCGTGCAGCTGCGGGTGCACCGGCGCGAAGTCGACGACACAGGTCGGTGGGTCTGGCTGCTGCACGGGCGCGGCGCGGGCGCCGACGACCTGATCCCCCTGATGGGGCGGCTCGTCGCCGCCATGGACGACGGCCGGTTGCCCGCGGCGTCGCTCGCCGCGCCGGACGGGCCCTGGTTGAGGCGGACGCACTGGTGGGTCGACTCGGCCGGCGAGGGGCAGCCCACGGCGGTCGAGTCGGCGCTGCTGGACGACGTGCTGCCCGCCGTCGAGGGCGGCGCGACGACCGACCGCGGCGTCGTGGGGATCTCGATGGGCGGCGCGGCCGCGTGCCGCTGGGCGCTCGCGCTGCCGCACCTCGTCGGCTGGGCGGCGCTGCTGTCGCCCGCCGCGTACGACCTCCCCCCGCTGGAGTCGTCGGCCCGCACCAGCGGTGCCTTCGGCGCCGGGTCGCTGCGCTTCGACGACGCCACCTACCGGGGTCTCATGGCCCCGGCCGCGCTGCTCGCCGCGCGGCCGGCAGGCACCGCACCTGCCACCGGCATCGCGGTCACGGTGGGCGACGGCGAGCCACCGCAGCACACGCCGGACGGCGATCCGGCCGACCTCACGCTCGTCGCCGCCCGGCTGCACACGCGGCTGCGACGCCGCGCCGACGTCCGCAGCGACCTGCGGGTCGTCGAGGGCGGCCACGACTTCTCGGTGTGGGAGCGGGAGGTCGTGGACGCCGTCCGGCGGGCGCAGCGGCTGGCGACCGGCGGGTGATGCGGGCCCCGCGACCACGGCCCGGTGTCACATCCGGCACCGCGGCGGTGCTCAGGAGGCACGGGGACTCCATGGACCAGGTGAGGCACGGCGCGGGTGTGCTGGCCGTCGTGCCGGCCGCCGAGCTGGCACGTGCGGCGGGGGCGCCTGACGGCGCGGTCGACCGGACGCGATGGCGAGGAGGCGGTACGGCGGTGCGTGCGTCAGCGAGGGGGACGGCGGCGGGGACGTCGCCAGGGGGCGTGCGCCCCGACCTCGAGCAGGTCTTCCGCGCCACCTACCCGCGCGTCGTCGCCGTCGCCGCGCGCGTGCTCGGCTCGCGCGACGAGGCCGAGGACGTCGCCCAGGAGGTCTTCGTCAGCTTCGGCCGGACGACGGTGCCGGCGGCAGAGGCCCCGGGCTGGCTGTCGGTCGCCGCCGCGCACACTGCGCTGAACCACCTGCGCACCGGCCGTCGTCGTGCGGCCCGCGAGGTCGCGGCCCGCGACACCTCGGCGGTCGCGCCGGACACGGCCGACGTCGTCGTCGGCGACGACGAGCGGCGCCGTGTGCGCGCAGCCCTCGCCCGGCTGCCCCGCACGCAGGCGGTCGCGCTCGTGCTGCGGCACAGCGGCCTCAGCTACGCCGAGGTCGCGGCCGCCCTCCACCTGTCACCCGCGAGCGTCGGCACGACCGTGCGTCGCGCCGAGTCCGCACTGCGCAAGGAGATGGACCCCCGTGCCACATCCCGCTGACGGCACGCTGCGCCGTCTGGTCGACGAGCCCGTCGCTGTCGCCGACGCCGACCGTGACCACGTCGCCGGCTGCCCCACCTGCCGCTCCACCCTCGCCACCGTCACCGCCGACGCCCACGCCTTCGCCGTCGCCCTCACCCCCGCCGAGCCCGTCGACGACCGCCACCTCAACGCCGCCTGGGCGCGGCTGCAGGGCGCTGTCCTCACGGCGCCGGTGGCGGCTGCGCCAGCAGGCACTGCGCTGTCGGGCACTGCCTCGGTCACCGCACGCGCCCGCCGCCGGCGCACCTCGCTGCGCAGCCCGGTCGTGGCCGTCGTCGGCGCCGCGGTCATCGTCACGGGCGCCGCAGCCGCCGCGGCGGCGGACTGGATCACCATCTTCCGCACCGAGTCCATCGCCCCGACGACGCTCACGCAGGCCGACCTCGTCGCACTGCCGGACCTGGCGGCGTACGGCGACCTGCGGGTGCTGCAGGACGTCGACGTCCACGACGTCGACGGAGCCGCAGCCGCCCGGCAGGCGACCGGCCTCACCGTGCCGCAGGTGGCGCAGCTGCCGCGCGGGGTCACCGGGCAGCCGGCGTGGCAGGTCGGCGACCGGGTGCGCGCCCAGTTCACGTTCTCAGCGAGCAAGGCCCGAGCCGCCGCCGCGGCCGGCGACGCGACGACCCCGCCACCAGCTGGCCTCGACGGCAGCACGTTCCAGCTGAGCGCCGGGCCTGGCGTCGCGGCCGTGTGGTCGGAGGCCCGCGGCGTCCCCGCGATGATCGTCGCCCGCGCCGTCGCCCCCACCGCCACGTCGACGGGCGTCTCGTTCGAGACCGCGCGCGACTACCTGCTCTCGCTGCCCGGCGTCCCCGCCGACGTCGCGGCCCAGCTGCGCAGCTTCTCCGGTGACGGCACCACCCTGCCGCTGCCGCTGCCGGCAGGCCAGGTGAGGACGTCCAGGACGGACGTCGACGGGGTGCCGGCGACGGTCATCACCTCGACGGACGGCAGCATCGCCGGCGTCGTGTGGGTGCGCGACGGCATCATCACGGCGGTGGCCGGGACGCTCGACGACGACGAGGTCGTCGCGGTGGCGCGCGGGCTTGGCCGGTGAGCGCCGTCCCGCACGATGCCGCCGTGCGGCTCGCCGACGAGCTCGCGGGGCAGGTGCTGGCCGGCCTGCCGCCGTCGGCCGCAGTGTGGTGCTCGGGGCTGCGCAAGCGCTACGGCCGCCGTGCCGCCGTGCACGACGTGTCGTTCACCGTGGGCCGCGGTGAGGTGGTCGGGCTGCTCGGGCCGAACGGCGCGGGGAAGACCAGCGTCATCAAGATGATGCTGGGGCTGGTGCGGCCCGACGCCGGCGAGGTCATGCTGCTCGGCCGTCCCGGCGGCGACCCCCGGGCACGCGCGCGGGTGGGCTACCTGCCCGAGCTGTTCCGCTACCAGCCCTGGCTGACCGCCGCCGAGGTGCTGGCCCTGCACGTGCGGCTGGCCGGTGCGCGGGTCCCGGCCGCCGAGCAGCTCGACCGGCTGGCGCTGGTCGGGCTCGGCAGCCGTGCGGGCGACCGCGTCGGCGGCTTCTCCAAGGGCATGCAGCAGCGGCTCGGGCTCGCGGTCGCCCTCGTCGCCCGCCCCGAGCTCGTGGTGCTCGACGAGCCGACGAGCGCCCTCGACCCGCTCGGCCGCGCCGACGTCCGCGACATCCTGCTGGCGCTGCGCGACGACGGTGTCGCCGTCCTGCTCAACTCCCACCTCATCGGCGAGGTCGAGCGCGTCTGCGACCGGGCGGTGATCCTCGACCAGGGGCGCGTCGCCGCGGCCGGCACCCTGGCCGAGCTGCTCGGCGGGCGTGAGCTGCGGCTGCGGCTGGACGACGTGACGCCGGCAGCCGAGCAGCGGCTCGCGGCCGCGGGCCGGCTCACCCGCAGCGGGTCGCAGTTCATCATCGAGCTGCCGGACGACGCGCTCGGGTCACCGCCGACGTCCGACCACCCGACCGGTCGGCCGACCGACGACCTCGTCGCCGACCTCGTCGCCGACCTGGTGCGGCTGGGCGTGCGCGTGCACGCCGTCGAGCCGGGCCGGGTCACGCTCGAGGAGCGGCTGCTCGCGATCCTGCGCTCGTCGGCGTTGGCTTCGTCGTCGGCTTCGTCGTCGGCGGGAGAGGGCCGATGACCGCCTCGGCCACCCGGCCGGACGCCGCGCGCGTGCCCGGCGCGTCGGCCGGTCACGCCGCGCGCGTGGTGCTCACGCTCGCCGCGCTCACCGTGCGCGAGGTCGCCCGGCGACGGGTGCTGCGCTCACTGGGGGTGCTCACGCTGGTGCTGCTCGGGCTCAGCGCCTGGGGGTTCTCAAGGCTGACCAGCGTGGACGCCGCCGGCGCTCTCACCAGCGGCGAGGCCCGGCTGGTCGCGAGCATCGTGCTCAACCTCGTGATGTTCGGTCTCAGCCTGGTCGCGGCGCTCGGCACGACGTTCGTCGCGGGCCCCACGCTGGCGGGGGAGATCGAGTCGGGCATGGCCCTGTCGGTGCTCGCCCGGCCGGTGCGGCGCTCCACCGTGCTGCTCGGCAAGTGGCTCGGGCTCGTCGCCTTCGGCACCGGCTACGTCGTGGTGGCCGGTCTCGCGCTGCTCGTCGTCGTGCAGGTCACCGTGGGGTACTGGCCGCCGCACCCGGCGACGGGGCTGGCCCTGCTCGCGGCGCAGACGACGGTGCTGATGAGCCTGGGGCTGCTGCTGTCGACCGTCATCTCGCCGATGGCGTCGGGCATCGTCGCCGTCGGCCTGTTCGGGGCCACCTGGATCGCCGGCGTCGTGGGCAACATCAACGCCGGCGGTCCCGAGAGCATCGCCCGCATCGGCACCGTCTCGCGGATGCTGCTGCCCACCGACGGGCTGTGGCGCGGCGCGATGAACGCCTTCCAGGACTCGACGGTCCTCGCCCAGCTCGGCGGGCCCGCGGTCGAGGGTGGGGTGCCGTTCCTCAGCGCCTCGCCGCTGACCGCGGCCTACCTGGCCTGGTCCGCGCTGTGGGTCGCCCTGGTGCTCTGGCTGGCGGGCGTCGCACTCCAGCGCCGCGACCTGTGAGCCGGCGGCTGCACCGACCGGCGCTTGCCGCCGCCGCGCACAGCCCCGCCGACCCCCCCGGGATCATGCGATCCCGGGCACGCACCGGCCGCCCACTGGCGCCAACCCCGCCGTGATCATGCAATCCCGGCTCGCTCCGGCCGCCCACCGGCGCCGACCCGCCGTGATCATGCGATTCCGGCTCGCTCCGGCCGTCCACCGGCGCCGACCCACCGTGATCATGCAATTCCGGCTCGCCCGGGCCGCGATCGCATGATCACGCGCGTTACGGGGTGGCGCCGTCGGTGGGCGTCGGCGCGCCGGTCGCGGCGCCGCCGGTCGAGCCGGCCGCCTCCACGATCCAGTCCTCGGCAGGCGCGGGGTAGCACGCCTTGGGGCCGCTCTCGTAGCCGTCGGTGAAGGCGCGCGTGCGCTCGAAGCCGCTGCCGTGGGCCCGCGGGTCGGTCCAGGCCGTGCCGGGGACGTCGCGCGCGGAGAAGACCGCGAGCGTCGCCTCGTCGAGGTCGCCCGCCTCCAGCAGGCCCTGTTCCTGCACGTGCGCCGACCATGAGCCGGCGAAGCAGTCGGCCTGCAGCTCGCGCAGCACCCCCACCTGCTCCTGCTGCGGCAGCCGGGCCTGCATGGCGTGCCCGAACTCGTGCGCCAGGACGAAGCCGGCGGCGAAGTCCCCAGCCTGCACGTACAGCGGGATGATCAGGCCGGTCTCGTCCCAGGCGATGAAGTCGCCGGCGGGGCAGTAGAACGCGTTGTTCGCCGGCGCCGGCTCCTCACCGCACGTCGGGCCGGGCGGCTGCTGGTCGGAGCGGTAATAGACGAAGCGCTGCGGCGAGCTGTACCGCGCGCCGAAGCTCGCCGGCAGCGCCGTCGCCCAATAGTCCTCGAGCGAGCTGATGACCGACCCGAGGGTGCTCGTGTACTGGTCGTAGTCGAAGGCGGTGCGCGTGTCGGCGCGGATGGGGGCGGCCTGGCCGGCGTCGACGGCACCGGACGCCGTGTCGTTGCCCTCCCGGGCCTTGGCCACGGCGTTCTTGACGGCGTCGACGACCTCCGCCGCGCGGTCGCGCGCCGTGGTGCCCGCATCGGTGTCGCTGCAGCCGGACGCGACGAGCGCGAGCAGCAGGGCGACAGCGGTGCCGCGTCGGGCGTGGGAACGGCTGGGCACCGAGAACCTCCGGGTGTTCGACTGGGCCGGGAATACCCGTCCGGTACCGAGACAAACCGGCTAGGCCGCAGGCGCCCCGCCCGCCAGCCCGACCAGGCGCCGCGCCTTGAGCCGGGTCTCGTCCCACTCGCCCGCGGGGTCCGAGCCCCACGTGATGCCGGCACCGGTGCCGAACCTCACGACCGGGCGGCCGTCGTCCGACGTCGCGCGCCAGAAGCTGCGGATCGTGACGGCCAGCTGCGCGGTGCCGGCGTCCGCATCGACCCAGCCGACCGCGCCGCAGTAGGGCCCGCGCCCGACCGGCTCGAGGTCGGCGATCGCCGCGAGCGCGGTCGACTTCGGCGCCCCCGTGACGGACGCCGGCGGCAGCGTCGCGCCGAGCAGGTCGGCCCACGTGGTGCCGGGCCGCAGCGCGCCAGAAACCCGGGACACCAGGTGCACCAGCCCGGGGTGGTGCTGGACCTCGAGCAGCGCGTCGACGACCACCGAGCCGGTGCGGCTGACGAGGCTGAGGTCGTTGCGCGACAGGTCGACGATCATCACGTTCTCGTCGACGTCCTTGGCCAGCAGCAGGTGGGGCGTCGGCGCGGTGCCCTTGATGGGCCCGGTGGTGACGCGGCCGCCGGCGCGGTGCAGGAACAGCTCGGGCGACGCGCACACCACCTCGGCGCCCGGCAGCCGCACGAACCCCTGGTACGGCGCCGGGTTGCCGGCGGCGGTCACACCAGCGAGGCCGAGCAGGTCGGCGTCCGAAGGCAGGTCGTGCTCGAGCACGCGGCAGAGGTTGACCTGGTAGACGGTGCCGGCACCGATGCGCGACCGGATCGCGCGCACCCCGGCCTCGTACGACGTCCGGTCGAGCGAGCTGCGCCACGGCCCGGTCAGCGGCACCCACGGCGCCACCGGCGGCGGCCCCGCGACGCGGCGCTCGAACCGGCCGGCCACCAGCCCCCCGGCGAAGTCGACGACGACGGCCCACCAGCCACCCTCGTCGAGGGCGCCGGCGTCGTGCCGCACCTCTGACAGGCCTACGCGCACCTGGTCGCCGAACCAGGCCAGGGGCTCGCCCGCACCGGTCACCGCGGGTCAGGCGTCGACGTCGACGACGAGCCGGTCGCCAGTGGGCACGGCCTGGCAGGTGAGCGTCGCACCGAGGACCGAACCCTCGTCGGGCATCGCGACGGTGCTCGTGCGCCCGTGGAGGCGCACCATGACCTGGCAGCTGCCGAACGGGCCGGGTGGGGCGAGGAGACGGAGTGGCTGCGGCGCAGCAGTTGTCCGTCGATCTCAGCGGCCACCGTGAGGTGCTGGGCTGGCGCGTAGGTGAAGTCGTCGACCAGTGACGGCGGCACGTGGAAGGTGATGACGACGGCAGTGTCGGTGAGCGCCTCGACGGCCGCGCCGCGCAGCGGGTGGATACCCCGCGCGCTCGTGACGGCAGGCACCTCAGATGTCATTGAAGAGATCGAACGGTCCCCGGCAAGAAGCGCACTGCCACAACGACTTGCGGGACGTCGACCCGAACCGCGACAGCTCACGGTGTCGGCGGAGCTGAACTGCGGGCACCGCACGCAGAGCGTGCGGGCGACGGGCCCGGCGGCGACTGGTGTGTGGCGACGTGCGGCCGGGCGGCGCCACGCCGTAGACGGCGAGCCGCGGCGCTCGTCCTCGCTCATCCAGTTGGTGGTCCACGCGGGTCGCAGCACGGTCATCACATCGACCCGCGAGAAGCCCTGCGTCGCAACGGCTTGCGCACGTCGTCCGCGATGGCGTCCCATGGCGGAGCAGCCTCTGCACGTCGGCGTGATGGTGACCTCGACGGTGCCGTCGTCGGTGACCGCCGAGCTCGGCGGCGAGCCGGTCGCCGGGCGCCTCTGGCAGCAGGGTGACCAGTTGAGGTTCGAAACCGTTGTCCCGCAACACCTCTCGCACCGTGTCGACAGTGATGGCGAGGATCGCGCGGGGGTGCGGTGCCACCGCCTGCACCGCACTGACGAGCAGCGACTGGTGGCACTCGACGAGCGCGTCGGTCGCGCTCGTGGTCAGCGTGGTCATGGCGCTCCCCGGCTCGTCGCGGTCGCCGCCCGGCGGGGCCCGCAGCAGCTGGCCAGCGAGCCTAGAACCGAACGTTCGGTCGGGCAAGGGTGGGTGGGGCCACCCCGGCCCCGGTTGATCACGTTAGGTGGATGAGCCTGGACCTTCCTCGGGCTGCAGCACGCGGAAAGTCCAGGGTCGTCGCGGGAGGTGCCTGAATCGCATGATCACGACGGGGGCCGCGTCGACCTCGCCCGCACCCTCGCGACCGTGGCCGTCGTCCCACCGACCACGGTGACCCGGCCCGGCTTCGCCATCCAGACACGGTCGCGGCCACACCGGCTGGCAGAGGTCTTGGTGGAAGCCGATGTCCGTGCTTGCCGGCCCGTCGCACGGTGACTTCTGCCCGCCGTTGTGGCGCCCGACCCGGACGCGACCGGCGCCGCCGACCGACAGAAGGCGGCCGCCGGGCACGAGCCCTGTGGACGCGTCCTCAGCTGGATCCGTCACCGGCCAGCGGGCCGCTGACGCAAGATCACGAGGCGGGTGGGCCGGGATCGCAAGATCACGGGGACGGTGGGCCGGGATCGCAAGATCACGGGGACGGTGGGCCGGAATTGCATGATCACGGGGACGGTGGGCCGGGATCGCATGATCACGGGGAGGGGGGGACGACGCGGCCGTCGCTCATGGTGACGACCACGTCGGCGACGGCGAGGACGCGCTCGTCGTGGGTGGCGACGAGCACGGCGCAGCCGAGGTCGCGGGCGACGGCGAGGCCGGCGAGGACGCCACGTACGTGGTCGTCGTCCTGGTGACCGGTGGGCTCGTCGAGGACGGCGAGGCGCGGGGCCAGCACGAGGGCCCGGGCGAGGGCGGTGCGCTGCTGCTCGCCGAGGGAGGTGCGCGTCACGGGGCGGTCGGTGAGCGCCGCGAGGTCGAGCCGCTCGAGCAGCCGGTCGGTGAGCGCCTGCTCGTCCGGTCCGTGTGCTCCGCGCAGCACCGCCGGGGCGAGGACGTTCTCGGCGACGGTCAGCTCCTCGACCAGCGCGAGGCGCTGCGGCAGCAGCGAGACGGTGGCCCAGTCGCGCACGTGATGGGCCGGGGTGCCGTCGATCAGCACCGTGCCGGACGTCGGCTCCGCCAGCCCCGCGACCAGGTGGCACAGCGAGGACTTGCCCGAGCCCGACCGGCCGGCGAGCGCGACGAGCGTGCCGGGGTCCACGCGCAGCGACACCCCGCGCAGGACGGTCGTGCGGGTCGCGCCCACGACGTGGGTGACGTCGTGGACCACCAGCAGGTCAGCCACCGTCGCCCCCCGCCGAGGGCGGGAGCAGCCGCACCCCGTCGGCCTCCACGACCACCCGCGCGAGCCGGTCGGGGAACAGCCGCAGCGCCTCGGCGCTCAGCTGCAGCCGCCCGGTCGAGTCGATGCTCGCGGTCGCCGGGCCGCCGGCGGCGGACTGGGTCGACAGCACGCCGTGGGTCAGGTGGAGCACCCGGTCGGACGCCGCGACCGCCCGCCGGTCGTGCGTCGCGAGGACGACGGCCGCGCCCTCGGCCGCGCACCGGCGCAGCTCGGCGAGCACGAGGGCCGACGTGGCGTCGTCCAGCTCGGCGGTGGGCTCGTCCGCGACGACCAGTGCCGGCCGGCCGAGCACGGCGGCCGCCACGGCGAGGCGCTGCTGCTCGCCGCCGGACAGCTCGCGCGCCCTCGCGTGCTCGCGGCCGGCGAGCCCGAGCCGCTCCAGCAGCGCGGCACCCTCGCCACGGTCGGCCGACCGCAGCACCGCCACCTGGGCGAGCTGCTCGGTCGCGGTGAGGTGCTCGAAGAGCCCGTGGGTCGGTCGCTGCGCGACCCACGCGACCGAGGTGCGGCGCAGGGTGCGCAGCGTCGTCCGCGACAGCCGGCCGGTGTCGCGGCCGGCGACCCACAGCTCGCCGCCGCTCTGCCGCTCGCGCAGCGCGAGCACCTGCAGCAGGCTCGACTTCCCGCTGCCGGACGGGCCCGTGACCGCGGTGACGGTGCGCGCGGCGAACGTCGCGTCGACCCCCCGCAGGGCGTGCACCTCGCCGGTCACCGAGCCGTAGATGCGCACCAGGCGGGCGCACCGGGCCGCCTCGACCTCACTCATCGCGCAGCACCTCCGACGGGTGAGCGGTCGCAGCCCGGCGAGCCGCCACCAGAGCGCCCAGCGCCAGGGCGACGACCAGCGTGACGACCGCGGCCAGCACCGGCGCGACGCCGAACCGCAGCGCGAACGCGGGCGACTCACCGCCGCCGGGGTCGAGCAGCCGCGAGCCGAGCGGCCGCACGAGCGCCACGCCCACCGCGGCGAGGCCCGTGGCAAGCAGGCAGGTCGCTGCCAGCTGCAGCGTCCGGGCGCGGCGGGTGCCCCGTCGTCCGAGCCCCAGCCGCTCGAGCAGGACGTCGGCAGCGAGCGCCCGCTGGGTCGCGCGGTCGGCTGCGAGGGAGAGGCCCACCACCCCGAGGGCCGCGACGACCAGGCCCAGCGCCACGAGCAGGCCACCGGCGCGGCGCGCGGCGACAAGATCGGGCTGCTGCGACAGCTGGGCGTAGGTGGTCGTGGCGCCGGGGTCGACGTCGGCGGCCGTGGTGATCGCCGTGAGGGCGTCGGGGCCCGTCGCCGACCAGAGCGAGGGGTAGAACTCGGGCGGCAGCCGGTTGAAGCGGCCGCTGCGCTCAGGTGGGCGCACGCGCGGGTCGCCCTCACCGAGGTAGGAGAAGAGGGCGTCGGCCGGCACGACCAGCATGCCGATGGATCCCGTGCCCGGGAAGGCGTCGACCCGGTCGAGGACGCGCACCGGGATGTCGCCCTGCAGGGTGGTGAACGCCGCGCGGTCGCCCCGCCGCTGCAGCACGTCGCCGACGGCGATCACCGGGATGACGACGTCCTCGGCGGCGTCCCGCACCTGCTGGGTGGTGGTGCGGTCGGCGGTCCGGAGCTGCCGCAGCGCTCTTCGGGCCGCAGCCAGTTCGGGACCGCTGCCCCACCGGGCGACCGCGTCGAACCGGGCGGGGTCGACGACGAGCAGGTCGACGTTGCCGAACTCGGGCGGCACGGTCGTGCGCCCGCGCCAGACGATCGTGGTGCCGGCGGGCAGCGGCGGCGTACGCGTACCCGGCACCGGCAGCGTCCGCTGTCCGAGCAGCGCGGCGCCCTCGCCGGACGGGTTCTGCGGCAGCTGGGCGGCGCCGGGGTCGAGCAGCCACGACACCTCGACCTCCGCGGTCGCGGCAGCACCGGCCCGGACGTCGGCACGGTCGTCGGCCACCTGCCGCAGCGACCCCGCCGCAGCGACGGCGTAGACGAGCAGCCCGAGGCCGGTCGCGAGGGCCGTGACCACCAGCACGTCACCGCCCGCGACCAGCCGCCGCACCGCGAGCGTCAGCGCCGGATGTCGGCCCCACGGTCGCGGAGTACGCCGGCGCGCCAGCGCGAGCACCAGCCGGGTGCCCAGCGCGGCGGTCGCGGTGATGACGAGCAGCGGGACGAGCAGGTCGACCGGGCCGGGCGGGCCGGTGCCGTCGGGTCGCGTGAGCAGCGCCCCGGCGGCGGTGACGGCGACGAGCGCGAGACCGGCCTCCCAGGGCCACGGCCGCGGGCGCCGCTCGGCCGCGACCAGCCGCGCGGCCCGGGCAGCGGCCAGCGCCGTCCAGATCGCGACCAGCAGCACGCCGACCGCGGCGGCGAGCACGGCTCGCACCCCGCCGTCCAGGACCGCGCTCGCGGGCAGCGCGCCGGGCGGCCCGGCGACCCGCACGACCACCGTCGCGAGCGCGGTGCCGAGGACGGCGCCGAGCAGCGCTGGAAGCACCATCTCGGCGGCGGCCAGGGCGCCAGTCGTGGCCGGTCGGATGCCCAGCGCTGCGGTGAGCTCGAGCTCGCGGCGCCGGCGTCCGGTGCCCAGCAGGGCTGCCGCCAGCACCGCGAGCAGACCCAGCGCCACCCCCGCCGCGGCCAGGGTCGACGTCCAGGCGACCGTGCGGGCGGCGACCGCGGACGCGTCGCCGACCAGGCCGGGCAGGCCCGTGACGACCTGGGCCCGGAGCCGGTCGGGGGTGTCGCCGACGATCGCGGGGTCGCGCACCTGCTGCTGCAGCCGCCTGATCGCCGCCACGGTGGCGTCCGCCTGCTCGAGGGTCGGCACGGCCGGCGACGGCTGCGCCTCGACGGCGAACAGCAGGGTGTCGCCGGTCTGGCGCGCCAGCGTGCCGGCGGTCGTGACGTCGGTGACCAGCAGGAAGGCGCGAAGGGTTCCGAGCTGGGAGTCCGGTGGCACCGACGAGCCGCGCAGCGCCCACCGGGTGCTGCCCAGCGGGTCGGTCGGCGTGCGGCCGTCACGCTGGACGGCGTAGGTGCCCGCGACTGTGACGCGCACGGCACTGGACTCGTCACGGCGGCGGACGCCGATCGTGACCACACGACCCGCCGTCACACCCAGGCGCCGGGCCACCGGGTCGGGCAGCCACACGGCCGGCGCCGAGGCGGCAGCGGCTCGCGAGGTCACAGCGAGGACCTTCGCGGGGTCGGTCGCGACCAGGTCGTCGCCGAAAAGCCGGGCGCGCTCGCCGTCGCCGGTGCCGGCGGAGACGTAGGGCGTGAAGGGGATCTGCCGGTCGATCTGCTCGCGGCCGATCGAGCTCGCCGTGGTCGTGGCCTCGCCAAGGCCGGGGACGTCGTCCAGCGCCGTGGCGAGCACGCCTCGTCCCTGCGCGCCCGCCCCACCCACCACGCGCACGACGGCGGCCGAGGACGCCGGAGCCCCGCCCGGCACGGCCGCCAGCTGGTCGCGCAGCGCCGCGTTCGCCGTCACCGCGTCGAGCACCGGCCCGGACGCCGCAGCCGCCGACAGCAGCATCAGCGCCGCCACGGTCAGCGCGCCCCAGCCGCCGGACCGCAGGGCGCGCAGCGGGGCCCGGCGCAGCAGCGGGGTCACGGCCGCAGCGGGCTGCTCGGCGCGGCACACCGCTCGCTCGGCACCTGCCACCCCCTCATGACGCGCCCGGGTGAGGATCATGGCAGACATCGCCCGGGCATGGGAGCGCTCTCACGTGGGGGGCTCGTGTGAGCGCCCATCCAGCCGACGCGGGCCGAGACGCGCCCGGCCCACCTGGTCGTCCAATGTGCACGAGAGGCTGCTTCGCGACGACTGAAGCAGCCGTAGGCGCACACTCGGCGACGCGCCGCAGGACCCGCTCCGAGCGCGGTAGCTGGGAGGAGCCCGACACCACAGCAGGCCCCGACCGACGTACGGTCGAGGCCCGCTGGGAGTGTGTGCGCGAGGGGGGATTTGAACCCCCACGCCCTTTCGGACACTGGCACCTGAAGCCAGCGCGTCTGCCGTTCCGCCACTCGCGCATAGCCCACGGCGGCCGTGCGAGGCGGCGCCGTGAACCGGCTGAAGATTAGCACGCACGAGGCAGCCCCCTCCTCGGCCGTTACGATCGGTCGACCCGCCATCCGGTGGGCGACCGGCCGACGACGCGAAGGAGGTGCCCGACGTGGGAGTGATGGACCGCTTCGAGAAGGGCATCGAGCGCGCCGTGAACGGCGTCTTCGCCAAGGCGTTCCGCTCCGAGGTGCAGCCGGTCGAGATCGCGAGCGCCCTCAAGCGCGCCTGCGACGACCGGGCCGCGGTGATCAGCAAGGGTCGAACGCTGGTGCCCAACGCGTTCGTCGTCGAGCTCGGCCCGACCGACCACGAGCGGCTCGCCGAGTACTCCGACGCCCTCGGCGACGAGCTCGTCACCACCGTCAAGGAGCACGCCGACCAGCAGCGCTACACCTTCGTCGGGCCGGTCACGGTCGACTTCGAGGCGGCCGGCGACCTGGAGACCGGGATCTTCCGGGTGCGCAGCGCCACGGTGAAGGGCTCGCGGGAGCCGGTGGCCCAGCCGCGACCGGCCCCGGCGTACGAGCAGCCTGAGGCGTCGCGGCCCGTTCCTCCACCGCCCCCACCGCCCCCGGTCGTCACCCAGCGACCCTGGCTCGACATCGACGGCCACGCCTACCCCCTGCTTGGCGCGAGCACGGTGCTCGGCCGCGGTGAGGACGCCGACATCGTGCTCGACGACCCGGGCGTCTCGCGTCGCCACGCCGAGGTGCGCGTCACGGTCGACGGGCCACGCCTGGTCGCCTCGCTGCGCGACCTCGGCTCGACCAACGGCACCTTCGTCGACGGGCAGCGCGCCGGCGTCCTCGAGCTCGTCGACGGGTCGCTGGTGACCCTGGGCCGCACCCGCGCGACCTTCCGCAGCGGAGTGCGATGAGCGAGCTGACCGTCACGGTCGTCCGCCTCGGCCTGCTCGCGGCCCTGTGGGTGTTCGTGTTCTCCGTCGTCGCCGTGCTCCGCGGCGACCTGTTCGGCACCCGCGTGACGGCCCGCGCGGCCGCGACCAGCCGGCGTCCGGCCGCGCCGGCACCCGCGGCCAAGACGTCCAGCCGCCGCGTGCCCCAGCAGGTCGTCGTCACCGAGGGCCCGCTGCGCGGCACGACCATCGCGCTCGGCCAGCAGTCGGTGCTCATCGGCCGCAGCCCCGAGTCGACGCTCGTGCTCGACGACGACTACGCCAGCTCCCGGCACGCGCGGATCTTCCCCAAGGACGGCGAGTGGTTCGTCGAGGACCTCGGGTCGACCAACGGCACCTACGCCGGCCGCCAGCGGGTCACCGGTCCCCAGAAGCTGCCCGTCGGGTCGAGCCTGAAGATCGGGACCACCGTCCTCGAGCTGCGCAGGTAGGCGGATGGCGATCGCCCTGCGCTACGCCGCCCGCTCCGACATCGGGCTGGGCCGCTACACGAACAACCAGGACTCCGGGTACGCCGGTCCGCACCTGCTCGTCATCGCCGACGGCATGGGTGGTCACGCCGGGGGCGATGTCGCCAGCTCGATCACGGTCGGCCGCATGGTCGCTCTGGACGGCGAGTCGCACGGCGGCGACGCGCTCGAGCTGCTCGCGGCGACGATGCGCGAGGCGAACGAGGAGCTGCGCCGCCGCACCGGCACCGACCCCGCGCTCGCCGGCATGGGCACGACCACGACGGCGCTCATGCGCTACGGCAGCAAGCTCGCCCTCGCCCACATCGGCGACTCGCGTGGCTACCTGCTGCGCGGCGGCACCCTGACGCGCATCACCCACGACCACTCGTTCGTGCAGAGCCTGATCGACGAGGGCCGCATCACCCCCGACGAGGCCGAGCGCCACCCGCAGCGATCGGTCGTCACGCGGGTGCTGACCGGCGACCCCGACGACCACCCCGACCTGTCGGTGCGCGAGGCGCGGGTGGGCGACCGCTACCTGCTGTGCTCCGACGGGCTCACCGACGTCGTCCGCGACGAGACCATCGGCGAGACGCTCGCCGAGCACGACGACCCGGGCCTCGCCGCCGACGCCCTGGTCGCGATGGCCTTGCGCGGCGGCGGCCGCGACAACATCACCTGCATCGTCGCCCACGTCGTCGACCTCACCCGCGACGACGACGTCGGAACCACCACCCCCGTCGTCGTCGGTGCAGCCGCCGTCCACGGCACCGTCCGCACGCCCGCCACCGCCGACACGCCCGCCGCCAAGGCAGCGGCCCTGGACCGCCCCGCGGCCACCGACGACGACCTGCCGGACGCCGCGCTCGCCATCGCCCCGCCCGCATCCGCGGCGCGCTGGGCCCTGCGCACGCTCGTCACGCTGCTCGTGCTCGCAGTGCTCGGCGGTGGCGGGTACGCCGCCTACGCCTGGAGCCAGGACCAGTACTACGTGGGCGCCGACGGCACCGACGTGGCCATCTACCGCGGGCTGCCGCAGGACATCGGCCCGGTCAGCCTCTCGAGCGTCTACGAGAAGCAGGACATCGCGCTCGGGGCGCTGCCGCTGTTCGCCCGCGAGCAGGTCAGCGACGCCATCACCGCCGACGACCTCACCGACGCGCGCGCCACGGTCGCCGACCTGCGCCAGCAGGCCACCACCTGCGCCACCGAGCCCACCACCCCCCGCGCCGCGGCCCCGGTCACCCCCACGACCAGCCCGTCCGCCACCCCGACCACCACCCCGTCGGTGAGCCCCACGACCCGCAACCCGCTCGCGAGCGGCACGGCCACCCGCCAGACCGTCCCGGTGAGCCCCACGCCGCTCGCCACGGACGCCCCCCGCCCGTCGGTCGCTCCGCCCACGACCACGCCCACGCCCACGCCGACGCCGACGCCGACGAGCACGCCCACGCCCGTCGACTGCGCGGGGGTGCGCTGATGTCGACGATCACCACGCTGACCCCCCGCACCCGCCGCGGCGTCGAGCTGGTGCTGCTCGTGCTCGCTGTCGCGATCGTGCTGCTCGCCTACGCCAGCACCGGCATCGCGACCACCGGCACGCTGCCGCCCAGCCTCGCGGCGTACGGCGGTGGGCTCGTGGTCCTCGTCGGTGCGGTGCACGTGACGCTGCGGCTGAAGGCCGCCTACGCCGACCCGGTGCTGCTGCCCATCGCGACGCTGCTCAACGGGCTCGGTCTGGTGATGATCCACCGCCTCGACGTCGCCGAGGGCCGCTCGACCGGCGAGGCGCTGGCCGCCCGCCAGCTGGTCTGGATGGCGCTCGGCGTCGCCTTCGCCCTCGCGATCTTGTGGACGCTGCGCGACCACCGCCGGCTGCAGCGCTTCACCTACACCGCCATGGCCCTCGGCCTGGCGCTGCTGCTGCTGCCGCTCGTGCCGGTGATCGGCCGCAACATCAACGGCTCGCGCATCTGGATCGGCCTGGGCCCGCTGTCCTTCCAGCCCGGCGAGATCGCCAAGCTGTGCCTCGCGGTGTTCTTCGCCGGCTACCTCGTGCAGACCCGCGACGCCCTGAGCCTGGCCGGACGACGGGTGCTCGGGTTCACGTTCCCCCGCGCCCGCGACCTCGGCCCGATCATCGTGGCCTGGGCCGCGAGCCTCGCGGTGCTCGTGTTCGAGCGCGACCTCGGCACCTCGCTGCTGTTCTTCGGGCTGTTCGTGGCCATGCTCTACGTCGCCACCGAGCGCACCAGCTGGATCGCGATCGGCATGGTCCTGTTCGCCGGCGGGTGCTACCTCGCCTACCTGCTGTTCGGCCACGTGCAGAACCGCGTGCTGCTGTGGCTCGACCCGTTCTCGGCCAAGGCCCTCGACATCAGCAGCCAGCTGGTGCTCGGCCTGTTCGGCATGGCGAGCGGCGGGCTGCTCGGCACCGGCCTCGGCCGCGGCCGACCCGACCTCACGCCGTACGCCGAGAGCGACTACATCGTCCCGTCGTTCGGCGAGGAGCTCGGGCTCGTCGGCGTCTTCGCGCTGCTGCTGCTCTACCTGGTCGTCGTCGAGCGCGGCCTGCGCACGGCCCTCGGCGTGCGCGACGGCTTCGGCAAGCTGCTCGCCACCGGCCTCGCGTTCATCGTGGCGCTGCAGTGCTTCGTGGTCGTCGGCGGCGTCACGCGGGTGATCCCGCTGACCGGGCTGACGATGCCGTTCCTGTCCTACGGCGGCTCCTCGCTGCTCGCCAACTGGGCGATCATCGGGCTGCTGCTGCGCATCAGCGACCAGGCCCGCCGCCCGGCGCCGCCCGTCGAGCCGACGTCGTTCGCCGACTCGGCCACGACCGAGGTGGTGAGGCTGCGGTGAACAACCCCATCCGGCGCCTGTCGACGGTCGTGGCGCTGCTGTTCGCCTCGCTGCTGCTGTCGAGCACCTACATCGCGTTCGTCGACGCGGGCGCGCTGAAGACCAAGCCCGGCAACCGGCGCACGCTGCTCGCCGACTTCAACCGCGAGCGCGGGCCGATCCTGGTCGCGGGTGCACCCGTCGTGCGGTCCGTGGCGAGCGACGACGAGCTGAAGTACCAGCGCACCTACGCCGACGGCCCCCTCTACGCCCAGCTCACCGGCTACTACTCCTTCGTCTACGGCGCCGGGCGCGGCGTGGAGAACGGGGAGAACAGCGTGCTGTCGGGCTCGTCGGACGAGTTCTTCTACCGGCGCATGGTCGACCTGGTCACCGGGCGCCAGCAGCAGGGCGCCGCCGTCGAGCTCACCGTCGACCCGGCGGCCCAGCGGGCCGCGGCGGAGGCGCTCGGCGACCAGCGGGGGGCCGTGGTCGCCCTCGACCCGCGCACCGGTGCGATCCTCGCCCTCGTCAGCTCGCCGACGTACGACCCGAACGAGCTGGCGAGCCACGACGTGCGCGCGGTGCAGCGCGCCTACTCCGGGCTGCTGGGCGACGACGGCGACCCGCTGGTCGACCGCGCGATCGGCGGCGACCTCTACCCGCCCGGCTCGACGTTCAAGATCGTCACCGCGGCCGCCGCGCTGTCGACCGGCCGCTACACGCAGGACAGCGAGCTGCCCGGCCCGGCGCGCCTCGACCTGCCGCAGACCACCGCCACGCTGCCGAACGACTTCTCCGGCTCGTGCGGACCGAACGACCGCGTCAGCTTCGTGCGCGCGATGCAGATCAGCTGCAACACCGCCTTCGGCTCGCTCGGGCTCGCACTCGGCGGCGACGCGCTGCGCGAGCAGGCGGCGAAGTTCGGCTTCGGCGAGCGCCTCACCATCCCGATGCCGGTGACGCCCAGCACCGTGCCCGCCGGCATGAACCCGCCGCAGAGCGCCCAGGCGGCCATCGGCCAGTACGACGTGCGCGTCACTCCGCTGCAGATGGCCATGGTCAGCGCCGCGGTCGCCAACCAGGGCGTGGTGATGACGCCGTACGCCGTCAGGGCCGTCCGCAGCCCTGACCTCGACGTCATCGAGCAGACCCAGCCGCAGGAGCTGTCGACGGCCGTCACGCCCGAGGTGGCCGCGCAGCTGACGACGATGATGGAGGCCGTCGTGAGCGACGGCACCGGCACCCGCGCGCAGATCCCCGGCGTGACCGTGGCCGGCAAGAGCGGCACCGCCCAGCAGGGGCCCGGCCGGCCGCCGCACGCCTGGTTCACGGCCTTCGCGCCGGCCGACGACCCGCAGGTGGCCGTCGCGGTCGTCGTCGAGGACGGTGGCGTCGCCGGCAACGAAGCCGCCGGCGGTCGTGTCGCCGCGCCCGTCGCCAAGGCCGTTCTGGAAGCGGTGCTGCGCCGATGAGCCCCCTGTCACCTGCTCCCGGCGTCCGCGTCGGCGACCGCTACGCCCTCACCCGCCGCATCGCCAGCGGCGGCATGGGCGAGGTCTGGGCGGCGACCGACGAGGTGCTGAACCGCGAGGTCGCCGTCAAGCTGCTGCGCGGCGAGCACGCCGACGACCCGGCCTTCCTCGCCCGGTTCCGCGGCGAGGCCCGGCACGCGGCCTCGCTGACCCACCCCGGCATCGCCGGCGTCTACGACTACGGCGAGGACGACGGCGCCGCCTACATCGTCATGGAGCTCGTCGCGGGCGAGCCGCTGTCGGCGAGGCTGCAGCGCGACGGCAGGCTGCCCCCGGCCATCGCCGTGTCGCTGCTGTCGCAGACGGCCCACGCGCTGCAGGCGGCCCACGCGTCCGGGCTCGTGCACCGCGACGTCAAGCCGGCCAACCTCATGATCACCCCCGACCAGCAGGTCAAGGTCACCGACTTCGGCATCGCCCGGCTCGACAGCTCCGAGCCGGTCACCCGCACCGGCGAGGTCATGGGCACCGCGCAGTACCTCTCGCCCGAGCAGGCAACCGGCCAGCAGGCCGGACCCGCCAGCGACGTCTACGCCCTGGGGGTCGTGGGCTACGAGATGCTCGCCGGACGCCGGCCCTTCGAGGCCGACAACCCGGTGGCCGTCGCGATGGCACACGTCTCTCGCGAGCCCGACCCGCTTCCCGCAGGCGTCCCGCCCGCGCTCGCGGCGGTGATCTCGCAGGCGCTCGCCAAGGACCCCGCGCGCCGCCCGGCCAGCGCCGCCTCCTTCGCCGCCGCGCTGAACGGCGCGCTGTCGCAGGGCACCGCCGGGCCGACCGTGGCCATCGCCGGGCTCGGCGGGTACGCCGCGGCCGGCGACACCACCGAGGTGCTGCGGCCGACGGCGGGGGTGCCCACCGCGTCGCCGACGTCGGCGCTTCCCGCCCTGGCGCCCGTCCTCGCGGACGACGTCGACCCGGCGCCGGCGCCGGCGAAGCAGCGCAACGTCGGCGCGCTCATCCTGCTCGGGCTGCTGCTCGTCGCGGTGCTCGCGGTGGCCGGCGCCGTGCTGAGCCAGCAGCTCGGCGACAGCGCGCCCGCGGCCCCGCTGCCGTCAAGCCCCGCGGTGCCCCCGGCCGTCACCCCGAGCACGCCGAGCACGCCGCCGACGTCCGACACCCCCAGCGAGGAGTCGTCGTCCAGCAGCGAGACCAGCGACACGCCGTCGGAGGAGCCGTCGCCCACGAGCGAGCCGACGAGCGAGCCCACAAGCGAGCCGACCCCGACTCCCACGAGGACGCCCAGCGACACCCCGTCCGACACGCCGTCCGACACGCCCTCGGCGACGCCGTCCGACACGCCCTCGCCCACCCCGTCGTCCGAGTCGCCGACGAGCGCGACGACGGGGACCCGCGACGAGAACGGCAACGGGAACGGGAACGGCAACGGGAACGGCAACGGCGGCGGCCGCAGCAAGGGCACCGGCGTCGTCACCTCGACCGGCGCTGCCACCGACAGCACGACGAACCCGGACGCCGCCACCGCCGGTGCGGCCCCGGCCCCGCACCTGATCGCGAAGGACGTCTCGTGAACACCGCTCCTCGACTGCTCGGCGGTCGCTACGAGGTCGGCGAGGTGCTCGGCCGCGGCGGCATGGCGGAGGTGCACCTCGGCCGTGACACCCGGCTGGGCCGGGCCGTCGCCGTGAAGCTGCTGCGGTCCGACCTCGCGCGCGACCCCTCGTTCCAGGCGCGCTTTCGCCGCGAGGCCCAGTCGGCCGCGTCCCTGAACCACCCGGCCGTGGTCGCGGTCTACGACAGCGGCGAGGAGCCGGCCGACGACGGCTCCGGCGTGCCGCGGCCCTACATCGTCATGGAGTACGTCGAGGGCCGGACGCTGCGCGAGATGCTGACCCGCTCGACGACGCTGCCCTGGTCGGAGGCCCTGCGCATCACCTCCGGCGTGCTCGCCGCGCTCGGCTACTCCCACCGGGCCGGCATCGTGCACCGCGACATCAAGCCCGCCAACGTCATGGTCACCCCCACCGGCGACGTGAAGGTCATGGACTTCGGCATCGCCCGCGCGGTGGCCGACTCGTCGGCGACCATGACGCAGACCCAGGCCGTGATCGGCACTGCGCAGTACCTGTCGCCCGAGCAGGCCCGCGGCGAGACCGTCGACGCGCGCAGCGACCTGTACTCCACCGGCTGCCTGCTCTTCGAGCTCGTCACCGGCCGCCCGCCGTTCGTGGCCGACTCGCCGGTCGCCGTCGCCTACCAGCACGTCGGCGAGGCGCCCAAGCCGCCGAGCAGCTTCAACGTCGAGGTGCCGGTGCAGGTCGACGCGATCGTCGTCCACGCCCTGGTGAAGGACCGCGCCGGCCGCTACCAGACCGCCGAGCAGTTCCGCGCGGACGTCGACGCCGCCCTCGCCGGACGCCGGGTCAGCAGCGCCGCGCTCGGCAGCGCTGCCGCGCTGGTCGGATCCGACGGTCCCGCGCAGGCCGCGGCCACGCACGCCATGGCGTCCATCCCCCCGCTGACGCCCCGGGGTGGCCAGCCCGCCGTGGCCCCGGTGCCCGTCGCGGCGCCGACGCCCGCCACCCAGCGGGTGGCGACCGTCCTGCCCCCCGGCCGCGACGACGACCGCGACCCCGAGCGCTCCAGCCGGGCCGGCGTGTGGGTGCTGCTGGGGCTGCTCGCCGCGGCGCTCATCGCGCTCGGCGTGCTGGTGCTGCCGAGCCTCATGGGCGACGACACCCCCACGGTGCAGACCGTGCAGGTGCCCGACGTGACGGGCCGCACCGAGGCGCAGGCGCGGACGGCGCTGACCGCGCTCGGTCTGGTGCCGGCGATCGAGCAGGCCACCAGCGACGAGGTGCCTCGAGGCAGCGTCGTGCAGCAGTCACCGCTGGCGGCGATCTCGGTGCCCCGCGGCAGCGACGTCACCCTCACCGTCTCCACCGGTCGGGGCACGGCGACCGTCCCCGACCTCGTCGGTCAGACTGCCGCCCAGGCCGATGCGCTGCTCAAGGCCCAGGGCCTGGTGCTCGGCGAGGTCGACAGCCAGGAGTCGACCGAGCCGAAGAACACCGTGCTGTCGAGCCGTCCCGGCGCCGGCGAGACAGCCACCAAGGGCACCGGGGTCGCCCTCACCGTGTCGAGCGGGTCGGTGCAGGTGCCCAACGTCATCGGCCGCACCCTCCCCGACGCGATCGAGACGCTGGTAGGCGCGGGCCTCAAGGTGGGCGAGGTGACCAACGTCGACAGCACGCAGCCGGAGGGCACCGTCACCGACCAGGCGTTCTCGGCCAAGACCGTCCCTCTGGGCACCGAGGTCAAGCTCTTCGTGGCCCGCATGGCTCCGACGCCCACCGTCACGCCGACACCCACGCCCACCGACACCGTGACCCCCTTCCCGACGGTCACGCCCACCGACGCGCCGACCGACGTCCCGACCGACACGCCACCCGCCACACCGTGAGGCGCTAGCGGGTCATCAGCGGCGCCATCCCCGCCGACCGCTCGACGGCGGCGGGGTCGCCGCAGCGGGCGAGCCAGTTGGCGAGCAGCCGGTGACCGCCCTCGGTCAGCACCGACTCGGGGTGGAACTGCACGCCCTCGACGGGCGCCTCGCGGTGCCGCACGGCCATGACGACGCCCCCGGGCGTGCGCCCGGTGACCTCGAGCTCGGCCGGGACGGTCGCCGGGTCGATGGCGAGGGAGTGGTAGCGGGTGGCGGTGAAGGGGTCGGGCAGCCCCGACAGCACCCCGGCGCCGGCGTGCTCGACCACGCTGGTCTTGCCGTGCAGCAGCTCGGGGGCGCGGCCGACGACCGCGCCGTAGGCGACACCGATCGCCTGGTGGCCGAGGCACACCCCGAGCAGGGGCTGCTCGCGGTCGGCGCAGGCGGTCACCATGTCGACGCAGACGCCGGCGTCCTCGGGTGTCCCGGGCCCCGGCGAGAGCAGGACGCCGTCGTACCCCACGGCGTCGGCGGTCGTCACGGCGTCGTTGCGGACGACCTCGCAGCTCGCGCCGAGCTGCTCGAGGTAGCCGACGATCGTGTAGACGAAGCTGTCGTAGTTGTCGACGACGAGCACGCGGGGGGCGTGCGGCTGGGCGGTCATGGCTGGGTCACCGTTCCGTTGTTGAAGGGGACGAGCGGCGCGAGGGCGGGGAAGACCCACCCGAACAGCACCACCACGGCGAGGACGACGAGCAGCACGGCCAGCAGCACGCGCAGCGGCCGCGGGCCGGGCAGCCGACGCCAGAGCGCGGCGTACACGCTCAGGCCGCCGCCGCGAGCACCGTCGCCAGCGACCCACCGGGCTTGGCGACGGTGCGCGTCAGCTCGGCGATCACGACGTAGCGCTCGCGGGCGGAGAACTCGGGGTGGCAGGCGGTCATGGTGAGCAGCCGGCGGGTGGGCGCGAGACCCGGCTGCTCGGGCACCGCGGCCACGACGTCCGTGCGGTCGGGCGCCACGACGACGTGCCGAACGACACGATAGACGTAGTAGTCGTCGCGGGTCTCGACGACCACGGCGTCGCCGGCACGCAGCGTCGCGATCTCGTTGAAGGGCTTGGCGTAGGTGACGCGGTGCCCAGCGAGCGCGAAGTTGCCGACGCCGCCCGGGGCGACGCTGTGAACGTAGTGGCCGACCCCGTCGTCCAGCACGGGCAGAGTGGTGCCCTCGAGCACCGGGCGGACGTAGTCGGCACCGAAGCGCGGCACCCGCAGCAGCGCGAACGGCTGCCCGACCGCAGGCAGGACGTCGGCCCCGGCCATCGCGACCCCCGCTCGTCCGGCTGGGGCCGCCGGCCCCGGGGCGGCCTCCGACCACTGCTGCTGCAGCTGCTCGGTGGTGGCGCGCTGCGAGCGCTGAGCCGAGACGTCGGTCCACCACAGCTGCCAGACGACGAAGAGCAGCACGAGCACCCCGGCGGTGAGCAGCGCCTCGCCGAGGCCCCGGGCCGTCGCCCGGGCAGCGGCCTCGCCGTGGGGGTGCGACGCCCGGCGCGAAGGTGCGAGCGTCACGACGACGGCACCCGGGCGTACCGCAGCTCGGGCACCCCGTCGTACGCCGGCATCGCGAGGGCGGACTGGGTGCTGACGTCGTAGCCGAGCCCGACGGCGTCGACGTACTGGCGGTAGATCGCCAGCTGGGCGGAGTCCTGCAGCGCCCGCTGCAGCCGGGTCGGGTCGCCCATCGCGGTGATGACGTAGGGCGGGGAGTAGACGCGGCCCTGCAGGATCAGCACGTTGCCCACGCAGCGCACGGCGCTGGTCGAGATCACCCGCTGGTCCATGAGCGTCATCGCCTCGGCGCCCGCCGCCCACAGCGCGTTGACGACGCCCTGGACGTCCTGCTGGTGCACGACCATGTCGTCGGCGGAGAAGCCGTCGGGGATGCTGCCGTCGTGCGGGGCGTCGTCGAGCCGCACGGTGACCGCCGGGCCGGTCACCGCCGCCGTGCCCGCCGCGACCCCCAGCCCCTGCTGCTGGTCGGTCAGCCGCTGCAGCGCCGACCCCGACGGTGCCTGCTCCGCCGTCTGGGCGGCCACCCGCTGCCGCAGCGAGCGCAGCTGGTCCTCCTGGACGTCGGCGCGGTGCTGCTGCTCGCGGATGACGTCGGCGGTGTCGGTGCGACCGACCGAGCGCAGGTCGGTGCCGCGCGCGGTCTGCGCGCTCGTCGTCGCGAGCAGTCCGGCCCCGACGAGCACGACCGGCACCAGCACGCCCCAGCGCGAGGGACGCCACCGGCGCGGGTGCGGCAGACTGGGCAGGCGCGGTCGCGCGCGTGCGCTGCCGGTCTCGCCCGTCACGACCCTCCGCCCACTCGATCGAACCCTCGACCCCACTACGCTAGACGACCACCCCGACGACAGGAGCCACCGTGCCGGAGTCCAGCTCACGCAAGCGGCCCGCGAGCGCCGCTCCCACGGTCCGCAGCACCACCCCGCAGCCGAGCCCGCCGTGGTACGCACCGGTCATGGTCGGGTTGTTCATCGTCGGGCTCGCCTACATCGTGACCTTCTACCTCAGCCAGCAGCAGTACCCCCTGCCCTCGCTCGGCCGCTGGAACATCGTCGTCGGCTTCGGCGTCATCATGGCCGGCTTCGGCATGGCCACGCGCTGGCGCTGAGCTGGCCTGCCGCTTGTCCGCGGGCTGCGCGCCTGGTGCTGTTGCTTGAGCGAACGCCGGCGCCCTCCGGTTGCTTGAGCGAACGCCGGCGCCCTCCGGACCGCTGTCGCAAGCTCCTTTGACGCGGGCCTGCGGCCACCGACGCCCGCTCCACATGGCCGACCCGTCGCCTGCCACCCACATCTGCCGTGATCATGCAATCCCGGCCCAGCTGGCCAACTCAACCGGCGTGATCATGCAATCCCGGCCCGCCGCCGGCCCCGCAGCCCGTGGTCACCGTCGTGGTGGCGACACATCGGTCGCCATGACAGCCACTGCCTCGCAACCATGGGCGCAACCAGCGAACCCATGAGGACGCGGACCGCCCGCCGGACGGCCAAGTGCCGTCGATCGCCGACGCCTGACCGGGCGTCGGTTGCCGGAGGTCCGCGTCAAGGAGCTTGCGACAGCGGGCCGGAGGCTGCCGGCGTCCGGTCGGGCACACCGGTGAGACACCTTCGTCCACAGAGTTGTGCACAGCCTGGGGACCGACTTCCACGCATGTGATTCAGGCGAAGATCACGCGGTCGCCAGCTTGGCGAGCGACACGGCTACGAGCAGCAGCAGGACGCCGGCCAGGCCCGTGCTCTGCAGCAGCGTCCGGCGTGCGCGCGGGGCGTAGACGACCACGGCGGCGGCGAGGATGCCGGTGAGGAAGCCGCCGAGGTGGGCCTGCCAGGCGATGTTGAGGCCGGGCACAAAACCGATGACGGCGTTGATGCCGACGAGCACGAGGATGCCGCGGCTGTCGAGGCCGAGCCGGCGGTTGACGATCAGCAGCGCCCCGAACAGGCCGAAGACCGCGCCCGAGGCGCCGACGACGGCGGTGTACCAGGACTCCAGGCTCGTCGGGTCGGCGAGCACCAGGTAGCCCACCGACCCGCCGATCGCGCAGACCAGGTAGAGCGCGAGGAACCGCGCCCGCCCCAGCTGCTGCTCCAGGAACGGGCCGATCTGGTACAGGATCAGCATGTTGAACAGGATGTGCGGGAGGAACCCGGTCTGGTGCAGGAAGGCGCTGGTGATGAAGCGCCAAGGCTCGCTCTCGGCGACGACCGGCGAGAAGGCGAAGTTCTGCGTGATGTCGAGCGACGGCGACAGCTGCAGCAGGTAGGCCACGACGCACAGCCCGATGATCGACAGCGTGACCAGTGGTCGACCGGTGTCGCCGAGCCGCCCGCCGAACGCCGTCCGGGCGACGGGGTGGTTCGCGGCCTGCTCGCGGACGCAGTCGACGCACTGGAACCCCACCGCCGCCTGGCGCTGGCACGCCGGGCAGGTGGGTCGGTCGCACCGCTGGCACCGCACGTAGCTCACCCGGTCGGGGTGACGCGGGCAGACGGGCTCAGCGGTGGACGGCGCCGCCGCCAGTGACGGGTCGACGCCGTCCATTCACTGCTCCTCGAGGATGCTGCTCCGCCCGGGCCGACCCAGCAGGGTCGGTCGGGCGGGACGGGCTAGCAGATGGCTAGCGGTTGACGGTGACGCTCTGGATGACGACGGGCTCGATCGGCGCGTCGCCTCGACCGGTGGGGACCGCGACGATCGCGTCGACGACGTCGCGGCCGGCCTGGTCGCTGACCTCGCCGAAGATGGTGTGCTTGCCGTTCAGGTGGGGGGTCGGGACGACGGTGACGAAGAACTGGGACCCGTTCGTGCCCTTGCCCATGCGCTTGCCCGCGTTGGCCATGGCCAGCAGGTAGGGCTTGGAGAAGGTCAGGTCAGGGTGGATCTCGTCGTCGAACGCGTAGCCCGGCCCGCCGGTTCCGGTGCCCAGCGGGTCGCCGCCCTGGATCATGAAGTTGGGGATGATCCGGTGGAAGACGACACCGTCGTAGAACGGCCCGGTCTTCTTCTGCCCGGTGGTCTCGTCCGTGTACTCCTTGGAGCCGTCGGCGAGGTCGACGAAGTTGGCCACGGTCTTGGGGGCGTGGTCGGGGAACAGCGTGATGGCGATGTCGCCCTTGGTGGTGTGCAGCGTGACGTCCATGCCGCCATCCTCCCACGGACGCTCGCGGCACCCGGCTGGGCGGGAGGTGGCTGTGCGGTGCAGGATGAGCGCTGACGCGGCGGGCCGCACCTCGATGGTCCGTCGCCCGAGACGTCGAGAGCCGTCGATGCGTCGACGGCAGTCGGGAGGGCACGTGTTCACGAAGAAGAAGAGTCCCACGCAGAAGACCGGCATCCAGGTCGCCGAGGTCGGCACCGCCGTGGCCGACACGGTGGTCGACACGTGGGGTCGTGTCGCGCCGGCGGTCGGGGCCAGGGCCAAGGACGCCGTCGACTGGGCCACGCCCCGCGTGACCAGCAGCTACGAGGCCGCCCAGCCCAAGGTCGAGGCCGCTGTGCTCGCCGCCGTCGACGCCGTCACCCCGGCGGTCGACGCAGCGCGCGAGAAGGTGGTGCCCGCCGTCGACGCGGCTCGCGAGAAGGTCGGTCCCGCGGTCGAGGTCGCCCGCCAGCGCATCGACGAGCTGGTGCCCCGGGTGATCGAGGCCCTGCACGCCGCCGCTGCGGCCGGTGCGGCCGCCGGTGTGGCAGCCGGGGAGTACAAGGCCCGCAGCGGCGACGCCGTCGCGGTGCTGCGCGGCGAGGCCGTCGTGAAGCCCACGAAGAAGAAGCGCCGCGGACGCCGCTGGCTGCTCCTCGTCGTGCTGCCGGCAGCTGCAGCCGCCGGCTACGCCGCCTTTTCGGCGCGTCAGCCCAAGGAGGACCCGTGGGCGGTGCCGACCGGCAGCTACCCGTCGTACACCCCGCCCACCCCGACCCCTTCCACCGCGTCGGACGTCGACGACCTGGGCACGCTCAGCAGCGGCACGGCCGCCGACGCCCTCGACAGCACCGCCCAGGTGCCGGGCCTGACGGTCGACTCCGAGCAGGCGGCGTCTACCACCAGCATCAACATCGACGGTGACGGCACAAGCACCTCGCCCGAGCCGTACGAGCCCACTGGGCCCGTCGACCAGACCGACGAGCAGCGCTGACCTGAAGTGACGAAGCCCTCCCCGCCGCGGCGGGGAGGGCTTCGTCATGTCTCGTCGTCGACGCGCGGCGTGCCCGGCCGCTTCCCGCACAGCAGCCGCCGAAGAGCACGGCCGCACGCGGCCGGTGGAGCAACGTGCGGCACTCGTCACGACGCGGCGAGGCTGGCGTTCTCGAAGAAGGTCGAGGGCATGGCGTGCTGCAGCTGCCAGGTGATGGCGATGGGGCGCTCACCCACGTGGCTGAGGTGAGAGGCGGGGCCAAGCAGCACGTACGGCGCGGTGTCGTACTCGCCCTTGTGCTCGATCCGGCAGAAGAGCAGCACGGTGCTCGAGCCGTTGAGGTAGCGCTGACCGGTGGGTGAGGCGACGGAGGTGGCGTTCTGCGACTCCCAGTGGAAGAGCGTGGGGCTGATCGGGTAGTCGCGATACATGGTGGTGGGTGAGTAGTCGGCTTCCGACTTCTTCAACGTGATGAACAGAGCGTCGACGTCAAAGGCCTCGGAGTACGCGACGCCCTGCATCATGCTTCGCGGTGTTCGGTCGAGGTTGGCGTAGTCGAGGGCCGCGAGGATCTCCTCGCGCTGGTACGAAGCGTGGACGCGCAAGGGCACACTGGCGAGCGACCCGGTCAGCGGCAAGGCGTCATGACGCGTCCCATCGAAGACGAGGTCGATGACGGCTCCAAGCTCGGCGGCGAAGGCTTGTTCCGTGCGAATGGCGCGCAGGCCGTCGTCGTACGTCGACAAGCCAGTGCCGTTGGGGAAGGCCGAGAAGAAGAGCATCCGCGCCAATCGCTGCTCTTCGTGCGTGAGGTCGGCGTACGACCTCTGCGAGCTCAGCAGCTGTCCGTAGCCGGCCGCCCGCAGCTCATCGTCGACGTGAGCGAAAGCACGGAGCCGCTTGAGCAGCTGCTGTTCCAGGGGAGTGCCCTCTGGCGTGGGTAGGCCGGCATCCCTCCGCAGCTGGGTCCACGAGCGCTGGCCTCGGCGCAGGATGTCGGGCAGCTCGATGCCCGACTGGTGGACGAAGGTCGGCAGGTCGAGGTCACCGTACGAGCGCAGCTCCGCGGTCATCGACTTCCAGCTGTTCGCAACCTGGTTGCGCAGGTTTTCGAGGATCAATGACTGGGCTTGGCGATCCATCACGATCTGGCAGCCGGAGGGAAGGAACGGGAATCCACGTTCGATCTCGCGCTCGAGACCCCGCCGGGTTTCGCCAGTCAGTGCACGAAGCTTGGTGTCGAAGCGAAACTCCTTTCGCTGGTGCCCGACGAAGTCAAGGACGGTCAGCACGGCCTTGTCCGGAGTGCGACGGAGTCCACGACCGAGCTGCTGCAAGAAGACCGTGGCGCTCTCGGTGGGACGGAGGAACAGCACCGTGTCGACGTCCGGGAGATCGAGACCCTCGTTGAAGAGATCGACAGCGAACAGGACGTTGACACGGCGCGACCTCAGGTCGTCGAGAGCGCGCTCGCGGTCCGCTGCGGGAGTGTCACCGCTGATGGCAAGTGCGGGGATGCCGGCGTCGCGAAAAGTCTCGGCCATGAAGTTTGCGTGGGAAACGCTGACGCAGAAGCCGAGTGCGCGCATCGCCCCTGGCTCGAGCACCTTGTCGCGCAGCCGCTGCACGACGATGGCGGCCCGTGCGCGGTTGCCGGTGTAGACGCCGGACAGCTCGCCCTCGTCATACCGGCCACGGGCCCAGCTGATCCGCCGAAGATCCGTGCCGTCCGCGACGGCGAAGTAGTGGAAAGGACAGAGCAGGTCCTTGCCGAGCGCGTCCCACAGCCGCAGCTCGGTGGCGGTGCGCCCGTCGAAGAACTCGGCGCGGACGTCGACGCCGTCGGCCCGTTCGGGAGTCGCAGTGAGGCCGAGCAGCTCCCGCGGGGTCAGGTGGTTCAACAGCCTCCGGTACGTCGGTGCCTGGGCGTGGTGGAACTCGTCGATGACCACGATGTCGTAGGCGTCGGCCGGGATGTTCGTGACGCCGTACGACTGCAGTGACTGCACGCTGGCGAAGACGTGGTCCCAGCGCTCCGGGCGGGCTGCGCCCACATGCATCTCGCCGAAGTCGCGGTCGCCGAGGACCTCTCGGTAGGTCCGTCGCGACTGAGCGAGGATCTCTCTGCGGTGCGCGACGAAGAGCAGCCGAGGGCGGTCGGCGGAGGCCGGGCCGCAGAGCCGGCGATAGTCCAGGGCAGCGACCACTGTCTTGCCCGTCCCGGTGGCCGCGACGATCAGGTTGCGATGACGATCGTGCACATCGCGTTCGACCGCCAGCTCGTCCAGCATGTGCTGCTGGTAGGTGAAGGGACGGACCTCAAGGCCGGACAGGCTGATGGTCACACGATCGTGCTGCCGTGATCCCGACGCCTCGGCAAGCGCATCGTCCAAGCGGTCCCGGTCGACGTCCGGGTCGTACAACTCGAAGCTCGCGTCGTTCCAATAGGTGGCGAACGTGCCGTGGAACTTGTCCAACAGTGACGGAGTTGCGACCCGGGACAGGCGGACGTTCCATTCGACCCCGTCGAGCAGTGCGGCCCGGGAGAGGTTGGAGGAGCCGACGTACCCCGTGTCGTACCGGCTCCTGCGTCGGAACATCCACGCCTTGGCGTGCAGGCGGGTGCGGGCGGTGTCGTACTGAATCCGTACCTCTGCGCCCATCTCCCGCACGAGTCGGTCCAACGCAGCCCGTTCCGTTGCGCCCATGTAGGTCGTTGTGATCACGCGCAGCGGAGCTCGGCGGCGGCGTAGTCGCCCGAGCTGATCTTCCAGCAGGCGCAGCCCGTGCCACTTGACGAAGGCGCACAGCAGGTCGACCTCGTCCGAGGTGTCGAGCTCGGCGCGCAGCTCGGCGGCCAGGTTGGGTTCGCCGGTGCTGTTCGTGAGCAGCGCAGCGTCGGAGAGCGGGGTGCTGGGCCGAACCGGTTCGATGTCGACCACGCCAGGACCGGGTGCCATCGCGAGCCGCCGCAGCTGCCGCGCCGGAGGGTCGACCCGCCCGGCGGGCACGTCGAGCACGGCTAGGAGGTCGTCGAGGAGCTGGATCCGACCATCCACATCGGCTCTCCCCTCGAGAGCCCGGCGGGTGAGGTCATAGATGTGCCGGGCGAGAACGTGTGGTTGGTCGGCCGGGTCGACCTTGGCGAACTCGGCCTCGTGCGCACGCTCGGCGGAAAGGTCCAGCTGCATCGCCTTGGTCACGAGCTGCTCGTGGAGTCCAGGGACTAGCGGCTGCTCGGTCATCCGGTCAAGCTCTCACGTCGCGCTGCCAGGGCGTGCGGCGACCCACACGCATGACCTACAGATCGAGCCCCGGGATGACGGTGTCGAGGAGGTAGGCACGCAGCCGGGGGACGTCGCGGGTGACAGTTCGCCACACCCGCCTCGGGTCGAGGTCGTCGTACTGGTGGGCGGCGAAGTTGCGCATGGCGACGATCTGCCGCCACGGCTGGTCGTCGAAGACCTCGCGCACCCCCGCGGGGATCCGGTTGACGGCCTCGCCGATGCGGATGAGACCCATCTCAACAGCCCACTGCGTGCGGAGGTCGGCCGCGAAGGAGTCCACATCGGGCGGCACGAGGCCGGCGAGGGAGTCGCAGACGGCGATGACGCGTTCAGCCGCGTCACGCGCCTTCTGTGCCGACTCGGTCACACCTCCACCGCTTCTGCGAGGACACGCTCGCGCACCTGACCCTTGAGGGTGTCCAAGGCGACCACGTCGACGTCCACGCGGAGCAGGTCGACCAGGGCGAGCCGGAGGCCGATCTCGTCCAGCAGTGACGCTTCTTCGGTGAACTCCACGAGAAGGTCGACGTCAGAGCCGGGCTCGTCGCCCCCTCGGGCGACGGACCCGAAGACCCGGGGCGCAGTCGCGTGATGCGCAGCCACCAGTGCCCGGATCGAGTCGCGATGGTGCTCGACTCGCACGGACGGTCGTACGGCGAGTGCGAGCACGATCCGCTCACGTACCGCCGCGGAGGGGACACGGCGGCCGTTCTCGTACGCCGACAGGTTCGGTTGAGGGACTGCCGCGGCTCGAGCGAGCTGGGACTGGCTGAGACCGGCAGCCCGCCGCTGCGCCGCGATGTCCACCACGACAGCATAGCTGGGGGTTATCGACGGCGATATACCTGGCGCCGGCCCGGAAGGACACCGAGGTCGTCCGACGAACCACCAGGAGCAAGAGAGCGCCGGGGTCCGGAGGTTCGCGTCAAGGAGCTTGCGACAGCGAACCGGAGGACCGCGGCGCTCGCTGCCAACGCATCACACCACGGCAGGGAAACACATCACACCACGCCAAGAAGTGGAGCCAAGGGGACTCGAACCCCTAACCCCCTGCTTGCAAAGCAGGTGCGCTACCAATTGCGCCATGGCCCCGAGGGGTGAGTCTCAGCTCACCGGGTCGGTGGCCTCGGCCCACAGGTCCTGCTCGGCCTTGTCGGCCTGCACCCTGCGCCACGCGGCGAGCGCCCCGGCGCCGAGGAGGATGCTCACGAGCGCCTTCTTCATGGCTGCCTCCGGCTGCACAGGGATGAGACGACGAGATCACGACGTGGGCCTAACTGGATTCGAACCAGTGACCTCTTCCTTATCAGGGAAGCGCTCTAACCGACTGAGCTATAGGCCCCGAGCCACCGAGGCGTGCGTGCGGCGACGACCGAGGGTACCGCAGCGACGCTGCGGCGCCCAAACCGATCAGTCGTCGGTGAGGGTCAGGTGCAGGCCACCGACCAGGCTCGAGCAGACGTTGTAGAGGAACGCGCCGAGCGTCGCCAGGGCGGTGAGCAGGAAGACGTCGACCACCGCGACGACCGTCGCGAGCGACAGCACGCGGCTGAAGCCGATGTAGTTCATGAGGTCGAACGTCGACTCAGCGGTGCCGCCGCTGTTGATCTCCTTGATCGTGTCGTTGACGCTCGTGAACACGCCCATGCCGTCGAGCGTCGTCCACAGCACGCCGATCATGATCACCAGGGCGATGCCGACGGCGACCGACAGCAGGAACGACAGCTTCATGACCGACCACGGGTCGAGCCGGGCCAGCGTGAGCCGCACCCGGCGGGGGCCGCTCGCCGAGCGGGCGGCGGACGTCGGACGCGCACCGGCCGGGGCCGCCTCACGGGTCGAGGTCGCCGTGGCCGCGAACGACCGCTGCGCCCCGCCGTAGGCCTCGTCGGGTGTCGTCACTGCTCGCCTCCGGGCTCGGGGGAGTCGACGCCGTCGGCGGACGCCTGATCCGACGACGGTACGGCATTGGGGGCACCCATGCTGCTCTCGGGCTCGGCTGCGGCGATCTGCTCCACCTGCTCCTCGACCAGCCGCTCGGTGTTGCGGGCGATGCCGATGATGGCGTCACCGCGGTCGGGGGCCGCGAATCGGACGCCGGAGGTGTCGCGCCCGGTGGCCCGCACGCCGTCGACCCGCGAGCGCACGATCTTGCCCTTCTCCATCACGACGAGCACCTCGTCGTCGTCGCTCACCATGAGCGCGCCCACGAGGTCGCCGCCCTTGTCGGAGAGCTTGGCGACCTTGATGCCGAGGCCGCCGCGGCCCTGGACGCGGTACTGGTCGGCCGGCGTCCGCTTGGCGAGGCCGTTCTCGAAGACGACGAAGACGTCGAGGGTCTCGGCCTCGTGGACGACGTCCATCGCCAGCAGGTGGTCGTCCTCGCGGAACTTCATGCCGGTGACACCGCTCGTGGCGCGGCCCATGGGGCGCAGCGCCTCGTCGGTGGCGTTGAAGCGCACCGACTGGCCCTTGCGTGAGACCAGCAGCAGGTCGTCGTCGGCCGAGACCAGCCGGGCGCTGACCAGCTCGTCGGTGACGACGTCGCCGGTGCCCTCGAGCCCGGCGTTCGCGCGGAGGTTGATCGCGATGAGCCCGGCGCTGCGGTTGGTGTCGAACTCGGTCAGCCGGGTCTTCTTGACCAGGCCCGCCTTGGTCGCGAGCACCAGGTAGGGCTGCTGTTCGTAGTCGCGGACGTCGAGCACCTGGGCGATCTGCTCGCCGGGCTGGAACGCGAGCAGGTTGGCGACGTGCTGGCCCTTGGCGTCACGGCCACCCTCCGGCAGCTCGTAGGCCTTGGCCCGGTAGACCCGGCCCAGGTTCGTGAAGAACAGCAGCCAGTGGTGGGTCGTGGTGGTGAAGAAGTGCTCGACCAGATCGTCACCGCGCAGCGCGGTGCCGCGCACGCCCTTGCCGCCGCGCCGCTGCGAGCGGTAGGCGTCGACCCGGGTGCGCTTGGCGTACCCCCCGGAGGTGATCGTGACGACCACGTCCTCCTCGGGGATCAGGTCCTCCATCGACATGTCGCCGTCGAAGGGCACGATCCGCGAGCGCCGCTCGTCGCCGTACTTGGCGACGATCTCGGCGAGCTCCTCACCGACGATCTCGCGCTGGCGCAGCGGCGAGGCGAGGATCGCGTTGAGCGCAGCGATGCGGACCTCGAACTCCGCCAGCTGCTCGACGATGCGCTGGCGCTCGAGGGCCGCGA
Organism: uncultured Actinomycetales bacterium; assembly: GCA_964243295.1. Lineage (GTDB taxonomy): Bacteria > Actinomycetota > Actinomycetes > Actinomycetales > Angustibacteraceae > CAXTEJ01. Next base: position 153,504 of record CAXTEJ010000001.1, on the reverse strand, counting down.
GCGCCCGCAGCTGCATGTTCAGGATTGCCGAGGCCTGCACCTCGTCGACGTCGAGCAGCTCGATCAGGCCGGCTCGCGCCACCTCGACGGTGGCCGAGGCGCGGATCAGCGCGATGACCTCGTCGAGGGCGTCCAGCGCCTTGACGTAGCCACGCAGGACGTGGGCGCGCTCCTCGGCCTGGCGCAGCCGGTAGCGGGTGCGCCGCTGGATGACCTCGATCTGGTGGTCGACCCAGTGCCGGATGAACCCGTCCAGCGGCAGGGTGCGCGGGATGCCGTCGACCAGGGCCAGCATGTTGGCGCCGAAGTTGTCCTGCAGCTGGGTGTGCTTGTAGAGGTTGTTGAGCACGACCTTGGCGACGGCGTCGCGCTTGAGCACGATGACCAGGCGCTGGCCGGTGCGGCTGCTGGACTCGTCACGGACGTCGGCGATGCCGCCCACGCGCCCGTCGCGCACCAGGTCGGCGATCTTCTGCGCGAGGTTGTCGGGGTTGACCTGGTAGGGCAGCTCGGTGATCACCAGGCACTGGCGGTTCTGGATCTCCTCGACCTCGACGACCGCGCGCATCGTCACCGACCCGCGGCCGGTGCGGTAGGCGTCCTCGATGCCCCGTCGGCCCATGATCAGCGCGCCGGTGGGGAAGTCAGGACCCGAGATGCGCGCGAGCAGCGCCTCGAGCAGCTCCTCGCGCGGGGCATCGGGGTTGCTCAGGAACCACTGGACACCGCTCGCGACCTCGCGCAGGTTGTGCGGCGGGATGTTGGTGGCCATGCCGACCGCGATGCCGTTGCTGCCGTTGACCAGCAGATTCGGGAACCGGCTCGGCAGCAGCAGCGGCTCCTGGGTCTTGCCGTCGTAGTTGGGCGTGAAGTCGACGGTGTCCTCGTCGATGTCGCGCACCATCTCCATGGCGAGCGGGGCCATGCGGCACTCGGTGTAGCGCATCGCGGCGGCGGGGTCGTTGCCCGGCGAGCCGAAGTTGCCCTGACCGTCGACCAGCGGGTAGCGCAGCGACCACGGCTGGGCCAGGCGCACGAGGGTGTCGTAGATCGAGGAGTCGCCGTGCGGGTGGTACTGCCCCATGACGTCGCCGACGACGCGGCTGCACTTGTTGTGCCCGCGGTCGGGTCGGTAGCCCCCGTCGTACATCGCGTAGAGCACGCGGCGGTGCACCGGCTTGAGGCCGTCACGCACGTCGGGCAGCGCCCGCCCGACGATGACGCTCATGGCGTAGTCGAGGTAGGACCGCTGCATCTCGACCTGCAGGTCGACCGGCTCGATGCGGTCGCCGGCGGGGGGTGCGGGGGGCTGCTCGGTCACGGCCGTCCTTCGGGTGTACGTCGGGGTGCGGGCTCAGCGGTGCTGCGCGGGACCAGCGAGGCGAGTGAGCCCTGCCGGCAGCCCGCTAGATGTCGAGGAAGCGGACGTCCTTGGCGTTGCGCTGGATGAACGAGCGCCGCGACTCGACGTCCTCGCCCATCAGCACGGCGAACGACTCGTCGGCGGCCGCGGCGTCCTCGAGGGTCACCTGCAGCAGCACCCGGTGGTCGGGGTCCATCGTGGTCTCCCACAGCTCCTGGGCGTTCATCTCGCCCAGGCCCTTGTAGCGCTGCACGCCGTTGTCCTTGGGCAGCTTGCGGCCACCGGCGAGACCGGCGGCCACCAGCGCGTCGCGCTCGCGGTCGGAGTAGACGAAGTCGTGCACGCCCTGGCTCCACTTCAGCCGGTACAGCGGCGGCTGGGCGAGGTAGATGAAGCCGCCGTCGACCAGTGGCCGCATGAACCGGAAGATCAACGTCAGCAGCAGCGTGCGGATGTGCTGGCCGTCGACATCGGCATCGGCCATCAGCACGATCTTGTGGTAGCGCAGCTTCTCGAGCGTGAACTCCTCGCCGATGCCGCAGCCGAAGGCCGAGATCAGCGCCTGCACCTCGGTGTTGGCGAGCACCCTGTCGATGCGGGCCTTCTCGACGTTGAGGATCTTGCCGCGGATGGGCAGGATCGCCTGCGTCATCGGGTTGCGGCCGCCCTTGGCCGAGCCACCGGCCGAGTCGCCCTCGACGATGAAGATCTCGCAGCGCTCGGGGTCGTTGAGCTGGCAGTCGCTGAGCTTGCCGGGCAGCGAGGAGGACTCGAGCAGGCCCTTGCGGCGGGTGGCGTCGCGCGCCTTGCGGGCCGCGAGGCGCGCGGCGGCCGCCTGGATCGACTTGCGGATGATCTCGCGGGCCTCGGTGGGGTGCTGCTCGAGCCAGTGGCCGAGCTCGTCGGTCATGACCCGCTGCACGAAGCCCTTGGCCTCGGGGTTGCCCAGCTTGGTCTTGGTCTGGCCCTCGAACTGCGGCTCGCCCAGCTTGATCGACACGACGGCGGTCAGGCCCTCGCGGATGTCGTCGCCGGTGAGGTTGTCGTCCTTCTCCTTGAGGTGGCCCTTCTCGCGCGCGTAGCGGTTGATCAGACCGGTCAGCGCGGCGCGGAAGCCCTCCTCGTGGGTGCCTCCCTCGTGCGTGTTGATCGTGTTGGCGTAGGTGTGGACGCTCTCGGAGTAGGCGTTGGTCCACTGCATCGCGACCTCGAGCGACAGCATCCGCGAGGTGTCCTCGGACTCGAAGGCGATCACGTCGTTGTGGACCACCTCGGCGCGCTTGCTGGTGTTGAGGTGCTTGACGTAGTCGACCAGCCCGCCGTCGTAGCGGAACTCGACGTAGCGCGAGGGGGCGTCGACGTCCTCGTCGATCGCGGCCGTAGTGTCGACGTCGACCGTCGCGGCGACCTCGGCGTGACCGGGTCGCAGGTCGTGCAGCGTCAGCGTCAGGCCCTTGTTGAGAAAGGCCATCTGCTGGAACCGCGCGCGCAGCGTCTCGAAGTCGTACTCGACGGTCTCGAAGATCTCGGGATCGGCCCAGAACGACACGGTCGTGCCGGTCAGGTCGCTGGGCTCGCCCTTCTCCAGCGGCGCCTGCGGGACGCCCTTGGCGTAGGACTGGCGCCAGACGTGGCCGCGCTGGCGCACCTCGACGTCCAGCCGGGTCGACAGCGCGTTGACCACCGACACCCCCACGCCGTGCAGGCCGCCCGAGACCGCGTAGCCACCACCGCCGAACTTGCCGCCGGCGTGCAGCACCGTGAGCACGACCTCGACCGCCGGGCGGTTCTCGCCGGGCATGAGGTCGGTGGGGATGCCGCGGCCGTCGTCGACCACGCGCACCGAGCCATCGGGCTGCAGCGAGATGTCGATACGGGTCGCATGACCAGCCAGCGCCTCGTCGACCGAGTTGTCGACGATCTCGTTCACGAGGTGGTGCAGGCCCCGCGAGCCGGTCGAGCCGATGTACATGCCGGGCCGCTTGCGCACGGCCTCCAAGCCCTCGAGCACCTGGATCGCGCTCGCGTCGTACGCCGGCCCGTCAGGCCGCACGGACCCGTTGGCGAGGCCGGCGAGGCTGGGAGCTTGCCCGTCCTGCAGCGGCACGAGGTCGTCGCGGTCGCTCGCACCGGTGGTCACGGGCAGCGCGGTGTCGTCCGGCAGCGCGGTGTCGTCGTCCGGCAGCGAGTCGGTGACGTCGACGGCGTCGCTCACCACCGCCTCAGGCACTGACTCGGGCACTGACTCGGGCACTGACTCGGGCACGCTGTCATCGGGCACGCTGTCGGCAGGCACGCTGTCATCGGGCACTGAGAGGACTCCTCGTCCGCCGGGCGCGGGGACGCTGGTACCCGCGGGGATCACGCGCCAGACTCGGCGCGTCGCTGCTCGTGCTCAGTCTACCTGTTTCCCGACGCGTGGCGCCCCCGCGCCACTCACAGCTGCCCGCCCAGACGGCGTCCTGGGGGGCGTGGCGGCCCTCCTGACGCCCGGACGGGGGCTGGCGCGACTCCCCCCACGAGCGGCTGGGGTCGCGCGGCCCTCGTCGGCCGTCGCCAGTGCGCGCCCGGACTGGGGCCCGCGCAGCGCGACTGAATCCACAGGCTGTGGAGAACCGGTGGAAAACGTGGCCAGAAAGCCTTGACACGCTGATCACGCAGCCGGTAGGGAAGGTGACGGACAGCGATCAGCCGTAGGTGTCGCGGGGGCCTCGGCCGGCGACCCGTCGTGCGCCCTTGCGCCAGGACGGCGCTGCTGGGCCGAGCACCTTCACCGTGCCGACGACCCCCTCGCCCAGCTCCTCGGCAAGCCGGCGCAGCAGCGTCGGCACGAGCAGGCGCACCTGCGTCGCCCAGGCGGTGGAGTCCGCGCGCACGGTCAGCACGGCGTCCTCGAACGTCTCGGGCGCGCAGTGCTGCGCCACCTCGTGCCCGACCACCGCGGGCCAGCGCCCCATGACGCCCCCGACCGCGACGTCGACCTGCCAGCCGCGCTCGCTGACCAGCCGCTCGAGCCCGGTGCCGAAGGGCTGCGGGTCGCGGTCGTCCGGCGCCGCGCCTGACACCCGCGGCCCCGGCGGGCGGGGGGTGCGGCGCACCAGCGATCCTGGGCGCAAACCGCGCGAGGCAGCCGTCGCGCGCGCCCGCATCAGCGCGGCACGCGCCGCGGACTCCGCCCGCTGCGACTCGTCGTCGGCGTCCGCCACCGCAGGCTGCTCGTCTGCGCCGGGTTCGACCGGATCGACCGGCTCGCCCGGCGGGTCAGCCGGCACGCACGACCTCCCCGGCGCGCACCTCGACGCGGCTGCCGGCGAGTGCCTGGGGCACGTCCTGCCCGACGGCCGCGGTGACCAGCACCTGCTCTGCACCGGCCACGAGCTCGGCCAGCCGGTGCCGGCGTCCGGTGTCGAGCTCGGCGAAGACGTCGTCGAGCACGAGCACGGGGTCGCCGCCGCTCTCGCGGCGCAGCAGCTCGTACGACGCGAGGCGCAGCGCGAGGGCGTACGACCACGACTCGCCGTGGCTGGCGTAGCCCTTGGCGGGGAAGGCGCCGAGCGACAGCACGAGGTCGTCGCGGTGAGGGCCGACGAGGCAGACGCCGCGCTCGAGCTCGGACTGGCGAGCCTGCGCCGTCGCCTCGAGCAGCCGGGCGTGCAGCAGCTCGCGGCCGCCGCCGGCCGCCTCGCGGGCGACCGCGACGAGGTCGTCGCCGAGCGAAGAGCGGTAAGACACCACCGCGTCACCCTGCGCGTCGCTGACCTGCGCGTACGCCGCGGCGACGGGTGCGGCCAGGTCGTCGACGAGCCGCAGCCGGCCGGCGAGCAGCTCGGCACCGGCCGCGGCGAGGTGGGCGTCCCAGACGTCGAGGGTGCGCACGTCGCCCTGCCCGCGGCGGATCGCGGCGCCGGCTGACTTCAGCAGCGCCGTGCGCTGCTTGAGCACGCGGTCGTAGTCGGCGCGCACCCCGGCGTAGCGCGGCGAGCGGGCCACGAGCAGCTCGTCGAGGAACCGCCGCCGCTCACCGGGGTCGCCCTTGACGAGCGCGAGGTCCTCGGGGGCGAACAGCACGGTGCGCAGCAGCCCCACGACCTCGCGGGCGCGCGGGACCGGGCTGCGGTTGATGCGCGCGCGATTGGCCCGCCCGGGGGTGATCTCGATCTCGACGAGCGTCGACCGCTCGTCGCGGAGGACGGCAGCCCGCACGATCGCCCGCTCGGCGCCCAGGCGCACCAGGGGCGCATCGGTGGACACCCGGTGGCTGCTGAGGGTCGCGACGTAGCCGACGGCCTCGACCAAGTTGGTCTTGCCCTGCCCGTTCGGCCCGACGAGCGCGGTGACCCCGGGACCGAGCGCCAGCTCGGCCCCGGGGTAGCTGCGGAAGTCGGTCAGCGACAGATGGGCGACGTGCACGAGGTGACGGCAGGCCGGTTCGGCGAAGCCGCGGTCAGCTGGTCGAGCCGGTGCCGGACGACGGGCCGGCGTCGACCGCCTCGGCGGCCTTGGTGGAGTGCCCCCCGAACTGGTTGCGCAGCGCCGAGACGGCCTTCATCGCCGGGGAGTCGTCCTGGCGGGAGGCGAAGCGGGCGAACAGCGCACTGGAGATGACCGGCATCGGCACCGCGTTGGCGATGCCCTCCTCGACGGTCCAGCGACCCTCGCCGGAGTCCTGGGTGTAGCCGCTGATGCGCTCGAGCTGGGGGTCCTCCTCGAGGGCCTTCACCAGCAGGTCGAGCAGCCACGAGCGGACGACGGTGCCGCGGGTCCACGCCTTGAAGGCGCCGTGCACGTCGGTGACCAGCCCCTTGGCGGCCAGCAGCTCGTAGCCCTCGGCGTAGGCCTGCATCAGGCCGTACTCGATGCCGTTGTGCACCATCTTGGCGTAGTGACCCGCGCCGACCTCGCCGGCGTGGACGAAGCCCTCCTCGCGCGGGCCCTCGGGGCGCAGCGCGTCGAAGATCGGCATCGCCAGCTCGACGTTCTCCTTCGAGCCGCCGACCATCAGGCCGTAGCCGTTGTCCTTGCCCCACACCCCGCCTGAGACACCGCAGTCCATGTAGCCGATGCCCCGACTGTCGAGGTTCGCGGCGTTGATGGTGTCGTCGGTCCAGCGCGAGTTGCCACCGTCGATGACCAGGTCGCCGCTCTCGAGCACCTCCGCGAGGTCGGCGACGGTCGCCCGGGTCGGCTCGCCCGAGGGCACCATGACCCAGACCACCCGCGGGGCGGGCAGCGCCTCGACCATCGCCTGCAGCGACGCGGCGTCGCTGATCTGCTGGTTGCGGTCGTAACCGACGACCTCGTGCCCGGCGGCGCGCAGCCGCTCGCGCATGTTGCCGCCCATCTTGCCCAGGCCGATCAGTCCGAGATGCATGTGGAGTCCTTGTCCGCTCAGCCGGCCACTCGGACCGGCATGAGCACGTAGCGGAAGCTGTCGTCGATGGCTGCGTCGGGCTCGGGCTGCCCGGTGAGCAGGGCCGGCTTGGTGGGCTGGGTGAAGGCCAGCCGGGCCCACGGCTGGTGCAGCGCCGCGAGACCGTCCAGCAGGTACTGGGGGTTGAACGCGATCTCCATCGGCGCGCCCGTCAGGTGCGCCTCGATGGCCTCGGTGGCCTGCGCGTCGTCACCTTGACCCGCCTCGATGGTCAACTGGCCGTCAGTGAAGCGCAAGCGCACCGGGGTGTTGCGCTCGGCGACCAAGGAGACGCGCTTGACGGCCTCGACCAGCGACGCGGTCGCGATGACCGACTCGGTCTCGGTCGTGGTCGGGAAGATCGAGCTCACCTTGGGGTACTCGCCGTCCAGCAGCCGCGAGGTGGTGCGGCGCTGGCCGGCCTCGAAGCCGATCAGCCCCTCGCCCGCGCCGCTGCGCCCCAGCGCCAGGTGCACGTCGGCACCGGCGCCGAGCGCCTTGGCGGTGTCGCTGAGCGTGCGAGCCGGCACCAGGGCGACCGAGGAGCCCTCGGCGACGTCGGGGTTCCAGCCCAGGGTGCGCATGGCGAGCCGGTAGCGGTCGGTGGCCAGCAGCGTGATCGTGGAACCGGCGATCTCGACTCGGACGCCGGTCAGGATCGGCAGCGTGTCGTCACGACCGGCCGCGGTGGTCACCTGCGCGACGGCGAGGGTGAACACCTCGCCGGCGACGGTGCCGGCCGACTCGGGCATCTGCGGCAGCTCGGGGTAGTCCTGCACCGGCATCGTCAGCAGCGTGAACCGCGAGGCGCCGCACGTGAGGTTGACCTTGGCGCCGTCGGTCACCACGTCGACCGGCTTGCCCGGCAGGTTGCGGGAGATGTCGGCCAGCAGCCGGCCCGAGACCAGGACGGTGCCGGCCTCGCCGACGTCGGCCGCGACCGAGACCCGGGCACTGACCTCGTAGTCGAAGGCTGACAGCGTGAGCGTGCCCTCGGCGTCCGCCTCGATCAGCACACCTGCGAGGACCGGCACCGGAGGACGGTTCGGCAGCCCGCGCGCCGCCCAGGTGACGGCCTCGGCCAGCACGTCGCGTTCAACCCGGAACTTCACCGGCACCCGGACCTCTCTGAACGGACAGCCCGCGGCCGTCCACGTCTGGACCCGATGCCACAGCCGACCTCGGAGCAGCCGCCCTCACGTCGAGCGGCGGTGCGCGACGACCCTAGCCGTCGGGGGACGGTCGTGGAACTGCGAGCGTCCGCGTCCACGACGTCACCGACCGGGTGCCCGGGTGGTCGTCCACACATCGATGGGCCTCAGACGTTCGCGGATCAGATCCTCGTGTCATCAGTCAGTCATCGTCATAGGTCCTGTGCGATCTGTGGACACCCGGGGTCTGCGCTGCTCAGCCGACTCGACGGTTGTGGACGCCCTGTGCACGATGCGGTGCAGCAGGCGGCCCACCCGTGGACGCCGCGACGGCGCCCCCACGCCGCCGTCTGCCGTCCACGGGCGTCCACACCGCGGGTGCACAGCTCGCCCACCGGCGACGCAGCCGACGCAGACCGCCGGTGATCATGGCGGCACCCGTCGGTCCACAGAGTTGTCCCCAGGATGTGGAGCGATTGAGGGCGATGCTGAACCGATTCAGGGGCACATGAGCGCTTCAGGAGCGGGGCAGACGTGCCGAGGGGGGGAGCCGGTGGACCGGTCGCCCGCTCAGCGGCTCTGCTGCTTGATGCGGTTCGTGAGCTCGGTGACCTGGTTGTAGATGCTGCGTCGCTCGGCCATGAGCGAGCGGATCTTGCGGTCGGCGTGCATGACCGTGGTGTGGTCGCGGCCGCCGAACTGGTCACCGATCTTGGGCAGCGACAGCTCGGTCAGCTCGCGGCACAGGTACATGGCGATCTGGCGGGCGTTGACGAGCACGCGCGAGCGCGACTGGCCGCACAGGTCGTCGATCGTCAGCCCGAAGTAGTCGGCGGTCTGCCCGATGATCACGGCGGCGGTGACGTCGGGGCCGTGCTCGTCGGGGAAGAGGTCCTTGAGCACGATGCCGGCCAGCTGGAGGTCGACCGGCTGGCGGTTGAGGCTCGCGAACGCGGTGACCCGGATGAGCGCGCCCTCGAGCTCGCGGATGTTGGTGGAGATGCGGCTCGCGATGTACTCGAGCACGTCGTCCGCAGCCGTCATGCGCTCCTGGATGGCCTTCTTGCGCAGGATCGCGATGCGCGTCTCCAGGTCGGGCGGCTGGACGTCGGTGAGCAGCCCCCACTCGAAGCGGCTGCGCATGCGCTCCTCGAAGCCGGCCAGTCGCTTGGGGGGCAGGTCGGAGGTGATCACGACCTGCTTGTTGCTGTTGTGCAGCGTGTTGAAGGTGTGGAAGAACTCCTCCTGCGTCTGCACCTTGCCCTGCAGGAACTGGATGTCGTCGATCAGCAGGATGTCGACGTCGCGGTAACGGCGCTGGAAGTTCTGCGCCTTGTCGTCGCGGATCGAGTTGATGAAGTCGTTGGTGAACTCCTCCGAGTTCACGTACTGCACGCGCACGCCCTGGTAGAGGTTTCGGGCGTAGTGGCCGATCGCGTGGAGCAGGTGGGTCTTGCCCAGCCCCGACTCGCCGTAGACGAACAGCGGGTTGTAGGCCTTGGCCGGCGCCTCGGCGACAGCCACCGCCGCCGCGTGCGCGAAGCGGTTGCTCGAGCCGATGACGAAGGTGTCGAACGTGTACTTCGGGTTCAGCCGGGACGCCTCGCCGGTGCCGCGCGGCGAGGTGCGGCCGCCGGGGACCGAGCCGCGGCTGTCGCGGCCGGGGCCGGTGCGGACGAACCGTTCGTCGGGCGCGCCCTCACTGTCGTCGGGGCTCTCGTCGTCGTGGTGCCCGAGGTGGGCGTGCCCAGCGCCGTCGCCGGTGGCGAGGCCGGCACCGTCGCGTCGAACGGGCAGCTCCTCGGCGCTGGCGCCTCCGGCGCCCTCGGCGGCGTCGACGTCCTGGCCGGCCAGCGCCGGGTCGACGGTCACGGCGAGCCGCACCTCGCGGTCGAGCTGCGCGCCGAGCGCGTCGCTGACCTGCGCGCGCAGCCGCTGCTCGAGCACCTCCTTGGTGAGGTCGTTCGGCACGGCCACCAGCGCGGTCGAGTCGATCAGCCCCACGAGGCGCCCAAGACGCAGGAAGGCCTTCTGCTGGGCGGAGAGCCCACCGTCGGTCAGCGTGCTCAGCGTGCCCTGCCAGATCTGGGCGAAGTCGAGCTCGCTGTCCGCCATCGGCGCTCCTTCGTCCCTGGGCCGAGCTGCGCCGAGCGACGACAGCGACACCACGGTATGCCGACGGTCCACATGCTTGTCCACAGCCTGTGCACGACGAAACCGGAACCCGGGGCCGCGCAGACGCTACCTGATCCGCATCACCCCGTGGGACCTGCGCGGCGTGTCTTCTGGAGCCGGCTGGATCCACGCGCGAGGATGGCCGGTTGCGTCGTGTGAGGGCCTGGCGTTCGCCCGAACGGTGAGCTGCCTGCGCCGGCACGGACCCGGGCGCCCCAGCAGTGGTTTGACCCCCTGACGGCGGCCCCGTACCGTGAGCAGGTCCCTACCGTGGCGGCCGCTGTGGCATGCCTGCGTGCGCGAGCACGTCGGTGTCCGATGGTGGCCGGCGCCGCCGCGTCAGCGGGTGGGGTCCCCGCGAGTCCAGGAGAGTCAGTGAGCAAGCGCACCTTCCAGCCCAACAACCGTCGTCGCGCCAAGACGCACGGCTTCCGTCTGCGCATGCGCACCCGCGCCGGCCGCGCGATCCTCGCCGGTCGCCGCCGCAAGGGCCGCGCCGAGCTGTCGGCCTGAGCCGCGGGCGTGCTGCCCGCGCCGTCCCGCATGCGCCGCGCCGGGGACTTCTCCCTCGCCGTGCGCCGGGGACGACGTGCCGGGACCGCGCACCTGGCCGTGCACCTCGCCACCGCTGAGCGCGTGACCGAGCTCAGCGCCACCGCTGCGCACGTCGCCGCCGGGCCCGACCCGTCGACCGGCGAGGTCGTCGTGTCCGCAGACCCCGCTCGGGTCGGGCTGGTCGTGTCCAAGGCCGTCGGCAACGCGGTCACCCGCACCCGCGTCAAGCGCCGGCTGCGAGCGGTTGCGGCCAGCCGGTTGCACCGGTTGCCCGCGGGGTCGCTCGCGGTGCTGCGTGCGACACCGGCGAGCGCGCAGGCGTCATCCGACGTGCTGGCTGCCGACCTCGACCGCGCCCTCGACCGCGTGCTGCGGCCGGCCCGGACGCAGCCGGTGAGCACGTGAGCGGCAGGCCGGGCGACGCCGGCGCGGACGCGGGACCGACCACACGCTCTCGCGGGCCGGTGGCGAGGGTCCTCGAGGTGGCGATCCGCGGCTACCAGCTCGGCATCTCGCCGCTGCTCGGACCGCGGTGCCGGTTCTACCCTTCCTGCTCGTCGTACGGTCTGGAGGCGGTGCGCGTGCACGGTGCCGCGCGTGGCACCTGGCTCGCCGCCCGGCGCCTTTGCCGGTGCCACCCGTGGAACCCGGGGGGCGTCGACCTCGTTGCGCCGAGGAGGATCTCGGTGTCGTCCGGCACCACCCTCGAGGCACCCGGTCCAGTGGCCGGTCACGACCAGGTCGACGAGCACATGACGGACCGCACCAGCGATCACATCACCGAGGACCACACCACCGACGACAGCGTCCCTCGTCGTCCCGGCTCCCACGAGGACTGCTCCCCATGCTGAGCACGATCTTGTTCCCGCTCGAGTACGCCGTGGCCTTCATCATGGTCACGTTCCACTCGGTGCTCACGACGCTGGGTCTGCCGGAGGGGTCCGGCTGGACGTGGGCGCTGTCGATCATCGGCCTCGTCGTGGTGATCCGCATCATCTTGATCCCGCTGTTCGTCAAGCAGATCAAGGCCTCGCGGGGGATGCAGCTCATCCAGCCCGAGATGAAGAAGATCCAGGCGAAGTACAAGGACAAGAAGGACCCTGAGAGCCGCCAGGCGATGACGCAGGAGACCATGGCGCTCTACAAGGAGACGGGCACCAACCCGTTCGCCTCGTGCCTGCCGATCCTGCTGCAGGCGCCGATCTTCTTCGCGCTGTTCCGGGTGCTGAACGAGTACGTCGCCAAGTCGAAGGAGATCGGGCCGCTGACCGCAGCCCTGTCAGCGCAGGCCGACAACTCCACGATCTTCGGCGCCCCGCTGTCGTCGACGTTCCTCAACTCCGGCCAGCTGAACGTCAGGGTCATCACGGTCGTGCTGATCGTCGCGATGTCGGCGAGCACGTTCACCACCCAGCGCCAGCTGATGATGAAGAACATGCCGGCGGCGGCGCTCGACAACCCCTTCGCCAGCCAGCAGAAGATCCTGCTGTACGTCCTGCCGCTGGTCTTCGCCGTGTCGGGCGTCAACTTCCCGATCGGCGTCCTGCTGTACTGGCTCACCACCAACGTCTGGTCGATGGGACAGCAGTTCTACGTCATCCGCCGCATGCCCGCGCCGGGGTCGCCCGCCGAGGACGCCCTGCGGGCCCGGCAGCGGCGCAAGGGCACGCTGCCCGAGGAGGCGGCGGCCGAGACCGTGGTCGGCGAGGTCGTGACCGAGGCACCGCAGCGGGTGCAGCCCAAGCGCCAGCCCCGCAGCAAGCGCGCCCCGCGGCCCACCCAGCGCCCGGCCGGTGCCACCGTCGCCGGCAGTGGGGCTCCCGCGGGTCAGCCGGTCACCACGCCTCAGCCGACGCGGCCCACCCCGACGACCCGCCCCCGCGCGACCAAGCCGCGACCGGCCAAGCCGCAGGGTGGGGCCACGCCACCGTCGAGCTGACCGCCCAGGCCGGCTGCGTCGTCCACGCCGATCTGCCGCCGACCGCGGCCGCTCGACTGCCTAGATCGCACGTCATCTCGCTCGACCGCTTCACCAGCCGACGTCCCACCCGCACCGCGCACCCAAGCGCGACCGGCGCCACCGCGGCGCCGACGTACCCAGGAGAACGCCGTGACCGACACCAGCACCCCGCTCGACGACCAGGCTCGGGACGTTCAGACAACTGACGACCGGGGTGCGGACGTCGAGACCGCCACCGAGCAGGCGCCCACGGCGCCCGCGCGCAAGAGCCTGATCGAGCGACTGGAGCGGGAGGGTGAGATCGCGGCCGACTACCTCGAGCGGCTGCTGGACGTCACCGACCTGGACGGCGACCTCGACGTCGACATCGACGGCGATCGCGCGGCGGTGGCGATCGTGGACTCCGACGAGGGTCGCGTCCCTCGCCGCCTCGTCGGCCGCAGCGGCGAGGTGCTCGAGGCGCTGCAGGAGCTCACCCGCCTCGCCGTGCTCGCCAGCACGGGCGAGCGCTCGCGCCTGATGCTCGACGTGGCGGGTCACCGGGCTGCCCGACGCACTGAGCTGGTGGCCATCGCCAAGGACGCCATCGATCAGGTCACCGCCTCGGGCGAGCCGGTCACGCTGAGCCCCATGTCGCCGTTCGAGCGCAAGGTCGTGCACGACGCTGTGGCCGAGGCCGGGCTGCGCTCGGAGTCCGAGGGCGCCGAGCCGGCGCGCTGCGTCGTGGTGCTCGCGCCCTGAGGTTCACGTGGAACCGCTGCCGGCTTCGGCTGCCGCGCGAGCGCTCTACGCCGATCGGCTGCCGCTGGCCGAGCGTTACGTGCAGCACCTCGCCACGACCGGTGTCGAGTGGGGGCTCATCGGTCCACGTGAGGTGCCACGGCTGTGGGACCGGCACGTCCTGAACTGTGCCGTGGTGACCGAGCTCGTTGGCCCGGGTGAATCCGTCGCGGACGTCGGTTCGGGCGCCGGCCTGCCTGGTATCGCGCTCGCGCTGTGTCGGCCCGACCTCACCGTCGTCCTCGTCGAGCCGCTGATGCGTCGCGTCGAGTGGTTGACCCGGGTGGTCGACGACCTCGGGCTGGACACGGTGCAGGTGCGCCGCGGCCGGGCCGAGGAGCTCGCGTCCGTGATCAGCGTCCCGGTCGTGACCGCCCGCGCCGTCGCTCCTCTCGATCGGCTCGCGCGCTGGGCCATGCCGCTGCTCATCCCCGGGGGTCGGCTGCTCGCGATCAAGGGCCGCACCGCCGCCGAGGAGGTCGCGCGCACCCGCGACGCCGTTCGCCGGGCCGGTGGCGACCGGTGCGAGGTGCGCCTCGTCGGAGCAGCGCACCTCGAGGAGCCGGTGACGGTGGTCGAGGTGCATCGAGCAGCGGCGAGGGCGGGCCGGGCGAAGCGCTCGTCGCCCGCGTGAGCCGACCCGGCGGCGCTGTGGACAGGGATGTGGACGAGTGCGGGCGCAGCTGTGGACGAGGCCGTGGCGTGCGCACGTGCCGACACGCTGCGCCAGCCGACGCGGCTTCCCCAGGTGCCCGCACCGGTCACGTGGTGGGCACGACAGAATGGCGGCGGTCTCGGTTGAGCGCTGGTCGTCCGCCACGGTGAACGGCCCTCAGCACTGCACGGCAGGTCGGACAGGAGGGCACCATGAGCAGCGCACCCACGGGTCTGGGTTGGCCAGGGGCGGGCACGTCGACGTCCAGTGGCCTGGGTTGGCCTGTTCCACGTGAAACGGCGGTCGACCCTGCACCTGGCCTCAGCTCCGAGGCCGTCTCAGCGGGGGACGCTAGGCGTGACCGCACGCTGACCGAGTCTGTCGACGAGGGGACGTCCGCCACGAGCGCGACCCCGATCACCGCACCGGCCGAGAGCGGCGCCGGCGGCGGGCGTGACGTGGAGTCGCCCCCGGCGGCAGCCGTCGCCCTCGGTGAGCAGGTGGCCGCAGCGGCGGGCGCCGCTGCGGAGGCGACAGCAGCAGTCGCCACCGCCGAGGCTGCTGTCGAGGGGTCCGGCCCGGGCGAGCGCCCGACGTCCGGCACCCGCACCGTCGAGCGGCTGTCCGACGCCGGCGCGGCGGATGCCGACGCCCACGCGGACGCTCACGCCGGCGCCGACACCCCGCTGGCCCGAGAGCTCGAGGAGGACACCCGCCGGCGCCGCGCCCTGCTCGGGCAGCGGCTGCCGCCCCCGGCGTCCCCGCGCGTCATGACGATGGCCAACCAGAAGGGCGGGGTCGGCAAGACGACCACGGCGGTCAACATGGCTGCGGCGCTCGCCCAGGGTGGGCTGCGGGTGCTGGTGCTCGACCTCGACCCGCAGGGCAACACCTCGACGGCGCTGAGCATCCCGCACCACGCCGAGGTGCCCAGCGTGTACGACGTGCTCGTCGACGGCATGCCGCTGGCCGAGGCGCTGCAGGAGTGCCCGGATGTGCCGGGGCTGTGGTGCGCGCCGGCCACCATCGACCTCGCCGGCGCCGAGATCGAGCTCGTGCCGATGGTGGCGCGCGAGACCCGGCTGCTGCGGGCCCTCGACGAGCTCGTCCGCTCGCGCGTCGAGGCGGGGGAGCCGACGTTCGACTACGTGCTCGTCGACTGCCCGCCGTCGCTCGGCCTGCTGACGGTGAACGCGCTGGTCAGCGCCCAGGAGGTGTTCATCCCGATCCAGTGCGAGTACTACGCGCTCGAGGGGCTGTCGCAGCTGCTGAAGAACATCGAGCTGGTCAAGCGGCACCTGAACCCCACGCTGCACGTCTCGACGATCCTGCTGACGATGTACGACGGGCGCACCCGGCTCAGCAGCGAGGTGGCCGAGCAGGTGCGCGAGCACTTCCCCGAGCTGGTCCTGCGCACGAGCATCCCCCGGTCGGTGCGCATCTCCGAGGCGCCCAGCCACGGCCAGACCGTCATGACCTACGACCCGGGCTCCACCGGCGCGCTGTCCTACCTCGAGGCGGCCCGCGAGCTGGCGCACCGCAGTGGACACGCGGGTCCGCAGGTCCCGACTGCGACGGTGGGTGTGGCGCAGACTTCAGGACGAGCCGTGCCGGCAGGCGCGGGGGTTAGCGGGCGAAGGGGCAGGGCGTGAGCGACAAGCGGCGTGGACTCGGACGAGGGCTCGGGGCGCTGATCCCGGCGAGCTCGACCGCGCAGCTGGACCGCGAGCAGCTCTACCCCGATGGCGATGACCGCGCGCGTCCCGACACCAGGGACGGCGACCCGGCCGGCCGGCCCGTCGACGTCTTCTTCCCCACGCCCTTGGCGCCGCACGGCCGCTCGCCTGGGTCGGCAACCGGTCGGGTGCCCGTTCCTGCGGTGCGCAGCGGCGAGCTGCTGCCCGTGCCGGGTGCCGAGTACGCCGAGCTGCCGGTCGACGCCATCACGGCCAACCCGCGTCAGCCGCGGTCGGTGTTCGACGAGGACGAGCTCGCCGAGCTGGCGCACTCGGTGCGCGAGATCGGCGTGCTGCAGCCCGTCGTCGTGCGTCGGCTGCCCGACGACCCGAACCGCTACGAGCTCGTCATGGGCGAGCGCCGGTGGCGGGCCAGCCAGCAGGCGGGCCTCACGACGGTGCCGGCGATCATCCGCGCCACGGCCGACGACGACCTGCTGCGCGATGCGCTGCTGGAGAACCTGCACCGCAGCCAGCTCAACGCGCTCGAGGAGGGTGCGGCCTACTCCCAGCTGCTCGAGGACTTCGGGTGCACGCACGACGACCTGGCGCGCCGGCTCGGCCGGTCACGGCCGCAGATCTCGAACACCATCCGGCTGCTGCGGCTGCCTCCGCTGGTGCAGCGTCGCGTCGCGGCCGGGGTCCTGTCGGCCGGTCACGCCCGCGCGCTGCTCGGCCTGGACGACGGTGCCGCCATCGAGCGCCTCGCGCAGCGCGTGGTCGCCGAGGGTCTGTCGGTGCGGGCCACCGAGGAGATCGTGTCGCTCGGCGGCCAGCCTGAGCCGGCTGCCCGACGTACGGCCACACGCGCTGCGCCGTCACCGCAGCTGGACGAGGTGGCTGCGCGCCTCAGCGACCGCTTCGACACCCGGGTCAGCATCGCCATGGGGCGGCGCAAGGGCCGGCTCACGGTCGAGTTCGCGAGCGTCGACGACCTCGAGCGGATCCTCGCCGTGCTGGAGCCCGAGCGGGACGGTGCGCCGACGGCGTGAGCCGCCGTAGGATGCGTCGATCTCACCGCGCGGCGGCACGAGGCGTGACGCTCCTGACCAGGAAGTCCAGCATGCAGCTGCAGCAGGTGCGCCGGTCGCTCGCCACGGTGCTCGTAGCCCTGGTGGCGGGAGCGTTGGGCGGCTACCTCGCGGGGCTGGTCCGGCCGCGGCCGGCCCGGGCCTACGCCAGCGACTACACCGCGCCACATCCCGACCTGGTGGCCCTGCGGCTGGAGCCCGGCGAGGAGCCGGCGGTCGGGCGAGCGCCGTTGGCGAGTGGCGGGCCCGTCGAGGCACCGCGGCACGACGGTGCGGGCGAGGGCGACCGGTGATCGCACGCCGCCTCGCGCCACTGACGCTCGACAGCCTCGCCGACATCCCTGCCCCCTGCCGGTCGTGCGTCTTCTGGCACCTCGACCCGGTGGCCGCCGATCGCGCTGTGCGCGACGGCGACGCCTCCTTCGAGAAGGAGGCCTGGCTGTCGTCCGCGCTGCTCGAGTGGGGCTCGGTCGGACGCATCGCCTCCGTCGACTCCGAGCTCGCCGGCTACCTGATGTACGCGCCGCCGCACCTCGTGCCGCGCTCGGTGGCGTTCCCCACCGCACCCGTGAGTCCCGACGCCGTGCTGCTCATGACCGGCCGGGTGGTGCCCGCACACGCCGGCGGCGGTATCGGCCGGATGCTGCTGCAGGGTGTGGCCAAGGACCTCACCCGCCGCGGGGTGCGAGCCATCGAGGCGTACGGCGTCCACGGGGACGACGAGGTCACCGACCCGTTCGAGCGGGCGCTGGACGCCGGGGGCTGCGTGCTGCCGGCCGGGTACCTGCTGGCGGTGGGGTTCAAGACCGTGCGGCCGCACCACCGGCACCCGCGGCTGCGGCTCGACCTGCGCACCGCCCTGTCGTGGCGCGAGGACGTGGAGCACGCGCTCGAGCGACTGCTCGGCTCCGTGCGCGCACCGGTGCTGACCCGCACGTCGCCCTAGGGCGGCGGACGCGCGAGCAGCCGCACGTCCGGTCGTGCCCGCTGGGGCCGTCAGGTGCGACGCGCCTGCGCCATCACGTCGGCGACGTTCAAGGTGCCGGTCGCGGCGTCCTGCGCGCGCGGCAGGTAGACCCGCTGGATCGCCACGACCAGCGCCTCGGCCACGGTGTCGCGGAACGCGGGGTCGGCGAGACGACGGGCGTCGCCGTCGTTGCTGAGGTGGCCGACGTCGACGCGCACTGCGGGCATCTGGGTGCGGCGGAGCAGGTCCCACGACCGGGCGTGCGCGCGACAGTCGAGCAGGTCGGTGCGGGCCGCCACCTCGGACTGCACCAGGGTCGCCAGCCGCTCGCCCGTGACCGACCAGGCACCGCCATGGTCGTCGCGGCCGTAGAAGTACGAGGCCACTCCGTGCGCCTGGGGCACATCGGGCAGCCACTCGGTGTGCAGCGACACCAGCAGGTCGGCGCCCAGCTCGTTGGCGAGCTCGGCGCGGCCCAGGTCGTCGAGCTCGCCGGTCAACCCCCGGGTGAGCACGACCTGCACGCCCACCGCCGCGAGCCGTCCCTCCACGCGTCGCGCCAGGTCGAGGACGACGTCGGACTCG
This sequence comes from uncultured Actinomycetales bacterium, assembly GCA_964243295.1. Taxonomy (GTDB): domain Bacteria; phylum Actinomycetota; class Actinomycetes; order Actinomycetales; family Angustibacteraceae; genus CAXTEJ01. The sequence continues at coordinate 135,136 of CAXTEJ010000001.1, read as the reverse complement.
ACCAGACCGTCGTGCTGCGCACCCGCGTCGCTGCCGGAGTGGCCCGGGTCGAGCACGACGAGCCGACCGGCCAGGCTCGGGCCGGCGCTGCGCACCCGGTCGGCCTCGCGCAGCGCCTCCGGGGCACCGCCGCCGACCGAGCGTGCCAGCTGAGCGAGCGCGCGCAGGGTGCTCGGACCGGCGACGCCGTCCGGGCGCAGACCGACGCCACGCTGCAGCTGTCGCAGCGCGGCGTCGGTGAGCGGGCCGAAGAGGTTGTCGACGCGACCACACGAGAAGCCCAGCTCGAGCAGCCGCTGCTGCAGGGCCGCCACGTCGTCGCCCATGAGCAGGTGCCCGGGCACGTGCAGCAGGATGCGGTCGCCGAGCTTCCACCGGGTGCCCTCGAGGACGCGGGAGGTCTGCGGCCCGACGACCCCGTCGGCGAGCATGCCGCGGCGCTGCTGGAAGGCGCGCACCGCGGTGCCCAGCCGCTCGTCGTCCGGCTCGATGCCTGCGGGCAGGTCGCCGGTGGCGACGAGACGGCCGACGACCGACCGGCGTCGCGCGTCGTCGGTCACGGTCACCTGCGCACGCTCGCTCACGAGACCTCCCGGCCGGTCGGCACCTGCAGCGGGGTGGCGCTCAGGACAGGTAGTCGGCGAGCTCGCGGACGAGCACCGGCTTCGGCTTGGCGCCGGTGATCGACTTCACCAGCTCGCCCTTCACGTAGACGTTGAGCGTGGGGATGCTCGTGATGCCGTAGCGGGCGGTGATGCCCGGGTTGGCGTCGGTGTCGATCTTGACCACCTGCAGCTTGTCGGCGTACTCGTTCGACAGCTCGTCGAGGATCGGCGCCATGGCGCGGCACGGCCCGCACCACGTCGCCCAGAAGTCGACCAGGACGGGCTTGTCGCTGGCCAGGACGTCCGCGTCGAAGGTGGCGTCGGTGGTGGTGGTGGGGCTCATGGTGTCCTCTTCCTGCTGGTGTGCGGTGATCTGCGGGGATGTTTCACGTGGTGCGCGTCGAGCGTCAGAGCAGCTGCGCGCCGAGCTCGGCAGCCACGAGCGCGGCCTGCGGCGGGTCGGACGGCGAGGTGGGGTCGTCGAGCGTCGCGAGGTAGCGCTCGGCGTCCAGGGCGGCCACGCAGCCCGACCCGGCGGCCGTGATGGCCTGCATGTACTCGTGGTCGACGACGTCGCCGCAGGCGAACACGCCGGCCAGGCTGGTGCGTGAGCTGCGCCCGTCGACGGCGATGAAGCCCTCGTGAGTGAGGTCGATCTGGTGCTTGACCAGCTCGACCCGGGGGTCGTGACCGATCGCGACGAACAGGCCCGTGACGTCGAGCTTGTCGTGCTCGCCGGTGACGGTGTCCTCCACCAGCAGGCCGGTGACCTTGTCATCGCCCAGGACGTCGACGACCTGGCTGTGCCAGCGCACGGTGATCTTGTCGTTGGCGAAGACGCGGTCCTGCATCACCTTGGAGGCGCGCAGCGAGCCACGACGGTGGACGAGGGTGACCGACCGGGCGAACTTGGTGAGGAAGGTGGCCTCCTCGAGAGCGGAGTCGCCGCCACCCACGACCACGACGTCCTGGCCGCGGAAGAAGAAGCCGTCGCAGGTGGCGCACCACGAGACACCGTGGCCTGACAGCCGCTTCTCGTTGGTCAGGCCGATCTCGCGGTACGCCGATCCGGTGGCCAGGATGATCGCCCGGGCGCTGTGGGTGGTGCCGCTGCCGGTCGTGACGGTCTTGATCGCGCCGTCGAGCTGCACGGCCGTCACGTCGTCGGTGACGAGGTCGGCGCCGAAGCGCTCGGCCTGGGCGCGCATCGCCTCCATGAGATCGGGGCCCATGATGCCGTCGCGGAAACCCGGGTAGTTCTCGACCTCGGTCGTGTTCATCAGCGCGCCACCGAAGGTGATCGAGCCCTCGAAGACCAGCGGGCGCAGGTTGGCACGGGCGGCGTAGACCGCGGCGGTGTAGCCCGCCGGGCCGGAGCCGATGATGATCACGTCGCGCACGTCGTCGCCCACGTCAGACCTTCCCTGTCGCCAGTCCTGCTGTCCCCGGTGCTGTCGCAGTGCACAGCGATCCTACGGGCGGGGTTGTTCCCCGATCGTGCTCACCGCGCGGTGCCCACCCGCGGTGGTTCAGGGACGTGCCGTGCCGTGTCGGTTCAGGGAAGCGTCGCGCTCGCCAGGACGACGCCCGGCTGCCGGCCGCAGTCGCGCGGCAGCACCCACACCCGCCGCCGACCGGCGGCGCTCACGACCACGACGGTCGCGGGTGTGCCCTCGAACGCGGCCTGGTCGACGGCGAGGACCGCCCCGGGCACGGCTGCGGCTCGCAGGCAGCTGAGCGTGATCGCGATGGTGCTGCTGGCAGTGTCGCGCGACGGCGAGAGCGCCCCGGACCCCGTGCTGAGCGGGACGTCGCGGCCGGCCGGCGTCACCGGCACCAGCCGCGCCGCCTGCTGGCCGAGCGCGGCCCGCGTGTACCGCGTGCCCGTGCGCTGGAGACCGCTCGCGGCTCGCTCCGCTGCCCCGGGACGCGGACCGGCGCCGCTGTCGCTGGAGGCGGACCCACCGGCGCCCGCGGCGCCGGTTGTCGCGGCGCTGTCGGCGGAGCCGCCCACCTGCAGGTGGCCGAGCCCGGTCACCACGAGCCCTGCCGCGGCGGCACCGACCAGCACCTTCGCGGCGGTCGTCGCAACCCGCCGGCGCCGGGAGGGCTGCACCAGGTCACGGGCGTCGCGCAGCGGCCGGCGGGGGCCGAGGAGCGGGGTGGCGGCGGGCGTCGCGGCCTCGCGCAGGGCGGCGTCGACCGCGGCGTCGAGCCGGGTGACGACGTCCGGCGGGGTGCGACCGGGGGCGGGCAGCGCGGCGAGCAGGTCGCGGATCGCGCGCTGGTCGTCGAGCACGGCCCGGCACTGCGCGCACTCGGCCAGGTGGGGGTGGCCGGCGACGGCGTCGACGTCCCCGAGCTCGTCGAGGGGCAGGTGGCTCATGCTCTCTCTCCCTGGGGCTCGGGGCGGACGGTGGTGCCCGGGAGGACGGGCGGCGGTGGCGCCGAGCTGTCGCCCCGCGCTGGTGGTGGGACGACGTGGGGCGGCGCGAGGTTCCGCCCGGCGTCCGGCCTGGCCTGCAGGGCCACCGCGAGGGCGGCCCGGCCGCGCGCACAGCGTGATTTGACGGTGCCCTGGGCGACGTCGAGCACCTCGGCCGCCTCGGCGACCGACAGCCCCTGCATGTCGACGAGCACGAGGGCGACGCGCTGGTGCTCCGGCAGTGCGGCGAGGGCCGCCCGGACGTCGAGCCGCACCTCGGTGGCTGCGTGGTCGTCGCGGCGGTCGGCGGGTTCGGCGTCCGGGAGGGGCACCGTGGGGCGCCGACGTCGACGTCGCAGCCGGTCGAGGCAGGCGTTGACCACGATGCGGTGCAGCCAGGTGGTGACGGCCGCGTCGCCGCGGTAGCCGGCGGCGCCGCGGAACGCGGAGACCAGCGCGTCCTGCAGCGCGTCGGCCGCTTCCTCGCGGTCGCCAGTGGTGCGCAGCGCGACCGCCCACAGCCGGTCGCGGTGCCGGGCGACGAGCACCGAGAACGCACCCGCGTCACCCGCCACGTGAGCCGAGAGCAGCTCGTCGTCGGTGGGGTCGTCGGTGCGGCTGATATCGCCGCCGGCGTCAGGTGGGGGCGTCATCGCCGGTGGCCCGGGCCCCGGTGGCCGCGCGCCGCCACGGCCGAGCGCGCTCAGCGCACCGACAGCTCGTCGACGACGGCGCGGTAGCCGTCGTCGACGCGCGCGGGGGTCGTGAACCACAGCACCAGGTAGCGGGTGGTCACCGCGGTGGCGGCGCGCAGCGGGACGGTGCCGCTGGCGTCGTCGGCCGTCGCGATCACGCGGGAGCCGTCGAGTGTCGAGCCGGTGGCCGTGCGCAGCTCGACCGAGGACCCCTCGCCGCCGAGGCGCGCGGTCAGCGAGGTGACGCGGGCGGGGGCGCCGAGGTCGACGAGCAGGCCCACGCCGTCCTTGAGGCCGCCGTAGGTGTCACTGCGGTAGGTCTCGCTCTCCCACGCGGTGTCGGGGTCGCCGTCGAAGGCGTCACCGGCAGTGGAGTCCTTCTCGGCGCCGTCGCCCTCGGGGTCGAAGCCGCTGACGGACGCGATGCGGACCGGCGCGGTGGCCGCCGTGGGGGACGCGCTGGGCGTGGCCGGCGCTGTGGTGGGCCCGGTCGGCGTGGTGGCGCTCGGTGCCGCGGCGGTGGGCCGCGGGACCGCGGGCGTGCCGGACGACGAGCCCAGCCCGCGCAGGCCGCAGTAGCCGATCAGCAGGAACACCGCGACGAACCCCGCCATCAGCGCCAGGACGGCGCGCGTCTGGTCGCGCGGCGGACGTGACAGGGGGGTGGGCGGCAGCAGCGGTGCTGCCGGCTCGGCCGCGCCCACCGGGTCGGGCTCGAACAGGTCGGTGGCCAGCCCGCTGGACGGCGCCTCGCCCCGCGCCTGGGGCCGGCGACCGAGCGCCCCGCCGAGTGCCTCCCCGAGCCCGCCCGTGCGCTGGCCGGGACGACGTCCGGCGGCGGGGGTCGTCGGCTGTGTCGCCCCGTGGGCGCCAGCCGGACGCGGCCGGACAGGAGCGGACTCGTGCGCCGCGGGCTCGGTGTCGGGTCGGGTGGCCCCTCGCACCGACCCAGCGGCCCGGGTGAGGACAGCGCGGGCGGCGGCGACGGCAGGGGCGGTGCGCGACACCGGGCCGGCCCCACGCGACGGACCACCGGTCGTGCCCGTGGCCTCGACGGGACGCGGACGCGGTGCGGCGCCGGCCGGGCGCGGCGTGGCACCACCGAGCGGACCGGCGAGCCCAGCGGCCTCGGCGGCCTCGTCGGTCAGCACCCGGCGCACCCCACCGTCGCCCTTCCTCGGGCTGCCACCGTCGGGGGCGCCACCGCGCTGGCCTGCGGCAGCGCCTCGGGGAGCCGTCGGCCCGGAGCCGTCGCGCAGGTCGATGTCGACCGCTGGCCGTGATTCTTCGGCAGGGACGTCGGGGGCCGGCGTCGCGCCGGTCAGCGGGTGGGGGAAGCCGCGGACCGGGCGTCGGGCGCGGCCCCACGGGGCGATCTCGTCGGCGAGCAGGCCGGGGCTGACCGGGGCGCCGGCACCGGCGAAGGTCTGGGCGCACAGCGCGTCCAGGTCGGCGGGCACCCCGCTCACGACCTCGGACGGCGGCGCCGGCACCGAGCCGACGCGGGGTGCGGCCGGCAGGCTCGAGGGCGTGCCGAGCGGCCAGTAGCCGGTCAGCCCGGCGTAGGCGAGGGCCACCAGCCCCTCGGTGTCGCGCGAGCCGGCCCGCTCGCCGTCGCGCTCGTCGTCTCCGGCGAGGGCCGCGTGCACCGCGACGCCCAGGATCTTGACCGTCTCGTCGTCGACGACGTGGATGTCCTCGGGCAGCAGCGCCAGGTGGTGCAGGCCGCGGTGGCGCACGTTCTCCAGGGCCAGGGCCGCCTCGCCCACCACCGTGCGCACCAGCTCGGCCGGCAGCGGTCCGGTGCGCAGCCGGTCGGCGAGGGTGGGGGCGTCGACCCACTCGCTGACGACGAAGGCGACGGACGCGTCGCGGCCGACGTCCAGCACGCGCAGCAGGCGGGGGTCCTCGACGGACGCGGCGCGGCGGGCGGCGTCGAGCATGGCCTCGGCGTAGGCGTGGCTCGCGGGGACGACGCGCACCGAGACCATGCGGTCGAGGGTCTGGTCGTAGCCGACCCAGACCGCGTCGAGGTCGTCGCCGCGGGCGCGCGACCGCAGGGCGTACCGGCTGCCCAGCACGCTGCCCGGACCGACCGTGCTCAGCACACACCCCCGCCGTCCGCCGGCGGTCCCCGTGACCGCACCGCCACCCATCGTAGTTCGCGGGTACGACGGCGACCCGGCTCACGCGCCGCTCGTGGTCAGCGGTGTCCGAGGGGGGCGGGCAGCCGCCGCAGCAGCGGGCCCGCGACCTCGTCGAGCTCGCGCACCCGCATGGCGCGGCACGCGGCGAGGAACAGCAGCACCAGCACCGACCCGCCGACGACCAGCGCGACGAGGGCCGCCGCCCGACCGTCGAGGACGGTGTGGACCAGGCCCGAGACACCCCACCCGGCCAGGCCGGCGACGAGCCCGGCGAGGACGAGCCGGACGTAGGTGCGCACCACGCGCGCGCCGTCAAGACCGCCGAGGCGCCGGCGCAGCAGCAGCGCCGACAGCAGCGCGCCGACCGTGTAGCCGGCGGCCATGCCGAGGCCGATGCCGAGCACCACGCGATCGGGGTCGAGCCTGCCGGCGAGCAGGCTGGACAGCGCGATCACGGCGGCGACGGGAAGCTGCACGAGGAACGGGGTGCGCGCCTCGGAGTAGGCGTAGAAGGCGCGCTGGAACAGGTACTGGGCGCTGAACGCGACCAGCCCGAGCGACATCGCCATGGTGGCGTGGCCGATCGCGCGCGCCTCGGGCACCGAGGTGCCGACGAACAGCGTCGAGGTGAGGTCGGGCCCGAGCGCCAGCAGCCCGGCGGTCGCCAGCACCATCGCGACAGCGGTCAGCCGCAGCCCCAGCGACAGGTCGCGCCGCACGGCCCGCGCGTCGCCGTCCACCGCCGAGCGGCTCATGCGGGTGAACAGGGCGGTCACCAGCGAGACGGTGATCAGCGAGTGGGGCAGCACGAAGAGCAGGTAGGCGTTGCCGTACGCCGCCTGCCCCGGGCCGCCGCGCGCGCCGGCGTCGTTGACCGCGCGGGTCGTCACCACGAACGCGAGCTGGCCCACGAGCGCGGCGGCGAAGGTCCACCCGGCCACCCGGCCGGCCCCGCCGAGTCCGACGCCGCGCCACCCGAGGCGCGGCCGGTAGCGGAAGCCGATCCTGCGCAGCGGGTAGGCGAGCACCAGCGCCTGCAGCACGACGCCGAGCGTGGCGGTGCCGGCGAGCAGCGTGATCTGGCCGGCGGTCCAGGTGCTCGGCGGGTGCGGGTTCGTGAGCCGGTCGAAGCCCCCGATCCACAGGTACATCGCGCCGATCCCGGCGAGCGCCACGACGTTGTTGAGCACGGGCGCCCACATGTAGGCGCCGAAGTGGCCCCGCGCGTTGAGCACCTGGCCGAGCACTGTGTAGAGGCCGTAGAAGAACACCTGCGGCAGGCACCAGAAGGCGAAGGCGACGGCGAGGGCGCGGGTGCGCGCGTCCCAGTCGTCGCTGCCCAGCAGGTCGGGCACCAGCGGCGACAGCGCCACGACGAGCAGCGTCACCACGCCCAGCACGACGAGCGCCACGGTCAGCAACCGGTCGAGGAACGCCTGGCCGCCGTCCTCGTGCTTGGCCGCCTGCGTGATCTGCGGCACGAGAACCGCGGTGAGCAGCCCGCCGGCGATGAGGTTGTAGACCTGGTTGGGCACGGTGTTGGCGGTCGCGAAGGTGTCGTAGGCGAGGGCGCCGCTGACGCCGAGCAAGCCAGTGAGCATGATCGCGCGCACGAAGCCGAGCAGCCGCGACACCAGCGTTCCGGCCGCCATGAGCGCGCTCGAGCGCATCAGCGAGCTGTGCTCGCTGCCGGACGTCGGCGCTGCCGGCTGGCCGTCCCGGTCCGGGCGCGGGCGGGGCGAGGCCTGGCTCACGGCTCCCCCGTCGTCAGGGCGTGGCGGCGTCGCGGGCGCCGCAGCGCCCGCACCAGTCCCACCACGAGCACGAGCGCGGCAGCCCCGCCGACCACCCACAGCGCCCAGGTGCCGGTCGGCTGCGCGCGCACCGTCACGGTCACCGCCCGTCCGACCGGTCGCCTCGACGGCGACACCAGCCGTGCGTCCAGCTGGACGACGCCGCTCGCGATCGCCCGCACGGGCACCTCCACCTGGGTGCGGGTGCCGCTCGCCAGGTCGGGCACCTCGACGTCGGCGTCACGCACCAGCAGCCGCGGGTTGGCGCTGGTCACCTTTAGGTGGGCGCCCGTGACGTCCTGCGGCAGGCTGTTGACCACGGTGATCTGCAGGCGCCCGGAGGTCGCGAGCAGGGTGACGCTGCTGCGCAGCACCTGCAGCCGGTCGTTGAGACCGGTGACCTCGGCGGCGACGACCGCGCGCCGGTCGCGCAGCGGCTGCTGCCTGCCCCGCCACGAGGTCGACAGCAGCTGCAGCGTGGCGCCCTGCAGGGCGTCGGTGAGCCCGCTGGGCGACCCGACGACCTCACCCAGCGCCGCGAGCGTGCTGCGCAGCCGCCGCACGGCCGCGACGTGCTGGTCGCCGAGCTGAGACGCCGCGACCGGCGCGGGAACCGGTGAGACCTGACGGGGAAGGTCGGCGGTGCTGGGGTCGTCGCCGGGTAGTGGCCGGTCGAGCTCGGTCACGGGCACGACCGACAGCCAGGGCACGCTGGTCGCGGCGTCCGTGAGCGCTCGCAGCGCCCGGAAGTCGGGGTCGAGGTCGCGAGGGGCGACGACGAGCAGCCGGCGTACGAGCGAGGGGCGCTCGGTGGTGACGGCGGCGGTCTCGGCGAGCAGCCGCTGTACCCGCCGGACGTCGGGCGAGCTCGCGGCCCCGACCAGCGACGACAGCCGCGGGTCGCTGAGCCACCCGGTGGTGCCGCCCGCGAGGTCGGCCCGGGCGTCGGTCGTGTAGGGCAGGGCGTCGGTCGGGCGGCGGGCCCTCGCGTCCAGCACGACGTCGCGCACGCCCGCGCTCGCGAGCACGCCCAGCGTGCCGTCGTCCGCCCAGCCGCCGACGGGCCAGCCGACGTCCGAGACCGGGGTGACGCCCAGCACCTCGGCGACGATGCCGGCGCCGCGGAGCCTGGCGGCGACCACCAGGTCCGGACGACCGGTGCGGTCGGCGGTCACCGGGGCGGTGACCGCGGCGAGGTCGGGGTCGCCGTACGGCAGCTCGACGACGGCCCGACCGGCGGCCGCCCGGCGCATGGCCGCGAGGAAGTCGGCGGCCGTGCGGCGGGCGAGGTCCTGCGGCGAGGCGGTCGCGGGGCCGGTGGCGGGCGTCGTCGGTGTGCCGGTGGCCGCCGGTGGCGTGGTCGGGTCGCCGTCGGTCGGCTCGGCCGCGGCGACCTGGGTGAGGCGCTGCAGCAGGGCGGGGTCGACCGCCCAGCTCACGCGCGGGCCCGAGGCGCCGTCGAGGAGCCGCCGCAGCCGGGAGCCGGGTGCCACCGCCGCCGCCACCTCGGCGTCGGTGGCGCCCTGCCCGCCCTGGCCGGTCGGCAGCCCGGTGAAGGGCACGAGGAACGCGATCTGCTGCGCGCGGTACTCGGGGACCGGCGGCTGCCACTGCACGGTGGTGCGCACGAGCCCCACCTGCTCGCGGCCTGGCTCGCCCTGCGCTTGCGCTCGCGCCTCGACGGCCAGGCCGTAGGCGCCGAACCGGTTGTAGCGCAGCCCCAGCTCGGACGCTGTCGAGGTCAGGCTGAAGGGCACGCTGGCACCCGGGGCGATGATGGTGATCGCCTTCAGGCCGATCGGTGCGGGGAGAGCCGTCCCGGTGCGGAGGTCGGCGCCGGTCAGCCACGCGTCGACCTCCTCGCGCGTGCCGAGGCTGTCGCGCTGCAGCAGCAGCCGGGGCACCACCACCGCGACCGGCTCGATGCCGGTGTTGGTCATCACGCCCGTCACGGTCAGCGAGGTGCCGACGGTCAGCGTCGACGGGCTGATCCCCGTGAGCGCGACGGTGACCGGCAGCGCGGCGGTGGTTGCGCCGGCTGACGGCGTGATGGGCGCGGGCGTCACCACCGCCCGACCCACGGCGGACGCCGGAGCCGCCCCGAGCGCGGACGCGCCCAGGAGGGCCGCCGCTGCTGCGGCGACCAGCGCAGCCCCCGCCAGCCGACGGGGGTGCCGGCCGCGGCTCACGCGGGGCCCGAGGGCTTCAGGTCCGACCAGCGCTGGACGGCGGCGCCGGCGATGCGGCGCTCGTTGGGGAACGTCAGGCGGGTCTCCAGGTCGGGGAAGCCGATCCAGGCAACGTCGATGGCCTCCTGGTCGGGGTCCTGCTCGATGGTCAGGTCGCCGCTGACGGCCTCGAGCAGGTAGTGGTGGACGACCTTGTGGATGCGGCGCTCGCCGACCGAGAACCAGTAGTCGATGGTGCCGAGCGGTGCCAGCACCTCGCCGAGGATGCCGGTCTCTTCCGCGACCTCACGGACGGCGGTCTGCTCGAGCGTCTCCTCGCCCTCCTGGTGACCCTTCGGCAGGCACCACTCGACCCGGCCGGCCCGGTTGCGGCGGGCGATGACGGCGACCGCGGGCGGGGCCTGCGCGCGGTCGACGACGACCCCGCCGGCCGACGTCTCCTCGACCGACGGCAGGCGTCGGCGAGGGCGGTCGCGGCTGGGGGGCACGGTCGTCACTGTAACGAGCGCGTGCGCAGGCCCGGCCCGCCTGACAGCCGGCTCGAGCCGGAGATCGAGCGTGAGTGGTCGGCGTAGGCTGAACCCTCGTGTCCGAGCACCCGCCGCAGTCCGCGCCGGCGGCCGTCCCTGCCGTCGCGGTCGCCCTCGGCGAGCGGTTCACGGCCGCGGGGCACGAGATCGCGCTGGTCGGCGGCTCGGTTCGCGACCTGGTGCTCCGGCGTCCGATCACCGACCTCGACTTCACCACCAGCGCCCGCCCCGACCAGACCGAGGCCGTGCTGGCGGGCTGGGCCGACACGACGTGGGACGTCGGCCGCGCGTTCGGCACCATCGGTGCCCGCCGCGGTGACGACGTCCTGGAGATCACGACGTACCGCAGCGAGGACTACGACCCCGACTCGCGCAAGCCCGAGGTCGTCTTCGGCGACACCCTCGCCGGTGACCTCGGCCGCCGCGACTTCACGGTCAACGCCATGGCCCTCGTGCTGCCGCAGCAGCAGCTCGCCGACCCGCACGGCGGCCTGGGCGACCTCGCCGCCGCGGTGCTGCGGACCCCGGGCGCGCCGTCCGACTCGTTCTCCGACGACCCGCTGCGGATGATGCGCGCCGCCCGGTTCGCCGCCCAGCTCGGCTTCACGGTGGCGCCGGAGGTGCAGGCGGCCATGCGCGCGATGGCCGACCGGCTGGCGATCGTGTCGGCCGAGCGGGTGCGGGTCGAGCTCGAGAAGCTGCTGCTCGCGCCGCGCCCTCGCCTCGGCCTGACGCTGCTCGTCGACACCGGTCTGGCCGACGTCGTGCTGCCCGAGCTGCCGGCGCTGCGCCTGGAGCGAGACGAGCACCACCGCCACAAGGACGTCTACGAGCACACCCTCACCGTGCTCGAGCAGGCCATCGCCCTCGAGGACGACGAGGTGCCCGGCCCCGACCTCGTGCTGCGGCTCGCCGCGCTGCTCCACGACATCGGCAAGCCCGCCACCCGCCGGTTCGAGCCCGCCGGCGGCGTCAGCTTCCACCACCACGAGGTGGTCGGCGCCAAGCTCACCGCGAGGCGGATGAAGGCCCTGCGCTTCGACAAGGACACCTCGAAGGCCGTGACGCGCCTGGTCGAGCTGCACCTGCGCTTCCACGGCTACGGCGAGGGCGCCTGGACCGACTCGGCCGTGCGCCGATACGTCACGGACGCCGGCCCGCTGCTGTCGCGCCTGCACCGCCTCACCCGCAGCGACTCCACCACCCGCAACACCCGCAAGGCGGCGCGGCTCTCCCGCGCGTACGACGACCTCGAGCGCCGCATCGGCGAGCTCGCCGAGGCCGAGGAGCTCGCCGCCATCCGCCCCGACCTCGACGGCCAGGCGATCATGGCCGAGCTGGGCATCAGGCCCGGGCCTCTCGTGGGGCGCGCCTACAAGCACCTGCTCGAGGTGCGGATGGACCAGGGCCCCCTGGCCCGCGAGGACGCCCTCGCCGAGCTGCACCACTGGTGGGCGCAACAGCCCGAGTCGAGCTCCAGCTGACGCGCCGCCTGGGCGCCCCGTCGCGCTGCCGCGGCGTCCGTGATCACGTGACGTAGGTGGCGGTGCGCTTCACTTGGCGTGCACGCCACGTGAGGCAGGCGGCCGCCGCGTGAGGGCGCGGGCCGCGTGAGGGCCCATGGTGAGGTTACCGACGGCAGCGCCCGGGCGCGGACCCGCGCGCCGGGATCGCTCGCGAGCGGCGCCCGGCACCGAGATCGCACATGTGGGGCACTCCTGCCGCCGAGGTGCCCCGTTCTCGCCGACTCGGCGCGCGCTACCCACACGCGCTGAGCCCGGGCGCAGCGACGAGCGCTCAGCCCTCCGCTTCGCGGACGCGAGCGGACACCACACCCGACGCCCTCGCGAAGCCCACGGTGGCGGCGACGTACAGCGTGCCGATGAGCGCGTAGACCGGCGGGGAGTATCCGTCGGTGGGGACGAGCAGCGCGGCGGTGCCGGCGGCGACGACGAAAGCCAGGTTGAAGACGACGTCGTAGAAGGCGAAGACCCGGCCGCGGTAGGCGTCGTCGACCGACGACTGCACGATGGCGTCGACGCAGATCTTCGAGCCCTGCGCCGCGATCCCGAGCAGCACCGCGGCGGCGAGCACGAGCGGCACCGAGATCGTCGTGACGAGGGCGTACTCGGTGACGGCGGCGACGGCGAAGCAGCGCCAGATCCAGCCCGTGCGCCCCCAGCGGTCCGAGGCCCACGGCGTGACGAGCGCGGCGACGGCGAACCCCACGGCCGAGGCGCCGAAGACCGAGGCGAGCAGCGCCAGGCCGGCGTCGACGTCCGCCGGGTCGGTGAAGTGGTTGCGGCTGAGCAGCAGCGTCGCGACGAACGAGATGCCGTACGCGAAGCGGTGGACGCCGATCGCCGCCAGGGCGTGCAGCGCCGGCCGCCGCTCGCGCACGTGCCGCGCGCCGTCCGCGAGGGCCCGGACGCCGGTGACGGTCGCGTCGGGGCCGGCGCTCGCGGACCCGCCGGCGTCGGGACCCAGCAGGTCGGGCGCCATGCGCGTCGCGAGCGCCGCGGCAGCGCCGTAGACGGCGGCCGCCATGACCAGCACGACCGCGTCGGTGCCGTCGCCGCCCCCGAGCCCGGCCCGCACGCCGTACGCGACGAAGCCGCCGCCGATCGCCGCGAGCGTGCCGCACGTCGGGCTCACGGCGTTGGCCATCACCAGCTCGTCGCCGCGCACGACGTGGGGCAGGCTCGCGCCGAGGCCGGCGAGGAAGAAGCGGTTGACCGACAGCGCGGCCAGCACCGCGACGTACAGCGCGGGGCCGACGGTGCCCCGCGCCACGAGCGCCGCCACCGCCAGCACGATGACGACGCGCACGGCGTTGGCGACCAGCAGGATCTGCCGGCGCCGCCAGCGGTCGAGCAGCACCCCGGCGAACGGCCCGACCAGCGTGTAGGGCAGCACGGACGCCGCGAGCGCCCCGGCCGCCGCACCCGCGGTCGCCGCCCGCTCGGGGGAGAAGAAGATCAGGCTGGCGAGGGCCACCTGGAAGGCGCCGTCACCGGCCTGCGACACCAGTCGCACGGCGAACAGCCGGCGGAAGTCACGCCCGCGCAGCACGGTGCGCAGGTCGGCGACGAAGGGCACGGCCGCCAGCGTACGACCGTGCCCCAAGCCCGCTGGTCAGCGCTCGGCCATGGGCGAGCTACCGCTCGACCTCGCCGCTGATGAACGCCTCCACGAGCGCGCGACCCTCGTCGTCGGGGCGCTGGATCGGCGGGGACTTCATGAGGTACGACGACGCCGAGGTCAGCGCACCGCCGATGCCGCGGTCCTTGGCGATCTTCGCCGCGCGGATGGCGTCGATGATGATGCCGGCCGAGTTGGGCGAGTCCCACACCTCGAGCTTGTACTCCAGGTTGATCGGGGCGTCGCCGAACGCGCGGCCCTCGAGGCGCACGTAGGCCCACTTGCGGTCGTCGAGCCACTGGACGTAGTCGGACGGGCCGATGTGCACGTTGCGGGCACCGAGGTCGTGCTGCACGTTCGAGGTGACGGCCTGGGTCTTGCTGACCTTCTTGGACTCGAGGCGGTCGCGCTCGAGCATGTTCTTGAAGTCCATGTTGCCGCCGACGTTCAGCTGGTAGGTGCGGTCGAGAACGACGCCGCGGTCCTCGAACAGCTTGGCCATCACGCGGTGGGTGATGGTGGCGCCGACCTGGCTCTTGATGTCGTCGCCGATGATCGGCACCCCGGCCGCCTCGAACTTCGCCGCCCACGCGGGGTCGCTCGCGATGAAGACCGGCAGCGCGTTGACGAAGGCGACGCCCGCGTCGATGGCGCACTGCGCGTAGAACGTGTCGGCCAGCTCGGAGCCCACCGGCAGGTACGACACGAGCACGTCGGCCCGCGTGTCCCGCAGCACCTGGACGACGTCGACCGGCTCGGCGTCGGACTCCTCGATGGTCTCGCGGTAGTACTTGCCGAGGCCGTCGAGGGTGTGGCCGCGCTGCACCGTCACGCCGAGCGGCGGCACGTCGCAGATGCGGATGGTGTTGTTCTCGCTCGACAGGATCGCCTCGGACAGGTCGAAGCCGACCTTCTTGGCGTCGACGTCGAACGCGGCGACGAACTCGACGTCGTTGACGTGGTAGTCGCCGAAGCGCACGTGCATCAGGCCGGGCACGGTGGCTGCCGGGTCGGCGTCCGCGTAGTAGTGGACGCCCTGGACGAGCGAGGCGGCGCAGTTGCCGGTGCCGATGATGGCGACGCGGACCGATCCCATGGGGGCTCCTTCGGTGGACCAACAGAGGTGACAAAGCCTAACTTTGTTAGTCCGCCGGAGCAAGCAGCGCCTCCTGCGGCCGGTCTCGGACCGCATACTGGGCCGCGAACCGTCCCACCCGCAGGCAAGGAGCAGCACCTCTCGTGGCTCGCATCGTCGACTACCCCCGCAGCGGCCGCACCGGGGTCTCGCGCTTCGTCCCCTCGTGGCGGCTGGTGCTCGGCTCGGCGTCCGCGGTGGTGCTGCTCGGGGTCATCGCCTTCTCCGTGCTCTACGCGAGCGTCTCGGTGCCCGACCCCAACAAGGCGCGCACCGCGCAGACCTCGGTCGTCTACTGGTCCGACGGCCGCACCGAGCTGGGACGGTTCTCGGCCGAGGAGGCCAACCGCCAGTCCATCCCGCTCTCGCAGGTGCCGCTCGACGTGCAGCACGCCGTGCTCGCCGCCGAGGACCGCTCGTTCTTCAGCAACTACGGCGTCTCGCCGCGGGGCATCGCGCGGGCGCTGTGGGTCAAGGTCCACGGCGGCTCGACCCAGGGTGGCTCGACGATCACCCAGCAGTACGTCAAGAACTACTTCCTGACCCAGGACCGCACCTACACGCGCAAGGTCAAGGAGTTCGTGATCTCGCTGAAGATCGAGCAGCGGGAGAGCAAGGACACGATCCTGCAGAACTACCTCAACACCATCTACTTCGGCCGCGGCGCGTTCGGCATCGAGACCGCGAGCCGTGCCTACTTCAACCATCCCGCGTCGAAGCTGACGACCGCCGAGGGCGCGGTGCTGGCGTCGATCATCCGCTCGCCGGGGCTCTACGACCCGGTCAGCCACCAGGACCGCGTGCAGTCGCGCGTCGACTACGTGCTCGCCGGCATGGTCGGCCAGGGCTGGCTGACGCAGGCGAAGGCCGACGCCGTGACCTACCCGAAGATCGCCCCCCGCAAGCGCAGCAACGCCTTCGCCGGCACCACCGGCTACCTGCTCAAAGCCGTGCAGGACGACCTGCGCACCGAGGTCGGGCTCACCGAGGCCGAGCTCGACCAAGGCGGCCTGCGCGTCGTCAGCACCTTCGACAAGAAGATGCAGGACGCCGCGGTCGCCGCGGTGAAGGACGAGCTGCCCACCGAGGACGACGAGGGCGTGCGCGCCGGCCTGGTCGCGATCAAGCCCGGCGACGGCGCGGTGCTCGCGATGTACGGCGGCGCCGACGCGGTCACGGAGCCGCTCAACGCCGCGACCCAGGCGACCATCCAGGCCGGGTCGACGTTCAAGCCGTTCGCCCTCGCCGCCGCGCTGCAGGACGGCGTCTCGCTGCGCACGCGCTTCGACGGCGACGACGACGTGAGCTTCCCCGGGACGTCCCGGCCGGTGACCAACTTCGGCGACGAGAGCTTCGGGCGGATCGACCTGGTCACGGCCACGGAGAACTCGGTCAACACCGCGTACGTCGGCCTCAACGTCGACATCGGCCCCGAGAAGACCGTCGCCGCTGCGGTCGCCGCCGGGCTCCCGTCGGACACCAAGGGGCTGGAGCCCAACGTCGTCAACGTGCTGGGCAGCGCGGCGCCGCGCGTCATCGACATGGCCGACGCCTACGCGACCTTCGCCGCGCAGGGCGTGCACGCCTCGGCCTACACGATCCGCAGCGTCGTCAGCTCGACCGGCTCCATCAGCTACCAGGCGCAGGTGCAGGCCCAGCGCGTGTTCAGCCAGGACTCGATGGCCGACCTCACCTACGCGCTGCAGCAGGTGACGCGCAGCGGCTCCGGCTCGTACGCCGGTGACAACCTCGACCGCCCGGTCGCGGGCAAGACCGGCACGTCGACCGGCGCGGTCTCGGCCTGGTTCAACGGCTACACCCCGCAGGTGGCGGCGGCCGTCGGCCTCTACCGCGGCGGAGAGCAGGGCGCCAACGCCTCGCTCAACGGTCTCGGCGGACGCCGGTCGGTCACCGGCGGCTCCTTCCCGGTGCGCATCTGGACCGCCTTCATCGACGGCGCCCTGCAGGGCGCCGACGAGCAGGACTTCCCCGAGCCCGTCTACGGCGGCGAGTCCGGCCAGGACGCCGCACCCGACACCGGCTCGGGCGGCTCCGGCGACGACTCGACGCCCACCCCGGACGACACGTCGTCGCAGCCGTCGTCCGACACCGCGTCCGCGACGCCGACGTCCACCGGCACGCCGACCACCGAGCCGACGGCCACGGAGCCGACGGCAACGGAGCCGACCGCTGAGCCGACTGCTGAGCCGACCGACGGACCTTCCGACGAGCCCAGCGCCCCGCCGTCCGTGACGGGCACGGGGGCGCCGACCGGCGAGCCGACCGCCGAGGGCGCAGCCGGCACGCGAGGGTCGGGCGACTGACGTGGCGACCAGCGTCCGCGCCGCCCAGCAGGCGCGGCCCGTCGTCGCCCCCACCCGGGAGGACCCGGTCGCGGCCGCGGCGTCCGCCGTCGTCGGCGGCCCCGCCGGGCGCCGCATCGCCCCCGGCCGCCACGGCTGGTGGACCGCGGTGCGGGTGCTCGTCGTGCTCGCGATGGCCGTGCTGGCCCTCGGTGTGGTGCAGAAGGAGCACTGCCGGGCGCAGGGTTGGACGACGCCCGACCAGTTCTTCCACGCCTGCTACAGCGACCTGCCGATCGTCTACCAGAGCTCGGGCCTGAGCTCGGGCCTCGCGCCGTACACCGAGGGCGGCGCCCAGCTGGCGCAGCCGGTGGTGACGGGCACCGCGCTGTGGGGCATCGGCGGCCTCGTGCCCGACGGCGACGTGCTCGACCGCACCCGCTGGTACTTCGACATCAGCACCGTGGTGGTCGCGCTGTGCCTGGTGGCGCTCGTCGCGCTCACGGTCGCGGCGGCAGGGCGGCGGCGACCCTTCGACGCCGCCCTCGTCGCGCTCTGCCCGCTGGTCGCGCTGTCGGCCCTGGTGTCGCTCGACCTGCTCGGCGTCGCGCTGGCCAGCGCCGGACTCCTCGCCTGGGCCCGGCGCCGGCCCGTCGCCGCCGGCGTGCTGCTCGGGCTCGCGGTCGCCGCCCGCACCTACCCGGTGCTGCTCGTGCTCGTGCTCGGCCTGCTGGCCCTGCGCGCGGGCCAGCTGCGCGCCTGGGCCCTCACCGCCGGATCGGCGGTCGCCACCGTGCTGGTCGTGCTCGCCCCGTTCCTCGCCCGCGACGCCGGCTCGGTGACGTCCACCTACGAGAGCTGGTTCCGGACGCCGGCCGGCTACGGCTCGCTGTGGCTGCTGCCGCAGACGGCGCTCGCCGAGCCGCGGCCGAGATGGGTCACCCGACTGGGCCTCTCGCCGTACACGCTGCCGACCGGGGCCGTCACCACGCTCTCGCTGCTCGGGCTGGTGGTCGCTGTCGGCCTGGTCGCCGTGCTGGCGCTCACCTGCTCGCGCCGGCCCCGCGTCGCGCAGCTCGCGTTCGTGCTCGTCGCGCTCGTGCTGCTCTCCGGCCGGTCGTGGCCGGTGCAGGCGTCGCTGTGGCTGCTGCCGCTCGCCGCCCTGGCCCACCCGCGCTGGCGCGACCACCTGGTCTGGGTGACGGCCGAGGCCCTGTACTTCGTCGCCGTCTGGCTCTACATCGGCGCCGCGACCAACGCCGATCGCGCCCTGCCCGCCACCTGGTACTCGGTGTTCGTGCTGGTGCGGGTGGCCGGGCTGGGCTGGCTGGTCTGGTGCGTCGTCCGGGAGGTGCGGCGGCCCCAGCTCGACGTCGTCCGAGCCGACGGCACCGACGACCCGCTCGGCGGACCGCTCGACGGCGCGGACGACGCGCTGATGGTGCGCCTCGGCTGAGCGCACGGGCTCGCCTGTGGACGACGATTTCCGGGCTGTCGGCGCCAGGCGGTACCTTGGGCACCGTCGTCGCGGCACCTCGGCCGGCAGAACCGGTCGCCGGTGGGCGCGACGCACGACGTATCAGCCCTCCTGTCACGGAAAGACCGTGGCCGCCTGAGTCCAGAGGAGGTGGGTGCCCGCATGCGTCACTACGAGCTCATGATCATCCTCGACCCCGATCTCGAGGAGCGCACCGTCGCTCCCAGTCTCGACAAGTTCCTCAACGTCATCCGTCAGGGTGGCGGGAGCATCGAGAAGGTCGACGTCTGGGGTCGTCGCCGCCTGGCGTACGACATCGCCAAGAAGTCCGAGGGCATCTACGCGGTGGTCGACATGAATGCCGAGCCCGCGACCGCCCAGGAGCTCGACCGCCAGCTCGGCCTGAACGAGGCCGTCCTGCGCACCAAGCTCATCCGTCCCGACATGCGCTGAGCCCGATCCCCTGATCGGTCCCACACCGTCCCGACCCCACGAGGAGCAAGGCCATGGCAGGCGACACGGTCATCACGATCGTCGGCAACCTCACCAACGACCCCGAGCTGCGGTTCACGCCGTCCGGGGCCGCGGTGGCCAACTTCACCGTGGCGTCGACCCCGCGCTCGTTCGACCGCAACTCCAACGAGTGGAAGGACGGCGAGACGCTGTTCATGCGCTGCTCGGTGTGGCGTGAGGCGGCGGAGAACGTCGCCGAGTCGCTCACCCGCGGCACCGCCGTGATCGTCCAGGGGCGGCTGCAGTCGCGCACCTTCGACACGAAGGAGGGCGAGAAGCGCACCGTCGTCGAGCTCGCCTGCGACGAGGTCGGTCCGTCGCTGCGGCGCGCCACCGCCAAGGTCACCCGCGCCCAGCGCGGGGGCGGCGGCGGTGGGTTCGGCGGTGGCGGTGGTGGCGGCCAGCAGGGCGGCGGCTGGAGCGGCGGCCCCTCGGCGCCGGCCCAGCAGAACGACGACCCCTGGGCGACCGGTCCGTCGGGCGGCGGCTCCTCCGGCGGCGGTTCGTCGTCCGGCGGCGGCTTCGGTGGCGGCGGCACGCAGGGTGGCGGGTCCTACGACGACCCGCCGTTCTGATCGTCGCCGCTGCGATCCTCACCATGAGCAGCACCGGCACCACCTGACGGCAGCCTGACCCGCTCAGCGCAGCACCCGTTCCACCCATCCCGACCATCCCGGGCCGACACCGCGCACGGCCCGGGCTCCACGAAAGGGGAGCTCCACGATGGCAAAGCCTGTTGTGCGCAAGCCGAAGAAGAAGGCCAACCCGCTCAAGGCGGCGAAGGTCGCGTACATCGACTACAAGGACACCGCGCTGCTGCGGAAGTTCATCTCCGACCGCGGCAAGATCCGCGCCCGCCGGGTGACCGGTGTGACCGTCCAGCAGCAGCGGCAGCTCGCGAGCGCCATCAAGAACGCTCGCGAGATGGCGCTGCTGCCGTACTCGAGCTCGGCTCGCTGAGCCGGGGGAGGACGCAACTCATGAAGCTCATCCTCACCCAGGAGGTCACCGGTCTCGGTGCCCCCGGCGACGTCGTCGAGGTCAAGGACGGCTACGCCCGCAACTTCCTGCTTCCGCGCGGTCTTGGCACCCAGTGGACCAAGGGCGGCCAGAAGCAGGTCGACCTGATCCGCAAGGGCCGCGCCACCCGCGAGATCGCCACGCTCGAGCAGGCCCAGTCGATCAAGGCCTCGCTCGAGGGCCGCACCGTCACGCTGTCGGCCCACGCCGGCGCCGGCGGCCGGCTGTTCGGCGCGGTCACCCCCGCCGACGTCGCGCAGGCCGTGCTCGTCGCCGGCGGGCCGCAGCTCGACCGCCGCAAGATCGAGCTCGGCAACCCGATCAAGACCGTCGGGCAGCACTCGGTCAGCGTCCGGCTGCACCCCGAGGTGGCCGCCACGGTCGCCATCGAGGTCGTCGCGGGCTGACCACAGCCTGCTCGGCTGACCAGAGCCTGATCACCGGAGCCCGGCCCCGCAAGGGGCCGGGCTCCGGTGCGTCTTGCGCCCAGCCCCCTGCAGTCGCTCCTCCTCCGCGCGGCTGCGGTCGACCGGGCGCAGGCACCCTGCGCTGCCTCCCACCGGGCTCGTCTCGAGCAGGCGCCGGGTCAGCGGCGCGCGCCGAGCACCAGCCAGCGGTCCCCGTGGGCGCGGACGCCGAGCGCCACCGCCCGCGCCAGCAGGAACGCGCCGAACGCCCACCACAGCGCGCCCGCCGACAGCCCGGCCGACCGCGCCAGCACCGCCACCGGCAGGTAGGCCGCGAGCACGGCGACCTGCGCCCACGCCAGCCAGCGCGCGTCGCCCGCGCCGATCAGCACGCCGTCCAGGACGAACACGTAGCCCGCGAGCGGCTGCAGCAGCGCGAGGACGACCAGCGACCCGGCCAGCGCCTCGCGCACGCCCGCGTCGGCTGTGAACAGCGGCGGCAGCACGCGGTGCAGCGCCAGCACGAGGCCCCCGAGCACCACCCCGCCGCCGACGCCCCAGGCGGTCATCAGCCGAGTCATCTCACGGGCGCCGACCGGGTCGCCCGCGCCGAGGGCCTGGCCAGTCAGCACCTGCGCGGCGATGGCGAGGGCGTCGAGCGCGAAGGCCAGGAAGGTGAACACCGTGGCGGCCACCTGGTAGGCCGCGAGCGGCCCGTCCCCGGCGGCGGCCGCGGCCCAGGTCGTCAGCAGCACCGCGCCCCGCAGCGCGAGGGTGCGCACCAGCAGCGGGACGCCGGCCCGGGCGGCGCCGAGCACCGGCCTGGGTCGCGGGCGCAGCGGGGCCCGGTGCCGACGTACGGCCCGGACGACGACGACCAGCAGCGCGAGCGCCATCGCGTCCTGCGCGACGACCGTGCCGACGGCCGAGCCGGCGATGCCGAGCCCGAGGCCGTGGACGAGCAGCAGGTTGAGCGCCGCGTTGGCCCCGAAACCGGCGACGGCCACGACGAGCGGGGTGCGGGTGTCCTGCAGGCCGCGCAGCACGCCGGTGGCCGACAGCAGCAGCATCATCGCGGGGACGCCCAGCGCGCTGAGCCGCAGGTAGGTGAGGGCCTGGTCGGAGACGGCCGCAGAGGCCCCCAGCAGGCCCGCCAGGGGCTGGGCGGCGGCAGCCAGCACCCCGCCCACCAGCAGCCCGAGGACGCCGGCCAGCCAGACGCCGTCCACGCCCAGCCCGAGGGCGCCGCGCACGTCGCCGGCCCCGGCCCGACGGGCCACCGCCGCCGTGGTGCCGTAGGCGAGGAACACGAAGACGCCGGTCAGCGAGGTGAGCACCGCTGCGGCGACACCGAGCGCCGCGAGCGGCACCGTCCCCAGCCGCCCGACGATCGCCGAGTCGGTCAGCAGGAACGCCGGCTCGGCGACCAGCGCCAGGAACGCGGGCACCGTGAGCCGCAGCACCGCCCGCGCGGGGGCCGCGGGCGACGGGGGCGGCGCGGGCGCGTCGATTTTTTTCTCTCCACAGGCCGGTGGACGACGACCGTGCAGGCCACCGCAGCGAGTCGCTCCCAAGATATCCGCGCGTCCACAAGGCTTTGCACAACCTGTGGAGGACGGGCACCACGTCGTCCACAGGAGTCCCCAGGGTGGTGCACAGTGGGCGTCTTGGAGGTGTACGGCGCGCAGCCCTACGGTGCGGTGTCCGCGCACGACGGCCCGTCGACCGACCCGCAGGCCGGCTGCCAGGGACGCGGACCACGTTTTGTCAGACGCGGGTGCTGGACTGCCCGGACCTGCCGGCACCAGCCGGTGAACGCAGCGATGGGGGACCACGTGACGGTGTCGGACGTCGGCCAGGGGCTGCGGGTCCCGGACGGCCCGGGTGAGTCCTTCGACCGCACGCCACCGCAGGACGTCGCGGCGGAGCAGTCCGTGCTCGGCGGCATGATGCTGAGCAAGGACGCCATCGCCGACGTCATCGAGGTGCTGCGCAGCACCGACTTCTACCGGCCCGCCCACGAGCTCGTCTTCGACGCCGTGCTCGAGCTGTACGGCCGCGGCGAGCCCGCCGACGCCGTCACGGTCTCCGACGAGCTGACCAAGAAGGGCACGCTCGGCCGGGTCGGCGGTGCCCCCTACCTGCACACGCTGATCTCCTCGGTGCCCACGGCGGCCAACGCCGGCTACTACGCGCGCATCGTCCGCGAGCGGGCCGTGCTGCGGCGCCTGGTCGAGGCGGGCACCAAGATCGTGCAGCTCGGCTACGCCACGACCGGCGGAGACGTCGACGACATCGTCAACGCCGCGCAGGCCGAGGTCTACCAGGTCACCGAGCGGCGCACGAGCGAGGACTACCTGCCCATCGGCCAGCTCATCGAGCCGACGGTCGACGAGATCGAGGCCGCCGGTCACCGCGGCGAGGGCATGATCGGCGTCCCCACCGGCTTCGCCGACCTCGACCGGCTCACCAACGGCCTGCATCCCGGGCAGATGATCGTCCTGGCGGCGAGGCCGGCCATCGGGAAGTCGACGCTGGGACTCGACATCGCCCGGTCGGCGTCGATCAGGCACGGGCTGACCTCGGTCATCTTCTCCCTCGAGATGAGCCGCACCGAGATCACGATGCGCATGCTCAGCGCCGAGGCGAAGATCCCGCTGCAGAAGCTGCGGCAGGGCCGGCTCGAAGACACCGACTGGACCAAGATGGCCCGCACCATGGGCGACCTGTCCGACGCGCCGCTGTTCATCGACGACAGCCCCAACATGTCGCTGATGGAGATCCGAGCCAAGTGCCGCCGGCTCAAGCAGCGCCACGACCTCAAGATCGTGGTCATCGACTACCTGCAGCTGATGAGCAGCGGCAAGCGCGTCGAGTCACGCCAGCAGGAGGTCTCGGAGTTCTCGCGGGCGCTCAAGCTGCTCGCCAAGGAGCTCGAGGTGCCGGTCATCGCGATCTCGCAGCTCAACCGCGGCCCCGAGCAGCGCACCGACAAGAAGCCGCAGATGTCCGATTTGCGTGAATCGGGCTGTCTGACCGGCGACACGAGGCTCCTGCGAGCCGACACCGGCGCCGAAGTGAGCTTGAGCGAGCTCTATCTCAGCGGAGCCACCGACGTCCCCGTGTGGTCCTTGGACGACTCACTGCGCTACGTGCGGCGGCATCTAACCCACGTGTTCGCCACGGGGATGAAGCCGGTGTTCCGGATGACGCTGGCGTCGGGCAAGCAGGTCCGCGCGACCGCCAACCACCCGTTCCTCACGTACGACGGCTGGCAGCGGCTGGATGAGCTGCGGAACGGCACGCGCATCGGGGTCCCGCGGCACGTTCCCGCGCCTGAGTCGGTGTCGACGTGGAGCGACGACAAGGTCGTGCTGCTCGCCCACCTCACCGGCGACGGCTCGTTCGTGCGGCGCCAGCCGCTGCGCTACGCGAGCATCGACGAGGCCAACCTGGCGGCGGTCGAGGCTGCTGCCGCTCGAGAGTTCGGCATCACGGCCGCGCGCGACGACCACCCGGCTGCGCGGGTGACCACGCTGCGTCTGCCCGCGCCGTTCCATCTCACCCATGGGCGGCGCAACCCCATCGCGGCGTGGCTCGACGAGCTCGGGCTCTTCGGCCTGCGCAGCCACGAGAAGTTCGTCCCGGCGGAGGTGTTCAGTCTCCCCAAGCGGCAGATCCGGCTGTTCCTGCACCACCTGTGGGCGACGGACGGCTCGGTGACCGTCAACACGAGGCAACGCGGTGGCCGCGTCTACTACGCCTCCACCAGCCGACAGCTGGTCGACGACCTCGCGCGTCTGCTCCTCCGCTTCGGGATCTCGGCGCGCCTTGGGCGCACGCGCAAAGCCGGGTACCGCGACGGCTGGACGCTAGACGTGTCGGGCGCTCAGGACCAGAAGTGGTTCCTCGAGCAGATCGGCGTCCACGGAGCGCGTGGGTCGCAAGCCGCTGCACTCCTCCAGGTCCTTGCTGGCATCGTGCCGAACACCAACGTCGACACGGTGCCCAGCGAGGTCTGGCACCGTGTCCGCGAGGTGCTCGCTGAGAAGGGCATGTCGCACCGCACCTTCGCTGCCTCCATGGGAACGGCCTTCAGCGGTTCGACGATGTGGAAGCGCGCGCCGTCCCGCGAACGGCTCGGCCGGGTGGCGACCCTCCTCGACGACGAGCAGCTGCAGATCATGGCGGTGAACGATCTGCTGTGGGACGAAGTCGTCGCAGTGGAGCCTGATGGTGAGGAGATGGTGTTCGACGCGACGGTCGTGGGCACCCACAACTTCGTTGCGAACGGGATCGCGGCGCACAACTCGATCGAGCAGGACGCCGACATGGTGATCCTGCTCCACCGCGAGGACGCCTACGAGCGCGAGTCGCCCCGCGCCGGCGAGGCCGACTTCATCGTCGCCAAGCACCGCAACGGCCCGACCGACACGATCACGGTCGCCTTCCAGGGGCACTACTCGCGCTTCGTCGACATGGCGCAGTCCTGAAGCTCGCTGACGACACCGGTTATTCTCGCGTAAGGCCATGTCTTATTTGAAGTGCTCATACTTTGGCGTGGTGCGTCCCCTTTTGTTTGGTCGCTGAGCGTGGCCGGCTCGCCCCTCGTCGTTAGTGCCGCTGCGGGTGACGGAGCCCGGTCGACCGAACTGGGACGCGCACTTCAGCGCTTGGCACCCCCGAACGAAGGCGGCGACTATTCTCGCGGGGGATTGACGTTTACCGCAGACGCTTTACCTGCGTCGATAGGTCGTTCGGGTGGTCGCTCAGCCGAGCGCGCAGCGACTCGGGGGCCTGGCTCGGAGTGGCGTCTGAGGGGTTGGGGCCGGTGAAACTAGCAGTTGCTGGAACAGACGCGGGCCTGTCGCAGGCGCTCCACAGGCTCGTGAGGTGAAGTCGGCAGATATGCGCTCGCGCTTCTAGCAAGCCGAACGCTTTCTGCACTGCCCATGTGGAGCCGCACGGCGGCCTCCGCCCGACTGTGTACGTCGGCCTGCTACCGCACGATGCAGGGCGAGATGTAGGCGCACCCCGTGCTCTCTGGCAGATCGAGGAGTGTGCGAAGTCGTTCCGGGAGTCTCGATGGGAGCGTGCTGAACGCCTGGGCATCGTGGGCAGCGGTCCCCTCTTTGTGAAGTAGGTGTGCCACTCGTCCGCGAGGTGCGAGCCCATCGTCGATGGTGCGACCAACCGTGGCATTGAGGCGAGCGTGGGTCTCCAATCGAGGTTCGCGCGCCCGCTGAGGAGGTGGGAACGACCGCCAGCCAATGCTCCAGCTCGTCGGCCGCAGCGTGCACACCTGCCGCGTGCAGGACGCCGCCTGCTGTGGCAAGGACAGCGCGTAGTTGCGCATTCACGAGGCCACCGCGGGGGCACGCCTCGGAACTGCGCGTCGCGGACGGCTGACTCCTTCCAGGCGGCGAGCCCTCCGGCCTGCGGTTGCGCGCCGAGGTGGAGCAGCGGGATGGTCGGGCTGCGCACATTCTGAAGGTCGGCGCACGCAGGTGCCGCGCGACCGAGGACGACTTGAGTTCGTCCGTCGTAGGCGTCGCGGATCCGCCGAGCGGTCTTTTTGTCACCGACACTTTTTCTCGCACGCTGCGGGCACAGGTCGGTCGCTCCGCTCATCGATGTGATCGATGAGTGGCTGTGGTCACCTGTGGGGTTGTCGCCAGTCAGGTCGGGCCAAGGGATCCGGCGTAGCCGGCTGGATGGCTGCGTCCGAAACCTCTTATTACAACCGCACCAGACGGCAGCGAGGTAGCGGGCGTGGTCGTGACAGATGGTGCCTGCGACGGGCAACCGCACGAATCCTTCCAGGGGCCGCCCGCGGCGACGCACGCCGTGTAGACATGGGTGCCGTAGCCCGGCAGCCATTGACTGGGCGCAGCTTGGCGCAGGGACGTGGCGGCGCGGATCGATCCAAGTGCAGGTCGAGCGGGAGCCCGCCGTCGAACCGGTAGAGGGTCGCGGGACGCGGAGCTGAGGACTGCGCCTCCGTCGACCGGCTGATGGCCTCGACGAGCGCGGGCTTCAGCATGAGGACGGTCGTGCGAGGCATGTGGCTGCGCAGATGGGGCCAAGCAGAGCGTGAAGCAGCTGCGCGGCCGTAACGTCGTTGAGCGAGGCGGCCCGCTCGAGGCCCCTGAGCGAGCGCCGGGCGTTGCCGCGCCGCCTCCGGCCCTCGCCGGTGCCGGTCTTGTGTTGTGTGAGCGCCAGCGCGAGGATCACCGGCAGCGTGCGGTCGGTTGCCTCTCCAGTGACGGCTGTAGGGTACGAGCGATCATTAGGAGGAGGATGTCAGCGGGGCTGGGCGCGCTCGCGCCGTATAACGACGAGTTGCGGGACCTGCTGCGCCGTGTTCACGCACGGGAGGCCGGTTCCTTCGACGGGGCGGCTGCACACCTGGACGGGCGAGCCAATTCTGAGTTCCGGCGGCTGGTGCCGCTGTCCGACCGGCGGGCGGCTGGGACGTTCTTCACGAGCAGTCTTCTCCGAGCAAGAGTTGTCTCCAGGTACAAGCGCTTCATAGCCGACGGTGGCCACGTAATCGACCCAGCCTGCGGCCTCGGCGATCTACTATTGGCCGCCGCGGACCTTATCCCTGCTAATTTGTCCGCGGAGCAGCGTGCGGCGCAGGCCCGAAGCGTCTTGTACGGCCGAGACCATCATGCCCCCCTCGTCGAGGCGGCGGCGTCCCGGCTTGCGCTGTGGGCGGCCGTCGCGGGAACGGCGGGTCACAGAACGGGCCCGACGGGCGCCCCGGTAGAGGTCGGCGACGCGTTCGATGACGATGTGAATTGGGAGCGATTTGGTTTGGTCCTGCTCAACCCGCCCTACGCCGCACGCCGGCTTCAGGACCCGGTTTCCTGGAGCAGCGGCAGCGTGACCGCGGCGGCTCCTTTCACTCTGGACATCCTCGAGCGGGTCCGCCCAGGCACCATGGTCGCCGCGATCCTGCCCGACGTGCTGCGCAGCGGCGCGAGGTACGGGAAGTGGCGCAGCGAAGTCGGCAGACTGGCTGACCTAGACGAGGTGGATTCGGTCGGGGCATTCGACAGCTGGACCGACGTCGATGTGTTCGTCGCGCACCTCCGGCGCCGCGACCCGGCTCGGCGTCAGCACGGCAGCGGCGCCTGGCAGCCGTCGCCCGCAACCGGCGCGCCGACACTTGGTGACTTCGCGTCCTTGGCCGTCGGTGACGTCGTTCCGCACCGTGACGTGCCTGCTGGTGACGAGCGACCATATCTGACGGTGCAGGCGCTGCCCGCCTGGGCGACGACAGTCGCCACGGAGCAGCGGATCCGGCACCTGGGCAGGCTGCATGAGCCGCCGTTCGTGGCACTTCGCCGAACGTCGGCGCCGACGAGGACGCCCGGAGCCGTCCGGGCGCGTGCCGCGGTGTACGCAGGCGACGGCCCCGTGGCCGTGGAGAACCACCTGATCGTTGTGCGCCCGCACGATGCCTCCGTCGGGACATGCATGCAGCTAATGGAACTGCTCGCGCTGTCCGAGACGACCGAATGGCTGGACCGGCGCCTACGTTTACGGCATTTGACCCTGACCGCGTTGCGCGAGCTGCCGGTCACGGGCTCCCTTGCTCGAGGCCCGGAACAGTGACCACGACGGACGCGGCGGCCACGCCGCCGAGGCTGCGGTTCGCGTCCAGCATCCTCGCTCGGCTCGGCGAGGAACTGGTCCCTGACCCCGATCAGGGCCTCCTCGAGCTGGCGCGCAACGCCTACGACGCGGGCGCCACGTCCTGCGTCATCGATCTCGTCGGCGCCAAGAGCGCCGGCGGCACCATCGTCGTGAGCGACGACGGTGACGGCATGACCCACGACGACATCGTCGAAGGTTTCCTCGTCCTCGGACGGAGCCGCAAGTCCCGCCGCGAACGCCGCCGCGGGCGCTTGCCGGTGGGCGAGAAGGGGCTGGGACGGCTCGCGGCACTTCGGCTGGGCGACAAGGCCGTGCTCCGGACGCGGCCCAAGGGCGGGGATGTCGAGCACGTCCTGGTGCTTGACTGGACCAAGTTCGACAAGGCCGGTGTCGTCGAGGACGTCGCACTCGAGATCGACACCGCCCCTTCCAGCGGCGCGCCGGGCACGGACCTCCGCATCGAGGGACTCCGGCGGCCGATAACTACAAGCCAGCAGGACCAACTCGCCCGCTCCCTGCTCCTGCTCGGCGACCCGTTTGGGGAACCGGGGGACTTCGAGGCCGTCCTGAGGACCGAGGCATTCACCGACCTCGCCGAGCTCGTCCGCTCCGCTTACCTGGCCGCCGCCGACTTCCAACTCGTCGCCTCGGTCGACGACGCTGGCCGTGCCCGCGCGGAGCTCCTCGGTCCGGGCGGCAAGGTTTTGTCGACGGCGGACCACGACCGCCTCTCCGTGAAGGCCCCGGGACCGTACGCCTGCCCACCGGCAGGCTTGGAGCTCTTCGCGTTCAGGCTGGGCGGAGGCGCTAGCGCGGCGAGCAACCTTCAACTCCGCAAGATCGGGACACGCAAGGTAGGCGCGTGGCTCAAGGTCGTCGGGGGCGTGCACCTCTACCACCGCGGCTTGAGGGTCCGTCCCTTCGGCGACCCCGGATACGACTGGCTGCAGCTCGACCTCGCACGAGTCCGCAGCCCGGAGGACCGCCCGAGCACTAACACCGTTGTCGGGCGCGTCACTGTGGACGACGAAAACGACGTGCTGCTTCCCAAGACCGATCGCCTCGGTTTCGTGGAGAACGAGGCCTTCACCGAGCTACGACGTTTCGCCATTGACGCCACCGAGTTCATGGCCCGCTGGCGCATAGCCGAGTCGGAGAAGCGTCGTCGAGAGGCGAAGAAGCGGACGGAGTCCGGGTACGACAGGGCCAGGACCGAACTCGCCTCCGCCGTGCAGGCGCTTCCCGCCCCGGAGCGCGCCCCCATCGAGGCCGCCGTGACCAGGTACGAGCGCGAGGCGGAGAAGAGAGACGACCTGAGGCTGCGCGACGTCCAGCTCTACCGAACTCTGTCCACGATCGGCGCGGCTACGGCAGTCCTCGCGCACGAGTCGGACAAGCCGACCGAGCGCCTACAATCGCTGCTGGGGTCGACGCGCCGCCGGGCCGTACTTGAATTGGGCGACCGGTTCTCGGACCGGCTGGCCGAGCCGCTCAACGAGCTGGACAGGGTCGCCGAAGGGCTCCGCGCGATCGCGCGGATGCCCCTACGGCTGCTTCGGGCCGACCGGCGGCGCGTC
This sequence comes from uncultured Actinomycetales bacterium, assembly GCA_964243295.1. Classification (GTDB taxonomy): domain Bacteria; phylum Actinomycetota; class Actinomycetes; order Actinomycetales; family Angustibacteraceae; genus CAXTEJ01. The sequence continues at coordinate 105,514 of CAXTEJ010000001.1, read as the reverse complement.
CGCCCTACATCGGCAGGGTCGGCCGTCGCCGACACGATCGACACGTTCGACTACTTTCTTGCCCGCGCTGGCGTCGTTGTCATACGGGACTTCGCTCCCGGAGACGAGGTCAACGTGGCCCCGGCCGCGCTCGAGGTGATCGCCGCCAACATGATTGTGAACGCGATCGCCGCTTTCGTCGGTGACACCCGCGCCCGAAAGGCCAGGACCCTTCGACTGTCCACCAGACTCGACGGGCCGTTCGTCGTTCTCGAGGTCAGCGACGACGGGCCCGGCTTCCAGGGCATTACCCCGCTGGACGTGTGGAAACTTGGCGAGACCCGCCGTGAGGGTGGCAGCGGGCTTGGACTCACGATCGTACGCGACACCGTCAACGACCTGGGTGGGACGGCCGAGGCCTTCAGCCCGGGCACGTTGGGTGGCGCGACGTTCGTCGTCCGGATTCCGAATGCACGCTGAGTTAGCGGCACATTGCGGTCGGCGCGTGCGCTAGTACGAAGGCCGTGTGGTCCGCGAGGATGGGCATTAGTAATAACCCCGCCGGCGGAAACGTCCGTGTGATCGTCCCGGCACAGCATGCCCGGCGGCGGCGGCCCGCCGCCGCCGCGGGATGTAGGTGCGTCGGGTCGCTGCCCGGCACGTCGACCGCGCACGCCTGCGTAAGCTGCGTGCAGGCGATATGCGCCGCCGACGATGCCTGCACGGCCTTGACTACGTCCTCCCGTGGGAACTGCTTGCGAGCCCTGCCCACGCTGAACACGACCAGCGAGGGCTGCACTGCGGTACAGAGGTCGGCAGCGAAGGCGGCGGGCGTCGCTCCCGGTCCCGCGCGGCCGCCGTGGTGCGGGAAGACGAGCACCGGCGCACGCAGGTCGACCTGCACGCTGGTGAGGCCCGCAAACGCCTGAGCGTCGGCGTCCCCCGCGAGCAGGAACTCTGTCAAACCGTCAACAACGACGGCCACGATGGCGGACATGCCGTTCGCAGTGTTGCGGTGACGGTCTTCCGGCGTGGCCCCTGTGCCGTAAAGGCGGTTCCAGCCCGCGGGTGCGAGGACCTTGAGCACCACCCTGCCCGAGGGGCTCCGCAGCTCCGTCCCGGCCTCCACCGCGCACCGGACCGAGGTTCTGCCCTCCTCCTGCGCCGCCCTCAGCGCGGCACGGACGACGTCCCAGGACCGTCCGGCGCGCTCCGCATCACCGTTGATCCACACCTCGCGGACCTCGACCTGCGCCAGCAGGTTGACGAGGCCGCCCACGTGGTCCTCGTCCGCGTGGCTGATAACCACCACGTCGACCCGGCTGATCCCCTCCTCGCGGAGCAGCTCAAGCGGGACGCCACCGGGCGCTACATCGACGAGCGCGACGAAGTCCCCGTCGCGGACCAGCGCGCAGTTCCCGTGCCCCACGTCGGCGACCGTCACCGTCGTCGTCATCCGCGCTCCTGGAACAATCCCGTCGGCGCGTCGTCTCGTACCGGCATATCGGCGCCGGTCCCGACCCGGGCCACGGACCATTCCGTCGGTTCGAGCAGCCCGAAGACTTGCCCGAAGAAGATCTCCTCCGCAGTCGTGGCTCCCAAGTTCATTTCGACGTGCAGGAACCGGCCGAGCAGCCGCCTCGGGTCGGCGGCGAGCTCGACGGGCAGGGTTTCTGCCGGCATGCGCACGGCGTGCGCGGGGCGCCACCCGGGTATAAACACGTCCAGCATCGGCTTGCTGCCCTCGTTAGACACGTCCGCGACCCTGGCCACCGTTTTCCACAGCCGCCGCTCCGCGGGGACGTCCCCGTTGATCTCGCGCTGTACAGCGGCCGCCACCACGCCCAGCGCGTCGGGCTCCTCCAGGTCCTCTCGGCTCAGGAGCGCGGGGATGTGGCGTCTGTAGGTGCGTATGGTCGTGTCAAAGTCAATGTCGATGTAGCCGGTCATCAGAACGGCCACCCGGTGACGGCGCACAAGGGCGGACACCGCCTCGGCTCCGGAGAAAGGGGCGAGGTTTCCGGGTGACAGGCGGTGGTCGCATAACGTGATGTCGACCTGGGACTCCTCCGCGAATTCCACCAGCTCCTCGACCCTGGTGTACCTGCGGTCCGGGGCGAGGACGCGGTGGCCGAAGTCCTCGAGGTTGAACCGGAGCGCCGCGCGGCTCTCCTCGTCGTCGTCGATCAGGAGTACGCTCGCCGCCGACACGGCTGCAGACTACGCCGACGGCGCAAGGTATGCACATGGACCAGTGATCGAGTTGACACTCTCCTGTGCCGTGCCGCCTGGGGACGATGGTTGCTCTGACCGCCCTGGAGGTGCCGATGACCGAGACGTGCAAGTACCGGGTGTGCAGGCCGGAGCAAGAGGCCCAGATCGTGCTGGGGGGTGGCGGTTGGCGTTGGCTATCCGCTGGTAACGCCCAGGTCTCATCCACCTGCACGTGCTCGTCAGTGCGGAACAGGGCGGTGAGCCGCTCAGCTTGGTGCTGGGACGTCAACGCCCCGTCGGCTCGACAAGGACATCGGCTGCTGGAACGGATCAGATTTCATCGCGGTCTTGCAGGCAGCCTCAAGGACCTTACGCCGCCAGGCGAGCAGGGCTAGCCGTCGCCCGGCTCAATCTCCGGAGGTGGCCCACTGCTCAGCGAACGGACGACGTTGAGCCGCGGCTCCCTGAGTGGGTCGGACGACGACAGCGAGATCGAGCTAGTCATCCTCAGCCTCCCCGGTGCCGGCCCTTCTTGTGCGCTCGAGGTTGTGGTCGGTGAACTGCTCGCCGCCACGCCGGTGTCGCGTTGGGAGGGACACTTTGCCGATCTCGGTGCTTCGGCGGGCGATGCAGGGCGCGGGGAGCGGATGCCGAGCGACCCAGCGCAGACGTAGCGGAGGACGGGCAGCCGCATCAGCCGTTCGAATAGCAGCCCTCCGCCGCGAAGGCCCGACTGCTCGTTCGGACGCTTGGTGCTGCTGAGCTCGGCCGGATGTCGACACTCGCGTCGACGCGCGGCAGCACTTGAGCACGGGCGATGGACCAGGGTCCGCGCAACCACGTCGGCCGGTGTGCCCGTGCGATGTCCCGCACAGCCGGATCGCGCCAGGCACCACTGACAAACCAGGGCAGAAAGGTCGTGAACGGTCGGCTCGTTGCACGGGGCGTCACGGGCGCCCGACAATGCGGCGTGACCACCGCACCGGCCAACCAGACGAGCGCCACGTTCGAGGCCCTCGCTCGCCTCGTCTACTCCGGCGGCGACACCGACGCGGTGCTGCAGCACGTCTGCGACGCGGCGGTCCTGCTGATCCCCGGGTGCGACCACGCGACCGTGGCGATGCTGCTCAAGGGCCAGTTCACGACCGTGGCCGCGAGCGACGAGATCGCCCGCCACGTCGACGGGCTCGAGCGTGAGGTCGGTGACGGCCCCTGCGTCGACGCCATCATCGACGAGGCCTACCAGGCCGACGCCGACATCAGCGTCGACTGCCAGTGGCCGGCCCTCGCCGCCCGGGTGCTGGCAGAGACCCCGGTGCGCGGCATGGTCGGCTACCGGCTGCTCATCGAGGGCCGCAAGTCCGGCGCCCTCAACGTCTTCTCCGACACCGCAGGGGCTCTCGGCCACGAGTCCGCCGACGCCGGCGCCGTGCTCGCGTCGTTCGCCTCCATGGCGCTGACGGCCGCCGCCCACCACGAGCGCGCCGAGCAGCTGCAGCAGGGGCTGGCCAGCAACCGCGAGATCGGCAAGGCCATCGGCCTGCTCATGGCCGCTCACGACATCGATGCTGACGAGGCGTTCGCGCTGCTGCGCGCCACGTCGTCCCGGCTGAACGTGAAGCTGGCGCAGGTCGCCGCCGGGGTCGTGCAGGGCAACGGCGCCCCGCAGCTGGTCGCCCAGCCGGCGGAGTAGCCCTCGCACCGGTCAGCCGAGGCCGTGACCGGCGACGTCGGGGATGCAGGCCCACACGAGCTTGCCGGTCGGCGTCCGCGCCCACCCCAGACCCTCGCTGATGCGCTGCACGATCAGCAGACCGCGACCGTCCTCGGCCACCGACCCGGCAGACCGGACGACGGGAGGCGCCGGGCTGTCGTCGGAGACCGCCACGACCCAGCCGCCGTCATGGCGGTGCAGCGCGAGCAGCAGACCGCCGTGGGCGTGCCGGACGCCGTTGCTGACCAGCTCGCTGGTCACCAGCAGCGCGCGTCGTCGCACCTGCTCGTCCACGTCGTGGAGCATCTGCGCGACCAGGCGTCGAGCCAGCCGGGCGCTGCGCGGCTCGGGAGCGAGGGGCCACTGGCCGACGACGTGACCCGGTGGCGGCTCGGCAGCGGGGACCGGCGTCGCCGTGGTCACCGTGGTCACCGTGGTCACCGTGCTGCCTCCCCTGCTCGCGTGACCCTCCCTGCGTGCAGGTGAGGCTGGAACGGGTGCCTACGGTAGCGGCGGAACCGATGCCCCGCAGCGGGGCGTTTGCCGCATGATCACGCCGGGTAGACGGCTCCCATGCTGAAGCGTCGCGTGGTCGTCACCGGTGGTGCCGGGTTCTTGGGGTCGCACCTGTGCGACGCGCTGCTGCGCCGTGGCGACGCCGTGGTGTGCCTCGACAACTTCTCCACCGGCGACCGGGCGAACGTCGCCCACCTGCGCGACCACCCGTCCTTCACGCTCGTCGAGTGCGACCTGGTCGACGAGGTGCAGGTGCCCGGTCCGGTCGACCTGGTGCTGCACTTCGCCTCGCCCGCGTCGCCGATCGACTACCTGCGGCTGCCGCTGCAGACGCTCAAGGTCGGCAGCATCGGCACCTGGCACGCGCTCGGCCTCGCCAAGGCCAAGGGCGCCCGCTTCCTGCTCGCGTCGACGTCCGAGGTGTACGGCGACCCGCAGGTGCACCCGCAGCCGGAGGACTACTGGGGTCACGTCAACCCGGTGGGGCCGCGCGGGGTCTACGACGAGGCCAAGCGGTACGGCGAGGCGCTGACCATGGCCTACCGGCGGGCCGAGGGCGTCGACACGGCGATCGTGCGGTTGTTCAACACCTACGGCCCTCGCATGCGCCCCGACGACGGCCGCGCGATCCCCACGTTCATCCGGCAGGCGCTGTGCTCCGAGCCGCTGACCGTCGCGGGCGACGGGTCGCAGACCCGCTCGGTCTGCTACGTCGACGACACGGTCGCCGGCATCCTGGCGCTCGCCGACAGCTCGCTGCCCGGGCCGGTCAACATCGGCAACCCCGACGAGCGCTCGGTGCTCGACCTGGCCAAGGACGTGCTCGCCGTCACCGGGGCCTGCGAGCCGATCACCTACGTCGACCGGCCCGTCGACGACCCGGGCGTCCGGCGTCCTGACACCACGCAGGCGCTCGAGCTGCTCGGCTGGGCACCGGCGGTGCCGTGGCAGGAGGGTCTGGAGCGCACGGTCGCCTGGTTCCGCGAGCAGCGCCTCGAGCCGCAGGTCGTCGACCTGCGTCCGGCCGTGACGGACGGCGACCCGGTGGTCGCGAGCGCCTGACCGCACCAGCCGGGGACGATCCCCCGCGCGCCTACCGCGCGGTCTCGGCTGCATCGAGCACCTCCTCGACGCCGATCCGCAGCAGCGCCGGGTCTGGGTGGGCGCCGTGCGGGTCACCGGTGCCGTCGCCGTGCCACAGCACGCGGTGCAGGTGCTGGTCGACCGCCGGCCCCCACGCCGTCGGTGGCACCGGCCCGAACAGCAGCACGGACGGCGTCCGCAGCGCGGTCGCGAGGTGGGCCACCCCGGTGTCGCCGCAGACCAGCAGCCGGGCCGCGCCGACGAGCGCCGCGAGGCCCGGGAGGTCGAGGGTGCCGGCGGTGCTGGCTCGGGCCGGCAGCCCGGCGTCCGCGGCGATGCCGTCGCACAGGGCCCGCTCGTCAGGTCCGCCGGTCAGCCGGACGTCGGCACCGCCGGCCGCCAGCGCCCGGGCCACCTGCGCCCACCGGGCTGCGGGCCATCGGCGCGACCCCGACGCCGCCCCCGGGTGCAGCACGACGTGGTCGCCGCGGGCGGGCAGGTCGACGTCCAGCAGCAGGTCGTCGCGGCTGCAGGCGCCACCGGCCGAGTGCACCAGCCGGCACCAGCGGTCGACCTCGTGCTCGTCGGCGCGCCACTGCGGTCCGTGGGTCTCGCCGGGCAGGGCGAGCGCGAGCAGCGTGCGCGGCGAGGCCCGCAGCAGCAGGTCGTGGCTGGGCCAGCCGTTGCCGTGCAGGTCGACCGCGTCGTGCGGGCCGAGGCCGTCGCCGGGCGGTGGCCCGTCGAGCCCGACGGTCGGCACCACGGCGTCGACCACCCCGAGGTCGCGCAGCCACCCGCCGACCCCCCGCGGACCGGCCAGCAGCAGCGGCCGGCCGGGGTGCAGCCGCCGCAGCCCGCGCAGCGCCGGGACGCCGGTGAGCAGGTCACCGAGACCGAGAGCGCGCAGCACGAGCACCGGCTCCGCGGTCGTCCCGGCACGGGGCGGCGTCGGTGGAGCGGCGGTCAGGGCGCGGACCGCCCGCTCAGCAGCCGGGTCGTGGAGTGGCCAGGCAGGAACGGGACGACGACCACCTGGCCGCCGTACCCCTGCACCACGGGCGTCTCGGGCAGCACCTCGGCGGTGTAGTCGCCGCCCTTGACCCACACGTCAGGTCGAAGCCGCCGCAGCGTGTCGACCGGGTCGTCGTCCTCGCACACCACGACGGCGTCGACCACGCGCAGCGCCTCGAGCAGCCGCACCCGGTCGGCAGCGGTGTGCGCCGGACGCCCCTCGCCCTTGAGCCGGCGCACACTCGCGTCGGAGTTCAGCAGCACGACGAGCGCGTCGCCCAGCGCGCGCGCCTCGCGCAGCACCTGCAGGTGCCCCGCGTGCAGCACGTCGAAGCAGCCGCCGGTGGCCACGACCGTCCCGCCGCGGGCCCGGACGCCGGCCACGACCTCGTCCGCGTCGGGCGAGTCGAGCGCCGGTGGCGCCCCGGGGGACGGCGTGGTCGGCCGGTCGGTGACGTCGAGGGTGCGATCAGCGGTGCCGTCGTCGGTGGCCACGCCGCCCGCGGCCAGCCAGCGCCCGACGTCCTCGACGGCTGCGGCCACGGCCTGCCTGACGCTCGCGCCGCCGGCGAGGGCCAGCGCCAGGGCGCCGGCGTACCGGTCACCCGCGCCGCAGGGGTCGGGCACGGCGCCGGCGTCGTGGGCGGGGGTGCGCGTGGTGCCCTCGGCGTCGGCGACCACCACGCCGCGCACGCCGTCGGTGACGGTGACCGCGGTCGCCGACCACTGCTCACGCAGGGCTGCGGCCACGGCGGGCAGGTCGCCGCTCGCCCCGCCCATCGCCAGCGCCTCGCCGCGGTTCGGCGTGACGGCCGCGCAGCCGGGCACCGGGCCGATGCCGCGCGGGTGGGGGTCCCAGACGACCGGGACGACGGCCGCGACGTCGGCGAGCACCTCGCGCACGACCGGGTGGCGCGGCACCGCCCCGCCGTAGTCGGCGACGAGCACGGCGTCGCTCGACAGCGCCAGCTGCCGCAGCGCCTCGGCGTCGACGTCGTCATGCACCTCGGTGCCTGCCGGGTCGACGGCGCCCAGCAGGTGGCCGTGGTCGTCCAGGCGCAGCAGCGACTGCCCGGCCGCGCGCACCCGCGTCTTGCCCGGCGTGGTCGCGGCGACCAGCACGTCGTGCACGGCCACCCGGCGCTCGAGGACCGCCCGCACCCGTCGTCCGGCCTCGTCGTGGCCGAGCCCGGTGGCCAGCACGACGTCGACGCCGACGCGGGCGGCGAGCAGCGCCGTCAGGCCGGCACCGCCGGGGCGCTCGCGCACCTCGGTGACGTCGACGACCGGCACGGGGGCGTCGGGGCAGATGCGCTCGACGGTGCCGAGCACATCGCGGTCGAGCAGGGTGTCGCCGACGACGAGCAGCCTCACGCCGTCGACCCGGTCGCGACGGGCACCTCGCGCAGGTCGACCGAGCCGACGTCGACCAGGTGGCGCTCGACCGCCGCGCACAGCGCGTGCACCACCACGAGGTGAGCTTCCTGCACCGCGGACGTCGAGGCCGACTCGATCGCGACCACGCGGTCGGCGACGGCAGCCAGCGGGTTGGGGGTGGCACCGGTCAGCGCCCACACCCCCAGCCCGCAGTCGTGGGCGCGCTCGGCGGCGCGCAGCACGTTGGGGCTGCGGCCGCTGGTGCTGAGCAGCAGCAGCACGTCGCCGGGCCGGCCGTGGGCCTCCACCTGCCGGGCGAAGATCTCGGCGTTGCCGTAGTCGTTGCCCACGGCGGTCACGGTCGAGGTGTCGCCGTGCAGCGCGAGCGCCGACAGCGGCCGGCGCTCGCCCTCGAAGCGCCCGACGAGCTCGGCGGTCAGGTGCTGCGCCTCGGCGGCGCTGCCCCCGTTGCCGGCCACGAGCAGCCGTCCGCCGTCCAGGCAGCCCGCGAGCCGACGTCCCCACTCCTCGATCTCGTCGGCCTCGGCGGCGAGCGCGGTGAGCACCGGGCCGAGCTCGGCGAGGTGCTCGCTCAAGGTTCCGAACGGCTTCATCGGGCCTCCTCGTGACGGGGGACGATCAGGGGTGCTGCCGCAGGCATCGAGATCACGGCCGGGCTCAGCGCGGCGTAGACCGACTCGGTCTCGGCGGCCACCCGGTCCCAGCCGTAGGTGGCGGCCACCCGGCGGGCCGCCACCTGGCCGCGGCGCTGCAGCTCGGCGGGGTCGGCGAGCAGGGCGGTGACCGCTGTGGCCAGGGCCTTGGGGTCGTGCGGCGGCACGTGGGCGCCGGTCACGCCGTCGACGACGGTGTCGAGCATGCCGCCGACCGCGGCGGCGACGACGGGTGTGCCGCAGGCCATCGCCTCGAGCGGGACGATGCCGAACGGCTCGTACCACGGGACGGCGAGCACCAGGTCGGCCGCGCGCATGAGTGCCGCGGCACCGTCCGGGTCGACGTGCCCGACGAAGCGCACGCGGTCGAGCACGCCGGCCTCGGCGGCGGCCGCGCGCAGCCGCGCCACGTCGGGGTCGGTGGCCGGGTCGGGGCCGCCGCCGGCGACCACCAGCTCGGCGTCCTGGACGTCGGCCAGCGCGGTGATCGCGGTGTCGACCCCCTTGCGCTCGACCAGCCTGCCGAGCGTCAGGAGCCTGGCGACGCCGGCCGACCACGGCGTGTCACGGGGACCGTCCTGGCAGAACGTGGCGAGGTCGACGCCGCACGGGACGACGTGCAGCCGCCGCGCGTCGGCGCCCTGGGCGAGCAGCTCGGCGACCTCGTCGCCGCAGGTGGCGACCACGCCGTCGACCTCGTGCAGCAGCGCCCGCTCGACCCCGAGCCGCTCGGGCGGACTGGTGTCGAGGGGCCCCTGGTGGCGGGCCTTGACCGCGCCGAGGGCGTGGAAGGTGACGGCCGTGCGCGGCGGGCAGGGCAGCCCGCGCACGGCGAGCACGGTGGCGAGGCCCGACATCCAGAAGTGGGCGTGGACGACGTCGGGCACGCCCCGCCGTGCCCAGTCGGCGGCGATGGCCTCGGCCATGGCGGGCACGTGGGGCAGCAGGTCGTCCTTGGGCACGACGACGGGGGGGCCGGCGTCCAGGTGGACGACCTCGACGCCGTCGCCCAGCAGCCGGCTCGGCGGCAGCTCGGGGTCGTCGCGGCGGGTGTAGACGACGACCTCGTGGCCGCGGCGCGCGAGCGCCCGCGACACCGCGGCGACGTGCACGTTCTGGCCGCCGGCGTCCTGACCGCCGAGCACGCCGCCCAGCACGGCGAGGGGGCTGGCGTGCTCGCTGACCATCGCGATGCGCATCACGCCACCTCGGCGAGCAGCTGGTCCCAGTCGGACAGGAACCGCTCGAGGCCGAAGTGGGTGAGGGCGTGCTTGCGCCCGGCGGCGCCGAGCGCGGCGGCCTCGTCGGGGTCGGCCACGAGCCGGCGGGCGGCGGCGGCGAGCTCGTCGACGTCGCTCGACACGACGCCGGTGCCGGGCGGAACCGCCTCGGGGGCCGCGGTCGCGGCGAGCACGAGCACCGGCGAGCCGAGCGTCATGGCCTCGAGCACCGACAGGCCGAGGCTGGTCCAGCGGTAGGCGTGCAGGTAGGCCCGGCGGGTGGCCATCGCCGCGTGCAGCTCGTCCTGGCGCAGGTCGGCGTGGCGTCCGCCCGCGAAGGCCGGCTCGCGCGCCACGAGCGCCTCGGTGCCCATGCCGAAGACGTCGACCGGCACGGACGCCGTGACCCGGGCGGCGAGGTCCATGCCCGCCACCCGCCACCGGCGCACCGGCTCGTTGACGCTCATCGACAGCCGCGGCTGCTCGCCTGTCCACAGCGCGCCGTGGTCGAGGACGCCGTGCTCGACGACGCGGGTGGGTGCCTTCCCGGTGTCCCACATGGCGGCGTTGAAGTGCGTGACGTGGGCGATCGTGATGCGGGTCTGCTCGGCCAGCGGGTGGTGCCAGTCGTCGACGTCGCCGCGGGGGGTGTTGTGCTCGACGTACACCGCCGGCAGGTCGCGGCCGGCGACCAGGCCGGTCCAGCGCTGCAGCAGCGGTGCGTCCTCGGGTCGCTGCAGCACCACCAGGTCGGGCGCGGCGCTGCCGTCGGCCAGCTGCTCGGGCATGACCTCGACGGTCGTGGCGGGCCAGTCCCAGGTGCGGGCCCGGCCCAGCCCCTCCGGCCCGCGGCCCGGGACGACGGGCACCAGGTAGTCGTGGCGCCCCTGCACGAACGCGGTGGTCCACGACCCGTGGACGTGCCACAGCAGGATCCTCATGCCGCCACCAGCGCGACCTGCTCGACCGCCCGCACGACCTGCTCGGGTGTGATGGACGTCAGGCACGGGTGGCCGGCGAGGGGGCAGGTGCGGGCGCGGCTCGCGGCGCAGCCGGCGGACTGGTCGCCCAGCAGCACGACGGGCACGCCCCACGGCGCCCAGGCCTCGGCGGCCACAACGGGCGCGAACAGGCTCACCACGGGCGTGCCGACGGCGGCGGCGAGGTGCGCCGGCCCGGTGTTGCCGCAGACCAGCGCCGACGCCCCGGCCAGCACGCCGGCGAGCTCGGCGAACGTCGTCCGGCCGGCGAGGCTCGTGCCGGTGCTGCCGGCGACGCGCGCGGCCAGCTCGATGTCGGCCGGGCCTCCGGTGACCACGACGCGGTGGCCGGCGGCGGTGAGCGCCTCGACCAGCCGGGCGGCGTGCTCGGGCGCGGGCGCGCGCGCGGGCACCGAGGCGCTCGGGTGCAGGACGACGTAGGGCCCGTCGAGCGCCGCGGCGGGCAGCTCGCGCAGCCTCAGCCGGTCGTCGTCCGAACCGGGCAGCGGGAAGCCGGCGGCGGCGGCGAGCGACAGCCCCCGCTGCACCTCGTGCGGCCCGCCGGGCGGGTGGCGGACGTCGAGCAGCGAGCCGGGGTAGTCGGTGCTGCTCGCGACGATGCGGGGCACGCCGGCGAGGCGCAGCAGCAGCGCGAGCGGCAGCGGGCTCTGGTGGAAGCTCGTCAGCACGACGGCGACGTCGTGCCTGCGCAGCCGCTCGACGAGCGCGTAGGTGGCGTCGGCGTCGACCGGCGGGGGCACGAAGCCGGTGAACGGGCAGCTCCACACGACGACCTCGTCGACCCCGGGCAGCAGCCGCGCCGCCTGCTCGCCGGACGGCGACACCAGCAGGGTGACCGAGCTGCTGCCGGCCGCGACGGCGCGCACGGCCGGGCCCGCCAGCAGCACGTCGCCGTCGCTGTCGAGGCGGGCGACGAGCGTGCGCGGCCCGCTCACGGCCGCTCCAGCAGCAGCTGCACCGCGTCGTCCAGGGTGTCGGCACGCACGGCCACGCCCGAGACCTCGGCGGCCTTCGTGACCGGGTTGGGCACGAGTACGCCTCGTGCACCGGCGGCCAGGGCCGCCTCGACGTCGGCGCCGATGTCGCCCACGACGGCGAGCTCGTAGGGCGCGAGGCCCAGCTCGGCTGCGGCGTCGAGCACCATGCCCGGCGCCGGCTTGCGGCACTCGCAGCCGTCGTCCTCGCCGTGCGGGCACACCCGCACGGTGTCGAGCGGGCCGACGAGCTGCTCGACGCGCTCGTTGACCGCGCGCACCTGCTGCAGCGAGGCGAGCCCGCGGGCCACGGCCGACTGGTTCGTGACCATGCCGACCTTCAGCCCGGCGGCCCGCAGCCGGGCGACCGCGGCGGCGGCGCCGGGCACGAGCTCGACCCGGGCGGGGTCGTGGTTGTAGGGGACGTCGACGACGAGCGTGCCGTCGCGGTCGAAGAGCACGCCCTGCAGCGGCGGTCGCCAGCCGGGTGCGCGGCGGGTGCGCCAGGTGCCGACGAGCCGGTGCCACACCGCGACCGGCGGGATCGCGAGCGAGGTCAGCAGCATGGCGCGCACCTCCTCGTCGGTGCGCGGGCCGGGGGCGATGCGCTTCCAGGCGAACTCACCGGTGAGGGCTGCCCAGGCGGCCAGGGCTGCACCGGCCACGCGCCACCGCAGACTGGCGAGGGCGCCCACGGCGGTGAGGGCGGCGCCGGTGGTGAGCAGGTGCAGCGGCAGCCGGCCGCGCGAGCTGAGGGCGCGGGCGCGCCAGCCGAACCCGTGCAGCCGCAGCATGAGGGCGTCGTCGGCGTTGCCGCGCTGCTGGCGCAGGCTCGCCCACGGGTCGCTCGGCCGCACGGGGTGCACCACCAGGCGACGGCCGCGCGCGAGCTGCCAGCCGGCGGCCATGACGCGCAGCGCGAGGTCGGCGTCCTCGCGGAACGCGCGGGGGAACCGCTCGTCGAAGCCGTCGACCATCTCGAGGGCGTCGCGGCGGTAGGCCATCTCGGCGGTCACGTAGGCGGCGCTCGCGAGCCCCGCGGTGCCGCGCTCCCAGTCGGTCGGACGCCGGTCGGCCGGCAGCGGCACCTCGAGCCGTGCCTGGACGCCGCCGATGTAGGCGCCGCTCATGTCGGGCCGGGCGGCGACCAGGTCGGCCACCAGGTCGAGCGACCAGCCATCGGTCAGCAGCACGTCGTCGTCGACGAAGACGACCCAGTCGCCGCGGGTCAGCCGCCAGCCGGTGTTGCGGGCGTGCGCCGGGCCGAGCCCGTGGCCGCGCACCACGCGGGCCGCGGGCACGGCCGAGGTGTCGAGCGGCGGCCCGCCGTGGGGCCGGTCGTCGACCACGACGACGTCGACCGGCGGCTCGCTCTGGGCGGCGAGCGTGTCGAGCAGCGCCTGCAGGCTGGGGCGCCCCAGCGTCGGGATGACGATGCTGAAGCTGGACGTCATGCGAGCACCTCGACCCGTGCCGTCAGGTCGACGTCGTCGCCGGCCCGCGAGGCGTCGGTGAGGGGCGCGAGGTCGGCCCGCCGGACGACGTACGGGCCGAGCACCAGGACGTCGACCGGCGCCGACCCGAACAGCTCGAGGACGTCGGTCGGGGAGTCGACGATGGGCCGGCCGGCGGTGTTGAGGCTGGTGTTGACCAGGACGGGCAGCCCGGTGCGGTCGCAGAACGCGTCGAGCACCGAGGCCAGCAGCGGCTGCTGCGCCCGGTCGACGGTCTGCGCGCGCGCCGTCCCGTCGACGTGGACGACGGCCGGGATCCGCTCGCGCCAGGTGTCGGTGACCTGGTGGACGAACAGCATGTAGGGGCTCGGCACCTTGCCGTCGAAGATTTCGGCGGCCCGCTCGAGCAGCACCAGCGGCGCGACCGGGCGGAACTGCTCGCGGCCCTTGATGTCGTTGAGCAGCTCGAGGTTCGCGGCCCGGCCGGGGTGGGCGAGCAGCGAGCGGTGGCCGAGGGCGCGGGGGCCGAACTCGGCGCGGCCCTGGAACCAGGCGACGACGTGGTTCTCGGCGAGGTGGTCGGCGACCGTGGCGGCGAGGTCGTCGGGCCGCTCGAAGGGCACCCGCGCGGTGCGCAGCGCCCGCTCGAGCTGGTCGTCGTCGAAGCCGCGGCCGAGCGCGGCGCTCGTCATCGGGTCGCCGAGCGGGCCGCCCTCGCGCGCGACGGTCAGCGCCGCACCCAGCGCGGTGCCCGCGTCGCCCGCGGCGGGCTGGATCCAGATGTCGTCGAACGGGCCCTCGCGCAGCAGACCTGAGTTCGCCACGCAGTTCAGGGCGGTGCCGCCCGCCATCGTGAGGTGCCGCTCGCCGGTGCGGTCGTGCAGCCAGGTCGCGAGCTCGAGCAGCACCTGCTCGAGACGCTGCTGCGCCGTGGCGGCCAGGTCGGCGTGCACCTGGGTGAGCTCGCCGGTGCCCGGCGGCGCGTACGCCGACCAGTCGATCTTCTCGGTGATGAAGCCGCCGTCGTCGGTGGTGCGCACCAGCTCGGTGAAGTCGGCGAGGTGGCGCGGGGTGCCGTACGACGCCAGCGCCATGACCTTGTACTCGTCGCTGGAGCGGTGGAAGCCCAGGTGGGCGGTGAGGTCCTCGTAGAAGAGCCCGAGCGACGACGGCAGCGACTGGGCCGCCAGCGGCGTGCACACGCCGTCGACCCAGTGCGACGACAGGTGCGAGGCGCGCTCGCCGCGGCCGTCGAGCACGAGGGACGCGCTCGTGCGGTACGGCCCGGCGAGCACCGCGGACGCCGCGTGGGCCACGTGGTGGGGGACGAAGCGCACGATCGACGGGTCGAGGCCGGGCAGGGCCGTGGCGAGGAACCCGGGGGCGCGGCGGGCGTAGTCGACGCGCAGGTGGTCCCACACGTCGTCCAGGCCGAGCTCGGCGGCGGGGGCGCACAGCGAGGGGTCGAAGGAGTAGGCCACGGCGTCGAGGTCCTGCGGGCGAAGGCCCGCCTGCTGCAGGCACCACGCTGAGGCGAGCTCGGGCACCTCCCACGCGCTGAACGCCACGTTGGGCTTGCCGTGCTTGCGCCGGTTGAAGCGCTCCTCCTCGGCCGCGGCGATGATCCGTCCGTCGACGACGAGGGCGGCGGCGGGGTCGTGGAAGACGGCGTTGATGCCCAGCACGCGCATGCGGTGATCCCTCTCCGAGCGGTCGCACACCGCCGGCCGGTCGGCCGGTCGGGTCGCGGGCAATCTACCTGGTGATCAAGATGGACACGGAGTAGCGCTGCTGCGCCGAGCCGTCAAGCGCTCAGCACGTCCGATGGTCATCATGGAGGAGAAGCGCTACTCAGCGTGCCCGGGTCGGGTGACAGTGTGGAGGCCGCCCTCACGCCCCCGCCCGATGTGCCACGATCTGCGCATGCGCGTCGACCACGTGTCCTACGCCGCCGAGAGCGGTGGCCTGCACGACACCGCTTCGCGCCTGGCCGAGATGATCGGCGTCGAGGCCGTCGACGGCGGCATCCACCCGCGTTTCGGCACCCGCAACGTCATCCTGCCGCTGGCGGAGGGCCGATACGTGGAGGTCGTCGAGGTGCTCGACCACCCGGCGAGCGACAAGGCGCCCTTCGGGCAGGCCGTCCGGCAGCGCTCGCAGGACGGCGGCGGCTGGCTTGGGTGGGTCGTGTCCGTCGACGACATGGCCCCGCACGAGCAGCGCCTCGGCCGCGCGGCTGTCATCGGCAGCCGCCACCGCCCCGACGGTGTCGAGCTGCGCTGGCGGCAGCTGGGCGTCAAGGGCCTGGTCGCCGACCCCCAGCTGCCCTTCCTGATCTTCTGGGACGGCATCGGCGGGCTGCACCCGTCGGCCAGCGGGCCGTCGTCCGTCGTGCTCGAGAGCCTGCAGATCGCCGGCGACCGCAAGCGGGTGACCGACTGGCTCGGCCTTCCCGCCGACTACACCTCGGCCGAGGTCGGCTTCGACTTCGTCGCCCCGCGCGGCACCCCCGGCCTGATGTCGTGCACCTTCCGGACGCCGAGCGGCACCGTCACCGTCTGAGGCCCCGCGGTCCCTGCTCGGCGTGCGCACCGCTACACCCGCCCGGACGTCGGGTCTGCCGCCCGGGTGCGGACGTCCACCGCGTCGTCCTCGCGCAGCGCCGCGCCCGGCCCGGTGCCCGCCACCGTGGGTGGGGTGAGGGGCGCCCCTGCGGTCCCCGGCTCGTCGTCCCACGCCCCGCCGTGGTCGTCGCCGGTCGCGAAGCCGACCTCGTCGAACGGGTCGTCGCCGGCGAGGACCCGGGCGACCTGCACCTTGTCGACCTCGTCGACCCAGGTGCCGATGACGAGCGTGGCTACGGCGTTGCCGGCGAAGTTGGTGACCGCGCGGGCCTCGCTCATGAAGCGGTCGATGCCGACGATGAGACCGACGCCGTCGAGGAGCTCGGGCCGGTGCGAGCTGAGCCCGCCGGCGAGCGTGGCGAGGCCCGCGCCGGTGACGCCCGCGGCGCCCTTGCTGGCGATGATCATGAACACCAGCAGCGAGATCTGCTCACCGATCGACAGCGGGTCGTCCAGCGCCTCGGCGATGAACAGCGACGCCATGGTCAGGTAGATCGCGGTGCCGTCGAGGTTGAACGAGTAGCCGGTCGGCACGGTGATGCCCACCACGGGGCGCGAGACACCGAGGTGCTCCATCTTCGCGATCAGCCTCGGCAGCGCGGTCTCGGACGACGACGTCGAGACGATGAGCAGGAACTCGCGGCCGAGGTAGCGCAGCAGCGACAGGATCGAGAACCCGGTGGTGACCTTGAGCATCGTGCCGAGCACCACGAGGATGAACAGCGCGCAGGTGAGGTAGAAGCCGCCCATGAGCTTCGCGAGTGCCACGAGGGCCTGCCCGCCGGCGCTGCCCACGACCGCCGCGATGGCCCCGAAGGCGCCGATCGGCGCCAGCCACATGATCATGGCCAGCACCTTGAAGACCAGCTTCTGCAGGTGGCCTATGCCGCGGAGGATGGGGACGCCCTTGGCGCCCATCGACTGCAGCGCGAAGCCGATGAGCAGCGCGACGACCAGCGTCTGCAGCACCTGGTCGCCGGTCAGCGGCGAGAACAGGGTCGTGGGGATCAGGCCGAGCAGGAACTCGCTCGTCGACTCGCTGCCGCTCGCGGCCTGCTTGCGGCCCTCGGCGGCGAGCGCGTCGGTCAGCTCGAGCCCCGAGCCGGGGTGCACCACGTTGCCGACGACCAGGCCGATCGCGAGGGCGAAGGTCGACATGACGAGGAAGTAGCCGAGAGCGAGCCCGCCGACGCGGCCGACGCTGGCGGCCTTGCGCACCGACCCGATGCCCAGCACGATCGTGCAGAAGATGACCGGCGAGATCATCATCTTGACGAGGTTGACGAACGCGGTGCCGAGCGGCTTCAGCGACACGGCGAAGTCGGAGGCGGCGAAGCCGACCACGATGCCCAGGGCCACCGCCGCGATGACGGCGATGTAGAGCAGGTGCGTCCGGTCGCGCCTGGCCGAGGGGGCCGGGGTGCTGTCGCCCGCCCCTGCGGCGGTCGAGGGTGTCGTCGTTGACATGGGGTCTCCGGGTGGCGCGGCGCGGCGGCGGTCGCACCGACCGGTGCGCGGCCCCCACCCCGGCGAACCGGGGCGAGGTGACTGATCCTGGGCCCTGTCGGGCCTGGTGTCACGAGCCGGCGCCCGCCGACGTCCTCGCGAGCTGGTCGACCAGGCGGGACGCCGCACCCGTGTAGCCGGCCGGGGTCAGGGCGGCCAGCCGCCGGTGGACGTCGTCCGGCAGGGCGAGGCCGTCGACGAAGGCGCGCATGGCGGGGCCGTCGACCCGGCGTCCGCGGGTGAGCTCCCTGAGCCGCTCGTAGGGCTGGTCCATGCCCGGCGCCCCGGCGATGCCCGCGGCGCGCATGGCCGACTGCACCGCCTCGCCGAGCACCTCCCAGTTGGCGTCGAGGTCGGCGGCCATGGCGGCGGGCGCCGCGTCCAGCCCCGCCAGACCGCGGCGCACGTTGTCGACCGCGAGCAGCGAGTGGCCGAAGGCCGTGCCGATGTTGCGCTGCGTGGTCGAGTCGGTGAGGTCGCGCTGCAGCCGGGAGGTGACCAGCGTCGAGGCGAGCACGTCGAGCAGCCCGCTGGAGACCTCCAGGTTGGCCTCGGCGTTCTCGAACCGGATCGGGTTGACCTTGTGGGGCATCGTCGAGGAGCCGACGGTGCCTTGGCCGCGCACCTGCACGAAGTAGCCCAGCGAGATGTAGGTCCAGACGTCGGTGCACAGGTTGTGCAGCACCCGGTTGAACCGCGCGACGTCGGCGTAGAGCTCGGCCTGCCAGTCGTGCGGCTCGATCTGGGTGGTCAGCGGGTTCCAGGAAAGGCCCAGCCCCTCGACGAAGGTGCGCGAGGTCTCCACCCAGTCGGTGCCGGGCACGGCCGCGAGGTGCGCGCCGTACGTGCCGGTGGCGCCGTTGAGCTTGCCGAGGAACTCCGCCGCGCCGACGCGCCGCAGCTGGCGGCGTAGCCGTTGGGCGAGGACGGCGAGCTCCTTGCCGAGCGTGGTGGGCGTGGCGGGCTGGCCGTGCGTCCGCGAGAGCATCGCCACCTCGCGCAGCTCGACGGCGAGCGCCGCGACCTGGTCGGTGAGGTCGGTGGCGGCGGGCAGCCACACCTGCCGGACGGCGCCACGCACCATCAGCGCGTAGGCGAGGTTGTTGACGTCCTCGCTGGTGCAGCAGAAGTGCACGAGCTCGACGAGGTCGGCGAGCGGGCCGGTCATCCGCCGCTTGAGGTAGTACTCGACGGCCTTGACGTCGTGGACGGTCTCGCGCTCGATCTGCGCGAGCTCGCGCACGTCGTCCGGCCCGAAGCCGTCCACGACCGCGCGCAGCCGGGCGACCTCGTCGTCGGTCAGCGAGCGGGCGCCGGGCACCGCGCCGGTGGCGGTCAGGTGGATCAGCCACTCGACCTCGACGCGGACGCGCTCGCGGTTGAGCGCCCCCTCCGACAGGTGCTCGACCAAGGGGGCCACCGTGGCGCGATAGCGGCCGTCGAGGGGGCCGAGCGCCAGACCGGCGTCGGCGAGCGGGGTGGCGGACGACGACGCGGTGGGCTCGGTGGTCACGTGGCCCATGGTCCCATCGCGGCGAAGCGGCCGGTGCCGGCCGGTGCGCGACCTCAGCCGACGACGTCCACCTGACAGGTCAGGCCCGGTGCTTGCGACAGGCGCCGGTCGGCGGTGAGCAGCACCAGCCCGAGTGCCTCGGCGAGCGCCACGTAGGCGGCGTCGTACGGGCTGACGGTGTGGCGCAGCTGCCAGCAGCGAGCGAGCAGCGGCCGGTGGGGTGCCCGTCGCAGCGGCAGGTCGACCAGGTCCTGCAGAGCCAGGTCGGCGCGGCGGCTGGCCAGCCGTCCTGCTGCGGCGCCGCGGCGCAGGACGGAGGTCACCTCGAGGTCGATGACCTCAGGAGCGGTGAGCCGCTCACCGCGCAGCCGCTGCCGGGCCAGGTCGCCGTCGGGCCCGTCGTCCGCGAGCGCGGGAGCGAGGACGCTGGCGTCAACGACGATCACGGTCGTCCCCGACCGCCTCGACGGCAGCGCGAAAGGACAGGTCGCCGCCGGCCCGGCCGCCAGCACGGTCGAGGACCTCCTCCAGGGAGGGGGTGCTCGCCTCGTCGACCAGCTTGGCCAGCAGGTACTCCTGCAGGGACTGATGCGCCATGGCGGCACGACGCCGCAGGATGGCGTGCGTCCGCTCGGGGACGTCCTTGATCTGCACGCTCGGCATGGCGCCATGATGGCGCTGCGTGCGCCACTGTGCAAGCACCTCACGTGTCAGGGCGGTTGCCTCCCGGGGCGACGAGCCGTCCGCGGCGATATCGTCGACGGGCATCGTCGGGCCAGCGGAGCAGGGGAGCTCATGTCGGGCAGCAGCGCGAGCGGGTCGGCCACGACCACCGAGCCGTCAGCTCACCACGGCAACGGCAAGGTGATCGCGGCGAGCGTCGCGGCCGCGGTGGGCGCCTTCCTGTTCGGGTTCGACTCCGCCGTGGTCAACGGCGCGGTCGACGCGCTGTCGGCGAACTTCGCGCTCTCCGACGCGCTCACCGGCTTCGCCGTCGCGATCGCGCTGCTCGGCTGCGCCGTCGGTGCCTGGTACGCCGGGCAGCTGGCCGACCGGTGGGGCCGCAAGCGCGTCATGGTGATCGGCGCCGTGCTGTTCTTCGTCAGCTCGCTCGGCGCGGGCCTGGCGTTCTCGGTGTGGGACCTCATGGTGTGGCGCGTCGTCGGCGGCCTCGGCATCGGCATCGCCTCGGTCATCTCGCCGGCGTACATCTCCGAGATCTCCCCCGCCCGCATCCGCGGCGCCCTGACGTCGATCCACCAGCTGGCGATCACCATCGGCATCTTCGCCGCCCTGCTGTCGGACGCCGTGCTCGCCGACCGCGCCGGCAGCGCCGAGCAGGACCTGTGGCTGGGCGCCGCCGCCTGGCGCTGGATGTTCATCATCGGCGTGGTGCCGGCCCTGGTCTACGCCGTGCTGGCGGCGCTCATCCCCGAGTCGCCCCGCTACCTGGTGCGTGCCTTTCGGGACGAGGAGGCCCGGCGCGTGCTGCGCGACGTCGTGGGCGTCGACGACGCGACGGCGAAGGTCGTCGAGATCCGCGCCACCCTGCGAGCCGAGGAGCGCTCGACGATCGCCGACATCAGGGGCGACCGCCTCGGGCTCAAACCGCTGGTCTGGGTCGGCATCATCCTGGCCGCCCTGCAGCAGCTGGTCGGCATCAACGCGATCTTCTACTACTCCACGACGCTGTGGCGCTCGGTCGGCTTCAGCGACGCCGACTCGTTCAAGACCTCGGTGATCACCTCGGTCATCAACGTGGTGCTGACGTTCGTGGCGATCCTGTTCGTCGACCGGTTCGGACGTCGGCGGCTGCTGCTCATCGGCTCGGTCGGCATGCTCGTCTCGCTCGGCATGGCCTCGCTGGCGTTCTTCCACGCCACCGGCTCGGGCGACGACATCACACTGCCCGACCCCTGGGGTGTCGTGGCGCTCATCGGCGCCAACCTGTTCGTCATCTTCTTCGCCGCGACGTGGGGCCCGATCGTGTGGGTGCTGCTCGGGGAGATGTTCTCCAACCAGATGCGCGCCTACGCCCTCGCGATCGGCGCGGTCGGCAACTGGCTCGCCAACTTCGTCGTCAGCGTGTCGTTTCCGTTCCTCGCCGGCGCCCTGGGCCTCGGCGTCGTCTACGGCATCTACGCCGCCTTCGCCCTGATCTCGTTCTTCTTCGTCAAGACCAAGATCCCCGAGACCTCGGGCCACGAGCTGGAGGACATGGTCGACGACACGCAGGCCGGTGCCCCCAGTCGCTGACCGGCGGCTGCGCCGTGCGTCTGACGGTGACCCGTGGCCTGCACGCCTCGTGAGGCGCACCCTCGCCGCGTGAGGGTGGCGACATTCCACAGGTGGACGTCGAGCGGCTGGGCGCCCCGTGCCACCGCGGACGGTTCGACGGCCGAGCGGGCCCGGTGACCGGCGTCCGGGCTGCTCCACGCGGTGACGGTCACCCACACGTGGTGTGGGCGCCTTGTGAGGCGCACCGCCACCGCGTGGAGGTGGCGGGATCCCAGCAGGTGGACGGCAACGGCGGGCAGCCTTGTCGTGGTGGTCACCACCTGTGACCGTGCGACCAAGGTGCGATGCGGGCGGGTTCTCGCGGTAGTGGGCTCCGCCTCTCGGGTGGGCGCGTCCGGGTGACGCGGCGCCCGGGACCTCAGCTCATCAGCCCCGAGTCCTGGCCCGACGTACCGCCCTCGAAGCCGGGTTCGTCGGGCCCGGTGCCGGGGGCGGTGCCGGTGAGGTCGCGGTCGTCCTCGGTGTCGGGCGTGGTGGGGACCGCGTCGGCGTCGCCGCCGCCGAGCACGTCGCCCTCGGCGGGCACGTGCGCCGACTCCTGCGTCGAGTCGGCCGAGCCGGAGTTGACGCCCTCGGTCTCGACGAGGTCGTCGGTGCGGACGCGGTCCATGTCGAGCCCGTCGGACGACACCCGGCCCTCGGTCGTGCCCTCGATGCCGCTGGTGCTGCCGTCTGTCGTCATGGCCCCTGGTCTACTCCCGCAGCGCGGATGGCGCGAGCCCAAGGCGCCAGGCAGCTCAGGGCGCCTGGGGCAGCCGGGTGCGGCGGCGCACCGGCGCCCCGGCGGCGGTCGGGTCGAGCTCGGCGCAGGTGAGGAGCGTCGCGGGCCCGCGCACCAGCTCGCCGTCGGTCAGCGGCACGCAACGCAGCCCACCGCGGCCACGCAGCGCCGCGTGGGCACCGCGGCCGATCATCTCGTCCATCCACGCGCAGGGGGCGGCAGGTCGACGTCCGGCCAGGGTGACGCGTGAGCCGTCAGCGGCGACCAGCTCGAGGTCGTGGCCGCGCAGGGCGTCCACCGGCACACCCCGCAGGACGACGTTGCGGCGGGTCAGCAGCGGGTCGACGGGTGGCAGGCCCAGCTCGGCCGCGACCGCCTCGACCGCCTCGGCGGCGACCAGGGTGACCGCGGCGTCCATGTGGGCGGCCTTGGCGAAGAAGCGGTCACCCACGATGCCCTTGCGGGCCACGACCTGCACGCGGTCGAGGTCGTGGGTCGGGACGTCGGCAGGCCCGTCGGCGGGCCGGGAGAAGTAGCGGTGGCCTGGCGACACCAGCAGGTGCTCGACGACCACGGCGTAGGCGTGGAGCGCCGGCGGGCGCTGCTCGGAGCCGCTCAAGGCTGCCCGAACCCGCTCAGAGCTTGGTCAGCTTCGTGCTCGGCAGCGGGATGCGCCGGCAGGTGCTGCCGAAGTTGACGACGACCTCGTGGTCGCCGGTCGTCTCGATGACGCGGCCGAGCCCGTGGCGGTCGTGGACGACCTGGTCGTCGACGTCATAGCTCTCGCCGGGACCGGGATCGGGGACGTTGAACGGGCTGCCGGGAAGGACCCGGCGCTGGCCGGTCGCGCGTGGCTTCATCCTCCGAGTGTGCACCCTCGGCGCCCGTCCCGTCCCCACCTCGCGCCGGGTTGGATCACCGCGAGCCGCCCGATGGGTGTGACGACGCCGGACGGTTCACCGAAGATCACGCTGAGTGCACCGGTGTCTCGACCGGGTCGCCGACGACGATGTTGAGGCTGCGCGGCCAGGTGAAGTAGCGCACCGACAGGTTGATCAGGGTCGCGAGGCGGTTGCGGTTGCCGGTCAGCGTGACGATGTGCAGACCGAGCCACGCCATCCAGGCGAGGAACCCGCGCATCCGGATGCCGTTGGGCAGCTCGACGACGGCGTCGCTGCGACCGATCGTCGCCATCGTGCCCTTGTTCTTGTAGTGGAACTCCTCGGTCGGCGAGCCGGCCAGCAGCCGTCGGATCTGCGCGCCGGCGTGTCGGCCACCCTGGATGGCCGGCTGCGCCAGCTGGGCCAGCGGGTTCTCCTGGCCCGACACGTCACCGACGGCGAAGATCTCGGGGTGGCCCTTGACGCGCAGGTCGCTGTCGACCTCGATGCGACCGCCGCGCCCGGTGGGCAGCCCCCAGCCGCCGACGACGGGGGCGGCGGTGACGCCGGTCGCCCAGATCGTCAGGGCCGCTGGGATGACCTCCTGCTCGCCGTCCGGGCCCTGGACGACGACGGCGTCGGGGCGGACCTGCTTGACCGACGTCGACAGCCGCAGGTCGACCCCGCGCTTGAGCAGTGCCTTGGCGGCGTAGTCGCGCAGCTTGGGGTGGAACGGGCCCAGCACGACGTCCGACATCTCGACCAGGACGATCTTGACCTCGTCGACGTCGATCTCGGGGTAGGCGACCGGCAGGGCCTCGTTGCGCAGCTCGGCGAGGGCCCCGGCCATCTCGACCCCGGTCGCGCCACCACCGACGACCACGACGACCGGCGCGATCGCCGTGCCATCGCCCAGGGCGACCTTCTCCAGCGCCGACAGGACGCGGTCGCGCGAGGCGATCGCGCCGGCGCGGGTGTAGATCGACAGCGAGTTCTCGGCGGCGCCGTCGATGCCGAAGTAGTTGGTCGTCACGCCGACGCTCAGCACGAGGTAGTCGTAAGGCAGCGGCGGGCCGTCGTCGAGGTGCACGAGCTTGGCGACGGGGTCGATGCGCGTCACCGTCGCCCGCCGGAAGGCCGCATTGCGGTAGCGGCTGGTGAAGGCGCGCAGCGTGTAGGTGACGTCGCCGGGGTTCAGGCCGCCCGTGGCCACCTGGTAGAGCAGCGGCTGGAAGGTGTTGTAGGCGTGCTTGTCGACCAGTGTCACGTCGACGTCGGCGGCGCCCAGCTGGCGCACTGCCGACAGGCCGGCGAAGCCACCGCCGACGACCACGACCCTCGTGCGCTGACGGGTCTGGGCCGGCCGGGTCGCGGGAGCAAGGGTGGTGATGACGACTCCTCGAGAAGGTGCAGGCGGCGGGGCGACGCTGTCCCTGGCATCTCAGAGTAGAGCCCAGGGTGCCTGGTCCACCGCGTGCCTGGCTAGCATCGCGCCAACGGGCAGGCCCGCCCAGACCCAGCAGATCGGACACACGTGAGCGACTCCACGACCGAGGCGAGCACCGAGAACCCGCGGCAGAACGTCAGCTTCCCGAGCAACGGCAGCACGGCCCACGGCTACCTCGCGGTGCCGTCCTCGGGCTCCGGGCCGGGGGTCGTCGTGATCCAGGAGTGGTGGGGGCTGGACGACCACATCGCCGGGATCGCCGACCGGCTGGCCGCCGAGGGCTTCGTCGCGCTCGCGCCCGACCTGTACGGCGGCCGGGTGGCCCACGACGCCGACGAGGCCGGCGAGATGATGACCAGGCTGCCCGTCGACCAGGCCGCCCGTGACCTCGCCGGCGCCGTCGACCACCTGCTGGCGCACGAGGCCGTCACGTCGGCCACGGTCGGCGCCGTCGGCTTCTGCATGGGCGGCGGCTTCGTGCTGCTGCTCGCCGCCCAGCAGGGCGAGCGCATCGGCGCCGCGGTGCCGTTCTACGGCGTCGGCCCCGCGGTGCCGTCGGCGTACGCCGGGGTGCGCGCCGCGGTGCAGGGCCACTACGGCGAGCGTGACGACTTCTACCCCGTCGACCAGACCCGGGCGCAGGAGCAGCAGATCCGCGACGAGTCCGGCGCGGAGGTCGAGTTCTTCACCTACCCGGCCGGCCACGCGTTCCACAACGACGAGGACAAGCTGGGCACCTACGACGAGGAGTCAGCCACGCTCGCCTGGCAGCGCGCCGTCGACTTCCTGCGCGCCCACGTCGGGTGAGCGCGTGCGGCGGGGCACGCCCCGCCGCCGACACAGCCGTCTCAGCGCCCGTTCGTGCCCGCCGTGGGCTTAAGAGGGTTTCGGCTCACGCTCTTACCCCTTTGCGATCTTTGCCAAGGATGCGACGCCGGGGTCCTGCGGGCAACCACGTCGAAGAGCGTCCAGGTCACCGCCACAGGTGACCCGCGCGCCCTGTTCACGCCAGCGGGTCGTGGCCCCAGTTCATCAGCGAGTGCCGCCAGGTGCTGTCCTCGACGTCGCCCTTCGGCCGCTGCGCCAGGTGGCGGTGCACGTAGCCGACGACCTTGCGCATGTGGGCCACGTCGTCGTCGGTGAGGTCGCCCTTCCTCGCGTGCAGGATCGCCACGATGCGGCGTCCGCTCTCGTGGCCGGTCGACTCCCCGCCGCTGCCGTGGTCGCCAGCGGCCTTCGACTCCTCGGTGGCGAGCCAGGTCTCGAGCTGGGACGCCGTCATGTTCACGGCGTCCTGCCAGCTCGACCAGACGTCGTCGAGACCGTCCGCGCTCACGCCGGGGCCGCCTCGCGCAGCGCGGGCAGCAGCTCGGACTCGGCGAACCCGAAGAACTCCTGCTGGGCGTCGCCGCCGACCTGCACCAAGGCGATGTCGGTGAACCCGGCGTCGATGAAAGCTGACACCGCCTCGACGATCTTCCCGGCGTCCGGGCCGCAGGGGATGGTCTCGGCGACGTCCTCGGGGCGCACGAACTGCGAGGCGCCCGCGAAGCCGTGGGTCGTGGGCAGGTCGGCGTTGACGGCCCAGCCGCCGGCGAACCACCGGAACTGCTCGTGAGCGCGGGTGCGGCACTCCTCGACGTCGGTGCCCCAGCTGATCGGGATCTGCCCGATCGTCTTGGACGACGGCAGGCCGGCCTGCGCGCGCTGCTGCGCCCACCCCTGCACCAGCTCGGCCTCCGGGTCGGTGGCCACCAGGTGGTCGGCCAGCGGGGCGAACCGCTCGACGGCCTTGAGGCCACCGACCGCCGCCGCGATCGGCACCCGCACCTCGGGCAGGTCCCACAGCCGGGCGGACTCGACCCGGAAGTGCTCCCCGGTGTAGTCGGTCAGGCCGCCGTCGAACAGCGAGCCGATGATCTCCAGCGCCTCCGCCAGCATCTCCTGGCGCACCCGCACCGACGGCCAGCCGTGACCGACGACGTGCTCGTTGAGGTTCTCACCCGCACCCACGCCGAGCGTGAAGCGCCCGTCGCTGAGCAGCTGCATGGTCGCCGCCTTCTGCGCCACGACCGCCGGGTGGTAGCGAATCGTCGGGCAGGTCACGTAGGTCATCAGGTCGACGCGCTCGGTCACCTGCGCGACCGCGCCCAGCACCGACCAGGCGTACGGCGCGTGGCCCTGCGCGGCCAGCCAGGGGGAGTAGTGGTCGCTGGAGACCTCGAAGTCGAAGCCTGCCGCCTCGGCGCGGGCCGCGTCGGCGACCAGCTGCTTGGGCGGAGCCTGCTCGGTCATCAGGGTGTAGCCGAATCGCGTCATGCAGCCACGCTGGCACCGACGTCCGCTCGGTGCATCACGAACCACGCTCAGCCCGTCAGGGTCCGGTGCGACCGTCGTCGCATCAGTCGCGGCGGCCGCCGTCGGGCACGACGAGGTGCAGCACGAAGCTGACGACGCTCACGACCAGCGCGGCAAGGACGGCGGTGGGCCAGAAGTCGTCGAGGTGCAGCGTCAGCGGCGTACGAGCCGACAGCCACGCCGTCAGCTCCAGCATCGCGGCGTTGACGACGAAGGTGACCAGCCCCAGCGTCAGCACGGTGAACGGGAACGCCAGCAGCGTCACCACGGGCTTGACCAGCGCGTTGACCAAGCCGAAGAGCACGCCGAGCACCAGGTAGGTCGTCACGGTGCCGACGGTCCCGTCCGTCGTCCGCCCGCTCACCCGGACGCCGTCCACGACGCCCGTGGCCACCCAGATGGCGATCGCGTTGACCACGACCTTGATCACGAGGCGCACGGGCCCCATGGTCGCATCGCGTCGTCGAGCAGTGGCGCGGCGCACGGGTCGCGTTGTTCCCCGGCGATGCGCCGCAGCCGCCACTACGCTCGGGCAGGTGAGCGTGCACGCAGATCCGCCGTCGCCGGTGCGAGTGCGGGCGGCCCTGGACGCGGTGCCGGCGTACGCGCCCGGCCGCCCCCCGCAGCTGCGCGACGGTCTCGTGGCCTACAAGCTGTCGTCGAACGAGAACCCCTACCCGCCGCTGCCGGCCGTGGTCGAGGTCGTGGCAGCCGCAGCCACCCGCATGAACCGCTACCCCGACATGATGTCGAGCGCCCTCACCGCAGCGGTCGCCGAGCACCTCGGTGTCTCCGCCGACCACGTGGTGGCCGGCACGGGCAGCGTCGGCGTGCTGTCGCAGATCGTCGCGGCGACCAGCGGGGTCGGCGACGAGGTCGTCCACCCGTGGCGCTCGTTCGAGGCCTACCCGATCGTCGTGCAGGTGTCGGGTGCGACGGGCGTGCCCGTGCCGCTCGCGGCCGACGGCCGGCACGACCTGCGTGCCATGGCCGCCGCGGTCACCGAGCGCACCCGCCTGGTGCTGGTGTGCACGCCGAACAACCCGACCGGGCCGGCGGTGCACGCCGACGAGCTCGACGAGCTGCTCGCGGCGGTCCCGCCCGACGTCGTCGTGGTCATCGACGAGGCCTACACCGAGTTCGTGCGCGACCCCGACGCCCCTGACGCGCTCGCCCTGCACCGGGCCCACCCGAACGTCGTCGTCCTGCGCACCTTCTCCAAGGCGTACGGCCTCGCGGGGCTGCGGGTCGGCTACGCCGTCGCCCACCCGCCCGTCGCCGCGGCGCTGCGCAAGACCGCCGTCCCCTTCGGCGTCTCGGTCGTCGCCCAGGACGCCGCCCTGGCCTCGCTCGCTGCCGCCGACGAGCTCGCCGAGCGCGTCGAGGCGCTCGTCGTGCAGCGCACCCGGGTGCTGGACGGCCTGCGCGCCCAGGGCTGGCTGCTGCCCGAGTCGCAGGCCAACTTCGTCTACTTCCCGGTCGGCGCAGCCACCCCGGCGCTCGCGGCCCGGTTCGAGGACGCCGGCCTGTCGGTGCGCCCGTACGGCGTCGACGGTGTCCGCGTCACCATCGGTGAGTCGGCGGCGAACGACCGGCTGCTCGAGGTCGCCGCGTCGGCGCTCGACCTCGCCGGCCCCCCGCGTGAGGACGCCGCCGCTCCGCTCGAAGCCCGCCCGGCCGGGCGGTCGTCGGCGCCGCAGGCACCGGCCCAGGCACTCGTCGGCGGCCAGTCGGGTGACTAGTCCGGACTGGTCATGTGCTGCTCCGCGACGAGCCGTACGCTGATCTTCAGCGCGGTGACGCTACGCAGTCAAGTAGACGCACTGGGTTGCCGATAGAGCGCGAAGCGGTGCGACCTCGGGCGACCGGGACCATCTTCACGGACCGCACGGGACCGCGCCGACAGCACGGCGCCGGTTGGCCTGCACCACGACGAGCACGACGCCGCAGCGCCGCGGTGACCACACGACACGACGACATGACGGAGGTGCACGATGGCGAGCCCACCCGCCGGCGGAGCGCGCCGTCGCCGTGCCCCCCGCTCGACCAGCCGCTCCGGCGGCCCGGCCGTGGCGGCCGCCGCCGTCTCCTCCCTCACCCTCACCGGGGTGGTGCTGCTCGGCTTCCCCGCGGGCGTGCCCGGTGCCGGCGGGCCCGAGCAGGGCGGCAGGCAGCTCGCCGAGCCTCCCGTCGTCCGCGCGATCGGCGCCGCGCCGGCGGGCCCGGCCGCACGACCCCCCACCTCGCCCGGTGGTCAGACCCCGGGCTCGGGTGGCACCCCGACCGGCGGCACGCCTGCGGGCCCGAACGGCCTGCCGACCGGTTCCGGCTCTCCGGCAGCCTCGCCGACCACGGGTGCACCCACGCCGGGCGCGACCTTCTCCCCGTTCCCGGTGCCGTCGTCGCCTACCACGCCGGTGCCGCCGGCCGGCCCATCAGCGCCTGTTCCGGGCCCGTCGCCGACGGTTCCGGCTCCCACCGGCTCGCCGTCGCCCCTGCCGACCATCCCCACGGTGCCGCAGCCGTCGCTGCCGGTCCCCGTCGTCCCCGCGCCGTCGCCCACGTCTGCCCAGCCGACGACCTCGGCGCCCGCCCCCATGCCGTCGTCCGCGCCCGTCGTGGTGGGCGACCTGCAGCCGCAGGTGGCCGAGCGCGCCACCCGCGTGCTGTCGAGCGCCGTCGACCGCGTGCTCGCCACCGGCGTCATGAACGAGGACCGTGACGCCGTCAGCGACGCCGTCGCGAGCCAGATCGAGCCCGCGGTGCGTGCCGCCGTCAGCGACGCGGCGGGTGCGGCACTCGCCGCGGCCCAGGCGCTGACCGACGCGGGCGCGTCCCCCGACGACCCGCAGGTGCCGCAGGTAGCCGCCGACGCGTTCCGGGCCCGGCTGGAGCCGGCCCTCACCGAGCAGGTCACCACCGTCGTCCGGTCCTCGCTGCAGGCGGTCGGCGCCCCGTGGGTCAGCGCGACGTCGCTGCAGTCGAGCGCCACCACCGAGATGTCGCAGGCCGGCCCGGCCGTCGCCGCCGTGACGGCCACGACCGTGGTGGCGCAGGTGTCCCAGGCCGTCTCGGCGCCGGACCCCACGCCCACGACCGCGCCGCCGACGCCCGGACCGACCACGGGCCCGACGACCCCCGTGCCGACCCCGACCCCGACCGAGCCGACGCCGACGCCGACGCCGACCGACCCGACGCCCACGCCGGTACCCACAGAGCCGACGCCGGTGCCGACCGACCCGACGCCCACGCCGGTGCCCACCGACCCGACGCCCACGCCCACTGTCCCGCCGGTGGACCCGACGGTCCCGCCGGTGGACCCGACCGTGCCGCCGGTGGACCCGACGATCCCGCCGGTGGACCCGACGGTCCCGCCGGTGGACCCGACCGTCCCGCCGGTGGACCCGACGATCCCGCCGGTGGACCCCACCGTCCCGCCGGTGGACCCCACCGTCCCGCCGGTCGACCCCACCGTCCCGCCGGTCGACCCGACGGTCCCGGTGCCCGTCCCGGTGCCCACCCCGGCGCCCGTCGAGCCGACGTCCGAGGTACGGTCAGCCTGGTTCAGCACCCGCGAGCTCGCCGTCGCGTTCACGCCCTCGTGGGCATCGACCGGCGTGTGGCTGGCGCCGGCCACGCTGGTCGCGCGCCCCGCCCTGCGGGCCTGAGCCGGCGCCACCCGGCGCAGCGGCAGGCTCCGGCGACCCACCGGGTCTGCGGCACCGACGGCCGCCCGCCCGGTACGTTGGGCCCAGCGCGGCGCCGCACCCGCACACCGCAGTGCCGCCCGCGCCGCCCGTCGCCGCGCCGACCGCGTGGGTGACGGGGGCCCACGGCAGTCAGCTTCGTCCCGGACGACCTCCGGGACGGACGGCGCGAAGGAGAGGCACCATGACCGACGACGGAGTCGGAGGTGAGGTCGTGCGCGAGCGCGAGGTGGTCAGCACCGTCGACGGCGGCCCCCACCTGATCCAGCTGCTCACCCCGGACGGCCAGCGGGTCGAGCACCCCGAGTACTCCCCGTACGCCGCGCACCTCGGCGCGCAGGACCTTCGGGGCTTCTACCGCGACCTGGTGCTCATCCGCCGGGTCGACTCGGAGGCCACCGCGCTGCAGCGCCAGGGCGAGCTCGGCATCTGGGCCAGCCTGCTCGGCCAGGAGGCCGCCCAGATCGGCTCGGGACGGGCCCTGCTGCCCCAGGACCACGCGTTCCCCACCTACCGCGAGCACGGCGTCGCGTGGTGCAAGGGCGTCGACCCGGTCAACCTGCTCGGGCTGTTCCGCGGCGTCCACCACGGCGGCTGGGACCCCGCCGAGCGCAACATCGCGCTCTACACGATCGTCATCGGCGCCCAGACGCTGCACGCCACCGGCTACGCCATGGGCATCCAGCGCGACGGGGACGTCGGCACCGGCGACCCCACCCGCGACGCCGCCGCGGTCGCCTACTTCGGCGACGGCGCCACCGCGCAGGGCGACGTCAACGAGGCGTTCGTCTTCGCGAGCGTCCAGCACGCGCCCGTCGTCTTCTTCTGCCAGAACAACCAGTGGGCGATCAGCGAGCCCAACGACCGGCAGACCACCATCCCGCTGCACCGCCGCGCCCACGGGTTCGGCATCCCCGGCGTGCGGGTCGACGGCAACGACGTCATCGCCGTCTACGCGGTGACGCGCGCGGCGCTCGAGCGCGCCCGCAGCGGCAGCGGGCCGTCGATGATCGAGGCCTTCACTTACCGGATGGGCGCCCACACCACGTCCGACGACCCGACGCGCTACCGCGTCGCCGCCGAGGTCGAGGTGTGGAAGGACCGCGACCCGATCGTGCGGCTGCGCACCCACCTGGTCGACTCCGGCGCCGGCGACGACGACTTCTTCGGCTCGGTCGACCGCGAGGCCGACGAGCTCGCCACCCGGCTGCGCGCGGCGTGCCTCGCGCTGCCCGACCCCGAGCCCGACGCGATGTTCGCCCACGTCTACGCCGACGAGCACCCGCTGGTCGAGCTCGAGCGCGCCGAGCTCGCCGCCTACCACGAGTCGTTCCTCTCCGAGCAGGCCCGCTCATGACCGCCGTCACGCTGGCCAAGGCCATCAACTCCGGGCTGCGCACCGCGATGGAGGCCGACCCGAAGGTCCTGCTCATGGGCGAGGACATCGGCACCCTCGGCGGCGTCTTCCGCGTCACCGACGGCCTCGCCAAGGACTTCGGCGAGCACCGCGTCATCGACACCCCGCTGGCAGAGTCCGGCATCATCGGCACCGCCATCGGCCTGGCCATGCGCGGCTACCGGCCGGTGTGCGAGATCCAGTTCGACGGCTTCGTCTACCCCGCCTTCGACCAGATCGTCAGCCAGCTGGCCAAGATGCGGGCCCGCTCGCGCGGCAAGGTCGCGCTGCCGGTCGTCATCCGCATCCCGGTCGGCGGCGGCATCGGCGCGGTCGAGCACCACAGCGAGAGCAACGAGACCTACTTCGCCCACACCGCGGGCCTGCGGGTCGTCGCCTGCGCCGACCCCGTCGACGCGCACTTCATGATCCAGCAGGCCATCGCCAGCGACGACCCGGTCATCTTCTACGAGCCCAAGCGGCGCTACTGGGAGAAGGCCGAGCTGCCCGCCGGCATGACGGTCGCCGACGCGATGCCGCTGCACCAGGCGCGCGTCGTCCGCGCGGGCAGCGACCTCACGCTCGCCGCGTACGGGCCGATGGTGAAGACCTGCCTCGAGGCCGCCACGGCCGCCGAGCAGGAGGGGCGCAGCCTCGAGGTCGTCGACCTGCGCACGCTCTCGCCGCTGGACGTCGACACCCTCGTCGCCAGCGTCGAGCGCACCGGCCGGCTGGTCGTCGTGCACGAGGCGCCGACGTTCCTCGGCCTCGGCGCCGAGATCGCCGCCCGCATCAGCGAGCGCTGCTTCTACAGCCTCGAGGCGCCGGTGCTGCGGGTCGGGGGATACGACGTCCCCTACCCCGCGAGCAAGCTCGAGGAGGACTACCTCCCCGACCTCGACCGGGTGCTCGACGCCGTCGACCGCTCGCTGGCGCACTGAGGTGGCGGCCGACATGAGGTCCGTGCAGACCTTCCGCATGCCGGACGCCGGCGAGGGCCTCACCGAGGCCGAGATCGTCCGCTGGCTCGTGGCGCCCGGTGACGTCGTCCGCGTCAACGACGTGCTCGTCGAGATCGAGACCGCCAAGTCGCTCGTCGAGCTGCCCTCGCCGTACGCCGGCACGGTCGTCGAGCTGCTCGCCGCGGCGGGCGCCACCGTCGACGTCGGTGCGCCGATCATCACGGTGTCCGCCGGTGCGTCGTCGGGTGCCGCAGCGCTGCCCGGCGTCGGGCCCGACGCCACGGCCGTCACCGTGGCGCCGGCCGACGTCCCGGTCGAGCCGGGGCTGATCGGCGGCCCCGCGCCGGGCGGGCGCACCTCGGTGCTCGTCGGCTACGGCCCCCGCACCACCACGGCCGTGCGCCGGCCCCGGCGCGCCAACGTCGACTCGCTCGCCGAGAACCCCGTCAAGCCGCAGCGGCACGGCGGCTTCGAGGTCGGCCGCATCGTCGAGCAGCGCCTCGCCGAGGAGGCGGAGGCACCGCACCCGGCGCCCCACCGGCGCCCGCACGTCCCGGTCGCTCCCGCGGACGCCGGGGCGCCGGCTGCCGGAGGTGAGCGCGCCCGCGTGCTCGCCAAGCCGCCCGTGCGCAAGCTGGCGCGCGAGCTCGGCGTTGACCTGCACGGCCTGGTCGCCACGGGACCGCTGGGCACCGTGAGCCGTGAGGACGTGCTGCGGGCAGGTGCGGCGGCGACCCCGTTGCCGTCGTCCGAGCCGGGGGGAGCGGCGCGCAGCCGGACCGGGGCGCGCGAGACGCGGGTGCCGGTCAAGGGCGTGCGCAAGGCCACCGCGCAGGCGATGGTCGAGAGCGCGTTCACGGCGCCGCACGTCACCGAGTTCGTCACCGTCGACGTGACCCGCACGATGAGGCTGGTGCGGCGGCTGCGCGACGACCCGGCGATGACGGGGGTCAAGGTGTCGCCGCTGCTGCTGGTGGCGAAGGCCCTGCTGGTCGCGGTGCGCCGCAACCCGGGCGTCAACGCGTCGTGGGACGAGGCAGCGGGCGAGATCGTCGTCAAGCACTACGTCAACCTCGGCATCGCCGCGGCCACCCCCCGTGGCCTCGTCGTGCCCAACGTCAAGGACGCCGACTCCCTCGACCTGCGCGAGCTGGCCGAGGCGCTGCAGACGCTCACCACGACCGCCCGCGAGGGGCGCACGCCGCCGGCCGACCTCGCCGACGGCACGCTGACGATCACCAACGTCGGCGTGTT
The DNA here is from genome assembly GCA_964243295.1 of uncultured Actinomycetales bacterium. Lineage (GTDB taxonomy): Bacteria > Actinomycetota > Actinomycetes > Actinomycetales > Angustibacteraceae > CAXTEJ01. Next base: position 71,630 of record CAXTEJ010000001.1, on the reverse strand, counting down.
CGGCGTTGACACCGGCACCCCGATCCTGCCGCCCGGCCAGGCCGCGATCCTCGCCCTGGGCTCGATCGGGCCTCGGCCGTGGGTGCGCAAGGGAAAGGTCGTGGCCCGCGAGGTCACGACGCTGGCGCTGGGCTTCGACCACCGCATGGTCGACGGCGACCTCGGCAGCCGGTTCCTGGCCGACGTCGCGGCCCTGCTCGAGCGGCCGGAGCGCGCGCTGCTCTGGGCCTGATCGTCGATCTCACGCGCCGCGGTGGCGGGCGTGAGCACGGGTGCAGCGGGTACCCGGTGGGCTACGCCCGCTGCGCGCGCTGCCGGCGTCCTCGACGAAGGGAACTTTTCATGGGTACACCCTCGAGCTCGAACGACAACCACGTCGTGATGCAGGCCGCCCACGACCTGGGATCGGCGCTGTGGTTCGGCGGTGCGGTGATGGGTGTCGCCGGCGTCAACAAGTCCGGCGCCGACCTGACGCAGGGCATCGACCGCATCCGGGTCGCCAGCTCGGCGTGGAGCCGGTTCGCCCCCGTGGAGTGGGCCGGCATCGCCGCGACGCTCGTCGCAGGCGCCCAGCTGACCGCGGTGAGCAGCAACCGGGTGGCACTGCAGGAGGGCTACGGCACGGTCGGGTCGCTCAAGGCCGCGATCGCCGTGGCGGGGGCGGTCGCGACGGCGTTCGCCGCGTTCAGCGGCGGCCGCATCGGCAAGCTCGCCGAGCAGGCGCACGAGCGCGGCGAGGTGATCGAGGTCAAGGACGCCACCCTCCCGACGCCCAGCACGCCGAAGCGGATCGCGAAGTGGCAGCGCCGTCAGCGGGTGTCGCAGTACGCGGTCCCGCTGCTCGCGGGCGCCAACATCGTCTGCGGCTCCTATCTGGTGCAGTCCTACCGGCTCGGGGCCACCACCAAGGGCGTGCTGCACCGGCTGCTGCCGCTCTGAGCCGACCGCGCCGCCGCCGTCACGACGAAGGGCCACCCGGCAGCTGCCGGGTGGCCCTTCGTCGTGACGGTCGTGCGGGGCTAGGAGCGCCCGCCCGGCGCCTCGTGCTTGCCGTGGTACTCCGGCGCGACGGCGACGTCGTCCGCCGCAGCGGCCTGAGAGTCGGTGCCGGGCGACCCGGAGGTCGACTCAGCGGCCGGCACCCCGGCCGAACCGGATGCCGCGAGCCCCGCGCTGTCGGACGCCGGCTCAGCCGGCTGGCGCGCGTCGGAGCCGGTGGCACGCTCGGCGGCGGCAGCCTCCAGGCCCGAGGTGGTGCGCAGCGCGACCTGGGGAAGGAACAGGACGACCACCAGACCGACCACGGCGACGGCTGCGGCGCTGATGAAGACCAGGTCCATGGCGTCGGAGAAGCCGACCAGGAACGGCTTGGCCAGCGCGCTCGGCAGCCGCTGGATGAACGACGAGTCGTTCAGGACGTCGCCGCCACCCGCGGGGACGGCCCTGCCGAGCGCCTGCTGCTGGTCGGCCGGCAGAGCCGCGATGGCGCTGCTGAGCTTGCCGGGCAGCGAGCTGAACAGGATCGACAGGAAGATCGCGACGCCCAGCGTGCCACCGATCTGGCGGAAGAAGGTCGCCGACGACGTCGCCACGCCGATGTCGCGGGGGGAGACGATGTTCTGGATGGCGAGCACCAGCGGCTGCAGGTTGTTGCCGAGACCGAAACCGAAGACGGCCATGACGATCATGGTCTGCCAGACCGGGGTGTCGGCGCCGACCTGACTGAAGAGCACGAGCCCGATCACCATGAGCGCCGTGCCGAGGATCGGGAACACCTTGTACCGGCCGGTGCGCGAGATGATCTGCCCCGAGAAGATCGACGCGGTCATGATGCCGAGCGTCAGCGGCAGCAGCTGGAGACCGGCCTCGGTGGGGCTCGCGCCCTTGACGATCTGCAGGTAGAGCGGCAGCACCGAGATGCCACCGAACATGGCCATGCCGATGACGACGTTGGCGACGGTGCTGACGACGACCGTGCGGTCGTTGAACAGCCGCAGCGGGATCAGCGCCTCGTCGCGCATCATCTTCTCGGCGAGGACGAACGCGACCACTCCGATGGCACCGACGACGTAGCAGACGATCGAGCGGCCCGAACCCCAGCCCCAGGTGCGGCCCTGCTCGGCGACCGTCAGCAGCGGCACCAGGCCGACGACGAGCGCCGCGGCGCCCCAGTAGTCGATGCGGTGGTCGCGCGGGGTGTGGGCGATGTCACCGACGGTGCGCAGCCCGAGGCGGACCAGCT
>CAXTEJ010000001.1:36508-69378 GCA_964243295.1 uncultured Actinomycetales bacterium | reverse complement strand
GGGTGTGGGCGATGTTGAGCGTGTGGTTGACCACGAACAGCGCCAGGATGCCGATCGGCACGTTGACCAGGAAGACCCAGCGCCAGCCGGTGATGCTGAGGATGCTGTCGGCGCCGGCGAAGAACCCGCCGACGACCGGGCCGAGCACGCTGGAGGTGCCGAAGACGGCCAGGAAGTACCCCTGGTACTTCGCGCGCTCACGCGGCGAGACGATGTCGCCGATGATGGCGAGGGCCAGCGAGAACAGACCGCCGGCGCCCAGGCCCTGCAGCGCACGGAACCCCGCGAGCATGTACATCGAGGTCGAGAACGCCGACAGCGCCGACCCGATGATGAAGATCGTGATGGCGGTGATGAACAGCGGCTTGCGGCCGTAGATGTCGCTCAGCTTGCCGTACAGCGGCGTCGTGATGGTCGAGGTGATCAGGTAGGCCGTCGTCACCCACGCCTGCACCGACAGGCCCTGCAGGTCGTCGGCGATGGTGCGGATGGCGCTCGCGACGATGGTCTGGTCGAGGGCGGCCAGGAACATGCCCATCATCAGGCCGCCGAGGATGGTCAGGATCTGGCGGTGGGTCAGCGACCCGTTGCCACCGCCCGCCACATCTGGCGCGCCTGGCGCCGCTGCGGCGTCCGGTGTGGCCGGTCCGCCCGCGGCTCGTACCTCGGTGCTCATGTCTGCTCCTGCGTGGATGGTGTGGCGGTCGTGTGGCTCGCGTCCGTGGCGGGCGCGTGGGGGTGGGGGCCGGGATGGCCGATGGAGGTGTGACCGGTCGTGGCGACGAGGTGGGCCTCGAGGTCGCGGTTGAAGCGGCGCATCAGCTCGGCCAGGGCCTGGGCGTCGGCGTGCGGCCAGTCGCTCATGACCCCGTCGAGCACCCGGATCCGCTGGGCGCGCGCCTCGTCGAACAGCTGGCGTCCCTGCGCGGTGGCCGCGAGCCGCACGGCCCGGCGGTCCGCGGGGTCGGTCTCGCGGTCGACCAGCCCCAGGTCGACCAGGGCGCTGGCCTGGCGGCTGACCGTCGAGGGATCGGAGTGCAGCAGGTCCGCCAGCGAGCCCGAGCGCTGCGGGCCGTGCTTCACCAGGTGCAGGAGCACCATGTACGTCGACCACTCCAACCCGCGCGGCGCGGGGGCGGAATGCGACTTCAGGCTCTGGATCAGCCGCGCGAGGTGGCCGAGCTCTTCGGCGACGACGGCACCCGGTGAGGTGGCCGCGCCGTCCGGCCCGTCGACGTCAGCAGGCGCCTGCGTGGTCGACATGGTGCCTCCTGACCGAGATCCGTGGTTGCTTGCTACATACAACCAACCGGACAACTGTGACGCCCATTCCCCGCGACGGCACCTTGGTGAGAGGAAGCGGCCCGCGTGCAGCGAGCCGGGATCGCATGATCACGGTGGAGGTGGGGCCAGGCGGGTCGGGATCGCATGATCACGCGGGGTCCGGGAGGGGGCGGGGAGCGGGCCGGGTCTGCATGATCACGGGCAGGGTGGGTGACGTCGGACACCGCGTGCGGTCACGGCTCCGCAGGCTCGCGCGGGGCGACCTACCCTGGAGTCGTGGCCACCGTGACGACGACTCCCACCCGGGCGACGCGGCCGACCGCGCTCGGGCTCACCGCCGCGGCGGGGATCGGCGCGCTCGTGGTCGGCATGGTCGCCACCGGCGCGGCTGCCGCCACCCTCGTCGACGACTCCGGCGCGCTGACCCGGTGGGGCCTGCCCGTCGTCCGCGCCGTGTCCGACCTCGCCGCCGCGCTGACGGTCGGGCTGCTCGTGCTCACCGCCTACGCGCTGCCAGCCCGCGAGCGGCGGGCCCGGCGCGAGGCCGGCGGCCGGCTCGACGCCGCGGCCCGACCCATCGACGGCGTCGCGCTCGCGGCCACCCGCTACGCCGCGGTGGCGGCCGTGGTGTGGGTCGTGACCTCCGCCCTCGTGGTGGTGCTGAGCTACTCCAGCCTCGCGGGCGCCCCGGTGACGAGCCCGGGCTTCGTCACCCAGCTCAGCCACTTCGTCACCGAGATCGGCGTGCTGCGCGCGCTGCTGGTCAGCACCACCCTCGCGATGGTCGTGGCGGTCGGCGCCGCGATGGCGACGCGCGAGAGCACGGTGGGGTGGATGGCGCTGCTGTCGCTGCTGGCGCTGATGCCGCTCGCGCTGACCGGCCACGCGGCCGGCACCAAGGGCCACGAGCTGGCGGTCGACAGCCTGGCGATGCACCTGGTGGGCGTGACCATCTGGCTGGGCGGGCTCGCCGCGCTGGTCCTGCTGCGCCGCGACCTCGGCGCGGCGACGGCCGACGCCGTCAGCCGCTACTCCACGCTGGCCGCCTGGTGCTTCGGGCTCGTGGCCGTCTCGGGCGTCGTCAACGCCGCGCTGCAGCTCGGCGGCTGGGGCGACCTGGCCACCTCCTACGGCGGGTTGCTGGTGGCGAAGACCGCCGTGCTGCTCGCCCTCGGTGCTGCCGGATGGCGGCACCGCAGCACGCTGATCGCCGGCCTGCGCCAGGGCCGGGGGCCCGCGTTCTGGCGGCTCGTGGTCACCGAGCTCGCCCTCATGGGCGTCGCCACCGGCCTGGGCGTCGCGCTGTCGGCGAGCGCGCCGCCGAAGCCGCAGGTGCTCGACGACGGCACCGGCCTCGCGGAGCAGATCACCGGCTACCCGCTGCCCGGGCCGATCAGCGGGGCGCAGTGGCTGACCGACGTCCGCCCCGACCTGCTGTGGCTGACCGTGGTGGCCGTGCTCGGCGGCGCCTACCTCGTGGGCGTACGACGGCTCGCCCAGCGCGGCGACCGGTGGTCGGTGCTGCGCACGGTGTCGTGGCTGCTCGGCCTGGTGGTCCTGGTGTGGGTCACCAGCGGCGCCCCGGGCATCTACGGCCGGGTGCTCTTCAGCGCCCACATGCTCGGCCACATGACGCTGTCGATGGTCGTCCCCCCGCTGCTGGTGCTGGGCGCGCCCGTCTCGCTGGCCATGCGCGCTATGACCGCCCGCCGCGATGGCAGCCGTGGCCCGCGCGAGTGGCTGCTGTCCGTCGTCCACAGCCGGTTCGTGACGCTGCTCAGCAACCCGATCGTCGCGGCGGGGATCTTCGCCGGCAGCCTCATCGCGTTCTACTACTCGCCGCTGTTCGAGCTGTCGCTGCGCACCCACACCGGTCACGTCCTGATGACCGTGCACTTCCTGCTCGCCGGCTACCTGTTCAGTTCGGTGCTGATCGGCGTCGACCCGGGCCCGGCGCGGCCGGCGTACCCGCTGCGGCTGCTGGTGCTGTTCGCGACCATGGCGTTCCACGCGTTCTTCGGCGTCGCGCTGCTGCAAGGCAGCCGGCTGCTGGCGCCCGACGTGCTGACCGCGCTGGGCCGCACCTGGGGCCGGTCGCCGCTGCTCGACCAGCAGCTCGGCGGCAGCATCGCCTGGGGCATCGGCGAGCTGCCCACCGTCATCCTCGGCATGGGGGTGGCCTGGGCGTGGGTGCGCTCGGACGACCGCGAGAGCCGTCGCAGCGACCGCGCCGCCGACCGCGACGGTGACGCCGAGCTCGCCGACTACAACGCCCGGCTGGCGGCGCTCGCCGCCGGAGAGCAGCGTCACGCGTGAGCAGCACGCTGCGGGTCGCGCTGGTGCAGCTGGCCTACGACGACGCCGAGACCGTCGCCGACCGCGTCGAGCGGGTCGCCGCGCTGGTGCGCGCGCAGGCCGGTCACGACCTGGTGGTGCTGCCCGAGCTGTGGGCGCCGGGCGGCTTCTCCTACCGCGAGTGGCCCGACCGCGCCGAGCCGCTCGACGGCCCGGTCGTCACCGCGATGGCCGACGCCGCTCGCGACGCCGGCCTCGTGCTGCACGCCGGGTCGCTCGTCGAGGTCGCGGCGGACGGCGCCGACCACGGTGAGCAGGGGCGCGGGCTGTGGAACACCTCGGTCGTGCTCGGCCCCGACGGCACGCTGCTCGCCACCTACCGCAAGGTCCACCGGTTCGGCTTCGGCGCCGGCGAGCCGCTGCTGCTGGAGGCCGGCACCGACGTGGTGACCGTCGACGTCCCGCGGCCGGCGTCCGGGGGCGACCCCGTGCGCCTGGGTCTCGCCACCTGCTACGACCTGCGCTTCCCCGAGCTCTTCCGCGCCCTGCTGGACGCCGGCGCCGCGGTCGTCGCGCTGCCCGCCGCCTGGCCGGCGGCTCGGGTCGCCCACTGGACGCTGCTCGGGCGGGCGCGGGCGCTGGAGAACCAGACCCCGCTGCTGGCGCTCAACACCGCCGGCACCCACGCCCGCACCCCGATGGGCGGACGCAGCCAGGTCGTCGACGCCCGCGGTGACGTCGTCGCCGAGGCGGGCGACGCCGAGCAGGTCCTGTCGGTGACGCTCGACCTCGACGACGTGGCGCAGGCGCGCGAGTCGTTCCCGGTGCTCGCCGACCGGCGGCTGCGGTGACGCTCCACGTGCTGCGCCGCACGCAGGCGCAGGACGAGCTGCCGCGGTGACCGACCGGGGTCAGACCTCGTCGCGGTAGACGCGCTCCTCGACGACCGGTGCGTCGCGGCGGACGACGGTCTCGGACGGCACGGCCCGCTGCGACGACGGCAGACCCTCACCCGTTCGGGCGCGTCCAGGGCCTGCGGCTCAGAAGGCCTCCTCCGGCACGTCCATCAGGGCGTTGTCGACGGCCTCGGCGATGGTCCGCTCGGCGCTGATCCGGGGCAGCACCGTGCGTGCGAAGAACGACGCCGCCGCCACCTTGCCGGTGTAGAACGCCCGGTCGGGCACTGACACCTCACCGGCGAGCGCGGCGGTCGCGACCTCGGCCTGGCGCAGCAGCAGCCAGCCGACGACGAGGTCGCCGGTGGCGAGCAGCAGGCGGGAGGTGTTCTGGCCCACCTTGTACAGGTTGCGCACGTCTCCGCCCTGCCGGGCGTCGGCCGCCATCAGCGAGCCGACCATCGTGCCGACCATGGCCTGCACGTCGTCCAGCGCCCGGCCGAGCAGCTCGCGCTCGGTGGCGAGCGACTCGGCGGCGCCGCCCTTGACGTGCTCCTGGATCTGCGAGCACAGGTGCCCGAAGGCCTGGCCCTTGTCGCGCACGATCTTGCGGAAGAAGAAGTCCTGGCCCTGGATCGCGGTCGTGCCCTCGTAGAGGGTGTCGATCTTGGCGTCGCGCACGTACTGCTCGACCGGGTAGTCCTGGAGGAACCCCGAGCCGCCGAACGTCTGCAGCGACTCGGTGCCCAGCAGCACCCACGCGCGCTCGGAGCCGCAGCCCTTGACCAGCGGCAGCAGCAGGTCGTTGACGCGCGCGGCCATGTCCTCGGGCGTGCCCTCGGCGAACGCCTCCGACCCGGCGGTCAGGCCTGCGGCGTCGACGGTGTCCTGCTGGCTCGCGGTGTAGAGCACGAGCGCGCGCAGGCCCTCGGCGTACGCCTTCTGCGTCATCAGCGACCGGCGGACGTCGGGGTGGTGGGTGATCGTGACGCGCGGCGCGGTCTTGTCGGTCAGCTGCGTGAGGTCGGCGCCCTGCACCCGCGTCTTGGCGAAGGCCAGGGCGTTCAGGTAGCCGGTCGACAGCGTCGCGATGGCCTTGGTGCCGACCATCATGCGGGCGAACTCGATGATCGTGAACATCTGCGCGATGCCGTCGTGGACGTCGCCGAGCAGCGTGCCCACGGCCGGGATGCCGTCGACCTCGCCGAAGCGCACCTCGCAGGTGGTCGAGACCTTCAGGCCCATCTTGTGCTCGACGTGGGTGACGAACGCGCCGTTGCGCTCGCCCATGGCGCCGGTCTCGAGGTCGACGTGCCGCTTGGGCACGACGAACAGGCTCAGGCCCTTGGTGCCGGGGCCGGCGCCCTCGCGGCGGGCGAGCACGAAGTGGATGACGTTGTCGAAGATGTCGGCCTCGGCGCTGGTGATGAAGCGCTTGACGCCGGTGATGTGCCAGCTGCCGTCGGGCTGCTGCACGGCCCTGGTGCGGGCGGCGCCGACGTCCGACCCGGCATCGGGCTCGGTGAGCACCATCGTCGCGCCCCACCGCTGGTCGACGGTGTGCTGGGCCAGCCGCCGCTGGTCGGGCGTGCCGTGCAGGTAGAGCACCTTGGAGAACGCGAAGCCGGAGGAGTACATGTGCACCGCGGGGTTCGAGCCGAGCACCATCTCGGCGAGCGCCCAGCGCAGCGACGGGGGGATCACCGTGCCGCCGAGCTCGGCGGGGATGTCGGTGCGCCACCACTCGGCGTCAAGGTAGGCCTGGTAGCTGCGCCGGAACGCCTCGGGCAGGGCGACCTCGTGGGTGGCGGGGTCGAACACCGGGGGGTTGCGGTCGGACTCGACCAGCGACGCGGCCAGCTCGTTCTCCGACAGCCGGGCCACCTCGCGCACCATCTCGCGCGCCGTGTCGACGTCGATGTCGGCGTAGGGACCGGTGCCGAGCACCTGCTGGCGGCCCAGCACCTCGAACAGGTTGAACTCGAGGTCGCGGACGTTGGACGAGTAGTGGCCCATGGCGGGTCCCTCCGGGCGGTGAGGCGTGCGGCGCGAGGTTACCGGTCGGTAACCCATGATGCTACTGGCCGGTAACCGTACGCAACCGATGCCGCGATGCCACCTGGACGGCGCTCAGCCGGGCGGCCGAGCCGAGGGTCAGCGCCGAGCGTAGGCCGTGCCGGCGTACCGGCCGAAGGCGGCGGCGACCGGGTTGCTCGGCTTGAAGCCACCGCAGCCGGTGCTGGTGAAGCCGGGGCTCGAGCGCACGGCGTTGAAGCCCTGCAGCGCCACGTTGGTGCCGAAGGAGAACCTCGTCGAGCCGGCGGCGTAGTTGTTGGCCATGACGTTGCCCTTGCCGACCACGAGGTTGAAGTAGACCGAGGTCGTCTCGTTGACCTTCGTGAACCTCTCCGTCGAGGCGGCGAGCAGGTTGCGGCTCATCGTGTTGTCGCGGACGTCGGCGTGCAGCAGGATCTGCCGGCCGCCCTGGGCGATGGTGTTGTACTCGACCTTGACGTTCCACGGGCCGGGCGCGCGCACCGCCCCGCCGTTGCCGATCTTGATCCCCACGCCGTTGACGTGGTTGAAGATGACGTTGCGCGAGATCACGCCGCCCGAGCCGGGAGTGCCCGGGTAGTTGACGTAGACGTTGTGGTCGGTGTTGACGCGTGTCGACCGGGCGGCGTCGTGCACGCAGTTGCCGGTGAAGGCGAACTTGCTGGGTGCGCCGGTGCCGTAGATGTCGGAGCCGATGCTGACGTTGGAGTAGGCCCCGGTCTTCAGCGCCCCGCTGAACTCGCTGTTGCGCACGACCCACCCGGTGCCGCCGCCCATGAAGAGGGCGTCGCGGCCGGCGTCGACGGCCTGCACGCGCAGCCCGTCGATGACCCAGTAGCTCGCGCCCCACAGCTTGAGCTCGCCGAGCAGCAGCGGGCGGTTGGCCGGGTCGGCGGCGCGGACGGTGATCGGCGCGTCGGGACGGCCGGGGCTCATCCTCTCCCGCACGGCGAGCGTCGCCGGGTTCGGGATGACGTAGCCGGTGCGGTAGGTGCCGGGAGCCAGCTCGAGGGTGTCGCCGGGCTGCAGCTGCTCGAGGACGTCGGTCAGCTGGGGGCCGCTGATGGACGGGCCGACCGTGACCGTGCGGCCGTCGGCCGAGGCCGGCTCGGCGCTGAGGGCATGGGGGGCGACCAGGGTGGCGGCGGCCAGCGCGCCCAGCAGGGTCGCTGCGGGCAGCGTGCGGCCGGGACGGAGCGAGGAGCGCATGGGACTGTGTCCTTCGGGAGGGAGGGTGACGGCGTGAGGTCGTCATCGACCACGAAGGACAGCGCCTTGACGACAGGCACCCGGTTGCCAGGAGCCCGTCACTGCCCGTGAACCATTGACGTTACGTCAGGTTGGGTCTGCCAGCCGCAGCGCGACACGGTTGCTCCGTCCGGGTGAGTGCACACCGCGGGCCGGCACGGGCGTCAGGCGCCGCGCACCTCACGGGTGCCGAGGTGCACCCGCTCGAGACGGCCGCGGTAGCGGCGCATCAGCGGCCGCTCCATCAGCACGAAGGAGGCGTAGGCGACCACCAGCGCGCCGAAGGCGATGGTCACGTTGGTCACGACCTCACGGTCGCCGAACGGCTGGAACAGCCCGCCGGTGAAGGCCGTCATGAGCGGGAAGTGCCACAGGTAGAAGCCGTACGACACGGCCCCGACCGACCGCAGCGGCGTGCTGGTAAAGGCCCTCGACCCCGGCGCCAGGCAGCCGGTGACGGTCACGAGCGCCAGCACCGTCAGCAGCAGCACGGCGTTGGTGGGGTGCAGCGCACCCTGCACCGGCTCGACGCGCGGGATGACCAGCATGCCGAGGACGGCGGGCCAGGCCAGGAACCGCATCGCGGCCGGCGGGGTCCAGCCGGACCGCACGGCTGCCGCGACCGCCGCCCCGGCGACCAGCGAGACGGCGTTGGTGTCGGGGCGGCGGGGTGAGATGAGCTCGCCGTCCGGCTGCTGGCCCACCTTGAGCCGCCACCACGCCCCGACGAGCGCCAGCAGCACGAGCACGACGGTCAGCAGCCGCGGCCCGGTCCGGCCGGGACGTCGGCCGGTGGCCCACAGCAGCGCGAGCAGCAGCGGCGGCCACAGCAGGTAGAACTGCTCCTCGACCGACAGCGACCAGGTGTGGCCCACCGGCCCGAGGCCGCGGTTCAGCACCGCGAAGTCGGAGTAGTAGAAGAAGACCGGCTTGACCAGCTCGTCGAGGAAGAAACCGAGCTCGGTCCACCCCGCCCGCCAGAACACCAGCGTGAGGACGGCCAGCCACAGCCACAGCGCCGGCAGCAGCCGCAGCGCCCGGCGTCCCCAGAAGGCAGGCAGGTCGACGCGGCCGTGCACGTCGTGCTCGCGCAGCAGCAGCGAGCTGATCAGGAAGCCCGAGAGCACGAAGAACGTCGTCACCCCGGCGGCGCCACCGATCGAGAAGATCCGGTGCAGCGAGCGGTCGACGTGCGCGTGGTCGAGGACGACGTAGAGCACCGCGATGCCCCGCAGCCCGTCGAGACCGGCGAGCCGTGACCCGTCGACCGGGCCGACGAGGGCGAGCCGCCGCCGCAGCGACTCGCGCGAGCGCCAGGAGGCGACCCCGCCGGCGCCGACCTCGGTCGCCGCAGCCACCGTCGACGACATGACCCGACCTCTCGCTGACCGCTGCTGGGAGGGGGTCAGCCTAGCCGACCACCTCGCCCCGGCCCGGTCAGCGCGGCTGGGGCAGCAGCCGCCTCAGGCGTGTCACACGGCCGCTCCGGCGCGGGTGGCGCGGTCGCGCCCGTTCGTCGGGTGCCAGTCGAGCATCAGCAGCGTCGCGTCGTCCGCGAGGGCATGGCCGGTGGCCTCGAGGACGAGGTCGGTCAGCGCGCGGGTGGCCTCACGGGGGTGCTGGTGGGCCGTGGCGGCGATGGCGGTCGACATGTCGAGGTCGGCGGCATTGCGCTCGAGCATGCCGTCGGTCACGAGCACCAGCCGGTCGCCCGGCTCGAGCTCGAGGCTGGTGGTGCGGTAGACGGTGTCGGGGAAGAAGCCGAACGGCAGGTCGGCGTCAAGCTCGACCGGCACGACGGTGCCGTCGTGCAGCAGGTACGGCGCCACGTGACCGGCGTTGACCAGCTCGAGCACCCCGGTGGTGAGGTCGAGGCGACCGACCAGGCCGGTGCAGAAGCTGTCGGCGGGCACCGACGGCACGTGGGCGCACAGGCCCTCGTTGGCTGCCGCGGCCTGCTCCTGCAGCGAGAGCCCGTAGCGCCGGGCGTTGCGCAGGTTGCCGACGCACAGCGTGGCCGTGAGCGAGCTGTCGACGCCGTGACCCATGGCGTCGGTCACCGACAGGTGCAGCACGTCGCGGTCGAGGCTGTAGTCGTAGGTGTCGCCACCGACGCTGGCCGAGGGCTCCAGCCACCCCGAGAGCGTGAACGAGCCGGTCTCGCAGGTGTAGCCCGCCGGCAGCAGGCGGCGCTGGATCTCCGCCGACAGCGAGTACGGCACGCTGCGCGAGGCCCACTCGTAGACGTCGGTGTGGCGGCGGCCGGCCACGACGACGAAGGCGAGCACGTGCGCCGTCCGGGCGATGTCGGCGAGCGCCTCGGACGTCGGCTCGGCCGGGACGACGAGCTCGAGCAGCCCCAGTGCCTCGCCGCGCTCGGTCACCGGGGCGAGCACCGTCCAGCTCGGTGTGGCGGTCGCGTTGCCGCCCTCGCCGGGCGGGACGACGACCACCGCCTGGGTGCGCAGCGCCTCGGTGGCCGGCCCGTCCCCCAGCGGGAGGCTCTCCGTCACCTCCTGCGCGTCGCGCTGCGAGCCGCGACCGGCTGCAGCGGCCGCCTCGTCCGCGGGCGCCCCGTCGACCGCGCCGCGGAAGGAGGGCATCCGCACCAGAGCGCGGCCGGACAGGTCGGCGATCAGGAACGACGCCGATGACGCGCCCAGGCCCGCGGACAGCTCACGCGTCGCGGCCTCCACCGCCTCGACCGGCGACGCGTCCTCGACCGCGTCGAGCACGCTGCGGATGGTGGTGCGGAACAGCGGGTCGCCCATGCGCGCAGGATAGAGAACGACCCCGACGTCCTTGGACCCGAGGTGGCCGGCACGGTCAGCGCGCGTAGCGCCCGAAGCCTGCGGCGGCGGGGTTGGTGGTCTTGAACCCGGTGCAGCCCACCGAGGTGAACCCGGGCTCGCGCCGCAGGGCGTTGTCGGCGCTGACCGAGACGTTCGCACCGAAGGAGAACATCGACGCGCCGGAGGCGTAGTTGCTCACGAACCGGTTGCCCGTGCCCTCGACGTGGCTGAAGTAGGTGGTCGTGGTCTTCGCCAGGCTGGCGAAGGTCTGGGTCGACTGGGCGAGGATGTTCTTGGTGATGACGTTGTTGCCGACGTCCGCGTGCAGGAAGACCTGGCGGCCGCCGCGCGCGATGGTGTTGTAGGAGACCGTGACCCCGTACGGGCCGCGGGCGCCCAGCAGGCCGCCGTTGCCGAGCTTGATGCCGACGCCGCGGGGGTGGTTGAAGATGACGTTGCGGCTGATGAGGCCGCCCGAGCCCGGCTCGCCGGCGAAGCTGACGTAGATGTTGTGGTCGGTCGTGCCGCGGTTGGTCTGCGCCGCGTCGTGCACGCAGTTGTTGACGAACGCGAAGCCCTTGGGCGCGCCGCTGCCGTACAGGTCGCTGGCGATGCTGACGTTGGAGTAGGCACCGGTCTGCTTGCCGCCGAAGAACTCGCTGTTGCGGACGACCCAGCCGCGGCCGCCGCCGATGAACAGGGCGTCGCGGTCCTTGTCGACCGCCTGCACGCGCAGCCCGTCGAGCACCCAGTAGCTCGCGCCCCACAGCTTCAGCTCGCCCATGATCAGCGGACGACGGGCCGGGTCGGCGGCGCGCACCGTGATCGGGGCCCCGGGCCGGCCGACGTGCAGCTTGGTCTGCACGGCCATGGTCGGCGGGTTGGGCAGCACCATGCCGGTGCGGTAGGTGCCCGGCGCGAGCTGCAGCGTGTCGCCCGCCTGCAGCGACGACAGCACCTGGGTCAGCCGGGCGCCGGTGATGCCGGGCTGCACCGTGACGACACGTCCACCTGCCGCGTGCGCGCGCTCGACGAGCGGCGAGCCAGGGGCGGCCAGAGCGACGAGCGGCGCGGCGCAGGCGAGGACCGCCGCGGTGAGGACGCGGCCGCCCGAGCGGGTGGTCGTGAGGGTGCGGGTGCTGCTCATGAACGGTGCTCCGTGGTGTGGCCGGTTCGTGCTGACCATGACCTCATCGGGGCCTTCGGCGGGCGCCTCAAGGCGGGACCGGCGGCACCACCCGGCTGGGCGGGGCAGGGCCACCGGCCGGCCCCGCGCGTGGTCGCGGTGCGTGAGCGGTGTCGCCCGTTCGGCGGCTTGTCAGCCCAGCCGTTCGACCCCCGTCACCAGCACCACGGCGGTGCCGGCCTCGTCGCAGGCGTCGAGGTCGAGGGTCGCGGTGACGGCCCAGTCGTGGTCACCGGCCGGGTCGTCGAGCGTCTGCCGCACGGTCCAGGTGCGCCCGGAGGGGTCGACGGAGAACAGGTCGGGGCCGCGCGCGTCGGGGCCGGTGCCCACCTCGTCGTGCTCGGCGAAGTAGGCGCGGATGCCGTCCTCCCAGGCGTCCTGGCCGAAGCCGGGGTCGAGCTCGCCGAGGTCGATCCAGCGGCGCAGCGCCATCAGCTCGACCCGCCGGAACAGCGCGTTGCGCACCAGCACCCGGAAGGCCCGCTCGTTGGCGGTGACCGGCGGTGGCCGCTCGTCGACCGGCTGGCTCGCCGGCACGTCGTCGTCGGTCGGCGAGCGCAGCGCCTCCCACTCCTCCAGCAGCGAGGAGTCGACCTGCCGCACCAGCTCGCCGAGCCAGGCGATCAGGTCGTCGACCTCCTCGGTGCGCGCTGCCTCCGGGACGGTGCGCCGCAGCGCCTTGAAGGCGTCGGCGAGGTAGCGCAGCACCAGCCCCTCCGAGCGGGCGAGCTGGTAGAAGCCGACGTACTCGACGAACGTCATGGCGCGCTCGCTCATGTCGCGAGCGACGGTCTTGGGCGACAGCTGCTCGTCGGCGACCCACGGGTGCCCGGAGCGGTAGGTCTCGAACGACGGCAGCAGCACCTCGGCCAGCGGCTGCGGGTAGGTGATGTCCTCCAGCAGCTCCATGCGCTCGTCGTACTCGATGCCCTCGGCCTTCATCTGCGCCACCGCCTCGGCGCGGGCCTTGTTGCGCTGGGCCGACAGCACCTGGCGGGGGTCGTCCAGCGTCGACTCGATGACAGAGAGCACGTCGAGGGCGTACGTCGGCGACTCGCGGTCGAGCAGCTCGAGCGCGGCCACGGCGAACGGTGACAGCGGCTGGTCGAGCGCGAAGTCGGACTGCAGGTCGACGGTGAGCCGCACGGTGCGCCCCTCGTCGTCCGGCTCGGGCAGCCGCTCGACCACACCGGCGCGCAGCAGGGCGCGGTAGATGTTGATGGCCTTGCGGATCAGCACGCGCTGGCGCGCCGGGGCCTCGTCGTTGTCGGTGAGCAGGTGGCGGGCGTGGGCCAAGGCGTCGCCGGGGCGCTGCAGCAGGTTGAGCAGCATCGCGTGGGTGATCGTGAACGAGCTGGTCAGCAGCTCGGGCTCAGCCGCGACGAGCCGGTCGAACGTCGGCCGGCCCCACGAGACGAAACCCTCCGGCGGCTTCTTGCGCTCGACGCGCCGCAGCTTCTTCGGGTCGTCGCCGGCCTTGGCGATGCGCTTGGCGTTCTCGACGTCGTGCTCGGGCGCCTGGACGACGACCGTTCCCGCGGTGTCGAACCCGGCCCGCCCCGCCCGCCCGGCGATCTGGTGGAACTCGCGGGCCTTGAGGTGGCGGGTGCGCACGCCGTCGTACTTGGTGAGGCCGGTGAACAGCACCGTGCGGATCGGCACGTTGATGCCGACCCCGAGGGTGTCGGTGCCGCAGACCACCTTCAGCAGCCCCGCCTGCGCGAGCAGCTCGACCAGCCGGCGGTACTTGGGCAGCATGCCCGCGTGGTGCACGCCGATGCCGTGGCGCACCAGCCGCGACAGCGTGCGGCCGAAGCCGGCCGTGAAGCGGAAGTCGCCGATGAGCGTGGCGATCGCGTCCTTCTCGGCGCGGGTGCAGACGTTGAGGCTCATCAGCGCCTGCGCCTGCTCGATGGCCGCGGCCTGCGTGAAGTGGACGACGTAGACGGGCGCACCGTGCGTCGACAGCAGCTCCTCCAGCGTCTCGTGCAGCGGGGTGGTGACGTAGGAGAAGTGCAGCGGCACCGGCCGGTCGGTGCTCGCGACCAGCGCGGTCTCGCGCCCGGTGCGCCGCACCAGCTTCTCGCGCAGCGAGGTGACGTCGCCGAGCGTGGCCGACATGAGCAGGAACTGCGCGCGCGTCAGCTCGAGCAGCGGCACCTGCCACGCCCAGCCGCGGTCGGGGTCGGCGTAGTAGTGGAACTCGTCCATGACGACGAGGCCGACGTCGGCGTCCGAGCCCTGCCGCAGCGCGAGGTTGGCGAGGATCTCGGCGGTGCAGCAGATGATCGGCGCCCCGCCGTTGACGGTCGCGTCGCCGGTCATCATGCCGACGTTGTGCGCGCCGAAGGTGCCGCACAGGTCGAAGAACTTCTCGCTCACCAGCGCCTTGATCGGAGCGGTGTAGAAGCTGCGCCGGCCCTGTGCGAGCGCGGCGAGCTGGGCGCCGGCGGCGACGAGGGACTTGCCCGAGCCGGTCGGGGTCGACAGCACCACGTTGGCGCCGGTGACCAGCTCGAGCAGCGCCTCCTCCTGCGCGGGGTAGAGCGTGAGCCCTCGCTCGGCCGCCCAGGCCGTGAAGGTCTCGACGATCGCGTCCGGCTCGGGCGGGTCGGGGACCCTGGTGGCAAGGCTGTCGGCGCGGGTCACCAGGCCCAGGTTAGGCCGCCGGGACGGTCCCGCCCGACCGCGCGTGGGACGATCGGGCGGTGACCACGAGCCAGCTCGACGTCGTCCGGCAGCAGGCGCAGGCGCTCGACGCGGCCGACCCGCTGCCGACCCTGCGCTCCCGGTTCGTCGTCCCGCCGGACCCGAGCGGGCGCGAGGCCGAGGCGGCGTACTTCGCGGGCAACTCCCTCGGGCTGCTGCCGCGCGAGACGCCTGCCCGGGTGCAGCACGAGCTCGAGGAGTGGGGCCGCATCGCGGTCGAGGGCCACCACCGCGACGAGCTGCCGTGGATGTCGTTCAACAGCCAGGTGCGCGGCCCCGCGGCCCGCCTGGTGGGCGCGCTGCCGCAGGAGGTGGTGGTCATGAACTCGCTGACCGTCAACCTGCACCTGCTGATGGCGACCTTCTACCGGCCGACCGCCGAGCGCCACGCCATCGTCATCGAGGACGCCGCCTTCCCCTCCGACAGCTACGCCGTGCGCAGCCAGGCGGCCTTCCACGGCTTCGACGCCGACGAGTCGGTCA
The DNA here is from genome assembly GCA_964243295.1 of uncultured Actinomycetales bacterium. Classification (GTDB taxonomy): domain Bacteria; phylum Actinomycetota; class Actinomycetes; order Actinomycetales; family Angustibacteraceae; genus CAXTEJ01. Next base: position 54,430 of record CAXTEJ010000001.1, on the reverse strand, counting down.
TCCGGCTGCGCCCGCGCGACGGCGAGGTCGTCCTGCGCACCGAGGACGTCGTCGCTCTGCTCGAGCGCGAGGGGCACCGCATCGCGCTCGTGCTGATCGGCGGCGTCAACTACTACAGCGGCGAGCTGATGGACATGCAGGCCATCACGCGCGCCGGCCGCGCCGTCGGCGCCGTCGTCGGCTGGGACCTCGCCCACGCCGTCGGCAACGTGCCGATGCAGCTGCACGACTGGGACGTCGACTGGGCGGCCTGGTGCTCCTACAAGTACCTGAGCGGCGGCCCGGGGGCCACGGCCGGCGTCTTCGTGCACGAGCGGCACCTCGCCGACCGCACCCTGCCGCGGCTCGAGGGCTGGTGGAGCACCGACCCCGCCACCCGGTTCCTCATGGAGCCCGAGGTCACCCCGGTGCACACCGCCGACGCCTGGGCGATGTCGTGCCCCGCGATCCTGTCGCTCGTGCCCGTCGTGGTGGCGATGCAGCTCCTCGACGAGGTCGGCCTCGAGGCGCTGCGCGCCAAGAGCGTGCGGCTGACCGGCTACCTCGAGCAGCTGCTGGACGCCGTCGGGCGGGGCACCCAGATCCTCACCCCGCGCGACCCGCAGCGCCGCGGCGCCCAGCTGTCCTTGCGGGTCCCGGTGGCGGCGACCGCCGTCAGCGACGCCCTGCGCGAGGGCCACGGCGTGATGGCCGACGCGCGCCAGCCGGACGTCGTCCGCTTCGCGCCGGTGCCGCTCTACTCGACGTTCGAGGACTGCTGGCGGGCGGCGACCGCGCTCGGCGAGGTGCTCGACCAGCTCGCGTGACCGCACTCCCCGCCCCCGCGCCGACCTGGTGGCACGACCGCGTCGGCGGGCTGCCGCGCACGTTCTGGGTGCTGCTGTGCGGCACGCTGGTGAACCGGCTCGGTGCCTTCGTCGTCCCCTTCCTGTCGCTCTACCTCACCGGCGCCCGCGGCTTCACGATCGCCCGGGCGGGGGTCGTGCTCACGGTCATCGGGGTCGGCGGGGCGGTCGCGCAGCCGGTGGGCGGGGTGCTCGCCGACCGCATCGGACGCCGGCGCACGCTGCTGGCCGGGCTCGTCGGGGCCGCCACCGGCGTCGTCCTGGTGGGCGCTGCCCACTCCTTCGTCGCCCTGTGCGTGGCCGGCTTCGCCTACGGGCTCGTCGCCGACGTCTACCGCCCCGCGATCAGCGCGGCGATCGCCGACGTGGTCGACGATGCCCGGCGGCCGCGGGCCTACGCGCTGCAGTTCTGGGTCGTCAACGTCGGCTTCGCCGTCGCCACGCTGCTGGGTGGGGTGCTGGCCGACCGGGGCTACTGGCTGCTGTTCGCCGGCGACGCGCTCACGACGCTGCTGTTCGCGGCGCTGGTGCTGCGCGCCGTGCCCGAGACCCGGCCCGACCGGGTGCCCGGCGCGACCACCGGGTCGGTGCGCCAGGTGCTGGGCGACCGGCTGATGCTGGGCCTCGTGCTCTGCACCGTGCTGCAGGCCACCGCCTACCTGCAGGCGTTCGTCACCCTGCCGCTCGTCGTCGTCGGCGACGGCCTCGGCACCGGCGGCTTCGGTGTGGTCATCGCGCTCAACGGCGTGCTCATCGTCGTGCTCCAGCCGCTGCTGCTCGGGCACCTCGGACGCCGTGCCCAGGGGCCGCTGCTGCTGGCCGGCAGCCTGGTGCTCGGCGCCGGTCTGGCGATGACGGTCCTCGCCGACTCGCTGCCCGGGCACCTGCTGGTCGTCGCGGTGTGGACGGTCGGCGAGGTGCTCGGTGCCGGCGTCCTCAGCGCCGTCGTGGCCCGGCTGGCACCGGCCGACCTGCGCGGGCGCTACATGGGCGTCTTCGGGATGTCCTGGGGCGTCTCGGCCGTGCTCGCCCCGGCCATGGGCACCCTGGTGCTGCAGCACCTCGGCGAGGGGCCGCTGTGGGCCGGCTGCCTCGCGCTGTGCGTCGTCGCCGGCACGGGCCTGATGCTCGTCGCGGTAGCCGCCGGCCACCGCACCCCCACCCCCTCCCCGTGATCATGCGATCCCGGCCCGCCCGGAAGCGGAGCGGCCCAGCCGGCGTTCTCCCGACGTGACCACGCTCCCCGCTGCCGGCGCCGCGGACGTCGACGTGGTGGTCGTGGGCGCCGGCCAGGCCGGCCTCGCGAGCGGGTACTTCCTCGCGAGGGCCGGGCTGGGTTTCGTCGTCCTCGACGCCGACGCCGGCCCGGGCGGCGCCTGGCAGCACCGCTGGCCCTCACTACGGCTCGACACGACGCACCACCTGCACGACCTGCCCGGCATGCCGTTTCGGCCCGACGCCCCCGACCTGGCCGCGCGAGTGGCGGTGCCGGCGTACTTCGGCGCCTACGAGCGCGCGTTCGGCCTCGACGTCCGGCGTCCGGTGCGGGTGCTGTCGGTCGACGAGGGCGGTGACGGCCGCCTGCTCGTCCGGACGTCGGCCGGCGCCTGGCGCGCCCGCGCGCTCATCAGTGCCACCGGCACGTGGAGCCGGCCCTTCGTTCCGGCCGTCCCCGGCCGCGAGCTGTTCGGCGGTCGTGAGATGCGCACCGTCGACTACGCCGGTGCGGCCGAGCTGGCGGGCCGGCACGTGGTGGTCGTGGGGGCCGGGGCGTCCGCGGTGCAGCTGCTCGACGAGATCTCGAAGGTGACGACCACGACCTGGGTGACCCGCCGGCCGCCGGTGTTCCGCGACGGCGACTTCACCGCCGACGACGGCCGCGCGGTCGAGGCCGCGGTCGCCGCCGCCGTGGGCGAGGGCCGGCTGCCCGGCAGCGTCGTCAGCTTCACCGGGCTGGTCACGACGCAGTGGGTGCGCTCGGCCATGGCCCGCGGCGTGCTCGTGCGGCAGCCGATGTTCGCCGCGATGACCGCCGACGGCATCGTGTGGCCCGACGGCCGCACCCAGCACGCCGACGTCGTGCTCTGGGCGACCGGCTTCCGGCACGAGGTGGCCCACCTGGCGCCGCTGCGGCTGCGCGAGCCGGGCGGCGGCATCCGGCTGGTCGGCACGCGCGCGGCCCGCGACCCGCGGGTGCATCTCGTGGGCTTCGGCCCGTCGGCGAGCACCCTCGGGGCCGGGCGGGCGGCGCGTGCCGCCGTCCGGGAGGTGCGGGCGCTGCTGGCCGAGTCCTCGGCGGTGGACGCGGTCGCTCAAGCCAGCGCCTGAGCCGGCCGATGCCCACCTGGTGCGGGCACCGGGCCCGCTCGTCGAGGAGGCACGTGGTGCACCAGCGCGCGGTCGGTGAGCGGTGAGCGTCGACGGCGTGGCCGCGGTGTCGAACCGCATGGCGCAGATCCAGGCGCGGCTGTCCGAGCTGAACGGCATCTCCTTTCGCGCCGGCGTCACCGGCAACGGCTCCACCACCACCGCCGCGGCGGGGACCCAGCTCGCCGACGCCTCCTTCACCGACAGCCTGGCGCAGGCGGCGGCCGCCCGGACCGCGAGCCTTCGCAGTGGCACCATCACGTCCGCGCCGGCGTTCACCGGCTCGGCTGCGGGCGTCTCCTCGGTCGCGAGCTCGGGCCTGTCCAGCGCGCCCGTCACCTCCGGTGACGCCCTCGACCTGTCGCCGGTGGGCATCCCGCCCGAGCTCGCGGCGTACGGCAACGGTCGCATCCCGGCGAGCGCGCTGAGCCCCGTGGGTGGCAGCAGCCACCACATGCTGTGGACGCCGGCCGCCCGCTCCTACGAGCGCATGACGGCGGCGGCCGCCCGGGCCGGCGTCACCATCGGCATCACGGACTCCTACCGCAGCTATCCCGAGCAGGTCGACCTCGCGCGCCGCAAGGGTCTGCACTCCCAGGGCGGCCTGGCCGCGCGGCCCGGCACCAGCGACCACGGCTGGGGCAAGAGCCTCGACCTGCGACTGGACAGCCAGGCCCAGGACTGGATCCGCGCCCACGGCGCCGAGTTCGGCTTCACCGAGAACGTGTCGCGCGAGCCGTGGCACTGGACCTACCGGGCCGACTGACCCGCCTGCCCCGCCCCGGAGGCGCCCTCCTCACCGCCACACCGACATGCGCGATCGCGCTGTGCCGGGTGGGGAGCACGGGCACTCCGCTCGGGAGCTGATCGCGCATGTCCGTGCGGCGGTTGGCCTGGAGCAGCGTGGCTCAGCGCCACCCGGGCGGGCAGAAGTCCCCACCGAGCCGATCGCCGAGCACGGGCGCGTGGGCGGCGACCGACTTCTGCCCGCCGGTGTGGCGGCCACGGCCGGCTCAGCGCAGCTGCAGCAGCACGCGGCGCCCGAGCAACTCGACGCCGTCCACACTGAGGCATGACCTCCCGAGTCCTGTGGCTGGCCGCTGCCACCATGCTGACGGCGTGCGGGGCGGGGTCCACCTCGTCAGCGGAGCCGGCCACGGCGCCGACGGCGTCGCTGACAGGAAGCACGCTCATCCCCGACGGGGCAGTCGTCGCCGTCCTGGCGGACCGCACCGTGCCGGTCCTCGATGCCGAGGGCACGGTCGTCGGTCAGTTGGGGACGCTGCCCGCCGACGTCGGCGAGGTTACGCACGTCAGCGTGGCGCCCGACCGCCGCACGGTCCTGGTGAGCGTGGTCGACGACCACGACGAGACCTGCCGGCCGCAGGTGCTGCTGGCTCAGCCGGGTGGTTCCTTCACCCAGGTGCTCGACGGCTCGGGGGCGGTGTTCAACCCGGACGGCAGCCGGGTGGCCTACTGGCGATACGCCGTCGTCGACGGCTTCTGCCGGCAGACCGAGCTGGCCCTTCGTGACGTCGCGACGGGCGAGCAGACGACGTGGCGACCCCCAGCAGGCCCACAGCTGCGCGGCAACCCCCCGCAGTGGCCGATGAGCTGGAGCCCGGACGGAGCCCAGCTGGCGCTGGCTCACGACCGGACCGTCCTCATCCTGGACACGCAGCGCCTGACGCACACCAGCGTCACGGCTACCCCCGCGCCTGACACGACGGGCGTGACCGCGCCGGTCTTCACCGGCGAGAGCACGGTCGCGGTGATGGACACCTGCTGCGTCCCCGTCATGACGATGCAAGACGTCGACCTCGCCACCGGCGTGCGCACCGACCTGTTCGCGGTGCCGGCGCCGGTGCGCAGCATCGGTCGTGACGGGTCCGGAGGTCTGTGGCTCACGGTCGAGGAGGTGGGCCTGCTGCACTGGGACGGAAGCGGGCCGGCTCAGCCGGTCGCCACCCCTGGGGAGCGCGCGCTCGTCGTGTCGAGCTGATGCGGTGCTCGGTGAGCCGAGGGCACCGCCGGTCTCCGGCCGCGTCCGCCAGCCGGGCGGCCCTGGCCTGCTCACCGCAGCTGCGGCAGCACGCGGCGCCCGAGCAGCTCGACGCCGCCGGCGTCGGTGAGGCCGTGCGGCGGTCGGCCGCGGGCAGCGTGGCTCAGCGCCGCACCGGCGGGCAGATGTCCGCACCGAGCCGATCGCCAAGCACGGTCGCCTTTGAGACGTCCGACTTCTGCCCGCCGGTGTGGCGGCCACCGCCGGCTCAGCGCAGCTGCGGCAGCACGCGGCGCCCGAGCAGCTCGACGCCGCCGGCGTCGGTGAGCCCGTGCGGGGTGCCGAGCTCGACGCGCGAGGCCCCGGCCGCGATGAGCGCCTGCGCCTGGGCTGCGACCTGGTCGGGCGTGCCGGAGAACGCGAACAGGTCGAGCACGTCGTCCGGGATGCGGCGACCGGCGGCCGCAGCGTCACCCGCGGCGAGACGTGCGCTGATATCGGGCACGAGGTCGGGCGGCAGGGTGAGGGTGGGATCGAGCCTGGCGACCACCTCGAGGTACATCGCCACCTCGGTGCGGGCCCTCGCGCGGGCCGCCGCGCCGTCCTCGTCGACGACGGTGACAGCCCCCACCACGACGCCGACCGCGTCGTCCGGGCGGCCGGCGCGACGTCGTCCGACCGCGATGCGCTCGGCGATGACCGGCACCATCGCCGGGTTCGCCGTGCCGCCGATCTTCACCTCGTGGGCGACCTCGCCGGCGAGCGCGGCGGCCTGCGCGCCCCACGTGCCGACCAGCACCCTCGGCGCGGACGACGGCAGCGGGTAGCGCAGCCGGGTGCCCGGGGCGAGCGGGAACAGCTCACCCGACAGACCGATGTCGTCGCCCGTGAGCAGCGCGCCGATCATCGCGAGCGCCTCGCGCAGGTGGGCCACCGGCCGCGGCTGGGCGACGCCGATCGCGCCGAGCCAGCTGCCGCGGGCGAGCCCGAGGTAGGCGCGGCCGTCGGAGGCCTCGTCGAGCACGGCGTACTGGCCGGCGATCTCGTAGGGGTGCAGCGTGTACGGGTTCCAGCACGCGGCGCCGAGCCGGACGCGCGAGGTCACGCGGGCCATCTCGAGCAGCGCGAACAGCGGCGGCTGGTAGAGCAGGTCGCTGAACACGCTGATCACGTCGAACCCCAGCGACTCGGCCTGCACGGCCAGCGACGCGTAGTCGGCGGCCGTCTTGTCGGACTGCAGACCAAGCCCCACCTCGAAACCATTGTAATGCAACGACATCAGGTGAGATCCGACGAGGTCATCCGGCGACGGCCGGTGCGGTCGATGCGCATCACCAGCCGTTCTTCGGGGTCGGGGCAGCAGACCAGGGTGTCCTTCTCCAACCAGTCGTCGGCCGGCAGCGCGCGCTGCTTGGCCGGCAGCATCGGCAGCACCGACTGCAGGGCGTAGACGCAGAAGTGCCGGCCCGCCGGGATCGTGAGGTGGGCGCTGCTCGTCAGGTCGAAGTAGTCGCCGATCGCCATGCCGCACACCGACCGGCCGTGGATCTCGACCACCGTCACGCGCAGGTCGTAGAGCTCCATGTCACCCACCATGTCGCCCACCGGCTCCACCGCCGGCAGGGCTGTGGGCCCGCCCGCCGGCTCGGCTGCGGCACGAAGGGGCGGCTGGGCGTCGGTCATCGGGTGCTCTCCGAGGGGTCGCCGGGCGTGGTGGTGGTCTCCTGGTCGACCGGCTGCGCGGTGGCCGGGGTGACCGGCCGCCAGGTCAGCGGGCTGGCGAGCACCATGGTGCTGGAGGGCTGGCCGAACTGGGCCAGCCGGTCGATCACCCGCTCGAAGGCAATCATCGACGTGGTGGCCACGCGCAGCAGGCAGCAGGCGTCACCGGTGACCCGGTGGATCTCCAGCACCTCGGCCCAGCCGTGCACCTCGGGGTGGCGCAGCAGACAGGTCGGGCCGTAGCACGACATGCGGACGACGGCGATCACCGAGCGGCCGGCGCGGCCGAGGTCGACGTGGGCGTGGTAGCCCTCGATGACACCTGCGTCCTCCATCCGCCGCACCCGCTCCGCCACGGCGGGCGGCGACAGGAACACCCGCCGTGAGAGCTCGTTGTACGACACCCGGGCGTCGGCCTGCAGCTCCCCCAGGATCAGCCAGTCCATGGCGTCCAGCCCGACCCGCCCGGGCAGCGCGCGCTTGGACGGCTCCGCGCCCCAGGCGGCGCGCTCGACGCTCACGGCTGCCCGCCCCGCGATGTCGTCGCCGGCAGCGGCAGCGGCCCCGACAACGGCACCGTCGCCGGCACCGGTCGCGCAGCCAGGGGCAGTGCCCGCAGCGCAGGCAGCACCGCGGTCCCGAGCACCTGCACGGCCGCCAGCACGTCCGGCCCCAGCGGCGGCCCGAACGAGACGTGCCGCGCGCCGTCACCGACCAGGCCGGCGGACCGGCGTACGACGTCGCCTGGCGACCCTGCGATGCCCAGCGAGAGCATCCGGGGGGTCACCAGCCGCACCGCCTCGGCCACCCCGCCGGTGCGCAGCGCGGCCTGCACCGGCGCGAAGTCGGCAACGCTCAGTCCCGCACGTTCCAGCAGGTACGGCGCGAAGGAGGCGCCGTAGTAGGCGATCTTCTCCGCGAGCGGCCGTGCGGCCCGCTCGGCGTCGTCGTCGACCGAGACCCAGACGCAGGCGGCGACGTCGACCTCGCCGGTGTCGCGCCCGGCACGCCGCGCGCCCTCGTGCACTTGGGCTGCGGCGGTGGCGTAGTGCTCGGGCGGGTACAGCAGCGGAAGCACGCCGTCGGCGACCTGCCCGCTGAGCCCCAGCATCTTGGGGCTCATGCCGCCGACGTAGATCGGCGTCGGTGCCTTCGGGGTGCGCAGGTGCGCGTCGGGGGTCCAGGCGTCGGTGAGGTCGAGGTCGGCTGGGGTGCCGCCCTCGAGCAGCGACCGGATGGCGAGCACCGCCTCCCTGGTGTGCCGCAGGGGAAGTGGCCGCTGGATGCCGGCCCAGCCGAGGAACTCGCTGGCGCCGGCGGCGAGCCCGAGCAGGAACCTGCCGCCAGAGACCTCCTGCAGCGTCGCCGCCGTCATGGCGATCTCGGCGGGGTGGACCGAGTAGGGGTTCATGATGCCGACGCCCAGGTGGATGCGCTCGGTCGCCAGCGCAGCTGCCGTCAGCAGCACCGGTGCCGACCGCAGGAACAGGTCGTGCGACACCCACACCTGGTCGAAACCCTGCTGCTCGGCCAGCCGGCACAGGGACACGAACTCGGTGACGGTCAGGTCGTTGTTCAGGCGCAGGCTGAACCGCAGCCCGTTCATCCGCCCACCACCTCGGCCGACACCTCGACCTCGACCAGCAGCCCGTCGCCGACCAGTCCCGCCACGAACAGCGTGGTGTTGGCAGGGGGGTTCTCGGCGAAGACCTCGCGATGAGCGCGTGCCGCTTCGCGCCACTCACAGCCGGGCGCCAGCAGCACCCGGGTGCGGACGACGTCCGACACCCTGCCGCCGAGGGCGTTGACGGCCTCCACGCTGCGCCGCAACGCATCCAGCGTCTGGCCGTGGACGTCACCTGGGTGCACGGGTGTGCCGTCCGCCGCCGACGCCGTGGTGCCGCTCACCTCGATGCGGTCGCCGGCGCGGACGGCCCGGACGTATCCCGCGAGGTCCTGCCACTGCGTGTCGTCGCGGTGCCGCTGCACCCTCAGCCGCCGAACGAGAAGTCGCGCAGCGTATTGATCTTCTTCGCCTTGCTCTCCCACACCACGAAGCTGCTCTGGGTCGGGTCGCCCTTGGCGTCGAAGACGATCGGGCCCCAGGCGCCCACGTACTGGATCGCCGTGCCCGCCCGGATCGCCGTGATGGCCTCGGGCAGCTGCTGCCAGGTGAACTTCTGGCCCGCGGACGTCGACACCTCGACGAGCGCCTTCTTGATGTCGTCGGCGTCGGCCGACTTCGCCTTCACCGCAGCCAGGCCCGCCATCACGGCCGCGTCGAAGGACGTGCCCTCGAAGCCGGTGAACTCGGTGCCGGCGTTGCGGGTCTCGAACTCCTTCTGGAACGCCTCGGGCTCCGCGCCGCCCTTGCCCGAGCCGGCGGTGCCGCGCAGCCCCTCGGTGGCCGGGGCACCGATCTTCTCCAGGGCGCTGGTGCTCTGCATGGCCTCGGTCATGAAGGTCTTGGCCGGGCTCCAGCCGCCGGCCCGCACCAGGGCCGGGCCCATCTTCTCGAACGTCGTCGGGAAGTCGGCGATCATCCAGGCGTCCGGCATCCCGGAGGCCAGCTGGGCGGCCTCGGTGTCGAACGTGGCCGCGGTGGGGTTGTAGAGCACGGTCTGGCCGACCTTGCCGCCCTGCTCGGTCCACTGGGTGGCGAACTCACGGGTCAGGGCGCTGCCGAAGGCGTCGTTGCGGCCACCGATGTTGACCAGCGCGTCCTTGCCGTAGGTGTCGGCCATGGCTTGCGCGAGCGCCCGCGCCTGCAGGGTGTCGGGCGGGTAGATGCGGAACACCAGGTCGTCGTCGGCCAGGTCGGTGATGGAGGGGTCCGAGGACGTGGGCGTGATCATGACGACGTCGTTGGGGATGGCCACGGACTGGGCGATGGCGGTCGTGACGCCGCTCGACATCGAGCCGATCAGCACGTCGGCCTTGTCGGACTGCACCAGCTTGGTGGCGGCCTCCACGCCGGCGGCGCTCTGGGTCTGGTCGTCCTCTGAGCCGACGACCTCGAGCTTGACGTCGGTGATCTTGTCCTTCGTCACCGCCTCGTTGACCATGGCGGCGCCCATCTGGCCGGCCTTGTCCAGCGAGGCGCCGAAGGTCGACAGGTCACCGGTGAAGGGCAGGACGTTGCCGATCCGCAGGGTGGCGGTCGCGGTGCCGGCGCTGGACTCGGCCTCGTCGGTGTCGCCACCTCCGCACGCGGCGAGCACCAGCAGGCTCGAGGCGGCGAGGGCAGCCGTCAGGGTTCGGGGGAGCGACGTGTGCATCATGGTGCCTCTCGGGAAGGTGACGGGTCGGGCGTGGGCTGGTCTGGCACAGGGTCGTCCGTGGTGGAGTCGTGCGTGGCCGGGTCGTCGGTGGGCAGCAGGTGCCCGGCGGCGTCGGCGCGGGCGTGCGCGGCCCGCCCGCCGAGGTACAGGGCGGCGATCCGCTCGTCGTGCAGCAGGTCCGCGCCCGTCCCCTCGTAGCGGTTGCTGCCCGACTCCAGGACGTAGGCGTAGTCGGCGGCGGCCAGCGCGCGACGGGCGTTCTGCTCCACGAGCAGCATCGAGACGCCGAGGCTGCGGATGCGCTCGAGCTGGCTGAGCATCTCGGTGACGGCCATCGGCGAGAGCCCGGCGCTCGGCTCGTCCAGCAGCAGCAGCCGTGGTTCGGTCATCATCGCCCGGGCCAGGGCGAGGGTCTGGCGCTGACCGCCGGACAGCGTCCCGGCGCGGGCGCGGGCGCGCTCGCGCAGCACCGGGAAGGTCTCGAGGACGGCGTCGACGCGCTCGGCTGCGCGGCGGCCGAGCAGCGTGCCGCCGATGACCAGGTTCTCGCGCACCGACATCGTGGCGAACACGTTTGCCAGCTGCGGCACGAAGTTCAGGCCGAGGGCGGTGAGCCGGTGCGCCGGGATGCGGGTGACCTCCACCGGATCCTGGGTGCCGTCGTCCAGGGTGACGGTGCCGGCGGTGGTGCGCGCGAACCCGTACAGCGCCTTGAGCAGGGTCGACTTGCCGGCCCCGTTCGGCCCGATGACCGCGACCATCGTGGCCGGGGCGACCACGATGTCGACGTCACGCAGCACCTGGACCGAGCCGTAGCCGGCGCTGAGTCCGCTGACCCGCAGCAGCGGCCGCGCCTGCGCCGTCGTCGCGCGCACCCCCGCTGGGCTGCTCATGGCGCGACCTGCTCGGCGGCCGGGGCGGGCCCACCGAGGTAGGCGTCGACCACCCGCTGGTCGGCGCGCACCTGGTCGGGCGTGCCGCTGGTAAGCACCGCGCCCTCGTTCATGACCACGACGGTGTCGCTGATCCGCATGACCGTGTCGAGGTCGTGCTCCACCAGCAAGAAGGTGACGCCCTCGGCCGCCCGTGCGTGCAGCAGGTGGTCGACCAGCTCGTCGCCGAGGGCCGGGTTCACGCCGGCCATCGGCTCGTCGAGCAGCGCCAGCCGGGGCCGCGTCATCAGCAGCCGGGCCAGCTCCAGCAGCTTGCGCTGGCCCCCGGAGAGGGTGACGGCGTAGTCGTCGCGCAGCCGGGTCAGGCGGGTGCGCTCGAGCAGGTCGTCGGCCAGCAGCCGGGCCTCCCGCTCGCGGGCGCGGCCCGGCCGGGGCAGCAGCAGCGCGGGCAGCAGCCGCTCGCCGGGGTGGCCGGCGCCGGCGACCAGCAGGTTGTCGAGCACCGTCATCCGCTCGAAGACCCGCGCCGACTGGAAGCTGCGGGTCAGGCCGGCGGCAGCGATGACGTGCGGCCGGCTTCCGGTGATGTCGCGTCCCGCGAAGTGCACGGTGCCGCTGTCGGGACGCAGGGCACCGGCCACCAGGTTGAAGACGGTCGACTTGCCGGCGCCGTTGGGCCCGATCAGCGAGGTGATCGTGCCGGCGCGGACGTCGAAGCTGGCCTCGCGCACGGCCCGCAGCCCACCGAAGGAGCGGGACAGGTCGCGGACGACGAGCAGCGGCTCACCGCCCGGCGCGGTGCTGCCCGGCGTCGTCGTACCGGCGGCGGTGCTCACGTCGCCATCTCCTCGCGCCGGCCCAGCAGCCCCTGCGGGCGGAAGTACATCAGGCCGATCAGCACCAGCCCGATGACGATGAGCCGCACGTACGCGCGGTCGGCACTGGTCAGCAGCGAGAACGGCACGAAGTCGAAGAACCGGGTTCCGGCGTACAGGAACCCGAACACCGCCGAACCGATCGGCACGGCCCAGATCCGGGCGGTGCCGCCGAGCAGGACGATCGTGTAGGCGAAGAACGTGGTCAGGGGCTCGAAGTCCTGGGGGGAGAAGAACGAGAACTGGAACGCGTACATCAGGCCGGCGATGCCGGCGATGGCGGCGCCGACGGCCAGGGACTGCAGCTTCAGGACGAAGGTCGACTTGCCCAGCGCCTCGGCCGCGTCCTCGTCGTCCCGGATCGCCTTGAGCGCTCGGCCCCAGGGCGTGCGGACGAGGTGGGCCATCAGCGCGAGCAGGACGGCGGCGACGACCCAGACGATGACCAGCATCGCGAGGTCGTGGCTGGCGGCGTCCTCGCCCACGAGCGGCTCGAGGGCGTCGCGCACCTTGCGCAGCAGCATGTCCCAGCTGGCGTTGTAGTACGCCGCCTGACCGGGCCCGGCCAGGGCGGTGGTCCCCTGGGGGCCGCCGGTCAGCGACTGCTGGTTCAGCGCGACGTACCGGACGATCTCGCTGAAGGCGATGGTGACGATCGCGAAGTAGTCGGTGCGCAGCCGCACGGCCATGAGCCCCAGCAGCAGGGCGCCGAGGACCGCGACCGCGATGCCGGCCAGGCTCGCCAGCCACAGGCTGACCTCGACCTTCACGACCAGGATGGCCATCGTGTAGGCGGCGAGTGCCATCGAGGCGACGTGGCCGAAGTTGAGCAGCCCGCCGAACCCGAACTGCACCTGCAGGCCGAGGGCGAAGATGGCGTAGATGCCGGCAGTCACGCCGACGAAGGCCCAGAACGCGGGATCGGCCAGCTGGCTCACTGGTGACACCTCATGCAGCGCTCCGCACGAGCAGGCCCTGCGGGCGCACGAGCAGCACCAGCGCGAGGCCGACGAACGCGACGACGGGCATGTAGACCGGCGGCATCCCGCCGAAGAACCCGCTCCAGGTGCTGACCTGCATCAGGACACCGAGGGTGAACCCGCCGAGCAGCGCGCCGTAGGCGTTGCCGATGCTGCCGAGGACGACCGCCGCGAACACGGGCAGCAGCAGCGAGTAGCCCATGTTGGGGTCGAACGAGGTCTGCACCAGCGCCTGCAGCACACCGGCCAGCCCGGCGAGGCCGCCGGCGATGGCCCACGTCCAGATGACGACGCGCTGGGGGTTGATGCCGCTGACACCGGCGAGGTCGGCGGACTCGGAGTACGCGCGCATCGAGCGGCCGAGCGCACTGCGTGCCAGCAGCAGCCCGACGGCCAGGTTGGCGGTGGCGGCGATGCCCACCGCCACGAGCTGGCTGGTCGAGAGCTTGATGCCGCCGAGGTCGTGGGTGCCGAACGCGTCCACGTCGAAGCGGCGGGTGGTGCCCCCGAAGCCGATGAGCAGCAGCTGGCGCAGGATCAGCGCCAGGCCGATGGCCGTGATGAAGACGCTGTACGTCCCCGCTCGCCGCCGGCGCATCGGCCGCCACAGGACGAGCTCGAGCAGCACGCTCAGCGCCGCGACGGCGACCAGCGCGACGCCGGTCGAGACCACGATGCCCAGGCCCAGGGTGACGTTGCAGACGAAGGCGGCGTAGGCGCCGATGGTGAGGTAGTCGCCGTGCGCGAAGTTCACGACGCCGAGGACGCCGTAGACCAGGGTGACGCCGACCGCGGCCATCGCGAGGACCGCGCCGGTGACCAGGCCGTTGACGACCAGCTGCGCGAGCTCGAGCACCGTGCAGCCTCCCTGTCCTGTGTGTGTCGTCGGCGGCCACAGGGCAGGCCCCCACTGGCTAGAAGCATGGGTGCTGCCGTCAGCTGCCGGGAAGGCCCGCCGAACGGTCATCGGCCGATCCGCCTGCGGTGCGCGACGTGATGCCGCCTCGAACCTTACGAGCACATGCTCCGCGGGCATGTTTCCGACACGTTGCCGATCGGCTGACCCCAGGTCAGACCAGCGTTCGTGCCGACCACAGCTCGGCGAACACCGGCTTGGCGAGGCTGCGCTCGAGCCAGGCCAGCCCCGAGGAGCCACCGCTGCCCGGCTTGGCGCCCATCGACCGACGCACGGCCATGACGTGACGGTGTCGCCAGGTCGTGAACTCGTCGGCGATATCGGTGAGCACCTCGGCGAGCAGGAACAGCGGCTGCGTCGGGCTTGGGTCGCGGTAGACGGCCGCCCAGGCCCGCTCGACCTCCGGGGACGGTTCGTGCTGCTGGGTGAAGTCGCGGTGCACGACCTCGTCGGGGATGTCGAAGCCGTGACGGGAGAGGTACCCGACGACCTCGTCGTAGACGCTGGGTGCCGCGAGCCCCTGGAGCAGGTCGGCGTGGACGGCGGCCATCCCCTGGTGCGGGCGGACGACGGAGGCGGCCTTGAGCCCGAGCGCGAACTCGACGTGGCGGTACCCGTAGGACTGGAAGCCCGACGCCTCGCCCAGCTGGTCGCGGAAGCCGTTGAACTCCGACGGTGTCAGCCAGACCAGCGAGGCCCAGGTGGCGTTAAGCGCGTCGAGGTGGAAGACGGTGCGGCGCAGGCTGCTCAGCGCACCGGCGAGGTCGTCGGCGCGCAGCTGCGCGCTGGCCGTCGTCCACTCGGTGCGCAGGAGCCCGAAGTACAGCTCCATCACCTGGCTGATCACCAGGAACGCGGGCTCGGCCGGGTGGTCGGTGATGGTGCGCTGCAGACCGTGCAGGGTGCGGGCGCCGACGTACAGCTCGTAGGGCGTGGCGTTCTCGTACTCCAGGCCCGGCTCGCCGCCGGTCGCGCGCGCCCGGTCGACCCGCTCAGCGGCGCTGCTCTCCCGGGGGGCGCCCGTGGCGCGGGGTCGGGTCGTCATGCCCCCAGCGTGGCCGAACGCGCAGGCCGAGCGGAAGGCCGATGCCACGGTGTTGCGCCCCAGACGCCTTTCGTCCGTACTGCCGGAGTGGAAAAAGGACTTCATGATCGCAACGCGGCGACGACACCGCCCTTCCGCGGTGATCATGCGATCCCCGCGCGCTCGCCAGCTCTCCTGGGTGCCGTGGCCCCTGCTCTGATGGGATGCGGGCATGACCCAGGAGGAGCAGCTCGACGGCCGGACCCTGGGCACGAGCGGGCCGCGGGTCGTCTTCGTGCACGGGTTGTTCGGCCAGGGCCGAAACTGGACGACGATCGCCCGCCGGCTGGTCGAGGACGGCAGACGCGTGACGCTGCTCGACCTGCCCAACCACGGGCACTCGCCGTGGACCGAGCGCATGGACTACGTGGACATGGCCGAGCTGGTCGCGGACGAGCTGGGAGGCTACGGCGAGCCGGTCACGCTGGTCGGGCACTCGATGGGCGGCAAGGTCGCGATGCAGGTGGCGCTGCGCCACCCCTTGCTGCTGCGGGCGCTCGTCGTCGTCGACGTCGCGCCTACCGACTACCCCGAGACCGGCGGGCGCACCGACGACCCGGACGAGGAGGCTTCACCGTTCGCGTCGTACGTCCGGGCCATGCGCTCGATCGACCTCGAGGCGCTGGGCGGCCGGGCCCAAGCCGACGAGGCGCTGCGGGCGGCGGTGCCCAGCGACACGGTGCGCTCGTTCCTGCTGCAGTCGCTGGTTCGCGACGGCGCGAGCGGCTGGCGGTGGCGGCTCAACCTCGAGCTGCTGGGCCGCGACCTCGGGGCGCTGCGCGGCTTCCCCGACCCGCCGCCGGGTGCGGTGTACCCCGGCCCGACGCTGTGGATCGCGGGTGCGACCTCGACGTACGTGCTGGACGAGGACCGCCCGCGCATGGACGCGCTGTTCCCCGCGACCCGGCTGGCGCGCGTGAAGAACGCCGGGCACTGGGTGCACTCGGAGCAGCCCGAGGTGTTCCTCGGGCTGCTCCGGCAGTTCCTGCGATCGGTCGAGCCGAGCTGACCGATCGGCGCTCAGCGGGCGTCGACGCCGACGGATGTGCGGTCAGCCGCGTCGGCTGCCTCGGTGCCGGCGTCCAGCTCGGTGCCGGACTGCTCGCGCAGGGGCACCTCGGTGATGAAGGAGATGAGCACGACGGCGAGCAGCATCAGGGGGGCTGAGAGCAGGAAGATGTGGCCGACGCCTGCGCCGTACGCGTCCTGGACGACAGCGGCGACCGGGGCCGGCAGCGAGGTGACGTCGGGGATGGTCTGGCCACCGCCGGGGATCGCCGACTCGGGGACGCCGAGCCGGCTCAGGCCCGACACGATGCCGGTCGAGACGCGGGTGCCGAGCAGCGCGCCGAGCACCGAGACGCCGATCGCGCCTCCGAGCGAGCGGAAGAAGGCGACCGTGGCGGTGGCGGCACCCAGCTGGGCCGACGGCACGGTGTTCTGCACCGACAGCACGAGGTTCTGCATGGTCATGCCGAGCCCGATGCCGAGCAGCGCCATGGCCGCGGCCAGGTAGGTGTAGCCGGTGTCGGCGTCGATGAGGGCGAGCATGCTCAAGCCGACGGTCGACAGCACCGAGCCGGCGACGAGGTAGCGCTTCCAGCGACCGGTGGTGCTGACGAGCCGGCCGACGACGATGGAGGCGAGCGCCAAGCCGAGGATCATGGGCATGGTGCGCAGGCCCGACACGGTCGGCGAGTCGCCGCGGGCGATCTGGAAGAACTGCGCCAGGAAGATGGTGGCGCCGAAGATCGCGACGCCGAGGAACAGGCCGGCGGCGGTGGCGAGCGCGATGGTGCGGTTGCGGAACAGCCGGATGGGGATGATCGGCTCGGCGACGCGGAGCTCGACGACGGTGGCGAGCGCGAGGGCGAGCACGCCGGCGGCGACGAGGAGGGCCGTGGTGGTCGAGGCCCAGGCGAACTGCGAGCCGGCCAGCGAGACCCAGATGAGCAGCACGCTGACGCCACCGGTGATGAGGGCGGCACCGAGGTAGTCGACCTTCACCTCACGGCGGACGACGGGCAGGTGCAGGGTGCGCTGCAGCACGACCAGCGCGGCGAGGGCGAACGGCACGCCGACGTAGAAGCACCAGCGCCAGCCGAGCCACGAGGTGTCGACGATGACGCCGCCGACGAGCGGGCCGGCGATGGTGGCGACCGCGAAGGTCGCGCCGAGGTAGCCGCTGTAGCGGCCGCGCTCACGGGGGGAGACCATCGAGGCCATGACGACCTGGGTGAGCGCCAGGATGCCGCCGGCGCCGACGCCCTGGACGACGCGGCAGGCGATGAGCATGCCGATCGACTCGGACAGGCCCGCGACGACCGACCCGGCGATGTAGACGGCGATCGCGACCTGCATGAGCAGCTTCTTGCTCGTGAGGTCGGCGAACTTGCCCCACAGCGGGGTCGATGCCGTCGTCGCGAGCAGGGTGGCCGTGACGACCCAGGTGTAGGCGGACTCGCCGCCCTGCAGGTCGTTCAGGATCGTCGGCAGCGCGTTGCTGACGACGGTCGAGCTGAGCATGGCGACGAACATGCTGAGCATGAGGCCGGTCATGGCCTCGAGGATCTGGCGGTGGCTCATCGGGCCGTCGACGACGGGTTGCCTCGTCGAGGCTCGGCTCTGGGCGGTGCTGGTCACGTGGTGCCTTCCGTGTACGGCTGTCGGTTCGTGATGCCCAGGGCGCCGCAGCCGGCGTCGAGGGCGATGTCGTGGAGCTCGTGGCTGTCGTCGCCGGCGTCCCTGCGCAGCAGCACCGCGTGGACGGCGCCCAGCGCCGCGCGGCCCCGGGCGAGATCGGCTCTGGTCGGGTCGCTCGTTCCCGCGAAGCGGCGCAGAACGCACTGCCAGGTCTCTCGGGCGGTCGTGATGGCGGGGTGGCCACGCAGCGCCGGGTCGTCGTGGACCAGCCGCATCAGGTCGGCGTGGGTCTCGACGAGGCGCACGTAGCGCGC
>CAXTEJ010000001.1:0-36498 GCA_964243295.1 uncultured Actinomycetales bacterium | reverse complement strand
TAGCGCGCGAGGGCCTCGCGGCGGCTCGCCTGGTCTGGCTCGACCGCCGTGCCGTCGACCAGCTCGCGCAGGGCCTCGCCGACCGGGGCCAGCAGGGCGGCGAGCAGCTCGTCCTTGGACGGGAAGTGGTACCAGAGCGCGGCCTTGCTGAACCCCATCCGCTCGCAGACCTCGCGGGTGGACGTCGCGGCGTACCCCTTGTCGGCGAACAGCTCGAGCGCGACGTGGAGCACGCGCTCGCGCGTCGCCTCAGGCGCGGTGGTGGTCATAGTTGCCTCACGTCAACTACAGTACCACTCCTTACCGATCGACAAGTAAGGACGCCGCGGGTGGACCGCGACACCGTGGGACGCCGGGCGGCAGGCGTAGCCCGTCTGGGTGATCGAGGTCGTCGCGTGCGCCGTCACCACCTCCTCCGATCAGAGGTGGCGGCCCCGCCGAAGGGGTGGGTCGCGGAACGTGCCACGGGTGAGCAGGCACCCGCGGCCATATCGGTGCTCAACCCGGCGCCCTTGCAACGCATGCACGTGCTCGGCCAGCAGATCGGCCGCAAGCTGTCCGACGAAATCACCCACCAGTGGCTGCTGCAGTGTGAGCAGCGCCCGATCGACCTGCAAGCGGCCCTCGACACACAGGACGAGACCACATTGAGCCGGCAGGCCCACCAGCTCAAAGGCAGCGCCGCGACCGTCGGTGGTACAGCACTGGCCGCGTTGGCGGGCAGCTCCAGGACAGCGCCAGCTGGCCGCAGCGAGGCCAGCTGCTGCATCAGGTCCGGCGCACCGCGGACGCCACCAGCACAGCGCTCGTGGACCACCTGCGCGCACTGCTCAGTGAGCGACCCGCAGCCGTCACCGCATCGCCGCCGCTCCCGGTCCACGCCTTCGGGGCATCCGCTTGACGTGAGGTTCTCTGCATGGACCACCTGGGTGCCGGTGGCCACGTGGCGAAGCCCGCCACGCACCGCTGCACGTGGCTCTTTACGGGTAAGGGCGTCGGCGCGTCGGTTTGCGATTCCGTGCGTTGGGCAGCAGCCACAGCCCGAGGACCCCGTTGGAGCCGATCTCGCCGCGAAGACGGTGTCTGGCGCCGGGACCGCGCTCTATCAGCCTCGGACGACGCCCATGAGCGCGAGATTCAGCCCGACCTACATGGTCGGCAACGCAACGCCAAGCACGAGCGACCCGAAAGGCTGCTCACCCGCTGTACCACCACCTCGGCGTGGTGCACCGCCGCGAGCACCGCCCCAAGCAAGAACGCGACCACAGCCACCGCGTCGCCCGGCAGGTCGCGGCCTCAGGTCATCGCTGGAGCCGCTGGCGGAGGTGGCATGCTTGCTGCTCATGGGCGACGTTACGTTTTTGACTCAGAAGCAGCCGGTTGATGAGTACGGTCGAGCACTTTATGCCGTGGGGAGATCGGTCATCCGGGCTCTACTGGACAGCCTGAGCCAGCAGGATCTCGTGGACCTCAATGTTGACCGGATTGATGTCACCTATCGCCAGTTGGCGCACTATGCCCGCCTCGAACGCGATAAGGGCATGCGGGGCGACGGTTTCGAGTGGGCAGTCCATGAGGCCATTACCGGTGGCGAACCGCGGGTGACCGAGCCAGTTGCGCGGGCACTGAGTCGCATCTCGCCAAAATTCAAGGGGGCCGAGATGACCTCGTCTCTTATGTTCGGGTATGAACGAGCGAAGTACCTAGGATTTCTTGATGCGGTGGTGCAGGATGCGGGCGAGGACGCCGTATTGTTGCCCGATGGGCAGGGACGGCCCTTCAAGTTTCAGAGCGACTGGTTGATCCACGCAGCCCGTGGCGAGGCCGCAGAGCCGCTGTTGGGCCACCGGATTCGCAAAGTTTGGAAGAGCGACTTATTCATCTCTGACCAGCACGCGCGACGCTACACTGCTGCTACTGTCAAGAGCAATCATGCCCTTCTTCAGGGAGGACCGGGGCTTCGCCTAGGCATCGTGCCGGCTGCAACGACACTTGCTGCCGGCACGCGGTATGATTCTACTCGCGGACTTTGGCTAGCGGTCCTGCCGGACCCAGACGGCTTTATGGGGCTTTACAACGATGCCTACTGGGCAGTCGCGCAATCAATCTACACGGTCGGGAAACACGAAAGACCCCCGTATTACATGAAACCGAGCGTTAAGGGTCTACTCATGTCTGAGCAGCTCGAAAAGTATCCGACTGCGAAGGTAAGTGACATCGAGGACGCACTCAATGAGGCAGCCCAGCAAGGTCTTGTAACGGTTGAGCATGAACTAGTTTCGGTAGAGGCGCCGGAGTGGCTTCACATCAACGAGCTCCGCACTAAGGTGATCGCGCCCCGACCCAGCTTCGTGCCACTTGACTGACCTGCAGGCGTCGACAGCCAATACTGGCCGCGGACATCAGGTATTCTGACGGGAGCGGGTGACGGGAATCGAACCCGCGTGTCTTGCTTGGGAAGCAAGCGCACTACCATTGTGCTACACCCGCACGGCGCCGGGGCGTTGGCGCCGGGAGCGAGCATAGCCGACCGGCACCGGCCCCCTGATGGCTGCCGCTACGCTCGCGGCGTGCTGCTCTCCGACCGCGACATCCGCGCCGAGCTCGAGTCCGGCCGCGTGGGCCTCGACCCCTACGAGCCCGCGATGGTGCAGCCGTCCAGCGTCGACGTCCGGCTCGACAGGTTCTTCCGGCTGTTCGACAACCACAAGTACGCAGTGATCGACCCGGCGACCGACCAGCCCGACCTTACGCGCCTGGTCGAGACCGAGCCCGACGAGGCGTTCGTGCTACACCCCGGCGAGTTCGTGCTCGGGTCGACGTACGAGCAGATCTCCCTGCCGGACGACGTCGCCGCGCGCCTGGAGGGCAAGTCGAGTCTCGGTCGGCTCGGGCTGCTCACGCACTCGACGGCCGGGTTCATCGACCCCGGGTTCAGCGGGCACGTCACGCTCGAGCTGAGCAACGTCGCGACGCTGCCCATCATGCTGTGGCCGGGCATGAAGATCGGGCAGCTGTGCTTCTTCCGGCTCTCCAGCCCGGCCGAGCACCCCTACGGCAGCGCGCAGTACGGCTCGCGCTACCAGGGCCAGCGCGGCCCCACCGCCAGCCGCTCGGCGCAGTCGTTCCACCGCACCCGCGTCTAAGCAGTGACCTGCGCCAGGGCGGCGAACAGCTCGGTCATCACCGCACGCAGCGTCGACTCGCGCGGGTCCGTCACCCAGCGCTCGAAGCCCATCCTGAACACCACGACCCCTGCCTCGGCCGCGAGGCCGGCCGCCGGATCGGGCACCTCGCGCGCCCGCAGCGCCTCCGCGAGCGCACCGGCCAGCGACGCCAGCTTGATCAGCTCGCGCTCCTGCAGCTCGGCGTGGGCGGCGATGAGCTGCTGCCGGCGAGCCGACAGCTCTCGACGTCCCTCGAAGATCTCCGCCGACGCGTAGACCCCCGCCCGCACCGCTTCCATGGCGGACGACATCGCTGGGGCCGAGCGGACGGCCCCGACCATGAGCTCCTGCAGGTCGACCGCCCCGGCGAAGAGCACCTCGCGCTTGTCGGCGTAGTGCCGGAAGAACGTCCGCTCCGTGACGCCCGCCCGCCCGGCGATGTCGGCCGCCGTCGTCGTGGCGAAACCGCGCTCGGCGAACAGCTCGCTCGCGGCCTTCTCCAGGCGACCGCGCGCATCAGGTTGCCATCGCGCCACGAGTCAAGTCTACGCGATGGCAGCCACTGACATCGATGTGCTACGGTCATGTCATTCACTGACATCACGGGTCGGCGTCCGCAGCGGAGTCCGCCGCCCCCGTCCAAGGGAGAACCCCATGCGCGTCTTCGTCACCGGAGCCTCGGGCTTCATCGGCTCAGCGGTCGTCCCCGAGCTGCTCGGAGCCGGCCACGAGGTCATCGGCCTCGCCCGATCGCAGGCGTCCGCCGACGCCCTGACCGCCGCCGGCGCCACGGTGCAGCGCGGCGACCTGACCGACCTCGACAGCCTGCGAGCCGGGGCCGCGGCGTCCGACGGCGTCATCCACCTCGCCTTCGTGCACGACTTCACCGACTTCGCGGCTGCCAACGTGACCGACCGGCAGGCCATCGACGCGCTCGGCGCCGAGCTCGCCGGGTCGGGCCGACCGCTCGTCATCGCGTCGGGGCTCGCGGGCTTCGGCGGAGCCGTCGCCACCGAGGACGACGAGCCGGACGCCGCGACCGCCGGCCCCCGCGCGGCCGCGGCCGCAGCGACGCTGGCACTGGCCGACCGCGGGGTGCGCTCGTCGGTGGTCCGGCTGGCCCCCACCGTCCACGGCGCCGGCGACGGCGGGTTCATCGCGGCCGCCATCGGTGTCGCGCGCCAGTCCGGCGTCGCGGGGTACGTCGGCGACAGGCCGCGCTGGGCGGCGGTCCACCGGCTCGATGCGGCGCGGCTGTTCCGGCTCGCGGTGGAGCAGGCGCCGGCGGGCTCGGTGCTGCACGGCACGGCCGAGGACGGCGTCGACCTCAGGGACGTCGCGGCGGTCGTCGGCCGCCACCTCGGCCTGCCGGTGCAGCAGGTCACCGCAGAGCACTTCGGCTGGCTCGGCATGTTCATCGGCACGAGCCTGCAGGGGTCGAGCGCCAAGACCCGTGCGCTGCTGGGCTGGGAGCCCACCCACCCCGGCCTGCTTGACGACCTCGAGCAGGGGCACTACTTCACGACGGCCTGATCGCCTACCGCAGCAACGCCTCCAGCCACTCCAGCTGCCGCGCCTCCTGAAACGCCTGGCCGCCCTCGTGGTCGTTGTAGGGATACATCACGAGCTCCTTCGGCCCGCCGTACGCGTGGTACGCGGCGTACACCGTCGAGGGCGGGCAGGTCGCGTCCATGAGGGCCGCTGAGAACAGCGCCGGTGCGGTGGCGCGCGCACCCAGCACCACGCCGTCCACGTAGCGCAGCGTCTCGAAGACGCGCTCGACGTGGTCGCGGTGCGCCTTGAGGTATCCCGCGATCTCGGTGTACGGCGCGGAGGCGGCGATCTCGGTCGCGTGCCGGACGTCGCACAGGAACGGCACGTCGGGCATCGCCGCGGCGAGGTCGGGCACCAGGCCCGCGACCGCGATGCTCATGCCACCGCCCTGGCTGCCGCCGGTCACCACCACCTGGTCCGCGTCGACCCGCGGCAGCGCGCGGCCGGCGTCCACGGCCAGGACCGCGTCGGTGAACACCCTGCGGTAGTAGTAGGTCGCAGGGTCGAGGATGCCGCGCGTCATGAACCCCGGCGCCGACGGGTCGGAGCCCTCGGGGTCGCCGGTGTCGCCCGGCGACCAGCCCGACCCCTGCCCGCGGGTGTCGACGCGCAGGGTCGCGTAACCGGCGAGCGCCCAGAAGTCGGCCTCGTGCGCGAGCCCCCGGCCCCCGCCGTACCCGTGATACCGGACGACGAGCGGCCGGCGACCGCGCTCGCCCGCCGGCACGTGCAGCCACGCGCGCACCGGGTGGCCGCCGTACCCGGAGAACGTGACGTCGTAGGTGTCGACCAGCCGCAGCCCGCAGTCGACCTGCCGCAGCTGCGGCTCGACGGCCAGCGACCGCGCCTCGGTCAGGGTCGACGTCCAGAACGCGTCGAGGTCGTCGGGCGCGGTCACGCTGCTGCGGTAGGCCTCGAGCGCGTCGCCGCTCAGGTCGGTCAGGGGCATGCGGGGTCCTTCGCGGTCGCCGGTCGCTGACGGCAGGAGACTAGTGGCCCGACGACAGGAGGCGACGTGACAGGGACGACGGCGGTGGTGCTCTCGGGCGGCACCTTCCACGACTTCGAGGCGACCAGCGGTGCGCTCGTGCACCTGCTCGACGGGTGCGGCGTGCGCGCGAGCGTCGAGACGGACGTCGACACCGCGCTCGCCGGTCTCGATGCGGGCCTGCTCGTCGTGAACTGCTTGCGGCGCAACGACATTGACTCCGCCGAGTCACATGTCGACCTCAGCGGCGACGCCGTCGCCGGGCTGGAGCGCCACCTCGCCGCCGGCCGGCCGGTGCTCGCCGTGCACACCGCGAGCATCAGCTTCGATGACGTCCCCGCCTGGACCCGTGCCCTCGGCGGGACGTGGGTGCAGGGCCGCAGCGGCCACCCTCCGATCGGCACGGTGCGCATCGACGTCCGAACCGACGCGCACCCGGTCGTCGCCGGCCTCGCCGGGTTCGACGTGCACGACGAGGTCTACAGCTGGCTGGACGTCGCGCCCGACGTCGTCCCGCTCGCCACCTCGCGCCACGGCGAGATCGACCACCCGCTGGTCTGGATCCGCGAGCTTCCCGGCGGCTCGCGCCTCGTCCACGACGCCCTCGGCCACGGCCCCGAGTCATACGACGTCCCCGCCCACCAGCAGCTGCTGCGGCAGGCGGTCGGCTGGCTGCTCAGCTGATCCGTGGTGCGCGCGGGGCCTGCCGGCGCCCGCTGGGCGGAGGTGCGCGCGGGGGCCTGCCGTCGACTGCTGGGCGGAGGTGCGCGTGGGGCGTGGCGTCGTCTGCTGGGCGGAGGTGCGCGTGGGGCGTGGCGTCGTCTGCTGGGCGGAGGTGCGCGTGGGGCCTGGCCGTCGTCTGCTGGGCGGAGGTGCGCGTGGGGCCTGGCCGTCGTCTGCTGGGCGGAGGTGCGCGCGGGGCCTGGCCGGCCGGCGTCAGGAGCTCGTTCTGGGCGCCGCCGGTCGTCCACGTAACGTGATCAACCTGGCCCCGCGTCGGCGCAGCTCTGGGGCCGCGAGCGGGGTCAGGCGGGGGCGGGCTCGGGGGCCTTGCCGCGGTTGACGGCGGCGAGCAGCATCTGGGCCACGTCCACCACCTCGACCTCGGGGCGGGCGGCGCCGTCGCCCTGCTGGGCGGCCAGGCCGTCGCTGATCATGACGCGGCAGAACGGGCAGCCGATGGCGATCTTGTCGGCACCCGTGGCCACGGCCTCGGCGGTGCGGTTGGCGTTGATCCGCGTGCCGACCTTCTCCTCCATCCACATGCGGGCGCCGCCGGCACCGCAGCAGAACGAGCGCTCGCTGTGGCGGGGCATCTCGCGGTACTCGACGCCGGGCAGGGCGCCGATCAGCTCGCGCGGTGGGGCGTAGACGCCGTTGTGGCGGCCGAGGTAGCAGGGGTCGTGGTAGGTCACGGGCGTGCCCGCCGCGGTGACGCCGTCCTTGGCGACGGTCGCGCCGGCGGGCGGTGCGACCGGCACCAGCCGCTTGTCGCGCACCAGCTTGTTGAGCAGCTGCGTGTGGTGCACCACCTCGTAGTGGCCGCCGAGCTGGGGGTACTCGTTCGACAGCGTGTTGAAGCAGTGGGCGCAGGTGACGACGATCTTGGTCGCGCCCGCCTCGTTGAGGATGTCGACGTTCGGCTGGGCCAGCATCTGGAAGAGGAACTCGTTGCCGGCGCGGCGGGCCGGGTCGCCCGAGCAGCCCTCGCCGTCGCCGAGCACCGCGAAGTCGACGCCCGCGGTGTGCAGCAGCTCGGCCACGGCGCGCGTGGTCTTCTTGGCTCGGTCCTCGAAGGCCCCGGCGCAGCCGACCCAGAACAGGTACTCGACCTCGTCCAGCGACTCGACGTCCTGGCCGACCTGCTTGACGTCGAACGGCAGGCCCTTGGCCCAGTCGAGCCGGGCGCGGGCCTGCATGCCCCACGGGTTGGAGCTGTTCTCGAGGTTCTTGAACAGGCCGCCGAGCTCGCTGGGGAACGCCGACTCGATGAGCACCTGGTAGCGGCGCATGTCGACGATGTGGTCGACGTGCTCGATGTCGACGGGGCACTGCTCGACGCAGGCGCCGCAGGTGGTGCAGCTCCACAGCACGTCGGGGTCGATGACGCCGAGGTCGACGTCACCCAGCGGGTTGTAGGCCTCGAGCGGCCGGCTGACGTCGTACCCCGTGGCGGCGATGAGCGGGCGCTCGTGCGCGGCCTTCGCGGCGTCCGACAGCGAGGCGAGGGCGTCGACGGGCGGGATGCCGCCGGGGGCGCCGGCCAGGGCCTGCAGGTACGGCGCCTTGGCGTGCGCGTGGTCGCGCAGGGCGGTGATGAGCAGCTTGGGCGACAGCGGCTTGTCGGTGTTCCAGGCCGGGCACTGACTCTGGCAGCGGCCGCACTCGGTGCAGGTGGTGAAGTCGAGCAGGCCCTTCCAGGAGAAGTCCTCGACCTTGCCGGCGCCCAGCGAGGCGTCCTCGTCGAGCTCGTCGAGGTCCGCGAAGTCGACCGGCTCACCCTTGACGCTGATGGGCTGCACGGCGCCGAGCGAGGTGCGGCCGTCGGCGTGACGCTTGAACCAGATGTTGGGGAAGGCCAGGAACCGGTGCCACGCCACGCCCATCGTCGGCTGCAGGGCGACGGTCACGAACCACGCCATCGAGATCAGGATCTTGGCCAGCGCGACGGCGATGATCGCGTTCGACAGCGCCCCGGCCGAGGCCCCGGAGAAGGCCCTGCCGATGAAGGAGGTCAGCGGGAAGTGCAGCGCGCTCGCGTCCTCGCCCCCGCTCGCGTCGATGAACGCGTACTCCAGACCGCGCAGCGCCAGCACGCACAGCACGACGCCGAGGATCGTGGCCTCGACGTAGTAGGCCTGCCACCAGGTCGATCCGTAGAACCGCGAGCTGCGGCCGCGCTCACCGGCCGAGCGTCGGGGGTGCTGGCGCTGGCGGATCACGATGAGCGCCACGATGCCGATGCCCGACAGCCAGCCGATCGTCTCGCTCAACCACTCGAAGGGCGGGAAGTGACCGATCAGCGGGAGGACGAACGCCGGGTCGAACAGCTGCCCGTACGCCGTCAGCAGGGAGAAGAACAGCACGCCGAACGACAGCATCACGAACCAGTGCGCGACGGCGACGACGGGCAGTCGGGCCATGCGGGTGTGGCCGAGGAACTCCCGGGCCAGGGTGATCGACCGCTGCACCGGCTGGTCGCTGCGGCCGCGGTCGGGCTGGCCGATCGAGAACGTGCCGACGAAGCCGATCACGGTGCGCGCGAACAGCGCCACGCCGATCGCGGTGGCGACCAGGGCGACGACGATGGCGGTGACCTGCATGGGACGGCTCCTGTGGCGGGCGGCGACGACCGGCGACCATCGTAAGTGACCGGTCAGTAACCTCGGGGCGGCCGGATGCGGTCGCACCACCGCCGCACCGACAGGCACGACCCGCCGGTGCGGCGCGCGCCTCACGTGCGCAGCGGCAGCGCGGGGTACTCGCGTCGGTGTGGCGGCGGCCCCGACCGGCTCACCGCGGACCCACGCCCGCCGGCACCCTCGCCCGGGCCTGCCCCCGCCGCGCCCGCCGCCCGCGCCGCGCCCGCGCTGGCCTGGACGGCCGTGGGCTCGGGCCTCGAGCCGGACCGACCCCGCCCGGCACAGCGGCGGGCAGAACTCGTCGGGCGCGGCGCAGGCTGTGCTGTGGCCGGGCACCGAGCACGACTTCTGCCCGCTGGTGTGGCGGGCACGAGCGCCTGTCGAGGTCGAGGCACGTGGTCGGACGGGGCGCGACGTCAGCGCCGAACGTGCGGCGCACGGGGTGCGAGGGGGCTCAGGTGCTGATGTCGGCGACCTGCGCGCCCAGCGCCCGGACGACGTCGTCGCCCGCGGCGATGATGCCGACGCCGCTCGCGCCGGCGCCCACGCTGATCTCGCGTCCGACGGCGCTGGCGTCGACGACGACCGGCCAGGGGCGGGTCGAGCCGAACGGCGTGATGGTGCCGCGGGCGTAGCCCGTGACGGCCAGGGCGGTGTCGGCGTCCGGCATCGACATGCGCTTGACGCCCAGCAGCGCGCGCAGCTTGGGCCAGGCGATCTCTCGGTCGCCGGGCACCAGGACGAACAGGAAGTCGTCGTCGCCGCGCCGCACGACCATGCTCTTGAACAGGGACGACGGCTCGACCCCGCGCGCGGCCGCGGCCTCGGCCAGGCTGCCGACATGACCGTGCCGGACGACCCGGTGCTCGAGGCCGCTCGCCTCGACGGCGGCCAGCGCGCGCTCCTCGCTCATGCCCGGCGACCCTACGCGAGCGTCGCTGCGCTGGTCACCGATGTCGCACGAGGTCGGCCTCGCACCCGCACCCGAGACCCAGCTAGCCGACGGACTCCATGCCCTCGGGCAGGTGCCCGGTCGACTTCTTGTAGTACTCGGCGGCCTTGCGGGCGGTGAGCATGCGGGCGACGCCGATGACCGCGCCGCTGACGACCGCCCAGGCGAGGGCCTCCCCCCACGTGACGTCGGGGTGCTCGGGGTTGGCGGGCGGCTCGTTGCCGGTCACGAGCTTCCAGCCGGTGCTGAGCACCTTCTTGGCCGCGATTCCCGACAGCACCGCCCCGCCCGTGCCCATCAGCTTGAACGTCGTCGCACTCATGGGGTCAGGGTGCCCTACAGCAGCCTGCCGAGCCACTGCACTCCCGCCGTGACCGGCCGGGCGAGCGCCGGGGCGGCGAGCCCCAGCATGCCGAGCACCACGAGCAGCGCGACGGCGCGCGCCAGCAGCGACGGGCGCCCGGCCCGTGATTGGCGCATCATCCGCAGCAGCACCCCTGCAGTATCGCGGAGGCACGGGTGTACCGTCTGCTCATACGACAGGGGAGCGCCGCGAGGCGCTGAGAGTGCGGGCGACCGCAGACCCTCGAACCTGATCCGGTTAGCACCGGTGTAGGGAGTCGGGAATCTCGACCACCCGTCGGCGTCGCCGTCCGCGGTGCCGTCCGGCGGGCGGTGCCCCTCCTGCGAGCAGGAGGAGAACGGCATGACAGCGGACATGACGGGTGCGGTGGCGCGGGGTTCGCTGACCCGCTGGCGCACGGTCGACCTCGTGACGGCGGCGATGCTCGGCGTCGCGTTCGGCGTCGCCTACTGGGGCTGGGCCGCCGCCTACAACGTGATCAGCCCGGCGTTCACGGCGGTGCCCGCGCTCGGTGGGGTGCTCGGCGGGCCGTGGCTGATCGCCGGGGTGGTCGGCGGGCTGGTCGTCCGGCGTCCGGGCGCGGCGGTGCTGGCCGAGGTGCTGGCCGCGCAGGTGGAGGCGGTGCTCGGCAACCAGTGGGGGCAGCTGTCGACGCTGCTCGCCGGGCTGCTGGAGGGCCTGGGGGTCGAGATCGTGCTGGCGGCGCTGCTCTACAGGCGCTTCGGCCCGTGGGTCGCGGCGGCCGGCGCAGCGGTGGCCGCGCTGCTCGAGACGGTCTACGAGTACGGCGCCTACGACTACGGCACGACCTTCGGGGCCGGTGGCACGCTCGTGTACCTCCTGTCGTTCGCGGTGTCGGGTGCGCTGGTGGCCGGGCTCGGCGGCTGGTTGCTCGTGGCCGCGCTCGCCCGCACCGGTGCCCTCGCCGCCTTCCCGCCCGGGCGCGAGCTGGCGCTCGCCGAGGACCGGCGGCTCAGCGCCCGATGAGCTCGCGGCGCGCGTGACCGGCGCGCGGGTCGAGGTCGACGGCCTCACCTGGCGACCGCTCGGCCGCCGCACCCCGGTGCTCGACCGCGTCGACCTGCGGCTCGGGCCCGGCGAGCGCGTGCTGCTCGCCGGGCCGAGCGGCAGCGGCAAGTCGACGCTGCTGCGCGCGCTCGCCGGCCAGCTCAGCCCGGACGACGGTGAGCTGGCTGGTCGCGTGGCCGTCGAGGGCGACACCGGCCTGCTGCTGCAGGACCCGACGTCCGCGGTCGTGGCCGAGCGGGCCGGGCGTGACACCGCCTTCGGCCCCGAGAACCGGTCGCTGCCGCGTGACCTCATCTGGCAGCGGGTGCGGGAGGCGTTGTGCGCCAGCGGTTTCCCGTACGGGCTCGACCGGCCGACGTCCGCGCTCAGCGGCGGTGAGGGGCAGCGGCTCGCACTGGCCGGTGCGCTGGCGCTGCGGCCCGGGCTGCTGCTGCTCGACGAGCCGACCGCCATGCTCGACGACCCGACGGCGGCGCAGGTGCGCGCGGCCGTGCTCGCGGTGGCCGAGGCGTCCGGGTGGACGCTGGTGGTCGTCGAGCACCGGATGGGGCCGTGGCTCGCCCACGTCGACCGACTCGTGGTGCTGAGCGGCGACGGGCGGCTGCTGGCCGACGCCGGCCCCGACGCGGTGCTCGCCAGCCACGGCGCGTCGCTCGCGGGGGCGGGGCTGTGGGTGCCGGGTGCTCGCCCGGTGACCGCGAGCGGGGCGGGACCCCCGGGGCGCGTGCTGCTGGAGGCGCGCGGCGCCGTCGCCCGTCCGGTCGGCTGGCGCGGCGGCGCACCGGCCGCCGCGGTCGGGCCGCTCGACGTCGACGTGCCCGCGTCCGCCGTCACGACGCTGGAGGGACCGAGCGGCGCCGGCAAGTCGACCCTGCTGGGGCTGCTCGCGGGCCTGCGGGCGCCGACGTCCGGCTCGGTGCTCGCGACCGACCACCTCGCAGCCGGGCGCGAGCGACGGCCGCACCGCTGGACCAGCGCCGAGCTGGCGCGCCGGGTCGCGTGGCTACCGCAGCTGCCCGAGCACGCCCTCGTCGCCCGGACGGTCGGCGACGAGGTGCTCGCGACCTCGCGCGCCCTCGGCGTCGCCGACCGGTCGCACGCCGACGCCCTCGCCGAGCGGCTGGGCCTCGGCCCGCTGCGCGACCGCGACCCTCACACGCTCTCCGGCGGCGAGCAACGCCGGCTCGGGCTCGCCGCCGCGCTGGCGCACCGGCCGGCCGTGCTGCTGCTCGACGAGCCGACGGTCGGCCAGGACCGCACGACGTGGCAGGCGGTCACCGACACCGTCCGCCAGGCCGTCGACGAGGGCGCGGCGGCCGTCGTCGCCAGCCACGACGGCGACCTGCTGCGGGCCCTCGGGCCGGCGGGCAGGGTGCGGCTGTGACCGCCTGGCCACCGGTGCGGGGGTGCTCGCCGACCGCGCTGCTGGTCGGGGCGGCGCTGCCGCTGCTCGGGTCGACCCGGGTCGACGACCTGCGCTCGGGGCTGGTGATGGTCGGCCTCGAGCTGGCTCTCGCGCCGCTGGCCGTCCGCCGCGTGCCGGACGCCGCCCGCCGGCTCGTGCCCGGCGTCGTCGCGGCCGTCTCGCTCGCGGCGTCCAGCTGGTGGCTCGCCGGCCAGCCGGTCGGCACCGCGGTGGTCGCGGGGCTGCGGATCCTGGCGCTCGTCGTCCCGGGCGTGCTGCTGGCCGCCTGGGCCGACCCGAGCCGGCTCGGTGACGAGCTGGCGCAGTGGTGGCGGCTGCCGCCGCGGCCGGTCGTCGCCGCGGTCGCGTCGCTGCAGCGCCTGGACGCCCTCGGTGAGCAGTGGCGCACGCTCGACCGGGTGCGCCACGTCCGGGGGCTCGGGCCGGGCCGCTCACCGGTCGCCCGGTTCCGCCACGTCGGCGCGCTGACGTTCGCGCTGCTGGTGCAGACGCTGCGCAGCTCGGGCGACCTGGCCGTCGCCATGGACGCCCGGGGGTTCGCCGACGCCACCCGGCGCAGCTGGGCCGAGCCGCCGGTGTGGCGCCGCCGCGACACCGCCCTCGTCGCCGTGGCCGCCGTCGTCGGTGCCGTGCCGCTGCTGACGGGCTGACCGCGTGGCGGCGACTCGCGCCCGGGGACATTCGCGCGGGACTCGTTCGGAACCTGCGCGTAACACGGCTGGTGCAACCTGCTCGGGTGCCACCCCGTTCGACCCGTCAGCCAGCTCGATCCGGCCCTGGAGGTTTCACCATGACCGTGGCGACTCCCGCCCGCAGCTCCCGCCCTCTCGCCGTCGACTCGCGCAGCGCGGTGGCACTTGCGCGTCGCCCGTGGCGGCTGACGTGCGAGGGCGCTGAGCTTCGCGTGCGCGGCGCCGTCCCCGCCGACCTGCCGCACGTCGCCCGCACGCACGGCCGGTGCTCGGCCGACACGCTGCTGCAGCGCTACCTCGTCGGGGGTCGGCCGCCGTCGCTGGCGACCGTGACCGCCATGCTCGCCGAGCCGCTCGTGCTCGTCGCGCAGGCGCCGGACGGCGAGGTCGTCGCCTTCGCGACCGCGCTCAGCAGCCCCATGCGAGCCGGCGCCGAGCCGGTCCCCTCCCGGGCGCTGTCGTTCGGCCTGCTCGTCGAGGACGCCTGGCAGCGGCGTGGTATCGGCCGGGCGCTCGCCGCCCACGTCGGCGCGAGCGCGCACCTGCTCGGCGTCCGCGAGCTCGTGGCCGACACCGCGTCCACCGTGCTGCCGCTGCGCCGGGTGCTCGACGCCGTCGGACCCACCCGCGGATCGCGCAGCGAGTCGGGCTCCCGGCTGCACACCCGTCTCGACATGTCAGCGCTGTCCGGCCTCGGCTCGCTGCGGGACGTGCTCGCGAGCTGACTGCCTCAGCCCCTTGCCACCGACGCCGCCGCTGCGGCGTCATGGGTGCATGGACCTGATCGCACCCGACCGCCACGTCACCCGCCGCGGCGTGCTCGCCGCCTTCCTCGCCGTCCCCGCCGCCGTCGTGGGGGCGAGCGGCGCCGCGGCCGCCACGCCCCTGCTGCGGCCTGGCGCTCGCGGCGCCGCGGTGCTGACGCTGCAGCGGCGGCTCACGGCACTCGGCTACTGGCTCGGGACGCCGGATGGCCGGTTCGACCTGCTGACGACGCAGGCCGTCTACGCGCTGCAGGGGGCCGCCGGTCTCGCGCGCGACGGCGTCGTCGGCCCGCAGACCAGTGCGGCGCTGGCCAGAGGCGCGAGGCCGACGGCGCGCTCGACCGGCTCAGCGCTCGAGCTCGACCTCGGGCGGGGCCTCGCGGTGCTCGTGCGCCGCGGCACGGTCGCGCGCGTGCTGCACACCTCGACCGGCACGTTCCTGGCCTACACCTACCAGGGCAGGAAGGGGCTGGCCGACACCCCGCGCGGGCGCTGGACGGCGTCCTGGCGGGTGGACGGCGTGCGCGACGGCGAGCTCGGACCGATGTACCGCCCGATCTACTTCCACCCCGACGGCATCGCCCTGCACGGCTACCCGAGCGTGCCGCCGTACCCGGCCTCGCACGGCTGCGCGCGCGTCACCGACGCGGCCATCGACATGGTCTGGCGCGAGAACCTGCTGCCGCGGGGGCTGCGCGTGCTCGTCTTCTGAGCCGACCCCGAGCAGGGGGAATGCGCCACCCGAGGTCGAGGTTGAGTCAGATGCGCTCAAGGTTGCGGCTCTCGACTTGACACCGGTCAGGCCCCTCCGCAGGATTGAGCCGAATCGACTCAAGGTGGCTGCCCTGCCGGGTGGCCGGTATCGACGAGGGAGCAACCTGATGGCACGAGCGGTCGGAATCGACCTGGGCACGACGAACTCGGTCGTGGCGGTCCTGGAGGGCGGCGAGCCCACCGTCATCGCGAACGCCGAGGGCGGGCGCACGACGCCGTCCGTGGTCGCGTTCGCCAAGAACGGCGAGGTGCTGGTCGGCGAGATCGCCAAGCGCCAGGCCGTCACGAACATCGAGCGGACCATCCGCTCGGTCAAGCGCCAGATCGGCACCGACTGGTCGGTGGCCATCGACGACAAGAAGTTCACGGCGCAGGAGATCAGCGCGCGCATCCTCGGCAAGCTCAAGCGGGACGCCGAGAGCTACCTCGGCGAGGACGTCACGGACGCCGTCATCACGGTGCCGGCGTACTTCAACGACGCCCAGCGCACGGCCACCAAGGAGGCCGGCGAGATCGCGGGCCTCAACGTGCTGCGCATCATCAACGAGCCCACCGCGGCGGCCCTGGCCTACGGCCTCGACAAGGGCAAGGAGGACGAGCTCATCCTCGTCTTCGACCTCGGCGGCGGCACGTTCGACGTCTCCCTGCTCGAGGTGGGCAAGGACGACGACGGCTTCTCCACCATCCAGGTGCGCTCCACCAGCGGTGACAACAACCTCGGTGGCGACGACTGGGACCAGCGCATCGTCGACCACCTGCTGCAGCAGGTGAAGATGGGCTACGGCCTCGACCTGAGCAAGGACAAGATCGCGATGCAGCGGCTGCGCGAGGCGGCCGAGCAGGCGAAGAAGGAGCTGTCGAGCTCGACGAGCACCAGCCTGTCGCTGCAGTACCTGTCGATGACCGAGAACGGCCCGATCCACGTCGACGAGCAGCTGACCCGGGCGCAGTTCGAGCAGATGACCTCCGACCTGCTCGCGCGCACCAAGACCCCGTTCCAGCAGGTCATCAAGGACGCCGGCATCGCGCTGTCCGAGATCGACCACGTCGTGCTGGTGGGTGGCTCGACCCGCATGCCGGCCGTGACGCAGGTCGTCAAGGAGCTCACCGGCGGCCGCGAGCCCAACAAGGGCGTCAACCCCGACGAGGTCGTGGCCGTGGGCGCGAGCCTGCAGGCCGGTGTGCTGAAGGGTGAGCGCAAGGACGTCCTGCTCATCGACGTCACGCCGCTCTCGCTCGGCATCGAGACCCAGGGCGGGCTGATGACCAAGCTCATCGAGCGCAACACCGCGATCCCGACCAAGCGCAGCGAGGTCTTCACCACGGCGGCCGACAACCAGCCGAGCGTGACGATCCAGGTGTTCCAGGGCGAGCGCGAGATGACGCGCGACAACAAGCCGCTCGGCACCTTCGACCTCACCGGCATCGCGCCGTCCCCCCGCGGCGTGCCGCAGGTCGAGGTCACGTTCGACATCGACGCGAACGGTATCGTGCACGTGTCCGCCAAGGACCGCGGCACGGGCAAGGAGCAGTCGATGACGATCTCCGGCGGCAGCGCGCTGCCCAAGGACGAGATCGAGCGCATGGTCCGCGAGGCCGAGGCGCACGCCGAGGACGACCGTCAGCGCCGCGACGAGGCCGAGACCCGCAACCAGGCCGAGCAGCTCGTCTACTCGACCGAGAAGTTCCTCAAGGACAACGAGGACAAGGTGCCGGCCGACATCCGCACCGAGGTCGACGCCGCCATCACCGACCTCCGGTCGTCGCTGTCGTCCAACGCCGGCGTCGACGAGCTCAAGGCCAAGACCGAGGCGCTCGCCACCGCCAGCCAGAAGGTCGGGCAGGCGATGTACGCCGCCGCCGACAACGCCGGGGCCGCCGGTGCCGACGCCGGCTCGCCGGGCGCCACGGCGGCCGACGACGACGTCGTCGACGCCGAGGTCGTCGACGAGACGGACGGCAAGGACGACGCCAAGGACCGGGCATGAGCGAGCGCACCGAGCAGGTGCCGCCCGCGGACGGCGGGAGCGAGCCTCCCGTCGTCCGCGACAAGCGCCGGATCGACCCCGTGACCGGGCAGCTGCGCCAGCCGGCCGAGTCCACGGGTGCGGCGGACGTCGTCGCCGATCTCACGCCGGACGACGCCGCGCCGGCAGCCCAGCCGGAACCTGAGCCGGCTGCCGACGCGTCGCGCGCCGCCGAGCTGCTGCTCGACCTGCAGCGGCTGCAGGCCGAGTACGTCAACTACCGCAAGCGCGTCGAGCGTGACCGTGACGTCGCCCGCGACACCGCGGTCGCCGGGGTGCTCGAGTCGCTGCTGCCGGTGCTGGACGACGTCACCCTGGCGCGCCAGCACGGTGACCTCAGTGGCGGTCCGTTCGCCGCGATCGCCGACAAGCTCGAGGCGTCGCTCGCGCGCTTCGGTCTGGCCCGCTTCGGCGAGCCCGGCGAGGCGTTCGACCCGGTCGTCCACGAGGCGCTCATGCGCACCGAGGACGAGCTGGCCGAGGGCACCACCGTCACCACCGTTGTCCAGGTGCTGCAGCCCGGCTACCGGCTCGGCGAGCGCGTGCTGCGCGCCGCTCGCGTGGCCGTGGCCGACCCGCAGTAGGCACGACAGCACGACGACAGCTCGACACAAGCGACAGGGAGGAGGCACCGGTGGCCGGTCAGGACTGGTTCGAGAAGGACTTCTACGCGATCCTCGGTGTCGCCAGGGACGCCGACGCGGCGGCGATCAAGAAGGCCTACCGCAAGCTCGCGCGCCAGCACCACCCCGACTCCAACGGGGGCAAGGACGCGCGGTTCAAGGAGGTCGGCGAGGCCTACGCCGTGCTGTCCGACCCCGAGCAGCGCCAGCAGTACGACGCCATCCGCACGATGTCGTCCGGCGGGCCCCGGTTCACGCCGGGTGCCCCCGGCGGCGGCGGGGGGTTCGAGGACCTGCTGGGCGGGCTGTTCGGCGGTGCGCGCGGTGGTGCACCGGGCGGTGGCCAGCGGGTGCGACCCGGTGGCCGCCCCGGTGCTGCTCCGCCTGACATCGAGGACCTGCTGAGCGGGATGTTCGGCGACGGCGCCGCGGGCGGTCCGGCGTACGGACCCACCCAGTCGCGCACCGGCACCGACATCCACGCCACCACCACGATCGGGTTCCGCGAGGCCGTGGCCGGCGCGACGGTGACCCTGCGCGGGCCGGACGGCGGCACGATCACCGCGCGCACCCCGGCCGGCGTCCGCGACGGGCAGCGCATCCGGCTGCGGGGCAAAGGCAATCCTGGCCAGCTGGGCCCGGGCGATCTCATCATCACGGTGGCGGTCGAGCCGCACCCCGTCTTCGGCCGCACCGGCGACGACCTCACCATCACGCTGCCCGTCGCCTTCCACGAGGCGGCCCTCGGCGCCACCGTCGAGGTGCCCACCATGGACGGCAGCGTGCGGCTCAAGGTGCCCGCGGGCACGCCGTCCGGCCGCGTGCTGCGGGTCAAGGGCCGCGGCATCACGGCCAACGGCACCGCCGGTGACCTGCGCGTCACCGTCCAGGTCGTCGTGCCGCAGCGCCTCGACCCCGACGCCCGCGCCGCCGTCGAGGCCTTCGCGAAGGCCGTCGACGGGGACGACCCTCGCGCTGATCTCATGGCGAGGGTGCGGGGCTGACGTCTGAGCAGGTCGACGACCGGGGAGACACGATGTCCACAGCACCGCGGGGCATGGACGGTGTCGACGAGAGCACGCCGCTGTTCGTCATCTCCGTCGCAGCTCAGCTGGCCGGCATGCACCCGCAGACGCTGCGGCAGTACGACCGCCTCGGTCTGGTGACGCCGGGCCGGGCGGCGGGCCGAGGTCGGCGCTACTCAGCGCGGGACGTGAAGACGCTGCGCGAGGTGCAGCGGCTCTCGCAGGACGAGGGCGTCAGCCTGGCCGGCATCAAGCGCATCCTCGAGCTCGAGAACCAGGTCGCAGCGTTGCGCGCCAGGGTGTCCGAGCTGTCCGACGAGCTCGTGCGGCGTGAGCGGGCAGCCGGACGCCGGGTCTTCGCCGCAGACCCTGCCGGTGACATCGTCACGCTGCTGCCCGGACGCCGCCCTGCCCGCTCGCCGTCCGGCGCCCTCGTCGTGTGGCGGCCCCCGCACCTTCGGTGAGGACAAGACCATCGCGCGGCTCGGTCGTGGCCCGGCGGGCCACGGTGCTGGCAGGATGGTCCGGGTGCAGACGCCCGCGGATCGTCCCCGGCCACAGGAACGGCTGACCAGCGACCTGGCGGCGGCCGAGTGGTTGCTGCGCGCGGGTGGTGCTCCCAGCGGCCTGTCTCGGCTGAGCAACCTCGCCGCCCGGCTGCTGTCCTCGCCGGCGTCCGAGGTGACGGTGCAGGTGTCGGTGCTCACCGACGTCCAGACGGTGGTCGCGGCGGCAGGGCAGGCCCCGGCGGTCGTGGGCTCGCGCAGCCCGCTGCGCGACAGCCTGTGCACCGTGACCGCCGCCGAGGGCGTCCCGCTGCTGGTGACGGACGCGCCGGTCGACCCACGGGTGGCCGCGCTGCCGCCCGTGAGGTCCAGGACGGTCGGCGCCTACCTGGGCGTGCCCCTGCTCGCCGCCGGTGGCGCACCCATCGGTGCGCTGTGCGCCTACGCCACCGGGCCGCGGGACTGGTCGGCGTACGACCTCGGGCTGCTGGAGGAGATGGCGGCTGCGGTGTCGGGTCAGCTCGAGCTGCGCGCGCTCGCCGAGGAGCTCGCCGCCAGCCGGGTCCGCTTCGACGTGGCGCTCGAGGCCGCCGAGGTCGGGTCGTTCGACCTCGACGTGGCGACCGGGCGGCTGGAGTGGGACGAGCGGATGGCCGAGCTGTTCGGCTACGCCCCGGGGGAGGGCCCGGACGACCTCGACGCCAGCATGGCGCGGGTCTTCGAGGAGGACCGCGGCGGCGTCCGCGCGGCGATCGCCGAGGCGGTGTCGGCGCTCGGCCGGTTCTTCGTCGAGTACCGGGTGGTGCTGCCCGACGGCCGCATCCGGTGGATGGTCTCGCGCGGGCGGGCCCTGGGCGAGGGCGGACGAGCCGACCGGCTGGTGGGCGTCACGCAGGACGTGACGCAGGTGCGCGGGGCACGCGACGAGGCCGCGCGGCTGCTGGAGACGATGCGGACCGGGTTCATCGCACTCGACCGTGACTGGCGGGTGACCTACGTCAACGCCGAGGGCTCGCGGGTGGTGGCGGTGAGCTCGGCCGAGCTCGTCGGCCGTCAGGTGTGGGAGGCGTTCCCCGGGCTGGAGGACCTGGAGTTCGGTCGCCTCTACAAGCACGCCGCGGCGACCGGGGAGCAGGTCGAGGTCGAGGCCTACTACCCCCACCTCGCCGGGTGGTTCGACGTGCGGGCAGTGCCCTCGGCGGACGGGCTGTCGCTGTTCTTCACCGAGGTCACCAGCCGCCACGCCGACAAGGAGCGCGCCGACGCCGCGACCGCGCGGCTGCAGCTGCTCGCCCGGGTGAGCGAGTCGCTGGCCGACGCGGGGTTCGACACCGAGGGCGCCGTCGCCCGGTTGGCGAGCCTGGTCTGCCCCGAGCTGTGCGACTGGGCGCTGGTGTCCCTGCTCGAGGGGCAGGTGCTGCGGGACGTCGGCTCCTGGCACGCCGACCCGGCCCGCCGGCAGCTCGTCGAGACCTACATGCGGCACCGGCTGGTCGGCCGCACCGACCTGGGGGCGGTCGACCGGGCGAGGCGCACCAGCCGCGTCGTGACGGTCGACAGCGGGCTCACCGAGGCCGTCGCGCCGACGCTCGGCGACGAGACGGCGGTGCGCGCGCTGCGCGAGCTCGCACCGGAGTCGGTCGTCGTCGTCCCGCTCCTCGCCCGTGGGCTCCTGATCGGGCTCCTGACGCTCGTCCGCGGACCGCAGCGGCCGCCGATGGGTGCTGACGGGCGCACGCTCGCTCAGGAGATCGGAGCGCGGGCCGGGCTCGCGCTCGACAACGCCCGGCTGTTCGACGCGCAGCGGGGCATGGCCGACGGGCTGCAGCAGGCACTGCTGACGCCGCCGCCGGAGCCGGACCACCTGCACGTGGTGGTGCGCTACCAGCCGGCCGCCCGCGAGGCGCAGGTCGGTGGCGACTGGTACGACGCGTTCCTGCAGCCCGACGGCGCGACGATGCTCGTCGTCGGCGACGTGGTCGGGCACGACGCCGGCGCCGCTGCGGCCATGGGGCAGCTGCGGGGCGTGCTGCGCACGCTGGCCTACAGCCGCGAGGCCGACGGACCGGCGCAGCTGCTGTCGGCGACCGACCGCACCGCCCGCGGGCTGGACGTCGGGGCGCTGGCGACCGTCGTCCTCGCCCGGGTCGAGCGCGTGCCGGACGTGCCGGTGACCGGGGTGCGTGTGCTGCGGTGGAGCAACGCCGGGCACCTGCCGCCGGTGCTGCTGCACGCCGACGGGACGGCGCAGGTGCTGGCGACCGAGGCCGACCTGCTGCTGGGCGTCGACCCGGACACCGCACGCACCGAGCACACCGCCGTCGTCCCGGACGGCAGCACGGTGCTGCTGTTCACCGACGGTCTCGTCGAGCGTCGCGGCGAGAGCCTGGACGAGGGGATCGCGCGCCTGCTCGACGTGCTCGTCGAGCTGAAGGACCACCCGCTGCCCTCACTGTGCGACCAGCTGCTGTCGCGGCTGTCGCCGAGGACCGGGTCCGACGACGCGGGTCGTGACCAGGGGGGTGAGGACGACGTGGCGCTCCTGGCGGTCCGCGCCTACCCCGAGGACCGTCCCCGACCCATCGAGGCCGGTCCGAACGTGCTGCCGCCCGGCCAGACCTGACCGGCGCCGCGGTGCAGCCCGAGGGTCCCCGTGGCGACGTGGTGCTGCGGGGACGGCTCGTCACGCCGGAGGGCACCGTGCCGGACGGCGTGCTCGCGGCCTCCGGCGGCTGGATCAGCTGGCTGGGCCCCGCGGCCTCCTGGCCCGACGGGTCGAGGCTGCCGCCGGCGTCCGAACTGACGCTGCTGCCCGGGCTGGTCGACCTGCACTGCCACGGCGGTGGCAGCCGTGCCTTCACCGAGGTGGGGAGCGACCATGACCTGGGCGCGGCTGCTGCCGTCGTCGTCACTCATCACCGCGCGCACGGCACCACGACCCAGCTGGCGAGCCTGGTGTCGGCGCCCGAGGACGTGCTGCTGCATCAGCTCGACGTGCTGGCGTCCCTGGTCGAGACCCGGCAGCTCGCCGGCGTGCACCTGGAGGGACCGTTCCTGTCGCCGGACCACGCGGGTGTCCACGACCGGCAGGCGCTGCGGCACGGCGACCCCGCCTTGCTCGAGGCGCTGCTGGACGCCGGGCGTGGGACGGTGCGGTCGATGACGCTCGCCGTCGAGCTGCCCGGGGTCGCCGCCCTCGTGCCGGTGCTGCGCCAGCACGCAGTGCTGCCCAGCCTCGGGCACACCGGTGCCCCGGCGGCGCTCGCCGGCCGGCTGCTGGCCCAGGGCGGCTGGAGCGTGACGCACCTGTTCAACGGCATGCCGCCGTGGCACCACCGCCGCCCCGGCCCGGTCCCGGCCTGCCTCGCGGCGGCCGCGCGCGGCGACGCGGTGGTCGAGCTGGTGGCCGACGGCGTGCACCTGGACGACCTGACCGTCGCCGCGGTGCTCGACCTGGTCGGGCCGCGGCAGGTGGCGCTGGTCAGCGACGCCATGGCGGCGGCCGGCACGTCGGACGGCAGGTACCGCCTGGGCGGGCGCGACGTCGTCGTGCGCGACGGCGTCGCGCGGCTCGACGACCGGCTCGCCGGGCCGGGGCCGGGGCGGCTCGCCGGGGGCACGTCGCGGCTGTTGGACGTCGTCCGCCGGGTGGTGCACCACGCCGGCGTGAGCCTCGCGGACGCGGTGACCGCGGCCTCGACGACACCGGCCGCGCTGCTCGGGCTGGCCGACCGGGGTGCGCTCGGGGTGGGGCTGCGCGCCGACGTCCTGGTGGTCGACGACGCGCTGCAGCCGGTGAGGGCGTTCGTCGGGGCAGTGCCGTGCTGAGCGGGCCCCGCACGGTGTGGAGGTGACCGCTGCGCCCTCGGACGCAGGACGGCCCCGCACCGGAGGGGTGCGGGGCCGTCCGAGGTGCGGCGAGGGTCAGTGACCCAGGCCCGCCTTGTCGACCTTGCGGTGGAACCGCATCCCGGCGAGACCGCCGAGGATGGCGCCGACCAGGGTGACCACGGCCGCGGCCAGCACGGCGATGATCGCGCCGGTGGACAGCGAGCCCTCGTCCACGGGGATGCGGGGGAAGCTGTTCAGCTGCGAGAGCACGTTGTATTTGTCGCCCGCGACCGCCGCGAGGACGGCGACGACGATCGCGATGAGCACGGCCCAGATCCACACGGCCACGCCCTGCTTGGCGCCGTTGAAGCGGGCCATGCGGCCGGCGACGTAGCCACCGCAGTAGTAGGCGACGAACAAGATGACCAGCAGCGCGATGCCGCCGACGATGCCGATGGTCTCGGCGTTGTTCGTCGCCTGGTCGATCGCCGCGCCGGCGCTGGTGTCGCTGCCGAGCCCGACTGCCGTGCCCGCGGCCGCGAGCAGCGCGGTCAGCAGCACGGCGGTGCCGGTGGCGGTGAGCCAGCCGAAGAACGCCGAGCCCGGCTTGATGCCGCCGAACTGCTCCTTCTCGCGCTCGACGACGGTCTGGCGGTCGAGCCCGAGGCGGCTGGTGGTCGAGGCGGCGGTGGTGGCGCCCGCCCCGTTGCCGACGCCGGAGGCAGCGCCCGGCGCGGTGTGGTGCTGCACGCTGATGTCGTCGGTGCGCGTGGTGACGAGGTGCTCGTCATCGGGCCTGGGGCCGGTGGGGGTGCTCATGAGGGTGCTCCTTGATGGGGGGTCGTGGCGTGCTCGTGGGGCGTCTCGACCAGCTCGACGTCCTCGCGGGAGACCGTGCCGGTCACCTGCTGGGTGCCGGTCACGCGGTCGACGTAGACGCGCACCTGCTCGCTGGGCACGGCGACCAGGCTGACCTGCTCCTCGAGCAGCGTCAGCTCGAGCACCGGCCGTGAGCCGGCGCTGGCACTGTTGTGGACCGTGCCGCCCAGGGCGCCGCTGCCGGCGCCGGCCGTGGTGCCCGTGGTGGTGCTGGCGCCCGCGCTCTCGAGCACCTGGTGGCTGAGGTCGGCGCCGGTCGCGACGTCCTCGACGACCAGCACCTCCCGGCGCACGGTCACAGTGACGGTGCGCTCCTCGGTGACCACGCGCTTGGCCACGCGCACGCGGCCCAGCTCGTGCCACTCGCTGGAGACGGCAAGCTGCTCCTGCGAGACCACCAGCTCGGCCTCGGTGGTGCGCGTCACGTCCGGGATGCCGGTGTGCTCATCCATGCCGCCTCCAGCGGTTCACGCCGCGCGGTGCGCGGGCGGGGGCTGCGCCGGGGAGCCGGCGCAGGGTCGTGCTCACCACGTTGGGTCCCCGGGTGCGCTCCACGCGCGCGGCGACCGCCCCGGCGACCCTGCCCGTGAGGGGCAGGGCCACCGTGAGGAGCAGCCACCGGCGCAGCCGAGCGCTCAGCAGGACCCACACCGGGGGTCAGTGCCCCCGCGTCGTGTCGGTGGTGCGGGTGGTGGTGCTGTCGTCGTCCAGCTCGATGTGCTCCTTGCGGACCTCGCCCGACACCGTCTGCTGCTCGGTGACGGTCTGCTTGTCGAGGCGCACGCGCTCGACCGGCGTGGCCTCGGTGCTCACCACGGCCCGCTCGGCGTTGAGCTCGATCTCGTGCACGGCCTCGGTGATCACGGGGCCGTCGACCGACTGGGCCAGGTTGGCCTCGGTGACCGGCTCACGGGTGATCACGGCCTCCTCGTGGCTCACCGGCACCGTCACGGTCTGCTGCTCCGTCGTGACGTACTTGCGCAGCCGCGCCCGACCGGCCTGGACCCGCTGCGTGCCGGCGACCAGGTGCTCCTCGGAGCGGGTCATCGCGTCGTCGGTCGTGGGCCCCGAGGTGTCGTGACCCACGGTGCCGTGCAGGTTGGTCGTGTCCGTCGTCTGCGTGGTCTGGGTGGTGTCG
Source organism: uncultured Actinomycetales bacterium (assembly GCA_964243295.1). Taxonomy (GTDB): domain Bacteria; phylum Actinomycetota; class Actinomycetes; order Actinomycetales; family Angustibacteraceae; genus CAXTEJ01. The sequence goes on along the minus strand of CAXTEJ010000001.1, from coordinate 11,397 downwards.
TAGGAGCCGCCCAGGCCGTAGTAGCGGTAGAGCTCCTCCTCCTCGGCGACCTCGAGGTGGCCGTCAGCGGCGACCTTGGGGGCGTCCTTGACCTTGGACTTCTGGTAGGCCACGCGCAGGTCGCTGCCCTCGAGCGAGGCGCCCTCGAGCGGGATGAAGCTCTCCGACGTGCCGAACAGGCCGGTGTTGACCGTGACCCACGAGGGGGCGCCGGTGCTGTCGTCGAGGTAGACCTGGCCGGCCTTGCCGATCTTGTCGCCGTCGGTGTCGTGGACGGTCGCGCCGGTGATGGTGGCGATCTGGTTCTCGTTGATCATGTGCTCTCCTGAAGTCGTCGGCTCATGGCGGGCTTACAGCGTAATCAGCCTGATCACTGTGGACCACCGGCGCCGCCACCGCATCCTCAGCGGACGTCGGTGCGGGCGCCGCGGTGCAGGTCACGGCCTGACTGATCTCGTAAGCCTCGCCCCACCATTACCGCGCGGAAGGATCTTCAAACGCTGTGGGGCTCTCCGATCGCGCGATCAGGCCGTCCCAGCCGAGCGGCTCGGCCGGTCGGCCCGCCGAGGGGGTCGACAGGGGCAGCGCCCACCACGTCAGGTCGTGCCAGTTGCCCAGCTTCCACCCGGCGCCGGGCACCGTGCCCACGTGCGTGAAGCCGAGCGAGGAGTGCAGCGCCTCACTCGGGTCGTTCGGCCGGGCGATGGCTGCGAGCGCGAGGGCGTAGCCGAGCCGGCGCAGCTGCGGCAGCAGGACGCCGTAGAGCGCGGTGGCCGTGCCCCGCCGCGACTCGCTCGGCAGCAGGTACACCGACGTCTCGACCGTCCATCGGTAGGCGGCGCGTGGCCGGTGGGAGGCGGCGTGGGCGAACCCGACGACCTCGTCGTCGCGCTCGGCCACCAGCCACGGACGACGGGGCGCGCCGGCCATCCGCGCGGCGATCTCCGCGGCGTCCGGCGGCTCCTCCTCGAACGTCGCGTGGCCGCCCCGCACGTAGCGGGCGTAGACGGCCGCGACGGGGCCGGCGTCCGCCCCGGTGGCCGCGCGGACGGTGGCCGGCTGGTCGCTCACGGCCCGAGGCTAGCCACCGCCGGCACGGTGATCGGCGCTGCGTACGCTTGCCAGGTGAGCGCCCCCGTGGTCGACCGATCGCCGGCCCCCGTGCCCGACCGCGACCTGGTGCAGGCCCTGCGCGCCGCCGGCCTGAGCGGTGTCGACGACAGCGCGCTGCGCCGCTCGCTGTACTCCTCCGACGCCTCGCTCTACCGGGTCGAGCCCCGCGTGGTCGCCGTGCCGCGTCACGTCGACGAGATCGACGCCGCGCTCGCGGTCTGCCGTGACCTGGGCGTGCCGCTGACGATGCGCGGCGCCGGCACGTCCATCGCGGGCAACGCCGTCGGCCCGGGCGTCGTCCTCGACACCAGCCGCCACCTGCACCGGGTGCTCGAGCTCGACCCCGTGGCCGGCACCGCGCTCGTCGAGCCGGGCGTCGTCCAGTCGTCGCTGCAGGCGGTCGCCGCGCGCCACGGCCTGCGCTTCGGCCCCGACCCGTCGACCCACAACCGGGCCACCATCGGCGGCATGATCGGCAACAACGCCTGCGGCTCCAGGGCTCTGGGCTACGGACGCACCAGCGACAACGTGCTCGGCCTGGACGTCGTCACCGGCGGCGGTGAGCGGCTGGCCCTCGGCGACGTGCCGGGTGGTGTTCGCGTGAGCTCACCTGTGTTGGACCGGCTGCGGCAGCTGGTCGCCGGCGACCTCGCCGTGATCCGCACCGAGCTCGGCCGGTTCGGCCGCCAGGTGTCGGGCTACTCCCTCGAGCACCTGCTGCCCGAGCGCGGCTTCGACGTGGCCCGGGCCCTGGTCGGCAGCGAGGGGACGCTCGCCCTCACCCGACGCGCCCGCGTGCGGCTGGTGCGCGACGCCCCGGTGCGGGTGCTGGTCGCCCTCGGCTACGGCTCGATGGCCGAGGCCGCTGACGCCGTACCCGCAGTGCTGCCGCATCATCCGGTCGCCTGCGAGGGCCTCGACGCGCGCATCGTCGACGTCGTGCGCGATCGCCGCGGCGCCTCCGCGGTGCCCGACCTGCCGCGCGGCGGCGGCTGGCTGATGGTCGAGCTCGTCGGCGACCACGTCGGCGAGGTCACCGCCGCGGCCGACCGGCTGGTGGCCGACGCCGGCGCGCTCGACGCCATGGTGGTCACCGAGGCCGCGAAGGCCGCGGCGCTGTGGCGCATCCGCGAGGACGGCGCCGGGCTGTCGGGCCGCACGCCGGCGGGTGACCCCGCCCACGCCGGGTGGGAGGACGCCGCCGTCCCGCCCGAGCGGCTGGGCGGCTACCTGCGCGAGTTCGACGCGCTCATGGCCGGGCACGGGCTGACGGGCCTGCCGTACGGCCACTTCGGTGACGGCTGCCTGCACATCCGCATCGACTTCCCGCTGCACGCGCCCGGCGGCACCGGTGTGTTCCGGCAGTTCCTGACCGAGGCGGCGCACCTGGCCGCCGCGCACGGCGGCTCGATGTCGGGCGAGCACGGCGACGGGCGCGCCCGCGGCGAGCTGCTGCCGGTCATGTACACGCCGGCAGCGATCGACCTGTTCTCGCGCGTCAAGGCCGTCCTCGACCCGGACGACGTGCTCAACCCCGGTGTCATCGTGCGGCCCGCACCGCTTGACGCCGACGTCCGCGTGGCGTCGGCGCCGCCGTACCGCAGGGACCTCGCGCTGACCTACCCGCACGACCGCGGCGACCTGTCGATGGCCGTGCACCGCTGCACCGGCGTGGGCAAGTGCCGCGCCGACACCACCGTCAGCGGCGGGGTGATGTGCCCGTCGTTCCTCGCGACGCGCGAGGAGAAGGACTCGACCCGCGGTCGCGCCCGGGTGCTGCAGGACGTCGTCGCCGGCCGGCTCGGCTGGGACGCCGACGCGCTGTGGGACTCCCTCGACCTGTGCCTGTCGTGCAAGGGCTGCTCGTCGGACTGCCCCACCGGCGTCGACATGGCGTCGTACAAGGCGGAGGCGCTGCACCAGCGCTACCGCGGCCGGCTGCGGCCGCTGTCGCACTACTCGCTCGGCATGCTGCCGCTGTGGGCTGGGCTCGCGACGCGGGCAGCACCGGTGACGCGGGCCGCGAACGCGGTGCTGCGCTCGAGGGTCCTGCACCCGCTCGTGACCGCGGGGGCGGGTGTCGACAGCCGGCGATCGCTGCCCCAGCTCGCCGAGCAGACCTTCCGCCGCTGGTTCGCCGCGCGCCCGGGCGCGGCCCGCGCCCGCCACGGTGACGTCGTGCTGTTCGTCGACACCTTCACCGACACGTTCTCACCGGACGTCGGCCGTGCAGCCGTCGCGGTGCTCGAGGACGCCGGCTACCGGGTGCGGGTCACGGCCCGGCCCACCTGCTGCGGGCTGACGTGGGTGTCGACCGGCCAGCTCGACACCGCGCGGCGCCGCATGGCCGACACCATCGCCGCCCTCGTGCCGTACGCCGACGCCGGCGTGCTCGTGGTGGGCCTCGAGCCCTCCTGCACGGCGGTGCTCCGATCCGACGCCCTCGAGCTGCTCACGGGGGAGGATCTTGCCGCGGCGCAACGGGTTGCGGCATCGACGCGGACGCTCGCCGAGCTGCTGGCGCAGACCCCGGGCTGGGCGCCGCCCGACCTGTCCGACGTCACGGCCGTGGCGCAGCCGCACTGCCACCACCACGCGGTGATGGGCTGGTCGCCCGACGCCGCGCTGCTGCGCGAGGCCGGTGCCGACGTCCAGCGGCTGGGTGGGTGCTGCGGGCTCGCCGGCAACTGGGGCGTCGAGCGCGGCCACCACGACACGTCCGTCGCCGTGGCCGAGCAGCAGCTGCTGCCCGCCGTCCGCGCCGCGGGCGACCAGACCGTCCTGCTGGCCGACGGGTTCAGCTGCCGCACCCAGCTCGAGCAGCTCACCGAGCGGTCGGGCGAGCACCTGGCGCAGCTGCTGGCGCGGCAGCTGCGCTCGTCGATCAGCCCCGGCGAGCGCTGAGGTCCCGAGCGGCCGCAGGCCGGTCCCGGGCGGTCAGCGGGACGAGCGCGAGGCAGGTCCACGACTTGTTCTTCTGGGAGGTGGTGGTCTCGTCCACCACCTCGAAGGAGGATCTCAGCTGCCTGGTGATCGCCCGAGCCCTGCGGGAGGCCTGGTAGAGCGACACGATGACTACGCCGTCGGGGCTCAAGGCTTTCTCGCAGTAGCGCCGCAGCGTGTCAGCGGGATCGGTGAAGTAGTAGAGCGTCTCGTTGAACACGATGGCATCGAAGCGCTCGGTGGGGATGTCGGTCTCGGCATCAGCCTGGGAGACCCTCGCCTGCGGGTGCTTGGCGAGGATCATGTCCACGGCCGCACCGGAGATGTCGACGCCGACGTACCGCAGGGCGTCGTTGGCGACGATGCGCTCGTGCAGGACGCCGTCACCGCAACCGACGTCCAGCACCGCCCCACGTGGCACCAGCACCGACAGGTACCCGACGATGATCGAGTACCTCGAGGTCTCGTCGAGCTGGCCCAGGTACGCCCAGGCGCCCGACCGGTACTGCGCCTCCCACGCGTCCCTCGGCTTGGGGGTGTCGCCCTTGCCGGTGCTGCGCTCCCAGTCCTCGATGTACCTCGCGAGGGTCGCCTTGCCGGGGAAGGCCCGGCTGAAACCGACGAGGTAGTACAGGGCACGCACCCGCTGGGTCGCGAGGTCCTGCAGCCGCCCTGCGTCCATGTCCGCCTCCGTGCTGATGCACCGTCTGGGCGCAGGCGTGCCCCGCAGCCGTCGTCGAGCGTCGGCGGTGGCAGGCCCACGAGCGTGCGACGACGGTATTCCCCACGTCGTGCCACCGGAAGAGCTCGAGGTCGTCGGCCGGCGACAGACTGCGGGCGCTCATGGCGCCAGACGTGACGAAAGCCGCCAACCGCCTCACGTCGCGCGCGAAGCCACGGCCGCTGCGAAGGTGGCGAGCATGAAGGCACTCACCTGGCAGGGCAAGCGGTCGGTCAGCGTCGAGGAGGTGCCTGATCCCCTGCTGCAGTCGTCCACGGACGCGATCATCAAGGTCACCTCGACGGCCATCTGCGGCTCCGACCTGCACCTGTACGAGGTGCTCGGGCCGTTCCTGACCCCGGGTGACGTGCTCGGCCACGAGACGATGGGCGTCGTCGAGGCGGTCGGTGCCGACGTCCACCACATCGGCGTGGGTGACCGGGTCGTCATCCCGTTCAACATCTCGTGCGGCAGCTGCTGGATGTGCAGCCGGGGGCTCTTCGCCCAGTGCGAGACCACGCAGGTCAAGGAGCAGGGCAAGGGTGCGGCGCTGTTCGGCTACACCTCGCTGTACGGCGCGGTGCCCGGCGGCCAGGCGGAGTACCTGCGGGTGCCGCAAGCTCACTTCGGCCCGATCCCGGTGCCCGCCGGTGCGCCGGACGAGCGCTACCTGTACCTGTCCGACATCCTCCCGACGGCCTGGCAGGCGGTGGCCTACGCGGACGTGCCGCAGGGGGGCACGCTCGCGGTGCTGGGCCTCGGACCGGTCGGGCTGCTCGCCTGCCGCATCGCGCTGCACCTCGGTGTCGAGCGCGTCATCGGCGTCGACCTGGTGCCCGAGCGGCTCGCGCTCGCGCAGCTGAGCGGTGTCGAGGTGGTCGACCTCGACGAGGTCGACGACACCGCCGCCGCGCTGATCGACATGACGGCGGGGCGCGGGCCGGACGCCGTCGTCGAGGCCGTCGGCATGGAGGCGCACGGCTCGCCGCGGGGCAAGCTCGCCCACGCCGCCGTCGGTCTGCTGCCGGACGCCATCGCGGCCCCGCTCAGCGACCGGTTCGCCCTCGACCGGCTCGACGCGCTGCACACGTCGATCAAGGCGGTGCGCCGCGGCGGCACCGTGTCGGTCAGCGGGGTCTACGGCGGCGAGATGGACCCGATGCCGATGATGGAGATGTTCGACCGCGGCATCCAGATGCGCATGGGCCAGTGCCACGTGCGCCGCTGGACCGACGACATCATCGCCGTCCTCGAGCAGGACGACGACGTGCTGGGGGTCGAGACCCTCGCCACCCACCACCTCCCGCTCGAGCAGGCGCCGCACGGCTACGAGGTGTTCCAGCAGAAGACCGAGGGCTGCGTGAAGGTGGTGCTGCAGCCGTGACCGACGCGCGCGTCGTCGTCGTCACGGGTGCGTCGAGCGGGATCGGCCGCGCCGTCGTGCACCGGCTCGCCGAGCGTGGTGACCACCTCGTCCTCATGGCGAGGGCGCTGGAACCCTTGCAGCGCACGGCAGACGAGTGCCGCCAGCGTGGCGCGGCGTCGGCAGAGGCCGTCAGCCTGGACGTCCGCGACTGCGAGGCCGTCGACGCCGCGATGGCGGTCGTCCGCGCTCGCCACGGGCGCATCGACGCCGTCGTCCAGTCGGCCGGGGTCGCGGCCTACGGACGGTTCGAGCAGGTGCCCGCCGAGATCTTCGAGGGCGTCATCGCGACCAACGTGTTCGGCACCGCCAACGTCGCGCGCAGCGTGCTGCCGGCCATGCGCGCCGCCAACCACGGCACGGTGGTCATCATCAGCTCGGTCATCGGTGCGATCGCGGTCCCGGAGATGTCGGCGTACGCCGTGAGCAAGTGGGCGCTGCGGTCGCTGGCGCGCGAGCTGTCGATCGAGCAGCGCGACCGCAACGGCGTCGACGTCGTCGCGGTCTCTCCTGGCGGCGTCGACACACCGATCTACAAGGCGGCGGCCAACTACCGTGGCACGGTGGGCCGGCCGCCACCGCCGGTGTACTCGCCGGAGCACGTCGCCGCGATCGTCGTCCGGGCGCTCGACCACCCGCGCGACCGCATCGACGCGGGGTTCTTGAACTGGGCCATGTCGACGGGTTTCACGTTGCTGCCGAAGCTCTTCGACGCAGTGGTCACGCCGCTGTTCACCGTGGCCGGCAGTGACGACGTGGTGGTCGCACCCCACCCGGGCAACGTGATCGACACCGACCCGTCGGAGCTGCACGAGCTGCACGGCCACCAGGGGCTGTCGGTCGTCGCCATCGCGAAAGCGTTGTCGCGCAAGCTGTCGCCGTCTCCGCCAGACGCGGCCGACGCTCGTGCGGGCTCCCAGCGCTAGGCGTCGGCGGGAGTCAGACTCTCGCTGGTCGGTCGTCAGCTCGGGCCGTAGCGCTCCATGCGGATGCGCTCAGGCGGCACGCCGAGGTCGACCAGCAGCCGGGCTGCGTGGTCGGCGAACGACGACGACCCGCACACGTACGCCTCTGCGTCCGGCAGCAGGACGGCGCGCACGTCGTCCGCGGTGAGCCGGCCGGCCGGGCGGGGTGACCGCTCCGGGGCGAGGCGGGTGTAGACGACGGTGCTCTCGTCGCCGTACTCGCCCGAGAAGGGCAGGTCGTCGGGCGAGCGCACCGACGCGACGAGCCGCACCGGGACGCCGGGCACCGCCGCGCGCTGGTGGCGCAGCATGGCCATCAGGGGGACGACACCGCTGCCACCGCCGAGCAGCATCGCGGGCTCCTTGCCGGTCCACACGAACCAGCCACCGAACGGCCCGCGCACCTCGAGGGGGTCGCCGACGGCCAGCTCGTCGTGCAGGTAGGCGGAGACCTCGCCCTCGGCCAGGCGCTCGACCATCAGCTCGACCTCCGGGTGCTGCGGCGTTCCGAGCCCTGGCCGCGAGGCGATGCTGTAGGAGCGCGTGGCGCTGTAGCCGTCAGGTGCCGTCAGCCGCAGGGTGAGGTACTGACCCGGGACGTGCGCGAACGGACCGGGCAGCCGCAGCCGGTAGGTGCGCATGCGCGCGGTCTCGTCGTGGATGCCGATCACCGTGGCGGTGACCCACTCCTTGCGGGCGCCGCCCGCGGGCGGGCGGCGGGAGACCTGGCCGAGCGTGGGCAGGTCGGGAGTCGGCAGCGACCGCGCCGGCTCAGTCACCGGCGTAGCGCTGCTCGGTCCACGGGTCGCCGCGGTGGTGGTAGCCACGCGTCTCCCAGAAGCCGGGTTCGTCGTGGTCGAGCAGCCGCAGGCCGTTCAGCCACTTGGCCGACTTCCAGAAGTACAGGTGCGGCACCAGCAGCCGCGCGGGGCCGCCGTGCTCGTGAGGCAGCGGGCCGTCCTCGTGCCGGGTCACCACCCACGCCTTCCCGCCGGTGACGTCGTCCAGGGGGAGGTTGGTGGTGTAGCCCGACGAGCTCCACGCCACGACGTGCGTCGCCCCGGGGGTCGGTCGTGCGGCGTCGAGCAGGACGTCGACGCTGACGCCGGTGAACGACGTGCCGAGCTTCGACCACGTCGTCACGCAGTGGATGTCGCCCTCCCACGTGGCGGTGGGCAGCCCGTTGAACTGGTCCCACGTCCACTCACGCGCCTGGCTCACGGCGCCGTCGACGCGCAGCGTCCAGGTCGCGAGGTCGGTGCGGGGGCTCACCTCGGCCGTGAGCACCGGGAAGGTGTCGCCGGTGTCGTACTGGCCCGGGGGCAGCCGGGGGTCACGCGTGCTGCCGCCACCGCGGCCGGAGAACGGACGTGCCATGGGCTCAGCATGCCGCACTCCCGCCGCGATGACCAGAGTTGAGTGGAACACGCTCAAGTCTTGTAGTGTTGCGCCTAGCGCACGTCCCCCTCGCACCACTGGAGCACCCATGGACATGGCTCTCACCACCCGCAGCCAGGAGGCCTTCTCCGCCGCGGTCCGCCGCGCCGCCGCCTCCGGCCACCCCGACGTCGAGCCGGCGCACCTGCTGGTCGCCCTGCTCGGGCAGGACGACGGCGCCGCCCGCCCGCTCGTGCTCGCCACCGGCGCCGAGCCCGCCCCCCTCGTGACCGCGGCCGAGAAGCTGCTCTCCGACCTGCCGTCGGTCTCGGGCGCGACCGTCAACGGCCCGAGCCTGTCGCGCGGCATGCACGCGGCCATCAGCACCGCCCAGCAGCAGGCCACCGCGCTGCGCGACGACTACGTCTCGACCGAGCACCTGCTGCTCGGCCTCACCGAGGACGCCGGCGCCGTCGGCCAGGCGCTGCGCGAGGCGGGCGTCACGGCCGACGCCGTGCGCGCCGCACTGCCGACGGTGCGCGGCGGCGGCCGCGTCACCAGCCCCGACCCGGAGAGCACCTACGACGCCCTCACCAAGTACGGTGTCGACCTCACCCAGGCGGCCCGCGACGGCAAGCTCGACCCCGTCATCGGACGCGACGGCGAGATCCGCCGCGTGGTGCAGGTGCTCTCGCGCCGCACCAAGAACAACCCGGTCCTCATCGGCGAGCCCGGCGTCGGCAAGACCGCCGTCGTCGAGGGCCTCGCCCAGCGCATGGTCGCCGGCGACGTCCCGGAGTCGTTGCGCGGCAAGCGGTTGATCTCGCTCGACCTCGCGGCCATGGTCGCGGGCGCGAAGTACCGCGGCGAGTTCGAGGAGCGCCTCAAGGCCGTCCTGGGCGAGATCAAGGGCTCGGACGGCGAGGTCGTCACCTTCATCGACGAGCTGCACACCATGGTCGGTGCGGGCGCGAGCGGCGAGGGCGCGATGGACGCCGGGCAGATGCTCAAGCCCATGCTCGCCCGCGGCGAGCTGCGGCTCGTCGGCGCGACGACCCTCGACGAGTACCGCGAGCGCATCGAGAAGGACGCCGCCCTGGAGCGCCGCTTCCAGCAGGTCTACGTCGGCGAGCCCAGCGTGCCCGACACCATCGGCATCCTGCGCGGCCTCAAGGAGCGCTACGAGGCGCACCACAAGGTCGCCATCGCCGACGCCGCGCTGGTCGCGGCCGCGACGCTGTCGCACCGCTACATCTCCGGCCGCCAGCTGCCCGACAAGGCGATCGACCTCGTCGACGAGGCGGCGTCCCGGCTGCGGATGGAGATCGACTCGAGCCCGGTCGAGATCGACGAGCTGCGCCGCGGTGTCGACCGGCTGCGGATGGAGGAGCTCGCGCTCGAGCGCGAGGACGACCCGGGCTCCCGCGCTCGCCTCGAGTCGCTGCGCCTGGACCTCGCCGACCGCAGCGAGCAGCTGGCGGTGCTCACCGCCCGCTGGGAGCAGGAGAAGGCCGGCCTCAACCGCGTCGGCGAGCTGAAGAGCCAGCTCGACGACGTCCGCGGGCAGGCCGAGCGGCTGCAGCGTGAGGGTGACCTCGGCGCGGCGTCCGCCCTGCTCTACGGCCGCATCCCCGAGATCGAGCGCGAGCTCGCCGCGGCGCAGGAGGCCGAGGCCGCCGGCGACGCCATGGTCAAGGACGAGGTCGGCCCGGACGACGTCGCCGACGTTGTCAGCGCCTGGACCGGCATCCCCGCCGGCCGGTTGCTCGAGGGCGAGAGCGAGAAGCTGCTGCACATGGAGGACGTGCTCGCCGGCCGGCTCATCGGCCAGCGCACCGCTGTCGCCGCGGTCAGTGACGCCGTCCGGCGCGCGCGGGCGGGCATCAGCGACCCCGACCGCCCGACCGGGTCGTTCCTGTTCCTCGGCCCCACCGGCGTCGGCAAGACCGAGCTCGCCAAGGCGCTCGCCGACTTCCTGTTCGACGACGAGCGCGCCATGGTGCGCATCGACATGAGCGAGTACGGCGAGAAGCACTCGGTCTCGCGCCTGGTCGGGGCACCGCCCGGGTACGTCGGCTACGACGCGGGCGGCCAGCTCACCGAGGCCGTGCGCCGACGTCCGTACAGCGTGGTGCTGCTGGACGAGGTCGAGAAGGCCCACGCCGACGTCTTCGACATCCTGCTGCAGGTGCTGGACGACGGCCGGCTCACCGACGGTCAGGGCCGCACGGTCGACTTCCGCAGCACGATCCTGGTGCTGACCTCCAACCTCGGCTCGCAGTTCCTGGTCGACCCCTCGCTGGACGCCGCCGCCCGCCGGTCCGCGGTGATGGCGAGCGTGCAGGCGGCGTTCAAGCCGGAGTTCCTGAACCGGCTCGACGACGTCGTGCTCTTCGACGCCCTCGGCATCGACGAGCTCACCCAGATCGTCGACCTGCAGGTCGACCACCTCGCTCGCCGGCTCGCCGACCGGCGGCTGACCCTCGACGTCAGCCCTGCCGCGCGCGAGTGGCTCGGTCTCACCGGGTTCGACCCCGTGTACGGCGCCCGGCCGCTGCGGCGCCTGGTGTCCAAGGAGATCGGCGACCGGCTCGCCCGCGCGCTGCTCGCCGGCGAGGTCGTCGACGGCGACACCGTGGTCGTCGACCACGACGAGCAGGCCGGTGGGCTGACGGTCCGCCAAGCCTGACCCGCCGTGATCATGCAGTCCCGGCCCGCCCACGTGAGCGGCGGGCCGGCGATTCCCGTGATCATGCAATCGCGGCTCGGGGTGCGGTGCTCGGGCTGGCGTCCCCATCCGCGTGACGCTTCTATGTGTGTCAAGGGGTCGTGGCGGCGTGTGCGGTGAGGTAGCG